>QHYK01000060.1 GCA_003224085.1 Acidobacteriota bacterium | reverse complement strand
CCCTTGACGCCGTGTTTGGTGGAGTTAGACATTACTTCTGGTTGTCCACGTACTGCTGTGACCTCGGCTCGATATCTCAAAGCCGCATTAGGTATCAAATGGAAGAGACGCTCGGCAACCTTATCCACAAGCACTTTACGACGGTACACCTAAGGGCGTTATAGCCTTTCGCTTTTCTTTCGTCCACAGTTTTCTAGAAGCCTTATATCCCCATGCCTGAAGGCAAGGGGCTTTACGGCTCCCCTCGGTAATCACTTATTAGGAAGACGCGCGCAATCGAGGCTTGCGGCGCTTTGGCGGCGGTTGAAGGAGGCGTTTGGGGCCGCTCACAAAAGGATTGCCACGCTCGAAGAAGCGGAGAAGTTTGTCGGCGGCGCGGGTGATGCCGATTCGCACGCTTTTGCCGATAAGGCCAGCGGATTGGCCGGCGTCGCCAAGCCAAAGTTTTTCATCCTCGCAGAGATCAACGCCATCATGGCGGCGGTCGATTTGCAGTGCCTGCGCGAGGCGTCCCGGACCGCGAGTGAGGTCGAGAAGCTCGGCAGTCTTGCGATGCCGCTGCATGATTTCGATTCCTTCAAGCGGCTCGAGCGCGCGAATCAGAATGGCCGCCGCGGTGTCGGGGGCCTCGCTCACGACGTTGAGCATGAAATGCGCGCCATAATTGAAAAAAACGTAGACGTGGCCGGGAGCAAGATACATCGATTTGATGCGCAGGGTGGGCCCGCGAAAATGATGACCGGCGGGATCGCCGGGCGGGTAAGCTTCGGTCTCCACGATGCGGCCGCTGACGCGTCCGGCAGGCAAATCGTGAACCACGACTTTTCCGATGAGGAAGCGCGCGAGCGCGATGGTGTCCTCGGGAAGCTCGGAGCGGCGAATGCGGCGGATGGAAATTTTCGTCCGAGGTTCTTTGCAGGCGGTTATCAGTGAAGACATGGACGAGGACCTGGAAATCTATTTACTTACTTGGACAAAATCTTCTGAAGATCTTCGGCGGAAAGCAAGTCGTGATATTCGCGGTGCTTGCGGAGAAAGCTGGAAGCATAAGGACACCAGGGAACAACCCGCAGATGATAGGCGCGCGCGAAATCTAAAGCCGTGCGCGTGAGCTTCGCGGCCAGTCCCTTGCCTTCCAGCGGTGGGGGAACTTCGGTGTGCAGCAACACGATGCGGTCCGGAGAAAGCCGATACACGAGCATAGAGCGAAGCCCGTCCACAGTGGCTTCGAACCGATGGGCCTCTTCATTGTGGGTAACAGCTACGTCGTCGAGGTTTAATTCCACATTTTCTCTCGGCTGTGAAGAATCGCCGGGCTGCGAACGAAACTGAGGCGCGGCATGCGTAGCGGGCGACCCACGATTGTGAATTCTATCTGGAATTCAACTGTGGCTAACCCCCCGGGGAATCGCACGGCTCATTGTTAAAGAGCTTTGCGAGCTCAGCGTGTTCGATCACTACCGCGGGATCGTTCTGGATGGCTTCGAAGTATTTCTTTTGGAAGCCGTCGCCGGATTCCGCGGGAACAAACATTTTTCGCGCCAGAGAAAACGCAACGTTGGTGTACCTCGGAGTGATGGGCTCCTTGGCGGCGAGAGATTCGTCGATGCGCACCACGAATTCCGAAATATTGTGGAGCCAGGCGAATTGCGAGTGGTCCACGACCAAGCGGAAGAGCTCGCCGGAGTTGACGTGGCCGTGCTCCCGCTCGTAATTTCGGCGCTCCATTTCCAGCAACTTCTTATGCACGCGAAGAAGCGCCAGCCGCAGGGCGATAAGCTTTTCGCGCGCCGGGGAATCGTGGTTGGAGCCCTCTAATTTGGAGTTCGCGGAGTCCATGTTTGCCTATGCCTATTTTCCGCTAGCAGGATGCAATTTTCAAAGAGCCAGCGCGCAGTGATCACCCAGAGCAGAGACGGGAGCGAATCCAACTCGAAGGACGTGGAGCTAAGGACTCCGCGACTAGTTCAAGTCGTGATAGCGCTGCTCGCCGACGGGGAGGGGAATTGGCAAGCGGTTGCCGGGAGGCGGCAGCGGGCAGGTGGAATATGGCGTGTAGGCGCACGGCGGATTTTCCAAACGGTTGAAATCGAGCACGAGTTCGCCCGGCTTGTCGAGGCCATTGGTCGGGAAACCGGTGTAGAGAAACCGGCAAGCGCCGTAAGTCGTTGTGGTGCCGGTGGTATCGCGAAAGATGAAAAAGAGTTTGGCAACCGCGGGATCTTCGAGCACGGGCTCGATGCGCCAGGTCTTGCCAGCGAGGACAAATTCCGCGGCGCCCGGAACGGGCTGATCGTAGTTCGTGCCGACGAGAGTGGCGAGCGTGATGGTTTTGAAGGGAACATAGGGAATCCACTTGGCGATGACGCGGTAATTCTCATCGGGCGGATACCACTTGAGACCATGAAATCCGGTAATCGATGGGGATTGAGCATCCTTGATGCGCAGGGCGAAGCGGGACTCGCGGCGAATTACGTACATGTTGAGAGTGCCAATGGTCATGCGCGGCGCAAATTTATCTTTGTTGCCTTCAGCGCGAAGAGATTGCGGCTTTGCAGGCGCGCCAGCGACCAGAAAATCTGGGGGGAACCCGCCTGCAGGCGGATTTAACGTCACGTTTTCTCCTTCGAGATGCAGCACGGCGAGATGCGCGGATCCTTTGCTGAGATGAATCTTGTTATCGGGCGCCGTGCCGACTGAATTGTTGCCAGGTTGCAGCCATTCCAATCCAACCAGCGAGAGCCAGCCGTCCGGCTTCAATAGGTCGGCCGTATGCGCGGTGCGCCAAGCGGCCAGGTCCTTTAGAAAATTGCCGTCTTGTGCAAAAAGCGAGCCTGCCGGCAGCAGGACGGCAAGAATTGCAGCGAGTTGCCGCGAGTGTCTCTGCAACCGGGGCATACGCAAGTATACCGCGTGCGGTGCAAATCGCGGGAATGCCAATGGCTTCACAAAGAGCAGTGACGCACGCCACACGGCAAAAGACGGCAGGCCTTTAGAAAAGACGAAGGAAAAACGAGCGGTTAAGGTTCGCGCGAGCCAAGCGGGTTCAGCGGACTCACGGTTCGAGGCTCTTACCGAACGTTCGCGAACAGTGTATGCTTTGAAGTGGTTGGTTGGAGTGGGGTGGACCTCTGATAGAACGCGCTTGGGTGCGTCTCCTCGATAGTGTGCAACTCCCATAAGCTGAGGGCTTTGTCTTGGAGGAAACTTCATGATTGTGGGCGTCCCGCGAGAAACCTTCCCGGAAGAGCGCCGCGTGGCATTGGTGCCCGCGGCGGTTCCCAATCTCACCAAAGCAGGCTTTGAAGTTTTACTGGAAGCGGGCGCGGGAGTCGGGGCGGGTTATCCCGATGCGGAATACGGAGCCAAAGGCGCAAAAGTCGTGCCGAGCCGCGCCGAAGTTTTTCGCGCCGCCGACATCGTCGCGCAGGTTTTGTGTTATGGCTCCAATGATAAAACCGGGAAAGCCGACCTTCCGTTGTACCGCCAAGGCCAGGTGCTCGTTGGATTTTTGAGGCCGCTAGGCTCCATCGAAACCATTAAGGAAATTGCTTCCAAGGGAGTGGCTTCTTTTTCCGTGGAGCTGATACCGCGCACGACGCGCGCGCAAAGCATGGACGCGCTCTCCTCGATGGCCACGATTTGCGGCTACAAAGCGGTGATTCTTGCCGCAGATAAATTGCCGCGCATTTTTCCGATGCTTACGACAGCGGCAGGAACCATCACCCCCGCGCGAGTGTTCATCATCGGCGCGGGCGTGGCTGGCTTGCAGGCCATTTCCACGGCGCGGCGGCTGGGCGCAGTTGCGTCCGCATACGATTTGCGGCCCGCCGCCAAGGAGCAAGTGCAAAGCCTCGGCGGGCGCTTCGTCGAACTTCCCATCGAAGCAAAAGACGCGGAGGATTCGCGCGGCTATGCGCGCGCGCAGGACGAAACCTTCTATAAACGCCAGCGCGAACTTCTCGGAAAAGCGGTTGCCGAAAATGACGTGGTCATCACCGCTGCGGTCATTCCGGGAAAGCGTCCTCCGCTTCTTGTTACCAAGGAAATGGTGGCGAGCATGGCGCCGGGCTCAGTAATTGTTGATTTGGCCAGCGAGCGCGGCGGGAATTGCGAGCTCACCAAGCCGGGTGAAATCATCATCGAGCACGGCGTCACGATTATCGGCACTTTCAATCTGGCCAGCAGCGTTCCTTATCACGCCAGCCAAATGTACGCGCGAAACCTTAGCGCGTTCCTGTTGCACTTGGTCAAAGACGGAAAGCTGCAACTGAATCTGGATGACGAAATTGTGCGCGAGACGCTGCTCACGCGGGAAGGAGAAGTCGTCAACGCACGCGTGCGGGAATTCTTTTCGCTTCCGCCGTTGGCGGCGGCAACCAAGGAGGTTGCAAAATCATGAAGCTGGATTTGCTGACCAGTCTGTACGTTTTCATGCTGGCCGCGTTCATCGGATTTGAAGTGATCCGGCGCGTTTCGCCTTTGCTGCACACGCCGCTGATGTCGCTGACCAACGCGCTGGACGCCATCGCCGTCGTCGGCGCCATCATCCTGGCGGGCGAATACCACGAGCACGGCGCGCTGCTCGCCAAGATTCTCGGCACCATCGCCATTGTCGCTGCCACCAGCAACATTGTCGGCGGCTTCCTCATCACCGACCGCATGCTGCGCATGTTCAAGGCCAGCGGGCCAAAGAAGCCCTGAGCGGGAGCGACGACCAGCGTGCCGACGGAAAACATCATCGAAATCACCTACCTGCTCGCGACGGCGCTTTTTATTCTTTCGTTGAAGTGGCTGAGTACGCCGGCAACCGCACGCCGCGGCGTCTTCGCGGGCGAAATCGGCATGCTGCTGGCCGTTGCCGGCACGCTGTTGTATCACGGCATCGTCGAGTACAAATGGATCGTCATTGCGCTTGTTCTCGGCACCATCATCGGCATACCGCTCGGCGAAGTCGCGATGACCGCCGTGCCGCAGCGGACGGCGCTCAGCCATGCGTTTGGCGCGCTCTGCGTGACGCTGGTCGGCACCGCCGAATTTTATCTGCGCGCGCCCAACGTACCGCCGTTCATGATGGCGGTTTTGTCGATGGAAGTGATTCTCGGCTCGCTGACGTTCACGGGCAGCTTGATGGCGGCGGGGAAGTTGCAAGAAATTTTGCCGCAGCGCCCGATCACCTACAAAGGCCAGAACTTCGTGAACCTGGGCCTGCTTGGTGTAGCGATTGCGGTGGCTGGCGTGCTCGTCGCGCATCCGGAAAAAATGCAGCTCTTTCCTGCGATTGTCGGCATCCCGCTGGTTTTCGGAGTGATGATGATTATTCCCATCGGCGGCGCGGACATGCCGACGGTCATTTCGCTGTTGAACTCTTACGCCGGTCTTTCCGCCGCGGCGATGGGCTTCGTCCTGCAGAGCAAGTTGCTCATCATCGCGGGCGCGCTCGACGGCGCCTCCGGCTTCATTCTCTCCGTCAACATGTCAAAGGCGATGAACCGCTCGTTCACCAACGTGCTCTTCGGAGCGTTCGGGCAAGAGCAAGCTGGCGCGGCAGCCGGTGCGAAGGAAACGCGCAGCGTGCGAAGCGCCAGTCCCGAGGAGGCTGCCGGCATTCTCGCTGCCGCCAACAAAGTGGTCGTCGTTCCCGGCTACGGCATGGCGGTTGCGCAGGCGCAGCACAAAGTCCGCGAGCTCTACGACGCGCTCACCAAACGCGGCATCGACGTGAAATTCGGCATCCACCCTGTCGCGGGCCGCATGCCGGGCCACATGAACGTGCTGCTCGCCGAAGCGGACATTCCTTACGACAAGCTGCTCGACATGGACGAAATCAACGGCGAGTTCCCGCAGACGGACGTGGCTCTGGTCATCGGGGCGAACGACGTTACCAATCCTGCCGCGCGCAGCGACCCCTCCAGCCCGATTTACGGCATGCCGATTCTCGACGTGGACAAGGCACGCACCGTGATGGTCATCAAGCGCAGTATGGGCGCGGGTTTTGCGGGGATCGAGAATCCGCTTTATTACCTGGACAAAACGCTGATGCTCTTCGGCGACGCGAAGAATTTCGTGGGGGCCATTGTGCGAGAGCTCGCGGGCGGCCACGAATAGAGTCTGGAAAACGGTGCCAAAGCCGATCCCTCCGCCACAGGCTGCGGAAGACCGCACCTCGAGGGCGGGGATGTCAGCTTTGAGGGTTGTGGCACCCGGCGAAGAATTATTTCGCCTCGTGGAAGATGATCCCCAGCGTGCAGCGCGTGCCGCGATGCACGCGGCTCACGCCGTGTTTCATGTTGACGCGGTAGAAACCGCGAGCGCCACGAACGGGTCGGTAGCGCGTGGTGAAAATAATCGCTTGGCCCTGATCCGCGCCCACCACTTCGCCTTTCGACTGCGCACGCGGCTGTTGCTCCACGAGCAAGAACTCGCCGCCTTCCCAGTCGCGGCCTTGCTGCCCCAATAGAAAAACCATCTGCAGCGGAAAAGCGATTTCGCCGTAAATGTCCTGGTGCAAGCAGTTGTAGCCGCCTGCTTCATAATGCAGCAGCAGCGGCGTGGGCTTCGTTTGCCCGGCTTTGTGGCAGATTTTCAGAAACGCAGCATGTTCGACCGGGAATCGCGGAACCTTTTCCCCGAAAGTTTCCGCCCACTGATTCGCCACTTTGGCGAGATGCGGATACACGCTGGTTCTTAGCGAGACGACGATTTCCGGCAAGGGATTGTCAAAGTATTTGTAATCTCCCACGCCAAACCGATAGCGCTCCATCACGATGTGGCTGCGAAACCGGCTCGGGTCGCCGTACATCGCGGCAAGCGAGGCACATTCTTCCGGCCTAAGCACCGGCGCGGTCACCGCATAGCCGCGTTGTGAAAGCCAATCGGCCGCGGCGTTCCAATCCAAAGCGTCGATGCGCTCTTCTATCGACTGTGCCTCCCAAGTTTTTCCCGCCGCTACCGCCATGAGCTCCCTCAAGAATCCAGGATCAACAATCGAAAGGGCCAACAATGTTGAGTCCCGTCAAATCCAAAGCTTAGGCCAGACGAAGTTGTCAAATCTATCCGAATACGGCGGCCAAATTCGGTGCTATAGTGGTGGCCTAGCCAGAGTCCCGGTCGATTGCCGGTCCAGGAGTTTCGCATGAGCCAAGACATGAGCCAGAAAACGGCCCCCAGCAACGATTCCCGCAGAACGTTCTTGAAATTTTCCGCCGCCGCAGCTGCCGCCTCCGCGTTTCGCATTGTGAACGAGCCTTTCCTCGCCGCAGCGGCTATGGAGCGCAAGCGCAGCCAGTTTCCACCGGGAGCGGTGGTCATCAACGCCAATGAGAATCCGCTCGGGCCATGCGACATGGCGCGCGCCGCCGTTGTCGCGCAAGCCCCGCAAGGCGGGCGCTATTCGTACTGGCTCACCGACGAACTCATTGACACTTTTGCGGAGCAGCAAGGCCTGAAGCGCGAATACATCCACGTTTTTCCGGGTTCGAGCGAGCCGCTGCATTTTTCCGTTCTCTCCTTCTCCTCGCCGGCGCGGAGCTACGTCACCGGCGATCCAGGTTATGAAGCTGGAATGGAAGCAGCAAAAATTTCTGGCGCGCGCGTGGTCAAAGTCCCCCTGACAAAAACTTACGCGCACGACATTCCCGCCATGCTCGCTGCCGCGCCCGATGCGGGACTGTTTTACGTTTGTACGCCCAACAATCCTACCGGAACGCTCACGCCGCACGCGGACATCGAGCAACTGGTCGCCAAGAAGCCGAAAGATTCCGTCGTGCTGGTAGACGAAGCTTACATTCACTTCGCCGACGGAGCGGAAACGGCCATGGACCTGGTCAAGGCCGGGCAGGACATCATCGTGTTGCGCACTTTTTCGAAGATTTATGGCATGGCCGGGTTGCGCTGCGGATTTGCTATCGCGCGCCCCGACCTGCTTGCGAAACTTGAACACTGCGGCGGCTGGAGTGCGTTGCCCATCACCGCCGTCGCTGCGGCTACCGCGAGCCTCAAGCATGAGCATCTGGTTGCCGACCGCAAGCTCATCAACAGCACTGTCCGCCAGAAAACGTTCGACTGGCTCAGCCGCAATGGCTACTCCTACGTGCCTTCGCAGACGAACTTTTTCATGGTGGACACCAAGCGCCCGGCCAAAGAAGTCATCGACGCGATGGCGGCTAAGAATGTTTTCATCGGGCGCATCTGGCCCGCCTGGCCGACCTATTCGCGCATCACCGTTGGCACGCAGCCAGAAATGAACGCGTTCATGGCCGCTTTTGACGCGGTCATGAAGAATGCCAAGAGCGTCAGCTTCGCGCTGCCGGCGGCCGACCCGGCGCTTCCGGGTGATTTGCGCTCATCGCGCCACGACCGCATCGACGCGGACGGTCAAATGCTCCCGGCCGTTAGATAACCCTACTACAATAGAAGCGAAAACCGATGCTGGAGAGTTCGCTCATCAAATGGAATGGCTCGTCATGGATGGACTTCCATTTATGGCCGTTCCATGGGCAAGACGCGGAAACTACGCTTTCCTTCTAACGGGTACAGTGCGAAATCCGCGTGGTCCACAGTTAGGTTCGTCGACTGCGATTCCTCGTCGCTTTCGCTCCTCGGAATGACACGCTCTCGGTTTTTCCTTCAACAGGCTCCTCGAAATCGATTTGCAACTTTCTGTCTACCTTGGATCAAACTCCTCTCGCCGGATCATCTCTTCGCTCATCCGTCGCGCCTCGGGCAGCGTTTCCGCCGCGCGTGAATCGTCGCTCTTCGCTTCCCGCAGCAGGCGGTCCAATTCTTCGTCGAAAAGCTGGCTAATCAATTCCGGCGTGTGCGGCACGGCGGCACCGTTGTCGTCGAGGATCTCGACTTGTCGCGAATGCCTCATGCGCTGCGCGATCATCAGGCGGTAAATCCGGTCCGTGGCCAGGTCTTCCATGTAGCCATCGAGCAGACTCGCGCCTTTTCCGTTCAACACTCCGTTGCGATAGCGAGTCACCGTCCGCACCGCCGCGCGCGTGCCCGCAAGCGTGCGCTGGCCCACTCCCGTCGGCAGCGGCCGCAAATCCGGATGCGGATTCGCGGCCGCCGGGCGCGCTTGCAACTGATTCGGAACAGGGAACTGGCTCACCGCGATTTCGTTCTGGTCGGGATGCCCTGTCCAGGCGCCATCCATCAGCGAATTCGCTTCGTTCTTCTTGTCTTCTGCCAGCACCTTCAGCGCACGCGCGTTCAGTTCCGGGTCTTCGCGGCTCGGATAAAGCGCCGTCATTCCGCCAATCGCCAGCATTCCGTGCTTGTGGCAAATCTCCGGGATCAAGTTGCGCAGATTTTGAAAAAACGCCACGTTATGGGGAATCGTGTTGCGGTCGGGAAGCACCCACTCCGGATTTTCCAGAAGGAAGTGAATCAGACTGGCCATGTAGTCCCAGCGGCCCAGGTCCAGGCCCACAATGTGGTCGCGCAAATTCCACGCGAATTCTTCCATCTGAAACGCCAGCGGATGCGACTCCACGAGCGCCATGCACTTGAGCGTGCCCTTCGGCAAACCTTTCATGCGCTCAATCATCTGGAAGAGGTCGCGCCACCACAGCGCCTCGTCCGCCGATTCGGATTTCGCGATGTAGATGCACAGCGGATGCCTCAGCGCGCTGAAGTCCACTTGATATGCGACCATCGCCACGTCAAAAAGCGAAGCCGGCAACAGTTCGCCCGGCAGCACGCCTGCCTGGTGCAGGTGCAAACCGCGCGGCCGCGTGAAAATTACGGTCGTGCTGGGATTAATGCCAACCGTTTTGTTGCGTTTGCGATCGAAGTAAGCCAGCCGCCCCGCCAGCGCCTCCAAAATGTTCTTAATGCCCTGTGAATTGTGCTCCCAAGTGTTCGCCGTCGAATCTTCCAGGTCCAGCATCACGCCCGGCGCGCCGGAATTGAGCATTTTCACAACAAGCTCCGCGTCATCCGCCGGCCCGGTCATTTGATTGCGCTGGTCGGCGCACCACGCCGGGAGCTCGATCCGCCAGGAGCTCATGGTCGCCACCGACGGCGGCAAGTAAGAAGGAACTTTTCCTGCGTGGGCTTCCGCCAACGTGTTTTCGCGCCGCGCCAGCAGCGCTCTTTGCCGCAGCGTCAGTGCGGCGTGCAGCGGAGCGAGAAAATCCAGGATTCCTTCGGGGAGACCGCGTTCCGCGTCGAAGTCCTTGGGCGCGGTATTGACCGGCACGACGCGGTTGGAGAAGGGAAGTGGCGTAAGCGCCAGATTCGGGCTGCTGGTAGCGGTGGTCATAAAGCTCGTCAGTCCTTTCTGTTGCGAATTTGACTTAGGACCGGTTGGCGCACCAAGCAAAGCAATTCGCTGTCCAAGTTTAGCCAAATGCGACAAGCGTCGGCAAATGCCTGCTCGCGGATTTGGAGCGCGTCAAGCAAGAAGGCTATGCGGGTGGACGATGAAGAAAACAGTTTGGGCGCGCGCTGCCTAGGCGCGCCGACTTTCAACGTCATAGGAAATGTCGTTGCGGCTCTGGGCGCCAGCGGCACCCTCACTCAGGTGGACGAAGCAAACATGCCGCGCATTGTCGAAGCGGTGAAAGAAATCGCGCGGCGCATTTCCCGCCAGTTGCACCGAAGCGGAGCTGCAGGCGCGGCGTGATGCACCGTTTCTTCGATACGATTCTTGCGAACGACGCAACCCCTCGCGACACGACGGATTTCAGGCGCGTTTTTTCTCGTTGCGCGCCACGACCAGATTATTCTTCACCGAAAACACATTGGGTACCTGGTTCGCCCGCAAATTGGCGAGATTCCTGTCCATCTCGCTGTCCACGATGCCTTCCAGCGTGACGTTGCCGTTTTTCACGATGATGTGAATCGACGGAATCGCCCCTAGTCCATACCGCTGGAGCCCAGGCCCGCTGTAAATTGCGCGGTACACGGCGCGGCGCAATTGATCGTCCATCGCTGAAAGCGGGAGAACCTCGATTTCGTTTTTCACGGATGCCACACCTTCGATGCTTTTCACCGCAGCTTCCGCGTCGGATTTCAACACCGGCCGAGTCACCTGGCCAAGCAACGTGACTTTGTCTCTGTCGATGCGAAACGCCAGATTGTCGAACACCGAATACCACGGCAGCATCACCAATTGGTGGCGCACTTGGTTGGCAAGCCTCGCGCGGTATTTGTCTTCACTGCGCTGGTGCTTGCTTTCCTGCAGCAATCCCGCCGCGTTGGCTGCCGCGGCACTCGTTGCGGTCAATAGGAGTGCTGCAAACAGGGCCCGAATTTCCTTTCCCATGGCGTCCTCCTCGACGAACTCTCTCAAACTATCTAAGGTCCCTGGTGAGTTAGATTCACGGTGAAGGCGAAAAAGGTGCACGAATGGCTTAGGAAATTAAATGCTAACATGATGTTTGGGCCACTGCTCTTTTCAAGCAATTCCTTGGAAAAGAGAAACTATTTTTCGAGAGCGGTGTTGCGCGAAGCGGTGCAACCGCAAAGGGAGCGAAAATCGGAATGCTGGTGATTGCACACCGGGGAGCCTCGGGGCACGCGCCGGAGAACACGCTGACTGCATTCCGAAAAGCGGTGGCGCTCGGGGCGACGTTCATCGAAACGGACCTGCAGCTTTCGCGCGACGCGCATTTCGTGGCCATCCATGATGAGAAAGTGAACCGCACCACGAACGGCCGCGGATCCGTGCACGACTTGTCGCTTGCGGAATTGCGCCAGCTGGACGCCGGGTCGTGGTTCGGCAGCGAATTTGCCGGCGAACGCATTCCCACGCTGGATGAAATCCTGCAGTTCTCGAAGAAGAACGACGTGGTGTTTTACCTGGAAATGAAGCCCAGCGGCTCCTGGGGCGGAGAGCACGCACTGATTGCCTCGTTGCGCGAAACCGGAGAAATTCCGCGCGCGGTGGTGATTTCTTTTGATCCCTCCATGGTGCTAAACGTGCGCAAAATCGAGCCCACGGTGATGACCGGCTTGCTTTACGACAGGCAGCTCGACAATCCGGTGGAGAAGGCCGTGGAAATCGGCGCGCGGCAGTTGGTCGTCCGCGGCGAGCTGGTCACACCGGCGCTGCTGGAGAAAGCGCGGAAAAAAGATTTGCAGATCGTTTGCTGGACCATCAACCAGCCGGCGCACATGCGGCTGCTGATCGAAGCCGGCGTTGACGGGATTATGAGTGATTACCCCGATCGCCTGGTGGCGGCGCTGAAAAAAGAACCCGAAGCGGTTCTGTGACGGCGCGAAAGCGCGGCGCCACGATGAATCTTTTCCCCGCTTTCGACAAACAGGCAGCAGATTTCTCGCGCCAAAATCGGACGCCTGGAATGACAAAACTCCTTTCTGGCTCCAATGTTCGTGCGAGCCAGTGCGCATCAGGAGCCTTCCAAGAGTCGATGAAGAGCGGCGAGCTCGGCGACGGTGAGCTGCTCGGCGCGGGCGTCGGGGCGCAGATTGAGCGAACCCAGCGCGGCGCGAATTTTTTCCGGCTTGGCGAGGGACCGCAGGTTGTTCACCAGCATTTTGCGCTTCTGCGAGAGAGACAATTTCACAAAATTCAGGAAGCGCGCTTCGTCTTTCAGGCCGAGTTTTGCGCGTGCACCGGGAAGGCGCAGAGTGACGAGCGCGGAAGTCACCTCAGGCGGCGGCTGAAATGCCTCGCGCGGAATTTCGAAGACGATTTCCGGGCGCGCGTAGAACTGCGTGACGACAGAAAGATAGCCGTAATCGCGCGTGCCCGGCGCGGCGGCCAGGCGCGCGGCGACTTCGGTCTGGATGACGAAGTGCATTTCGTCGATCAGCGATGCGTGGGTGAAGAGGTGATGAAGGATCGGCGAAGTGATGTAGTAGGGAAGATTGCCGTAGATGCGGATGCGTCGGCCGGAGGCGAGCGCGGGCAGATCCGTTTTGAGAATGTCTCCGGAGACGACCGTAAGTTGCGGAAACTCTTTCGCGAGGCGGCGAAGGCCTGCAGCAAGCGAGGGATCCAGTTCGATGGCGGTAACCGGGTCGTCGGAAGCAAGCAGATGGCGCGTCATCTCGCCGTGGCCGGCACCCATTTCGATCCAGCAATGCGTGACGGCGGTAGAAAGAGGAAGCTTCTGGGAACGCTCGCCGCCGACAAGCGGCGCCAGGGAGTGCGGAGAGACGCGAATGGCGCGGGCGATTTGCTCGCGCCAGTCGAGGTCGGCGAGAAAATGTTGACCAAGACGCTGGCGAGGCATGCTGAAAAGGCAAAGAAATAATGAAGTAAGGACATAAGAATGTAAAGAAGGAGGGAATAGACCAATAAGATTTTGAGGTTTAAAGTGTGAAAATCGGGGGACCCCAACCCCTTTTTGTAAAGCCTGTCCTGGCAACGGCCATCCCGAAACTTCCTGCGGGAGGAAACAAAAACGATCCCTTAAACATTTAGGGGTGTAGAGTGACTCCCTAAAGGGTTTATGGGAGTGGGAAAATTTGGCGTGGCAGAATGGATCCATGAAAGCTCGAACGACGTTTTGCACGTGGAAGAAGGGGCGCTCTACGCGGCACTGCACTGGCTGGAGTGGAAGGGGCTGCTGTCGGCCGAGTGGGGTGCGTCGGAAAACAATCGCCGGGCCAAGTACTATTCGCTTACGGCGGCTGGGCGCAAAAAACTTGCGGAAGAAGCCGAGTATGGGCGGCGAATGTCGGGGGCCATGGCAAGGGCGATGCAGGTGGCGTGAGGAGGAACGCAAATTCGAAAATCGAAATTGGGAACCGGGACGCGCCAAAACGCGCCCCCACCATGGCTACCAGGGTGGGGAGAATCCGGAGAAATGGCATGAGCTGGTGGATGAGGGTCAAGGCGCTGTTCAAGAGGAGGCAATTGGATCGCGACTTGGAGGACGAACTGGCCTTTCATCTGGCCATGCGCGAAGCGAAAAATCGCGCGCGGGACATGGAAGGAGTGGAAGCGCGCTATGCGGCGCGACGGCCATTCGGAACGTTACGCGGATCAAGGAAGCGTGCCGGGAAGCGTGGCGCATCGTGTCGCTGGAAACTAGTTGGCATGATTTGCGCTACGGAGCGCGAACGCTTGCGAAGAATCCGGGGTTCACGTGGTGGTGCTTTCGTGAAGGTCCGCAAAAAAGCCGCTTTGGTCGTTGGCATTCTTGCCTTGGTCGTTTGTGCCGAGTTGATTCGGGAATACACGGCTCCAATGCGTGGCCGCTTGAAGGCTCGTTATGATGTCTGGCGAGGACATTACGCTGTGCTGGCCTACGGTCTCCCACCTCCTTGGCGTCCCCAATACGCACACCTACTGCGAGAGCGATACGGCATCGAAGTCCGTACCATTGCACTCTGTATCGTTTCCGAGACCCTTCGCTCTTATGCTGATAGCTACGATGAGGTGAGTGCTGCCGCTGCGAGTCACAAGTTCGGCCATGATGTTTTCAAGGAGTGCGCGGAAGTCGCTCGCTCGCAGTGGGAACAGCGATAAAGATTCTAGGCGGTAGCTTCGCTCTCGCAGTCGCAGACATTACCCGCTTCTTCCTGCCAATCCGTTTAAGCGCGGTGGGCAAAATATAGGGCAGCGAAGGCGAAGGGGAAACACTAAACATTGAATTGAAACGCCCAGGGTTTGCCCGGGTCGAGGGAGCCGACATTGTTATGAAATCAAGTGCCGATGACCGATTTCACTTGTAGGGTAACCCGACTACACAGGCAAGTGACCGCCGACGGTCGAGTGGAAGCCGGGAGAAAATGGGAGCGGAGGGAGCCGCTCCCGTGAGAAACGTTGGAAAGTTCTCCGAAGTCTATGGCTTCGCTGCAACGGCTTTGGCTTTGGCAAGCTCAGGGACGACGCCGAGCTGCTGCATAAGGCCCAGAGCGTCCCAGTTGATCCAGCTTTCTGCCATCTTGCTGCCACTGAAGCGGACGATGCTCACCCCGGAGATGGTGACCTGCTTCCCCGTTGGCGCAATCCCGCTGAGATCGCCTTTATGGGTACCCCTACAGGACCAACGGGCAATCACAGTTTCGCCTTCGGCAATGATGTCCTCGATCGTCAATCGAAGGTCGGGGAAAGCAGAGCGGTAGAGCGTCGCTCTCTTCTTTTCACTCTCGGGGCCCCGTCCAAGATCGGGTGTCGAGGGGTCATGGTGGACATAGTTTGGGGTAAAGAGTTCGTCTGCCATCGACAGATTACCCTTGTTCCAAACCTCTTCAAACAGACGACGGACGATAGTTTTGTTTACTTCTGACATGGGATGTTCTCCTTTTTGAGAAAAGCAAAAAACTGGCCTCGCATGAAGCGCGTCGGACTCGAATGTTATGGCCTGGAACCGCTGCGGTCCTGGGCGTGCAGTTGTGTACGTCGGACAGAAGGCTAGGCCCGTCGCGGGCGTAGAAAAACGAGTCGAGGACGTACTGCCCTCTTGGCGCTCGACGCAGAGCTTAGCTGTTAAAGAAACTGCCGTCGGAGTACGGAGCGGGAGTCTCACCTCAAAGGGCGAAACTTCGAAATGATCCTGTTCCTCGCGGACGTGCGTGTCAAGGAGAATCGAAAAATGATTCTGTGCAAAACGAGCAGCGGCATAATTCACTTGCTTTCTGATGACCGCTTACCGGTAAAGTGGGGGCCAGTACCCGATCAGGCTTCTCCGACGTGCTCCTTAACCCAAGTCGGGCGCTTTTGTCCTCACGCAGCCCAACAAATGTGCTATGCCTCAGCCGATCTCCCGCCGTCCACTCCAAAAACTCAACCTGAGCAACAGCCTCGGGGCGCAGCCAAACGCATTCCTTCATTTTGTCAGCCGTCAGATTTTCACCCCAACGCGATGGATGCTCATCAGGCAGATTGACGAACGGCATCGTTGGGGATACGAGGGGACGGATTTTCTCGAAGACTTGTCGGCGTGACGCCGGGACAAAACCGTTGCGGACACGAGCGAGAAAGCATCGATGATCCGATGCTTTAAGCACAATTCCTAAAGTGAACACCGTATTCACCTGATTGCGCTGTAGGTGCGTTGCGATAAGTAATATGTTCCCTTGTCGATACACGAGGGGGTGAGATAGGTACCCTTCGTAACACAGGAATCTCACCCCCGCAATTAGCCAGGTCAGCGGTCAATGCGTAATTCTCCCGCTTCCGAGCGCCGTCGATCAAAACGGATCGTCACGAAGAAACGGGCCAGTTTGCTGGTCAATCTAAAAGGGCGTGTGGAGCGGTTTCCAAGCGTCGTTGTCGATAGGTCGCAAGACGGTTTCAGGGTGCGCGGGAGTTTCCACTTGAGACGAGGACAAGCTGTTGAGGTAACGTTTGACGATGACCTCTTGACGGTGCGGTGCCAAGTAAGATGGGTCCGTGAAGGTGAAGCCGGACTGGAAACCGTTTTAGAAAGCGGGACAATTTGGCAAGAATAGCGGCGCTTTCCGCACTGATCGTTTAGCATAACGATAAACACGAAAAACGTTTCCAAAATGGAGATGAGTGGCGAAGAGATGGACTGGCGTCAAAGGCAGGGGCTTGACGAGTTCAACTCCGGGGTCTACGGTTGTCCTAATCGACGGTGGCCACAGCGCCGTCCGAAGGTGTGCCTCATGGAAGCCGAGAAAGATTGGAAGCTGATGACGCGCTATACGTGTCCGCAGTGCGGCAAGCATTACGCTGTCGTGGAATGGAAGCAGAACCCGAAGTGTCGGCAGTGCGGGGTTGAGCTTCGGGCCGATGACCAACAAGGCGAACCATCGCCGCCAGCCCAAGGGCGAGCAGCTTAATTGGGGGTCATCGGTAACAACTACGTTCGCCGCGTGCGGACCATTGGAGCCTCGCACGATCTCGAACGCGATCTCCCGGCTTCAGTGTTCGGTAGCCCTCGCCTGCAATGTCGGTGTAATGGACAAAAACGTCAGGACCGTTATTCTCCGGAGAAGAAAATTGCCGTGTGGTTTCTTCTCGAAAGTGACAAAGCGTATTTCTATGCGTGTACGAAGGCGGGAGTCGATGCGGAAAGGCTGAGGAGCCATCTGTCAAAATATCAGGCTGCGTTAGGAATCCGGCTGTGGCGGAACTGCCAGACGCGCACGGCTTAGGCCAGTGTCCCGAAAGGGGTAGAGGTTGGAATCCTCTCAGCCGGACCGAATTGCATGCTGAAGTCCGTGGCGGGAGCGGCCACTCAGGAGTCAAGAAGCGGCCAGAATGGAATCAAAATAAGAGTTCATTGCTGCGGAGTCCCATTGCTGCGGACCAATAACCTTTCGCACAATGCGTCCTTCACGGTCGATGATATAGGTTTCGGGAATCTGTACGGTTCCGTAGTCCAACGAAACTTTGTTCGTTGGCTCGCAGGCAGTCGAAAATCGTACAGGATAATTCTTCAGGAAGTCTTCGTAGTTACCACAGTTCTTATCCATACTAACGGCTAGGACAATACCACCACGTGAGCGGATCCGCGCTTGAAGACGGTCCAAGTCTGGCATCTCTTCCACGCAGGAACCGCACCAAGATGCCCAAAAGTTGAGAACAACGACTTTTCCTCTAAACTCGGAAAGTCGAGTCTGCTTTCCTGCAACGGTGAGGGGAAAGTCTTCGGCCTTCTTCCCAGCAATAGACGGTTCGCCCTGTCGATACCACGGCGTGATGAAGACGTATAACACAGCCGCAACAAATCCCACGACCGCCCAACTTGCAAGTCTTCGCGGGATGTTCTTTGCGGACATAAATGAACTCCGTTGATGCAGCTCGAACACGTTAAATCTTAAGCTTTCTGCAGGTCAGGAGCAAGCGAGAGGAATGAGAGGAAAACAGAGGAAGACCGATTTCCACTGCTTGGTAAACGGCCAAATCGGAAACTATTTGAAAAGGAGGAAACGATGAACCTGATGAAGGCGTTACAGAAGGAAGCGGACAAGATGGAGAATCGGTTAACGAAACTGCGTGCACGGAATGCGGTGTGAATTTGAAATTGTGGGGCCGGGTGGGAGTTGAGCGGGATTGTTGGCCGGGGTTGAGATGATCACCACGCAATCCGGGACACCATTCGTCCGGCACGCCGCCGTAGCAACGCAGCCAGGGCCATTGCCCAGGCGCGGAAAGAACGGGGAGAGCTACCGGGATTTCCGGTTTGTTTGATATACTGATAGGGCATTCAGACGAGGCTTTAGTTCTACAGCCTCACCAACCGTGCGAAAGCAACGGTGGTAGTCGCCAGACGATGCGCCCAAGGGGGGAAACGATGAAAAACAAGACCCATCCGACCGCGTACACCTGCGAAGAGATGATGCTCGATATGCTTGCGGCGATTAAGGAAATGTCACCTCGTGAGAAAGCGCAAATACGAGTCGAGCTTCGGAAATCATTCGACATGCCTGCGCAGCCTGAACCGGATTTGTGGGTGAACTGACCAAGATTCGAGGAGGCACTGTGCAAGATCGTGAAGCGTATATCAGGATGATGTGGGTGCGGTTCTTGTTGGCCCCTGGGAAGCGAACAGGTCCGGGTGAAGTGGTGGACCTGGGCGAGATCGGTGTCACGAAAACCAAGGACTGGGAGCGGCTGACGCCATACAGTCCTGCGATAAGAATTTGGGGCGTTAAATTCCAGAACGAAGCCTCGCTGCTGGCTTTCGTGAATGACCTGGAGGAACCGGAGAAGCCACCGTATTTTTGGTGAAACGAATGGCTTTCTTCCCGATAATCAATGCAGAAGACTGGGTCTGTCCGTGTGGACGCAAACGAAGAGTGCTCGGAGCAGTGGGAAAGCGTCAACTGCGATCTGTTGTTTGCGAGGGATACGGAGGACCCGTTCCTGACGAAGCGCGACCATGCGTGGTTGAAAAGCATTTGCGTCTAATGAGGGCTGAATGACCGAGGACTGAGTGAACTATGGGGGTCTCGGATGTGACATTTCTGTGCCAGGGATAAAACCATACCACCAAAAAACAGCAGGATTCTAATTTTTTGCTGGCACAGAATGGCACAGTTTTTGTTCCTCGATAGGTCAATCTTCTTCGATCTTCCTCACTGTATCTCCCTGGAAACCGGTGAAAATGCATCATTTGTGCAGTATTTGGCGGGAATTGAGAAAAATGCTGGATAGAACTCCGAATACCGGAACTATCGCGCGAACAACCACGTTTTCTCCGGGTTGCTTGCGTATGCGCCGTTCTTGGGCGATGTGCCCCTGGGAGCCAAATTGGCAAACATTTCGATTGTTGTCCGGTCTGTTGCGATTACCGGCATCGGCTGGGCGAGCATCTATTTCTAAGAAAATGCAGTGTCGGCAATTCTCCGTACGGAGCGCCGAGCAGATTCCTAAGGGCGCTGAGGGTGAAAGTACGGTAGAGAGGTGTTCACAGCGACCGTGACAGTGTTTGCGCCCAGCCTCGATCCCTCGCTCTGCTCGGGATGACCATGCGCGAAGTGGTTGGCGTTACGGCGCGACTGACGAAGTGTGCCGACGAAAGACGGAAAGGAGAAGAACATGAAGATGCGTATTGAATACCACGATAAATTTCACGAGGAGCCGCTGAAAGCAATGCTAGCGTTGGAAAAATATGTGCACGCGTGCGGTCTAGAGCCGAAGCTGATTGAGCTGGTGAAAATGCGGGCGTCCCAGATCAACGGCTGTGCGTATTGGCTGGATATGCATTCGAAGGACGCGCGAGCGCTGGGAGAGACCGAGCAGCGCCTTTATGCGTTGAACGCGTGGCGCGAGACGCCGTTTTACAGCGAGCGCGAACGCGCGGCGCTCGAGTGGACGGAAGCGGTGACGTTGGTAGCCGAGACGCATGTGCCGGATGAAATTTATGAGCAAGCGCGCAAGCACTTCAGTGAAAAAGAACTGCTGGATTTGACGTTTGCAGTGGTCGTTATCAATTCATGGAACCGTCTGGCGGTTTCGCTGCGGGCGGTTCCAGGCACGTATCAAGCGAAGAGGACTTTTGCGGCCGCGTCATGACGCATAGAATTGTGAAGAAAGGAAAATCGAAGATGGGGAGAGCCGTTAGGAGATTCACCTGCTGACAAGCCTGCCTTAGCGTAAAATGGATGGGCACGTTGTGACGAACCATCCATGAGAATTCTGTTTGTGGCATCGGAGGGGCTGCCGTTTTCGAAAACGGGCGGCCTTGCGGACGTCCTGGAAGCGCTGCCCAAGGCTCTGGCGGCTCAGGGCCACGAAGTGGCCGTGGTGTTGCCGCGCTACCGAGGAACGGAAGCTGCGGCGGTGGTGATTCCGAGCTTGACGATTCCGATGGGCGGCGCGCGGCTGCGTTTTCCGGCCATTGCGGATGGAGCGGTGGGCGGCGTGCGGTATTTTTTTGTGGATGATCCCGCGTATTTTGACCGCGACGGGTTGTACGGCAGCGGCGGGAAAGATTACTCGGACAATGCGGAGCGGTTTGCGGAGTTTTGCCGCGCGGCGATTGAGGTCGCGAAGCACGTTTGGCCGGCGGATGTGTTTCATTGCCACGACTGGCAGACGGCACTGGTGCCGGTGCTGCTGCGAACGTCGTATGGCAACGATGCGCTGGTGAAGAACATGCCGGTGGTGTTCACGATTCACAATATGGGGTATCACGGGCAGTTTTCGAGAGAAGTACTGGACCGTGTGGGGCTGCCGCCGACGATTTTTCATCCCGAAGGAATCGAGTTTTTTGGCAGCGTGAATTTCCTGAAGGGCGGATTGGTTTACTCGGATTATTTGACGACCGTGAGCCGGAAGTACGCGCAAGAGATTCAAACGAAGGAATTCGGGCACGGATTGGACGGCGTGGCGCGGAAACGCGCGGACCGGCTGGTGGGAATTTTGAACGGAGTGGATTACGGGGCGTGGGATCCGGCAAAAGATCCGCTGATTGCGGCGAATTATTCGGCAAAGGATTTGAGCGGCAAGCACCTTTGCAAAAAGGATTTGCTCGAGGTCTTTGGGCTGCCGCCGGAGCAGCTGGAGCGGCCGTTGATTGGAATCGTGTCGCGCTTCGCGGACCAGAAGGGATTCGATTTGATCGCAGAGAAGGCGCGCGAGCTGATGAAGGAAGATTTGGTGCTGGTGGTGCTGGGCACGGGCGAGCGGAAATACGAAAAGATGTTCCGCGCGTTGGCGGCGACGTTTCCGGGGCGCGTGGGATTAAAGATTGCCTACGACAACGTGCTGGCGCACAAAGTGGAAGCAGGCGCGGATGTATTCCTGATGCCCTCGCGCTACGAACCTTCGGGCTTGAATCAGATGTACAGCTTGAAATATGGCACGGTGCCGATTGTGCGAGCGACGGGCGGGCTGGACGACAGCATCGAGCCGTTTGACATGGAGCATGGCACTGGAACGGGGTTTAAGTTTGTCGAATACTCGGGAGAAGCGCTCTTGTATGCGGTGCGACAAGCGTTGCATCATCACATGGACGAGCGGATCTGGAAGCGGATCCAGCTGAACGGAATGGCCAAGGATTTTTCCTGGAAGGGGCCGGCGAGGCAATACGGTAATTTGTATGAAGCGGCGCGGGTGGCGCGGGGATTTGCGCCCATCGCGCAAAGCGTAGAGAAGGTACGGAAGGCACACAAGACAGAAAGAATAGAGAAGACAGAAAAAGTAGAAGTGCTCGAGAGCGCAGAGAAGATAGAGAAGGACGAGAAGGTTCAGAAAGTAGTAGCGGTAGAGACGGTGGAAAGGATAGAGGAGGCGGGGGGAAGCGAGAGGCCACCGCGCCGTGGGTCTAGAAAGGCGGCGCAAGCGGCGGGGGAATCCTCGCAGGAACCGGGGCCGGACACCAAGGAATCGGGGCAAGCATCTCGGGGAGCGGAGCAGCTGGTTCGGGAAAAGGAGCAGACTTCTCAGGAGGCGGGGCAAGTTGCGGATTCTGAGCAGAGCGTGCAAAGCTTGGGGCAAGTCTCTGATGAAGCGGTGGAGCCGGGTCGCGGAAACCGAGAGGAGGCCCCTCACCGGTCGAGGCAAACCCCTGGAAACAAAGGAGAAGCAGCGGGAAACCAAAAGCCTGTTGCAACATCTAATTAAATTGAAAAAGGAGAGATTGGCGGGCGCCGGGCAGGCAGCCGCCGAGAACAAAGGTTATGGCAGACAATTCCATTCCAGCGGCGACGGACGGAAATTTCGAGACGGAAGTGCTGGCCGCGAGTAATTCCAAACCAGTAATGGTGGATTTCTGGGCCGAGTGGTGCCGGCCGTGTCACATGCTAGCGCCCACGGTGGCGGAAATCGCGCACGACTACGAAGGCAAATTGAAAGTGATGAAGCTGAACGTGGACGAAGCGATGAATTCCGCGGGAAGATACGGCATTCGCGGTATCCCTACGTTGCTCGTTTTCAAGAACGGGCAGGTCGTGGAACAGATTGTCGGGGCTGTGCCGAAGGAACAGATCACCAAGGCGCTGGACCGTCACGTCGGGTAAACTCAAAAGAGGTTGAGGTGGCGTCGTGAGGAATGACGCCACTTTTTTTTGTTTTTGCGGGCTCTCGCATTTTACGTATCATTGCGGCAAGAGCGTTCACAGCGTCTTGCCAAGTCCATCGAGAAAAATCAGAAAAATCAAGGCCGCGGAGGAGGAGTGATTCCACTGGGACGCGCGCAGGCGGAACAGGAGAATCCACAACTTCTGGTTGAAGAGCGTGTCAGGGTGCGACTGCGGATGCTCTTTTGGTGCCTGGCGATCGCGCTGGGAGCGCTGCAAGTGTGGGCGCACCGCAATGAGATGAACCCGGACGGCATTTCGTATATCGAAATGGCGGAAGCCGCGGCACGAGGCGCTTGGCACGCGCTGGCGAATGCGTATTGGAGCCCGCTGTACCCGCTGCTGTTAAGTGTGAGCTTTCGACTCTTTCACCCCAGGATGTATTGGGAATTTACGTCCGTCCATGTGGTGAACTTTGGGTTGTACCTGGTGGACCTTTTTTGCTTTGAGTTTTTCCTGAAAGAGCTGCTTGCGGCGCGGCGAGCGGAGAGCATTCCGGAAAAAGAATTGCGGCCCTTAGCGCAAAATACCTTGTGGAGTTGCGGGTGCCTACTTTTCTTGTGGAGCAGCCAGTTCTGGCTGAGCCCGGCGATGGTGAATCCCGACATTATTGTTGCGGGGCTTGTGTACGTGGCGACGGCGCTGTTGCTGCGCATTTACCGGGGGAAGAAAAGCTGGCTTTTGTTTGCCAGTTTGGGGCTGGTGCTTGGTGTTGGATATCTCGCGAGGACCGCCATGTTTCCCGTTTCGTTTGTGTTTCTCGCGAGCGGGTTCATGCTTTGTGGGATGAGCCATGGTTCTTATTCGAATCCGTTGGCAAAATCTGCGCTAGCGATGGGTGTTTTTCTGGCCATCTCCGCGCCGTTGGTGATGGGGCTTTCGAAAGAGAAGGGCCGCGCCACGTTTGGGGACAGTGGGAGAATTGCTTATGCGGAATATGTGAACCATGCGCCGCTCACGACGCATTGGCAAGGCGAGCCTGCAGGCACGGGGATTCCGGCACACCCGACGCGAAGAGTTTTCGCAGATCCTGCGATTTATGAGTTCGCGCAGCCGGTTGCCGGAAGCTATCCTCCGTGGTACGACCCTTCCTATTGGTACGAAGGAATCCGGCCGCACTTTTCCCTGCCGGGACAATTGTGGGTGTTGTTCCGGAGCGCGAATTTGTACTTAAAGCTGTTGTCGAGAAGCGGCGCGCTTTATGTCGTGTTTATGGCGCTGATCCTGTTGGGGCGGAAGGAAGGAAAATGGGATTGGGGAGGCCGACGAATCTGGTTGGCCTGGCTCCCTTCGGTCGCTGCGCTGGCGATGTACTCGCTGGTGCTGGTCGAACAGAGATATGTCAGCCCCTTTGCTTTGATGCTTTTGCAATGGATTTGTTCGAGCGCGCGCATATCGGTGAGCAAAGGAGAGGCGTTGACAAGACGCACGGTTCTAGCGGCGATACTCGCTTTGAGCCTGGCGGTCGCGTGGCCGGCGGTGCGTGACTTGCGGGAGATGCTTATAAACCGGCCCTATGAACACTGGCAGGTTGCCGTTGGCCTGCACCAAATAGGGATTTCGCCGGGGATGCATGTGGGGACAATCGGGTCGGGGCTGCCAGCGTACTGGGCGCACCTGGCGGGCTTGAAAATCATCGCTGAAATTCCGGAGAAGGAGCAGGCCAGCTTTCTGGCCGCTAATTCTGTTTCCAAGCAGGAGGTGCTCCGCAAATTTTCTGAACTTGGAGCAAAAGCCGTGGTGACAAAAAATGATGCGGCGCGTTCCCTCGAAGGATGGCAGCAAATAAAGCAAACACATTACTATGTGTGGCTGGCCCCCGGGAAAAGCAAATGAAAAAGCCAGGCCAGACGAATCTGGTGCGCTGCCATTGGGCGCAGAATGAGCTGAACATTCCTTATCACGACGAGGAATGGGGCGTGCCAGTCCACGACGAAAAGAAATGGTTCGAGTTTCTGATTCTGGAAGGCGCGCAAGCGGGACTGAGCTGGGACACGATTCTGCTGAAACGCGCGCGGTACCGGGAAGTGTTTAACGGATTCGATCCAGAGAGGGTAGCGCGGTATGACAAGAAGAAAGTGCGCGAGCTGCTGCGGGATCCCGGTATCATCCGCAACAAATTGAAAATCAACGCCGCGATTGACAACGCGCGAGCGTTCCTCAAAGTGCGGGAAGAGTTTGGATCGTTTGACGGCTACATCTGGCGGTTTGTGGACGGGCGGCCGAGGCAGAATGCTTGGAAGGTACACAAACAAGTGCCCCCGAAGACGCCGGAATCGGACGCATTGAGCAAGGACTTGCAGAAGCGCGGGTTCCGCTTCGTGGGCTCAACGATTTGCTATGCGCTGATGCAAGCCACGGGCATGGTCAACGACCATGTGGTGAGTTGCTTCCGCCACGCAGAGTTAAGCGACCGGCGGTAGAAACCGCGATGTATTGTCAGTCGGATGCGGGCCGCGGAGGAGGGGGAGCAATCTTGGTAAGCCGCAAACGCCAACTTCTTTTGGAACGCGGCCTTCGACAGAGTCTTCCGGTCAAAATTCATGAGGCAGATCCAGTCATGGGCGAGCGCACCCATTGTTGACGGGTCATTCTGCTGCTCAAAACTAGCGGTCTCTGACTCGATTTTTCGGAGCGCTTGCTCGTCTTGAGCCTTTGACGCTCTATGGCTTTGTGCGAACGCGACCGAAACGAACAGTCCTGCAGCGCCAAGTAGTCCAATGGTCTTTTTCATATCATATCTACCTCCGGGAAATGCAGTGGGCAGGCTCTGGGGTTTTCTGGGCTATCGTATCGATGGCGTCCGCTCAGGCGCTCAGGCACAGCTCTGACGCATAGTCCTGCTACCGGTGAAATTCGAACAACTTAGGCCCACCTGCAAAAATTTTTTATCGCAAAAAAGCAGTGGACAGGCAAAAACGGTTTTGAGATGATATGGCGGGCGCTTGGGGGCTGCCGCATGCTGATCCGAAACCGACCGCCAAAGATTCTGTCCGGACGCGAGTTCACCGCGCAAGAAATCCAAGACATTCAGGAGACCGTCGACACGTGCGGTTTGCCCTGGACCGAGCTGGTCTATACGATCTGCGAGCATCTTGATTGGGTGACGCCCACCGGTCGCTATAAGGAGAGATCCTGCGTCAGCGCTCTGCGGAGGTTAGAAGCTCTGGGATTGATCAAGCTGCCGGCGCGGCAACCGATCCGGCGGCCGGACGTGGAAGTTGTTCCCGGCCGCGCCACCGATCCCGAGGAAGAACTGACGGGCACGGTGCGCGATGTGGCCCCGCTGCAGTTGGAATTGGTTTTGGGGAAGTCCGACACCCGGCTGTGGAGTGAGTATGTGGCGCGCTATCACCCGCTGGGATATCGGCGGCCATTTGGGGCGCACCAGCGCTACTTCTTGGTGGGGAAAAGGGAGCGCCGTCTGGGGTGTTTGCTGTTTGCGGCGGCCGCTTGGGCCCTGGCGGAGCGGGACCGCTGGATTGGATGGAGCGCACAAGATCGGGCGCAGCGGGTGAACTGGGTGGTGGCGAACACGCGCTTCCTTTTATTCCCTTGGTTGCGAATCAAAAATTTAGCCAGCAAAGCGTTGTCGTTGGCTGCCGAGCGAATTCGTGGCGACTGGCAGCAGCGCTACGGATATGCGCCGGTGTTGCTGGAGACTTTCGTGGAGGTGGGACGTTACCGGGGAACTTGCTACCAGGCCGCCAACTGGATTCGCCTGGGGGTGACGCGAGGCGAAGGACGGATGGGCCGTCACAGTCGCCATCCCTCCGTGCCGCGGGAGATCTACGTGTATCCGTTAGTGGCGGACTTTCGATCGTTTCTACAGGGGAGGAGCGATGGAGCAGCTCAACCGTCAGCAGCGACGGAGAGAAGAGCTGAAGCGTAACAAGCAGGCCCGCCGAGAAGCCCGGCGCAAGTTGCGCGAACGTCAGGCAGCCGAAGGTCTTGCGCCTCAGCCGAAGGCCACGATCGGGAATGGAAAAAGTGAATGGGAGACGGTCGAAGAAGAAAAGCAAGCGCGACAAGAAACGACGGAAGAACAGCTCCGCGTCTATCGCTGCGTGTTGCCCCGACTGTTGAAGCGACTGGCCAAGATTCCCGATCCGCGAAATCCAGTGTTAATCCGTCACAAGCTGACCTGTCTGTTGTTGTACGGGATTTTGATGTTCGTGTACCAAATGAGCTCGCGACGAGAAGCCAACCGGGAGATGAGCCTGCCGCAGTTCTGGGGGAACCTGCGACTGCTGTTCCCCGAGCTGGAGAGCTTGCCGCATCAGGATACGCTGGCCCGCCTGCTGGCCAGGATCGCAGTGAACCAGATCCAGGAGAGCCTGCTCGAGCTGATCGAACAACTCATCCGCAACAAGAAATTCTCTCGCTACCTGATTTCGCACTGTTATCCCATCGCTATCGATGGGACCGGGAAGCTGAAGCGGGACTGGCTGTGGACCGAGCAGTGTCTGGAGCGGCAGGTGCAAACCAAGCAGGAAGAGGAAGCGACGGGGACCCGGCTGCAATACCACGTGTATGTGCTGGAAGCGAAGCTGGCCTTTGCCAATGGCATGACCATCCCGCTGTTAAGCGAATTCCTAAACTATGAGAACGGCGATCAGGAGCGGAATAAACAGGACTACGAATTGAAGGCCTTCTACCGATTGGCCGCGCGTTTGAAAGGCCACTTTCCGCGGCTGCCCGTTTTGCTCTTGCTGGACGGGCTCTATGCCGAGGGTCCGGTGTTCGAGCTGTGCCGCCGCTACCACTGGCAGTTCATGATCGTTCTGCAGGACAAGGATCTCCCCTCGGTGTGGGAAGAGGTGAAGGGGTTAGGGAAATTACAGCTCCAGAATCATCGGGAGCAAAAGTGGGGGAACCGCAAACAGCGATTCTGCTGGGTGAACGAAATTGAGTATCGCTACGGCGAGCAGGGGCGCAAGAAACAGATCCTCCATGTGGTGGTCTGCGAAGAAATCTGGGAAGAGATCGCAGCGAATTCGCCCGCGGCGGTGTCGAAGAGGGCGCGCCATGCTTGGATTTCAAGCGTACCGCTGAACCGAGACAACGTGCATGAGCGTTGCAACTTAGGAGCCCGATATCGTTGGGGCATCGAGGAAGGTATTCTGGTGGAGAAGCGGCAGGGCTATCAGTATCAACACAGTTTTTCCTACAACTGGGAAGCCATGCGCGGCTTCCACTTTCTTATGCAGATTGCGCATCTGCTGAACATGCTGGTACAAAACAGTGCCCGCCTAGTCCGTCTGGTGCGGAGTCGAGGGCTACGCGGTCTGCTTCAGTTTCTGCGCACGACCTGTAGCGGACCCTGGTTGGACGCGGAGCGGATTCGCCAGCTTCTGGCTTCTCCCTGCCAGATTCGTTTGGAGTGAAGGAGTCCTCCGTCCCCTTTTGAGTCCGGTCCGCGCGCCTGATCCTCAGGGATAGATGTCGAACTTACGCGCGAGAGGACTCAGGAATCCCACAAGAGACAGCTCGAGAATCATCGCGGTGCACCTTGCGAGCTGAGTCGCCCCCTTGCCATGATCGCTCCGCCCTTCATGGATTGCCTTGAAGTGGGGGTATGCGTCATAGCTGGCTCAGGCAGGTGTTGCTTGCGCTGAGGGGCACGTGCAGCGTACGATTCTAAACGGTTGTTCCGCAATTTCCCACCAGTCGTATTTCCTCTCAGGAAGTCGTGGAGGGGGAAGAGTGCGGCCCTGATAGACCGTGGCTGTTCCCCGGGGACCGGGGAAGGTGTGAGGAGAAGGGAAGAGAATGAAGTCCGTCGTTGTGGTCGGCGCGCAGTGGGGGGATGAGGGCAAGGGTAAAGTCGTCGACTATCTCTCCGGCTCGTTCGACTATATCGCGCGCGTTGCCGGGGGCCACAACGCCGGGCATACGGTCATCATTGGAAAAAATCGTTTCGTGCTGCAGCTCATTCCGTGCGGAATTTTGCGTCCGCAGCGCCACGCGGTGATTGGCACGGGCGTAGTGGTGGATCCTGCGGCCCTGGTCGCGGAAATCGAGACCCTGTCGAAAGCGGGCGTCGAAGTGAGCGGCCGGCTGCACGTGAGCAACCGCGCGCACCTGATTTTTCCTTATCATCGCGAACTGGACAAAGCGGCGGAAGCGGCGCGCGGAGCCAACAAAATCGGCACGACCTCGCGCGGCATTGGCCCGGCTTACGAAGATAAGATGGCGCGGCGCGGTTTGCGGATGTGCGATTTGCTCGAGCCGGAGCTGTTTCGAAAAAAGGCCGCCCACGTCGTGGCCGAGAAAAACCGCTTGGCAAAAGGCGCGTACGGCGCTGACATCGACTTTTCCCAAGAAGTAGAAGAGACGCTGAAGCTGGGCGAGAAAATTCGCGGCTACATCTGCGATACCGCGGAACTGCTGAATGGCGCGCTGGCAGGCGGTAAGTCGGTTTTGTTTGAGGGCGCGCAGGGCACGATGCTGGACATCGATCATGGCACGTATCCGTTTGTGACGTCCTCAAGCGCCACTTCGGGAGGAGCAGCGACCGGCGGGGGAGTGCCGCCGACGAAAATCAAGCATGTCCTGGGAATCTCCAAGGCGTACACGACGCGCGTAGGCGGAGGGCCATTTCCGACGGAGATGCCCGATCTGGATGCCAAGGAAGTGCGCGACCGCGGAAACGAGTTTGGTGCGGTAACCGGGCGGCCAAGGCGCTGCGGCTGGCTGGATTTGCAGGTGCTTCGCTACGCGAAGATGATCAACGGAATCGATTCGTTGGTGATCACAAAACTGGACGTTTTCGACACGAAACGCGAGATTCAGGTGTGCGTGGGCTACAAATACAAGGGAAAACCGCTGAAGGAAATGCCCGCGCTGGCGGAGGAATATGAGCACGTCACGCCGGAATACAAGACGGTTCCGGGATGGTGCACTTCCACCGGCGGTGTGAAGGACGGGGAGAAGCTACCGAAAGCGGCGCGGGAGTATTTGCGGTTTATTTCCGATTTTCTCCAAGTGGAAATTGGAATGATTTCCACGGGGCCCGAGCGCGACGCTACGATCGTGCCGGCGGGGACCTTGCTGTCGAAGTGGCTTTAAAAAAGAGGGAAGTAAAGAGGTAAGGAAGCAGAGAAGTAAGGAAAAGGCAAGTAGGACTGGAAGCTTCCTGCTGATTGGGGCCGAAAAGGCCGTGTCATGCTGAGCCACGAAGAAGCCCGCCGGAAAGTAATCGAACAGGTTGGAAAGATGGGAGGTCCGCACGCAAGGGCAAGCGTGAGCGTGTGGGATGCGCTCGGGTTGGTGCTGGCCCAAGAAGTCAAAACAGATCGCGACTATCCACCGTTTGATCGGTCCACGCGCGACGGCTATGCGGTGTGTTCGAGGGATGTGAAGGCGGGAGCGCAGCTCAAATGCGCCGGGGAGATTAAAGCCGGGGATACCGTTACCGAGCCCCTGGCAGCGGGAACGTGCGTGCAGATCATGACGGGCGCGGCAGTACCTTCCGGCGCGGACGCGGTAATCATGATCGAATACACGCAACGGGATGGCGAACTGGTTCGATTCGAACGCGCAGCGCAAGCCGGTCAAAACATTGTGCCGCGCGGAAGCGAAGCGCAGGCGGGGCAAACGGTTTTGAAGCCTGGAATGCGGCTGGGATTCGCGGAGCTGGCTTTGGCTGCTCAGGTTGGCGCCGTGCAATTGCAATGCGCGAAACGGCCGCAGGTGGCGATTTTGTCGACGGGCGATGAGGTTGTGCTCATCGATCAGCAGCCGGGGCCATTTCAGATTCGCAACAGCAACACCGTGTCGCTCGCGGCACAGGTTCGGATCGCGGGCGGCGAACCGGTAGTTTTGGGCAACGCCGCGGACCGCGCCGAGGACCTGGGCGAAAAGATCGAGCGTGGGTTGAAGAAAGATGCGCTGGTGCTGACCGGCGGAGTTTCGATGGGGAAATACGACCTCGTCGAAAGCGTATTGAAAGCGCTGGGGGCGGAGTTTTTCTTTGACGCGGTGGCGATTCGCCCGGGCAAGCCCGCGGTGTTTGCGATTTGCCAGGGCAAGCCGGTGTTCGGGCTGCCGGGGAACCCGGTCTCGACGATGGTAACGTTTCAATTGTTTGTGACACCGGCGATCGATCTGCTGAGTGGCGCTGAAGGGCATTCTTTGCCGCTGGTGGAAGCACGGCTGGGAGAAGCCTTGAACGAGCGGCCGGGACTTGCCCATTTTTTGCCAGCGCGCATCGAGTGGCGCGGCGCTGAACCGGGAGTAAAAGCATTGAAGTGGCAAGGCTCCGGTGACATTGCGGCGCTGGCGGGAGCGAACTGCTTTCTGGTCGTGCCCGCAGGGCGAGAAAAAATAGCCACGGGAGAGCGGGTTTCGGTGTGGCTTAGAAAGGACGTTGTTTAGGTCTACATAAATCAACGGTCATGGCCAAGCTTTCTCATTACGGAGCGAAGGGCGAAGTGCGAATGGTCGATGTGTCGGCCAAAGCGGTCACCACGCGGACGGCCGTAGCGCGGGGCTTCGTGAAAATGAAGTCCAGCGTAGTGCAAGCGGTGCGCGGGCTCAAAAATCCCAAGGGGGACCCCCTGGAAGTGGCGCGAATCGCCGGAATTGCCGCTGCCAAGCGGACCGCGGAGTGGATACCTCTTTGTCATCCTCTCCCTCTCACGCACATTGATGTGACCGCACGGCTGTGCAAGAATGGCGTGGAAGTGCGATCCGCCGTGACTACGGCAGCGCAAACGGGCGTGGAAATGGAAGCTTTGGTCGCCGTGGCTGCCGCAGCCCTCACGGTTTACGATATGTGTAAAGCCCTCGACAAAGGGATGGAAATCACGGATGTCGTGCTCGTCCAGAAAACTGGTGGCAAGAGCGGGGACTTCCGCCGCAAGGCGGCCCCGGTGAGACGCGCGCGATGAATGCGGCGAGCGGCAAATCGGTTAGGCTGCTGCTGGCGGAAGATAATCCGCTGATGCGCGACCTGATTGTCAAAGGGCTCGAACCGTTCTGCGAAGTGGAATTGTGCAAAGACGGTGCGGACGCCTTGCTCAAAGTAGTGGACACTCCTCCCGACGTGATTCTTTGTGACTACAAGATGCCGGTATTGGACGGCAGGCAGCTTTTTGAAAAGCTGCGCGCCCGCGATACGACGCGCCATATCCCCTTTTTGTTCATGGCCAGCCGTTCGGACATTGAGGAACGCTTGAGGCCGCTGGTGGACGGCGTCGAAGACTTCATTACCAAGCCGTTCCTGGTCAAGGACCTGGTTCGAATCGCGAAGAAGGTCATCGACCGCCTGCACTTGGAGAAGCTACAGAAGAGCGCGTCGCGACCGGGTGTCATCCAAGGGCGGCTGGAAGAAATGAGCATGATCGACCTGATGCAATCGCTTGAAATGGGGCAAAAATCTTGCCGGCTGACGGTGCGCAATAACGGGGTTCAGGGAGAACTCCACTTTGCGGGCGGGCAGTGCCGCGATGCCAAAGTCGGCAAAGTGGAAGGCGACGATGCCGTGTATAAGGTCGTTTTGTGGACCGCAGGAGAGTTTGAGATCGACTTCAACGCCGCTAATGCTTCGAAGCGTACCACTACGACAAAAAACACCACGGGATTGCTGATGGAAGCGATGCGGCTGATGGACGAGGCGAATCGCGACCAAGACCCCGTGGCGACGCCGTGATTTTACACTAGATTCCCTCCTCATGCGCGTAGCGGTTCTCACGATTAGCGATAGCGTGGCCAAGGGCGAGCACGAAGACCGTTCGGGCCCAGCTGTCGTCGCCGCCTGTCGCGGGCTGGGCTGGGAAGTCACCGCGGCAACGCCGATTTCCGACGATCCCGCCGGGATTCGCGAGCGTTTGCGTGAACTGGCCGATTCCGGACGCGTGGATGTTTTGCTGACCACCGGAGGAACCGGCATCGGCCCGCGCGACAACACCCCGGAGGCGACACAAGCCGTGGCCGACCGCATTGTTCCCGGCATTTCTGAGGAGATGCGCCGCAAAGGACTGGAACATACGCCGACGGCGGTGCTTTCGCGCGGAACGGCGGCGGTGCGGCACAAGACGCTCATCGTCAATTTGCCCGGCAGCCCCAAAGGCGCTACTGAGTCACTCGATGCCGTGGCGCGCCTTCTGCCCCACGCCGTAAAGGTTCTGAACGGCGCCCGCCACGATTAATTTATTTTCCAGGAACAACCGGAAGAACAATTTGGGATGGATGCTCTTTTGTATGTAAGACCCGAATTTTGCAACGGCCCCCCTGTGCCGTGGTCACCTCGGAAGCACCGGTTTGCAGGTTGCGCGAAAAGTGCGGGAAAAAGGCGCCGGACAATTGGACGCGAATGCGATGCCCGGCTAGGAAAGTATTGCTGGTGAGCAAGCGATCGAGACTTAGGTGAGTGATGTTCCCGGGCTCAAGATATTCGGGTTGTTGCGACTCATCGCGGTAGCTGGCGCGAAGAACATCGAGACCAGGACTCATCAGATTGAACGCGGTACCGTCAGGCGCCACATCCAAAAGCCTCACCCAAAGATCGAGGTCGCGGCAGTCCGCCGAAACGCAAATTTCCGCCCGGATGGGTCCAGTGACCTCCATATCCGCCGGGAGCGGTTCCGTGTCGAAGACCAAAGTGTCGCTCCGTCCTGCCAACGAGCGATAGTCATGCGCACCATAGGCGGTGTAAGGATCGGTGAGAGGCTTGGCCGGGTCCGAAAGAAAAGTGGAATCAGGGTAGGAACTGGTGGCAACGCTGCGCACAAGAGTTCCCTTCCTATCGCTTGCGGACTTGGAGGCCAGATAGAACGATTCGGAACGGGCGCGCTTCAGGGGCCACGCGTCTTCGTCGCGCCAGACATTTTTCCCCATGACAAAAATGCGCACGCGGCTGTCGCGGTCAGCGCCGTTGTCCATTCCCCGGACGTAATGGTCCATCCAGCGAAGGATGAGTTCGTCATAATCGATTGCTGCCGAAGGCCCGAATTCGCGTTCACCGGAGCGCGATTCCTCCTCGCCGCCGTGCGTCCAGGGGCCAATAACGGTGCGTGTACCCGGATCTTTGTCGCCGCGACGGGCGGCGAGGAGACCGTTGAAATTTGTGGTGGCGCCATCGGGTCCGTAGGCCTCGTCATACCATCCTGAGAGGTTCAGGACCGCCGCATGAACGCGGTCATATTTGTTTCGGAGTTCGGCCCAATCCCACCACGAGTCGGCCGGAGGATGCGAGAGCCATTCATAATAAAAGGGCGAAATACCCTTTAGGTCGGGAAGGTCACGCAGAGGAAGAAACTTCTGCAATCGCTGATGTTCTTTCTCCCAGGTTGCAGCCGCTTCTTTGCGAGTTTTGGGACCGGGAAGATCCTTCCTGCGGCGAATATCTGGCGCGATATTGAACCAGATCCAATCGAGCCACGAACCGTCAAATACGCCGCCGGAATAGAAAAAATTCCTTGGCGTGGAGAAAGTCATGGCTGGGACCATGGCTTTTAAGTGAGGCGGATTTTCCACCGCCGCCAGCCATTGAACCGCACCCGGATACGAGAGGCCGAAAGTGCCGACATTTCCGTCCGACCAGGACTCCCGTGCCGCCCATTCGACGGTGTCATAGCCATCCTGACCTTCATTCCGGTAAGCATTGAACTCTCCATCCGAGGCATAACGCCCGCGGACGTCCTGAACAACGACGGCGTAGCCGCGTGCGATTGCCTTTTCGAACGTTTTGTATTCGCGAAGAGCTGATTCTTTGTTGTACGGCGTCCGATACACGAGCGTCGGGAAGCGGCCGGAAGGAGAGGGAAGCAAGATATCCGCGCGGAGGACAACACCGTCGCGCATGGGAACTGGGGCGTCTTTCGTCACGTGGAACGCTGGAGTTTTGACGGATGGCGGCGTTTGAGAGAAGAAGGCAGTCGTGGCATATAACCAGAGTGCTAGGAAGAGACAAATCAAATATCCAAGTTTGAGGCGGAGTTTTCTGATCGCCAGGATCATCAGGCGCTGCATTGTACTTGAATCCGCGACGAAACGGTGGTTGACGAAGATGCGCTTGTCGTCAAGAATGTTTCCACCATGACGCAAAAACTAGCGGACAAAAAACTAGTGGTTTTGGGAGCCGGGAAGCTCGGCGGCATCCTGCTGCGCGCCTACTTGAAGCAGGAGCTTTTTTCGCCGAAGCGCGTGACGGCGACCGTGGCGCACGTAGAAAAAGCCGCGGCGCTATCCAAAGAACTGGGCGTGGCGGTGAAAACGGAGAACCCCAAGGCCGTGCAAGGCGCGGACATCATTCTGCTATGCGTTAAGCCCAAAGTAATGGGCGAGGTGTTGCAAGAAATTGCGCCGGAGTTGGATGAAAAGGCGCTCGTGATTTCCGTGGCGGCTTCGGTTCCCACGAGCTACATCGAGCAGCACCTCAAAGTGAAAGTGCCCGTAGTGCGCGTCATGCCGAATACCCCTTCGGCGGTGGGCTGCGGCATGACCGGAATCTGCCGCGGCGCACACGCTGGTACGGAGCACCTGGAGATGGCGCGAACGATGTTCAACGCCGTAGGGCGGACGGTCGTGGTCGACGAGAAAAACATGGATGCGGTAACCGGGCTTTCTGCGAGCGGTCCCGCATTTGCGTACATCATCCTCGAATCGCTGGCTGAGGCCGGCGTCAAAGTAGGCCTACCGCGCGACGTAGCGACGTTGCTGGCGGCGCAAACGATGAAGGGAGCAGCCAGCGTGGTGCTCGAGACCGGCGACCATCCGGCGCTTTTGAAAGACGCCGTGACCACGCCGGCGGGCTGCACCATCGATGGCATCCTCGAACTGGAAGAAGGCAAACTCCGCGTGACGTTAATCAAAGCGGTGGTAAAAGCGACGAGCCGCGCTGGCGAACTGCTCTTCGAGAAGTAGGCAACTCACGAGAATCGAAAAAATGATAGGATGCTGCGCGTGAGGTTACTGTGCCCGGTGCCTATCTTCCCGTCTTGATTTATGCGGCGCTCGTTGTGGCGTTTCCCGTGGTGACGCTCATTTTTGCGAAGTTGATCCGGCCGGCGTCCACTTCTTATGGCGCGAAGCTGAAACCGTACGAGTGCGGGGTTGCTCCCGAGAGCCATTCCCGCGGACGCTATTCCGTACGCTTTTACATCATTGCCATGCTGTTCGTCGTGTTCGACGTGGAGACCATGTTCCTGATTCCGTGGGCGATTTTGTACCGCAGCTGGGTGGTAGCACACATGGGACTGTTTGCGCTGATTTCCATGTTCGTGTTCCTCGGGATTCTGCTGGTCGGATACGTATGGCTGTACAAAAAAGGCGCGCTGGAATGGGCTTGATGGGCAAGACTCATTTTGGTTCCAAGCGCTCTCTTTCGCATTCCAAGTTCTTGCGATTGACTAGCTTTTTGCCGTGTGTTAGAAACGCGGGCGTTTGAAATCTGGGTCATCTTTGCTGCGGTCGGTGCGTCGAAGTTTCTGCGTTCCGGTCGCCAGGAGTTGGATCGCAGCCCGCTTTGCACAGGTCTATGGCCGACGAACCCAAGGAACAGCAGCCTTCTCCCGTGCCTGCGGGCGAAAAGCCCGCAAGCGGCTCTGCTCCCGCTTCCACTCCCCCCGCCAAGCCGGCAACCGCGTCCCCTGCCGGAGGAGTTCCTCCGAAACCAGCAGCCCCTGTTCCTCCCAAGCCGCCGGTGCAGCTGCAGACGCCTCTGAACAATGAACTGGTTGGGCGAGTCCGCGCCAAATTTGGAACAGCCCTGGTGGAAGCCATCGAGGATCGCAAGCAAGCGATTCTGACGGTGGAATGCACGAAACTAGCGGAAGTCTCGCAATACCTTCGTGATGAAGAAAAGTTCGACTTGCTTTCCGACCTGACAGCCGTGGATTGGCCAAGACGAGAAAAGCGCTTCGACGTAGTGCTGAACCTTTATTCGTTTGCGAAGAATGAACGCTTGCGTGTGAAGGCCCGCGCGGCCGCCAGCGAGCCGGTTCCAAGCGTCTCGGGAGTCTGGCCGACAGCCAATTGGCTGGAGCGCGAGGCGTTTGACATGTTTGGAATCGTCTTCGCTGGCCATCCCAACTTGACGCGTATCCTTTTGCCTGATGAGTGGCAAGGCTATCCGCTGCGCAAGGATTACGACATCATTGAGCAGGATACAAGTTGGGTGAAAGAAAACCTGGGCATTGAAAGTGGCCAATAAAAAACAGGCGATAAACGACCGTGGCTACTGACACCACCAAGGATGCGCGCGAAAAACAGAAGACGCTGCTGGGTGCAGACGAGCTCGTCCTGAACATGGGGCCGCAGCATCCGTCCACCCACGGCGTACTGCGTGTGAAGCTGAAACTCGATGGCGAGCGCGTCATCGGTTCCGAGTGCATGATCGGGTATTTACACCGCGGCGTAGAAAAAATCGCCGAGCATCGCACGTATCAACAGTTCGCGCCGTACGTGGACCGAATGGATTACGTGGCGGCAGTTAGCAACGGCCTGGGCTACTGCGAAGCCATTGAGAAATTGCTGATGGTCGAAGCCCCGCCGCGGGCCAAGGTCATTCGAACGATCCTGACGGAACTGCAGCGCATTGCCAGCCACCTTTTGTGGCTCGGTACACACGCGCTGGACATCGGCGCACTCACGCCCCTCTTCTATTGCTTCCGCGAACGCGAAGAAATTCTAAAGATTTTCGAGAAATATTGTGGCGCGCGACTGACCACGCATGCGTTTCGCATCGGCGGGCTGCAATACGAGGCCTACGACACGCTCGAAAAAGACGTCGAGCGTTTCTGCAAAGCCTTCGAATCGCGTATCACCGACTACGAAGAATTGCTGACGCAAAACCGCATCTGGCTTGGCCGCACCAAGGGCGTAGGAATCTTGAAGGCGGCCGAGGCGATCGCTTTAGGCGCAACCGGGCCCGTCCTGCGAGCTAGCGGAGTAAAGTGGGACATCCGCAAAGCAATGCCTTATGCCGCATACGATCAATACAAATTTGAAATCCCTGTGGGCACCACTGGCGACACGTACGACCGCTACCTCGTGCGCATGGAAGAGATGCGGCAGTCCCGCCTGATTTGCCTGCAAGCTATTGAAAATATTCCCAGCGGGCCGATCATGGCGAAAGTCGGCAAAGTGCTGAAGCCGCCGCCGGGCGAGGTCTATCATGCCATTGAGGCGCCCAAAGGCGAGTTGGGTTATTACGTCATTAGCGACGGCACCGTGCAGCCTTATCGTGTGCGCATCCGGCCGCCGTCGTTTGTAAATTTGCAAGCGTTTGACAAGATGGCCCGGGGACACCTGGTTGCTGACGTGGTGGCCATCATTGGAACGCTAGACATCGTTCTGGGCGAAGTGGACAGGTAGGGGCGAGTCGTATCACCGCTATTCATTGGGCACAGAGATGAGGGTTGGGCGGTCTTAAGGGGTGAAGAGTCACTGATGCAAGCCGTAACGCAAGTCACGACCGAATTCGTGAAGCAATACTGGGCTCCACTCCTCTGCGGCTTCGCCATCGTCGCGATATTGCCGCTCATTGTTGGCTATGTCGTTCTTGTGGAACGCAAGATCATGGCCGACATGCAGGCGCGGCTTGGGCCGATGCGCGTTGGCCCGCACGGCTTGCTGCAACCCATCGCCGACGCCGTGAAGCTTCTGATCAAGGAAGACATCATCCCCGAGGACGCGGACAAACTGGTCTTCTGGCTTGCGCCGGTTCTTTCCGTGGGAGCGGCGCTCCTGGCGATGGCTGGCTTGGCCATCGGGCCCGCCTTCCAAATCGCCAAAGACATCAACATTGGAATTCTTTTCGTCGTTGGCGTCAGCGCGCTGGGAATCTTTGGAATCGTGCTGGGCGGCTGGGCTTCGAACAGCCATTATTCGCTGATTGGCGCACTGCGCAGCTCGGCGCAACTGGTGAGCTACGAAACGGCAGCGGGCATGGCGCTGGTGAGCGGACTGCTTTTCGCCGGAACGTTGAACGTCACTTCGATCGTGCAAGCGCAGTACGACCAGGGCATCTGGTTTGGATTGCTTGCCCCCGTGGCGTTTTTCACCTATTTGGTGGCGTCCATTGCGGAAACCAACCGGGCGCCGTTTGATTTGCCGGAAGCGGAATCCGAATTGGTGGCCGGTTACATGACGGAATTCAGCGGTTTCCGCTGGTCGCTCTACTTTCTCGCGGAATATACGAACATGATCGTGGTCGCTTCGGTGGCGACGACCTTGTTCCTCGGCGGCTGGCTGCGGCCGTTTCCGCGCACGCACTGGTTGGATTTTCTCGACTTCCTTCCGATGGTTTTGATGACGGGAATCGGCATCTATGGCCTCCTGCGCGTGCCGAAGCAGCCCGCGCGCGTGCAGCAATTGTTCATGTTGGCCGTTGCGGGTATGTGTTTTGCGGCGGCCTTCGTCCTGGCCGCGCCGGTGCTCATCCCGTTTTTCAAGTCGTCTTTGATCGCGGCGGTGAAACCGTACCACGATGGGATTCTCGGAGGATTCTGGTTCATCTTCAAAGTGAGCTTGTACATTTATTTCTTTATGTGGCTGCGCTTCACGCTCCCGCGCTACCGCTTCGATCAGCTGATGCGCCTCGGCTGGCATTTCCTGATTCCGCTGTCCATTATCAACGTGCTCGTGATTGGCGTCGCAATGATCCTGGGAAGTCATTTTCACTTGGAGGGCTGGCAGCTGCTTCTGACCACCATTCCTGCGTCCGTCCTCGCGCTGATCATCGCGCTTTTCATTTTGAACGCAGAACAAAAGAGCGAGCCGCAGCGGGCGAGCGGCGACGCCTCGGATACTTATGCTTGATCAAGTCATCTTTTACCTTTTCTCCGCGGTCGCCGTGGCGGGCGCGATATTGACGGTCACCAGGCGCAACGTCGTGCACAGCGCGATTTTCCTCATCACGGCGCTCCTGGCAACGGCGGGAATCTTCCTGCAGCTCCGCGCAGAATTTCTGTTCATTGTGCAGATCATTCTCTACGTCGGCGGCATCATGGTGCTTTTTGTCTTCGTGATTATGCTCGTGAACCTGGACGTGGCGGTTCGTCAGTTGCGGTTCGCGCGACAAAAATGGGTGGCGCTGCTCATTTCCTTGGCGCTGGCCGCTCAAGTCGGCCTTATGCTCTGGTCGACCGGCAAAATGCCGGGGCAGGGAGTGCCGGTTCTTTCCGCGGTGCCTGCCGACAAACTGCCGCCCAATTCGGAAGAAGTTGCGAAGAGCCTATTCTCGTCGTACTTGCTGCCGTTTGAAATTGCCTCGGTTTTATTGTTGGTCGCCATGATTGGCGCCGTGGTCATGGCAAAACGGAGGGCATAAGCAACGATGCTTCCCATTGGACATTACCTTTTTCTCGGTCTCGCGCTTTTCATCATCGGCGTGATTGGCGTGGTCACGCGGCGCAACGTAATCGTTATTCTGATGTCCATCGAGCTGATTCTCAATGCCGTGAACATCAACCTCGTGGCCTTCTCGCGCTTGTACGGCGATGTAGCGGGACAAGTTTTTGCGCTCTTCATCATTGCCGATGCGGCGGCCGAAGCCGCCGTGGGGTTGGGAATCATCATCGCCTTTTTCCGCAACCGCGAAACCGTTCTTGAGGACGAAATGGATTTGCTGAAGTGGTAGCACGATGCGCAAAAAAATCGAAATGACGACGCAAGGAAAAGAACCGGCATGACGCCTTCGGGCTATTTCCTCGAGCATTTGTGGCTCATCCCGCTGTTTCCGCTGGTGACTGCAGCGCTGATGCTTTTTGTCGGCCGGCGTCTCCCGAATCCCGCGGTGAGTGTGCTTTGTGTCGGCAGCGTCGGATTCTCGTTCATCTTTGCGCTTGGCGCGGTCGTGCAATTGTTGTCTGCCGATCCCGAGCACCGCTTCACGCAGCAGATTCTTTTCGAATGGCTCACGCCCGGCCAGATGCTACTCGGCAACGGCCACCTGATTCGCTTCACCGCTGACTGGGGCTACCTCCTCGACCCGCTTTCCTCCGTCATGGTGCTTGTTGTGACCGGCGTTGGATTCCTAATTCATATCTACTCCGTCGGTTACATGGGCCACGAAGGCGGCTACTACCGTTTCTTTGGCTACATGAACCTCTTCATGTTCTCCATGCTCACGCTGGTCCTGGCGAACAATATGCTCCTCATGTTCGTGGGCTGGGAAGGTGTGGGCCTCTGCAGTTATTTGTTGATCGGTTTTTATTTTCTGAAGAAATCTGCGTCCGACGCGGGCAAAAAAGCGTTCATCGTAAATCGCATTGGAGACGCAGGTTTCATTCTCGGCATTTTGCTGACCGCCGCCACGTTCGGCACGATTCGTTTCACTTCTGCGGGATTGGGAGACGCGGCGACAAATTCTGGAATCTTGCAGGCGCTTAACAGCGCGCTGGAGGCGCATACGCTGGCCGCCGGAGCGTCTGTGCTGACCGCCATTGCGCTTTTGCTTTTCGTCGGCGCCTGTGGAAAATCCGCGCAAATTCCTCTTTACGTTTGGCTTCCCGACGCGATGGAAGGCCCCACTCCCGTCAGCGCGTTGATTCATGCGGCCACAATGGTGACGGCCGGCGTGTACATGGTCGTGCGGATGAACGCCATCTACCAGCTTGCGCCAACAGCGATGTCGGTGGTGGCAATCGTCGGTGTGATCACGGCGATTTTTGCTGCTTCCATGGCGCTGGTGCAGAACGACATCAAGAAAGTCCTTGCCTATTCCACCATCAGCCAGCTCGGCTACATGTTTCTGGCGCTCGGCGCGGGCGCGTTTGCGGCCGGTATTTTCCATTTGATGACGCACGCCTTCTTCAAAGCACTCTTGTTCCTTGGTGCAGGCAGCGTGATCCACGCCATGTCCGGCGAGCAGGACATCCAAAAAATGGGCGGCCTCTGGGGCAAGATCCCGGTTACGGCGTGGACCTTTATGTTTGCCACGCTGGCCATCGCGGGAATTCCGCCGCTCGCGGGATTTTTCAGCAAGGACGAGATTCTCGGTCGCGCGTTCGAAAGGCATCCCGCGCTGTGGATTGTCGGCTTCATCACTGCGGGCTTGACGGCGTTCTACATGTTCCGCTTGGTGTTCCTGACGTTTTTTGGATACTCGCGCGCTGACGACCACGCGCAAAAGCACATTCATGAGTCGCCCCAGACGATGACCCTTCCCCTCGTGATTCTCGCCGTGCTCTCTGTGATTGGCGGCTGGATTGGCTGGCCGGCATCTCTCGGCGGCGGCAACCTGTTCGAGAAGTTTCTCGAACCTGTCGTGTCGCCTGCTAGAGCGGGGGCAGAATCCGCAAAAGTCGTTGAGCAGACCTCCTCAACCGAATATTTTCTGATGTTGGCTTCGATCGCCGTCGCTGTCGCCGGCATTTGGCTCGCGTACGGGTTCTACCGCACCAAGCGATTCGCCCCCGAACTCATCGCCGGCAAAATGGGTTCTGTCTATCGGCTGCTTTTCCACAAGTATTACGTCGATGAACTCTACGACGCCCTATTTGTGAATTGCACGAAGGATCTCGGCACGCTGCTCGGCAAGTTTGACGCCAAAGTCATCGACGGCGTGGGCGTCGACGGCACCGGCTGGCTGGCGCGCTTTGGCTCGACGCTTTCTATGTGGTGGGACAAGTGGATTATCGATGGCTTGCTGAACTTTGGCGCCAAGCTTACCCAGCTCCTCAGCTTCCCCGTCCGCTTCTTGCAAACGGGAACTTTTTCGACGTACGCCCTTTTGATTTTGCTGGGGCTCGCGATTCTCTTGGGTTATTACGAACAACACCTCCATGTAGTGCTGCGCGGAGCGCGCTGAGAGGCAGAGCATGGACTTTTTTGCGAATCACATCTTGAGCGCTGTTCTCTTCACGCCGCTGGTCGGCGCGATTCTGTTGCTTTTCATTCCCCGCGAATGGGAGCTGGCGCACAAGATCGGCGGCAACATCTTCGGCGTGCTTGGCTTCCTCGTTTCGATTCCCCTGGTTCGCTGGTGGAATCACGGCGCTGGAAAATTCTCATTCGAAGAGAACGTCGCCTGGATTCCCTCGATCGGCGCGCGCTATCACCTGGGCATTGACGGCATCAGCCTGCTCTTGGTCATGCTCACCACCTTGTTGGGAATGATCGCCATCCTTTCCTCCTGGAGCGCCATTCATCAGCGCACCAAGGAGTACTACATTCTGCTTCTCCTGTTGCAGACCGGCATGATGGGCGTTTTTGTGGCCCTCGACTTCTTCCTCTTTTACGTTTTCTGGGAAGTGATGCTTGTTCCCATGTACTTCCTCATCGGCGTCTGGGGCAGCGACCGGCGTCTGTACGCGGCCATCAAATTCTTCCTCTATACCTTGGCGGGCTCCGTGGTTATGCTGCTCGCGATTCTTGCCTTGTACTTCTACGCTCCCGTCGCACCCGGCGCAACGCGCACGTTTGACGTTCCGACACTGCTCGCTGCGGCCCAGAACTTTTCCGACCCGCTGAAAGTTTGGCTCTTCTGGGGTTTCTTCTTTGCCTTTGCCATCAAGGTGCCGATGTTCCCGTTCCATACCTGGCTTCCGGACGCGCACACCGAAGCGCCCACCGCGGGCTCGGTCATTCTGGCCGGCGTTTTGCTGAAGATGGGCACCTACGGCTTCATCCGCTTTTCCTTGCCGCTGCTTCCAGCGGACCCCGCCATGCGTTCCAACATCATCAAGATTGTCATCTTGCTCTCGCTGATCGGCATCGTTTACGGCGCGCTCGTCTGCCTGATGCAAAAAGACATGAAGCGCCTCATCGCCTACAGTTCGGTCAGCCACCTCGGTTTCTGCACGCTGGGCATTTTTGCGCTCACGCCCAACGGCCTCGCCGGCAGCGTCCTCCAGCAGATTAATCACGGCATCTCCACCGGGGCGCTCTTCTTGATCGTCGGCGTGCTTTACGAGCGCCGCCACACGCGCCTGATTTCCGAGTTCGGCGGCTTGGCCACGCCCATGCCGAATTTCGCAGCCGTCTACCTCATCATCAGCCTCAGCTCCCTGGGCATGCCTCTGCTGAACGGCTTTATCGGAGAATTCACGATTCTGCAGGGCGCGTTCCAGGTCAGCAAAGCTTGGGCCGCCTGGGGCACTTTGGGCGTCATTCTTGGCGCTGCCTATTTGTTATGGCTCTACCAGCGCGTGATGTTTGGGACGGTCACGCAACCCGCCAATGAGCATCTCCCGGACCTGAACCTGCGCGAAATGGCCACACTTCTCCCGCTCGTCTTTATGGCGTTCTGGATCGGCATCTATCCGAAACCGTTCTTCGCGCTCATTGAAAAGCCGGTCCAGAAAATCGTCGAGCAGGTGAATCCGAATTTCTACCAGATGGAGCGCGCAAAATTGGCTCCGGCGGAAGTCCCTGCCGCTTCGGTTACGGCGGAGCCGAAATAACCCGGTCTGCCTATGCACATTCCTTTCATCAGCGCGCTCAGAGATTACCTCCAGGGAGACGGCCGAGTCATTCTTCCCGAAATCGAGCTGACTCTCTTTGGTTTGGGCATCCTGCTCATCGATTTCACCCTCGGCGTCAAAGAACGCTATTGGAACGCCGGGCTGGCGCTGATGGGAACGATTTTCAGCGCTTACACCGTGTGGCGGCTCCGGATTCCCGTTTCCGTGAATGGCTCGCAGTACGGATTTCAAGAGTCGGTCATTATCGATCCGTTCTTTCTTTTCTTCGCCGCGCTTTTCCTGGCTGCCACGGCGCTCGTGATTTTGCTCTCGGTAAAATTTCTCGAGATTGAGCAGGAGCAGGAAGGCGAATACTACGCCCTGCTGCTGTTTGCCTGCGTGGGAATGATGTTCATGGCCTCGGGCTACGACCTCATCGTCATGTTCCTCGGGCTCGAGACCATGGCCCTCAGCTTCTACGTCCTCACCGGCTTCTTGCGCCGCGAAAAGCGTTCGAACGAAGCTTCCTTGAAGTACGTCCTCTTGGGCGCGTTCAGCTCCGGGATTCTTGCGTATGGTTTTTCCATCCTCTACGGCCTCACCGGGAGCACCAGCATCTCCCGCATTGCCTTCGCGCTAAATCCCGGCAGCCGGCTTGCCAGCATGGTCGCCCAGAGCCAGGAACCAGGCGCCAGTGGCGCTATGATGCGCGAATATCTTGCGCAAGCTTATCCCGCCGCACTTCATCTGGATCCTTACTTATTAACGCATCAGCTACCTGTTCTTGCCGCGGCGGCTTTCGTTCTTGTGGCCGTGGGGATGTTTTTCAAGGTCGCCGCCGTGCCGTTTCATCAGTGGGCGCCGGACGTCTACGAGGGCGCACCAACGCCAGTCACGATTTTCGTCAGCGTCGCATCCAAGACCGCGAGCTTCGCGCTGCTTCTCCGCCTGTTCATCTTCGTCTTCGGCTCCACGCAGGTGACCTGGATGTATCTTGTCGCGGGCATTGCCATTGCTTCGCTCACCTGGGGCAACCTGGCCGCTCTGACGCAGACCAACGTGAAGCGCCTGCTCGCCTACTCTTCCATTTCGCACGTCGGCTACGTCCTGCTTGCGCTCGTAGCCTGGGACGAAAAAACAGGAACTTTGTCGGATACTGCGAAAACCGGGATTGCGTACTACCTGTTCGCGTACCTCTTTATGACCGCCGGCGCTTTCGCCATTCTCATCGTGTTGCGGCAGAAGGGCCTCATCGGCGAAGAGCTCGAGGATTTGAACGGCTTGTACCAGCGCAGCCCGTCAGCGGCTGTGCTGTTGCTCATCTTCATGCTTTCGCTCGCGGGCATTCCTCCCACGGCCGGCTTCATGGGCAAATACTTCATTTTCCTTTCGCTCATCGAAACGCACCATCCGGTGTTAGCGGTCTTTGCCGTGCTTTACATTGTTCCCGCGCTTTACTACTACTTCCGCATCGTGGTCCACGCCTGGCTCGAGGCGCCCGGCGAAGCGCCGCGTCCCGTCATGAGCAGCGCCCAGGCCGTAGCGCTCGCCGTCACGGTGTTTGTCACTCTTGCCGCCGGGTTGTATCCTGAGCCGTTCACGCGGTTCGCTCAATATGCCTTCGGACGATAAACCCGACGAACATTCATCGACGGCGCCGGCAAAGAAAAAAGCGAAGGAGTTTGCCTCGGGTCCGGCGCTCGCATTCGAGTTGCCGTTCACTTTAGTCGGTCCCATTGCCGTCGCCGCCGCCATGGGATATTTGCTGGACCGCTGGCTGCACACCAGGCCCTGGCTCACGCTCGTGCTGGGAGCCATAGGATTTTTCGCTGGCGTGCGCGAAGTCTTACGCCGTCTCCCGGGGGAGTAGCAATGGACGCTAAAGCGGCTGAGCCAGTTGCTCCCGCGACCGGCGAGCAAACCGAACGCCGCATCGGCTGGCTCACTTTGCTCTTCGGCTTCGCTGCCGCGGCAATCGCCGCCGCTCTCCGCCACAACCCCTGGGCCGCCGGCTTGGCCGTCGGAACTGCCCTGGGCTGGCTCAATTTCCGCTGGCTGAAGCGCGCCGTGGACACGCTCGTCGTGGTTTCCACGGCCCAGAAAGGCGGCCAAGAGCCCAGAGTACCCATCACGACTTATCTTGCCGCGCTGTTTCGCTACGGGTTGCTGGGCTTCACGGTCTATGTTATTTTTATTTTTCTACACGTTCCCCTTGGCAGCATGGTCTTGGGTTTTTGCGCCTTGGCCGCGGCGGCGATTGCGGCCAGTGCGTGGGAAATCCTGAATCCGGCGGACTGACGAATGCCTGAACAGGTCACTTGGCTGACGCAATTCGTGAATCATCACCTGGGGCACTCTGCGCTGGTCCTGCTGGCCGCTTTGCGCATCCAGCCCAGCAACCCGGAGTTGCCCATCCCCGAACACGTGGTTATGGCTTGCGTTGTCGTAATCGTCGGAACGATTTTTGCTCTTGTCCTGCGTTCGCGCCTCTCCGTCGAGAAGCCCGGGCCGATGCAACAAGTGGCCGAGATTCTGCTCACGAACCCCCTGGGCTTCGGCATTAAGGATCTCCTTGAAGAAAATGTCCATCATGGCGCCGCCCAATTCATTCCCTTTGTCGGAGCCATTTCCGTGTTTGTCCTCATCGGCAACCTCATGGGCGCTTTTCCCGGCAGTTTTTTGCAAGCGCCCACGGGAAACGTCACCGTCCCGCTGGCCTGCGCCGTTCTCACTTTTATCTACTTCAATTGGCAGGGCATCCGACGCCATGGCCTCGTCCACTATTTGCTGACGTTTGCGGGCTCGCCTAAAGACCTGGGCTCGTGGATCCTCGCAATCCTGCTGTTTCCCGTCGAAATCGTCAGCACTACCGCGCGTGTCCTCTCCCTCACCGTTCGTCTCTGGGCCAACATGTTTGCCAGCGATCTGATTTACTTGATTTTCCTTGGACTTCTCGCCGGCGGCGCTAGCTTTGGATGGAGCAAATCTCCCGTGCTTGGCGTCATTCTGGCCATTTTCCCCGCCACCATCCCTGTGGCGTTCATCGGCTTGCACATCTTTGTGTCCGTCATTCAAGCTTACGTCTTTACCGTTCTTCCTTCCGTCTATCTGGGCTTGGCCACGGCGGAAGAGCACTAGGTTTGCATGTAGCGCCGGGCTTCAGCCCGGCATCTTCTCTGCGCCTCGGTTTTGGTTTTGCCGCCAGTGTGAGCCCGGCTGCACGGTGTCCGGGAACCACCTCCTGGCGGCTTCTAAGGAGGCAGTGATGAAAAAGCAGTGGATGTGGATGTTGACGGTGCTCGCCTTGGTAATTATGTTTGCGCCTGCCGCTTTGGCGCAGGACCAGACCGGTGGAAGCAGCAAGGCCTTTTCCGGAATTGCGGTTGGATTTGGCATGGCCATCGCCGCGTTTGGTTGCGGCCTGGCGCAGGGCCGTATTGCTTCGGCGGCATGCGAAGGCATGGCGCGCAACCCCGGAGCCGCCGGTGCAATTCGCGCGGCCATGATCCTTGGCTTGGTGTTCGTCGAGACCCTGGTGCTCTTCACCCTTGCCATGATCGCCCTCAAAGTCTAACGCCTTCGCGGATATAAGCGGATATAAAGGGACGGGCTTTCAGCCCGTCCCCTTGTCTGGTCGCTGCAAAATGCAAACGGCCCGGGAGCTTCCGCCTCCGAGTCGGCGATCACCAGCGATCAGAACTGAAATACCAAACCGGCCGATGTGCGAACCTGGTTCTGAAAGCTGGGAGGGAGATTTGAACCTAGGTACTCAACCTGAATAAGGCGCACGTGCACAGACTGGAGCGCTTTGACGTCAACGCCGCCACCTAGTGCCAGAGCAAACGCGTTGCTTGAATGCGCAGGGAAGAAGTAGAGATTGCCCACGCCGCTGCCAGTGGACTCATGGGCCCCACCGAATAAAGCGTGCACGAACGGCGAGATTCGCCCTGGAAAACAGATTTGCGGGCCCAACAGGTAAGTGTTTACGTGCGTGCTCTCATTACCTAAATTGCCCGGGAGTGCTCCATAGTTGCCTCCGAAATCCGCAACCAGGCCGATAGTCCGAAGAGGCTTGTATCGGAGGTTGGCTTCCCACCCGTTCAAGTTGGGATTGGCGCTGAAGGTCTTTGTTGGGCAGGGCGGACCCGGGCAGATGAGCTGCCCCGTTGCGTTCACGTTCACTGACGCGCGGACGTACGAGTAACCTCCAAACACCTCGACTCGATCCTGCGCGCGTGATGTAGTGGCAAAAGCGAAAACGAGGACCATACCGAGATTCAGCCGCGCCCACTTCATTGCGCACCTCTCTTTTAGATTCGACAGCCTTGGATCAAATTTGTTGCACTTTTTAAACCTCTTTCTTTTCACCAACTTCCAGCGGTCAAATTTTATAACCCCTTGTCTTATGTCCCCTTGTTTTGATAACCATACGAATTGCCGGGGTGGGTGGGCTCCCCTACAGGGCCCTGCCCCCGTACCCCCGGCATTTGTTCCCCACCCGGATGCAAGGAACCTGGTGCGGGCCAGCAACATCCGGCATGCGGTCGCCGGAGCTCGGTGAGGGGCCGGCTGGCATCGCAGCGTTCCGCGTTCCAGTTCCGCCGCATCCGCACTGGGCGGCGGAACGGTGGGAACGCCAGCGAGAACCGGCAAGAGGAACTCTGGCCGGGCTGCCCGAAGACTTCGCCTCGTTGTCCCATGGCCATTTCGGAGTTTGCAACCCGCGTCTTTCCTGCCTGTTACGTGCTGTCCCACTTCAAATCGGAGATGCGCGTCCCATCCCGCGTTCTTATCGGCGAATTCCCGGCACCGAAACGGCCACCGTCACGCGCTGGGCCGCGATAGCGGTTGCCACGCGTGGCGGTAGAGCCAACCTGGTTACGCCTGTTTCATCCATACGCTCAATGAAGATTGTGTCTCCTAGCTCTTCGTGCCCGGGCACGGCTCACGACGGTCAGGATGTTTGTGGAGCGGCGGCTCTACAGAGCGCTGTTACTCTCCGCTTCCATCTCTTCTCAATCGTCGCTGCACGCTTAACCCTCGTAGCCGCTCTTTGGAGCATCTTCCGTGCGTGCTCAAGCCTCTGCGCGCCCCGGCGATCTTCAATGGTTAGCTGTACTGGCTCCAGCTTCGCAGCAATCGTATATTCAGCGGCATAATGTGTAGTATTTTCTATGTAGGGCCAATGAAAAGAACTGCAACGGCGACGCAACGACGCAGCGCGAGTCCGCTAAGTTCCTTGCCAAAAAGGAAGGCTGAATTCATCGAACCGATGGACTGTGCCGCCGTCAGAAAGCTGCCCGACGGATGGGAATGGATTTACGAGATTAAACTCGATGGCTACCGCGCTATTGGTGTCAAATCGGATCGCGGCGTGGACCTGTATTCGCGGCGGCGCAAATCGTTCAATCATCAGTATCCGCACATTGTCGAGGCCCTTGGCGAGCTACCCGAGGGCACCGTCGTTGATGGTGAAATCGTGGCTCTCGATAAGTCGGGTCGTCCCAATTTCAATCTGTTGCAAGATTGGATGCGCGATGCCTCGTTGCGGAAGCTTTATTTTGTCTTCGACCTGCTCGTTTGCAAGGACCGCGATTGCACCAAATTGCCGCTCCACGAACGTCGTGAGCTGATGAAATCTGTTTTGAAACTGCGCTCCGGTCGCATCCGCATCTCCGAGCAGTTCAAGACTTCAGCTGACAACATAGTTGTCGCCGTGCAGCAGCAACATCTTGAAGGCGTAGTCGCCAAACGCTACGGCAGCCTCTATGAGCCGGGAAAACGTACGGGCGCGTGGGTTAAATACCGCGTGAGCCGAGGCCAGGAGTTGGTAATCGGCGGGTACATACCTGGCCCCCACGGTTTTGATTCACTGATTGTGGGCTATTATCGCGGCAAAGATTTGGTCTATGTCGCTCGCGTCCGCAATGGCTTTGTCCCGGCATCACGTCGCCAGGTCTTCGAGAAAATTCGTCATCTCGTCTCGCCCACGATGCCCTTCGTTAACTTGCCAGATACACACAAATCCCGTTGGGGAGATGAACTCACCGCAGAGAAAATGAAGGAGTGCGTATGGCTTCGCCCGGAAGCCGTTGCCCAAATAGAATTCTTGGAGTGGACAGAGGCGGATCGGCTCAGGCATTCGAAGTTTGTAGGACTGCGCGATGATAAGAATCCGCGAGAGGTTGATAAGGGAGCATAGTTCCAAGTCGCCGATTTCGAGCAATTCCGGCGCGGTCACATCAGATCAGTGACCGGCCGGCAATGCCGATGCTTTGTGGTCCGTGGCAACGAATTACGCGATGACCATTAACGAGGTCCGATTCACGGAAGGCCACACCTTCGATATCTTTTGCCCAGGCAATTTCGTCGAAGCAGACCAGTGGACGAAGACGCGCCACAAGCCCCCTCCACTCACTCCACCAAAGGTTTCAGGAACACCGCGTCGAAGTTTACGCACAATCATTATACGAGGCCGTTCTTCGCGGATTGAATCGATTGGAAGTTGTTGGGTGCGAATCTAACACAAATGAAACGATACAGCGAGTTGAGGTTGAAATTCATCAGGAGCCTACCCGACACATAGTCGATGTTCCGAAACTCTTGAAGTGGATTAAAGAGAAATCCGCGTATCCTGCTCAGATATCCACCGGGGATAGCCGTGATCGGTGACCAGATCCTGCCAGATGGCCTTGGCATTGCGCCCATGGGCGAGTCCTTGCTCGATCAGCTCGCGGTACGCTTCACAGGTACTTGCCGAGGAAGTGGAGGGGTCACCCCTGTGGCCGGAGCTAAAGTATTACTTGAAGTTCTTCGCGAGGAGGCGGGTGGGGCCTTAGTGCCCGAGCAGATTCGGCCGCAGGACGAAATGGATGACGGGATTCGGGTACACGCCGAATAGAATCGTTCCCACAAACGTGATGAGCAGAACTGCGTTCACTCCGAGCGGGAAGGGAACCGGCGCCGCTGCAGCCGCTTCCGCGCTCGGTTCGCGCATGTACATCACGACCATCACACGCAGGTAGTAGTACGCGCCGATCACGCTGTTGATGGCCATGAGCACGGCCAGCGAAATCAAATGCGAATTTACCGCCGCCTTGAAAATGTAGAACTTGCCGAAGAAGCCCGCCGTCACCGGCAGTCCGAGCAGCGACAGCAGATAGATGCTCAGCATCGCCGCGACAAACGGCTGCCGCTGCGACAGTCCCGCGTAATCGTCGAGCGACAGGTTTTTCTCCCCGAAGCCGCCAAGTTGCGAAACGACGGTAAAGGCGCCCAGCTTCATCAGCGCGTAGCTCAGGAGGTAGAACAGCACCGCGGCATAAGCCGGCGCCGCCTCCGCCGATCCGGCTTGCGCCATGGACGTGACCGCGGCAAACGCGACCAGGATGTATCCCGCGTGCGCAATCGAGCTGTACGCCAGCAGCCGCTTCATGTTGGTTTGCACCAGCGCGCCAAGGTTTCCCGCGAACATGGTCAGCGCGGCGAGCACCCAGAACGCCCAGAACCAGTACTGTGTCGCCGCGGGCACCGTCGCAAAAATGCGCAACAGCAGCGCGAACGCAGCAGCCTTTGGTCCCGCGGAAAAAAGCGCCGTTACTGGCGTCGGCGCGCCTTCGTAAACGTCTGGCGTCCACACCTGGAATGGCGCCGCGGCGACCTTGAAGCCCAGCCCGATCAAAATCATCGCAAGGCCGAGTTTCAACAGCGTGCCGGTCGAAGTCACATCGGCTGCGGTCATTTTGTCGAGCCGCGTCGTGCCCGTCGCGCCATAAACCAGTGCGATGCCATAAAGGAAAAACGCTGTAGCGAACGAACCCAGCAAAAAATATTTCATCGCCGATTCGCTGGACTTCAACGAATCGCGCCTGTAGCCGGCAAGGATGTAGCTCGAGATCGAGCTCATCTCCAGCCCGATGAAACCGGTGAGCAGTTCCTGCGCGGACGCCAGCACGCCCATGCCCGCGGTGGCGAAAAATAGCAACGCATAAAACTCCGCGACCGGCAGTCTTTCCCGATCGAGATAGGGCCCCGCTGCCAGCACCACGAGGAACGAAACGCTGCCCACCAGCAGCCGGAAAAAGAAAGTGAACGAATCCGACTGGACCAGACCGGAGAAGCCCGGTCCGCCGTGAAGGAAAGAGGCGAACGCCGCAGCGGTTCCCGCGAGCGAGCCGAGCAGCGCCAGGAACGTGAACAATTGCCGGCCGCGCACGAACGGCTGCAGCAGCATCACGAGCACGCCGAAGCCACACCAGATCAATTCGGGCAGTACGCGATACGCGTCGATGGCTTGCGGCAACATTTAACGGACGCCCAGCCTTTTGATGGAAATTGTCGCCGCGCCGCCCGGAAAATCCCCCTTCGCTTGCGCCGTCTCGTTTGTGGAAACATTCTTGCCCTGCGGTTTCACGCCCGCTGGCAGTGCTGTTTCGTACGCGCGCTGCGGTTCGATTTGATCCATCACGGTTTGCGTGGCCGCCGCGGTGCGCCGGGTGATGAATGGCGAGCCGATGCCCATCCACAGCGTGACCGCCGCCATGGTCGCAAGAATCCATTGCTCGCGAACCGAAGCGTCGGGCAGTGTGCGGTTTTTCTCACCGGTGGCTTCGCCAAAGAACACGCGCTGGTACGACCACAGCAGGTAGCACGCGGAGAGAATCACGCCGAGCGCGGCCCACGCGGCCCAGCCCCAGTGCCGCTGATAGGTGCCGAGCAGAATCAGAAATTCGCCAACGAAGCCGTTAAGCATAGGCAGTCCCAGCGAGGAAAGCGCCACGAATAGGAAAAACGCCGCGAACTTCGGCATGGGCGTGGAAAGTCCGCCAAATTCGCTGATTTCGAACGTGTGCCGGCGGTCGTGGAGCATGCCGACAAGCAAGAAAAGCGCGCCCGTGGAGATTCCGTGCGCCAGCATCTGGTACACCGCGCCCTGCATGGAAATGTTGTGAAACGCGAAAATGCCGAGCACCACGAACCCAAGATGGCTGACCGAAGAATACGCAACCAGTTTTTTCAAATTCGGCTGCACCATCGAAACCAGCGCGCCATAAATAATTCCGATGATCGCCAGCACGGCGATCCAGCGCGCCGCGCGATGCGCAGCGTCGGGAAACAGCGGCAGGCAGAAGCGCATCATGCCGTACGTGCCGAGCTTCAGCAGCACGCCCGCGAGCATAACCGAACCGGCCGTCGGCGCTTCCACGTGCGCGTCGGGCAGCCAGGTGTGCAGCGGAAAGAGCGGCACTTTGATGGCGAACGCAAAAAAGAACGCCAGGAAGAGCAGCATTTCCGTGCGCGGCTCGAGAATGAGTTGTCCATTTGCCAGCGCTTGTTGAATCGTCGGCAAATCAAACGTGCCCGTGGCGTTGTAGAGCCAGATGATGCCGACCAGCATCAGAATCGAGCCGGCCATGGTGTAGAGAACGAATTTCACCGCAGCGTACACGCGGCGCTCATGGCCCCAAATGCCAATCAGAAGCGCCATGGGAATCAGCATCAATTCCCAGAAAAGAAAGAAGAGGAACAGGTCGAGCGAGAAGAAAACGCCCACCACGCCGACTTCGAGCAGTAGCAGCATCACGAAAAATTCTTTCACGCGGGTCTGAATGCTGTTCCACGAAGCCAGGACCGAAATCGGAGTCAGGAAGGTGGTCAGCAGGACGAGGAACATGCTGATGCCGTCGACGCCAAGGTGATAGTGGATGGGTGGCGCGGGAATCCATTTGGCGAATTCTTCGAGATGATATCCGGAAGACCCCACCGGACTGCCGCGCAGGAGCAGCAGCGAAAAAAGAAATTCCGCAGCCGCGACGAGCATGGCGGTGGAGCGAATGAACTTGTGATCGTCGCCCCGAAGCATCAGCAGCGCAAGCGCGCCGACGGCAGGGAAGAAGATCAGCACCGAAAGGAGGTGTCCGCCGGAGAGCATCAGCGCACCAACCCCAAAACAGTTTTGCTGGCGCCAGACCAAAAGAAAATGACGGCGAGCACGACAATCGCGCCGGCCACGACCCATACGGCGTAACTCCGCGTGTTGCCGGATTGCGAATGACGCACGCTGTCGCCAATGGCTGTCGTGCCGTGAGCAATGCCGTTCACGGTGCCATCGATTCCGGTGACATCGACGCCCTTCCAGAACACGTTGGTCGACAGCCAGAGCAGTGGCCGCACGACTGCGGCTGTGTACAGCTCGTCAACGTAATATTTGTTCAGCAACATGGTGTACGTCGGCTTCATGGACTTGGCCAGTTCGTCCGGTTTACGCGGGTTGCTGACGTACAACCAATACGCGACCGCCAGACCAAGCAATCCCGTACCAAAGGCCACTCCGGCAAGAATCAGTTCGAGTGCATGCGCCGCGGCTTCGGCGCCAGCGTCCGCCGCTTCCGGCGCGCCGCCGAAAACCGGGGTCAGGAAATTCGCGAAATAATCTGGCCCGTGAAAAAACGTGGGCAATGCGAACCAGCCGCCGACCAGGGAGAGGACCGCAAGCACCACCAGCGGTCCGAGCATGCTCCAGGGCGATTCGTGCACGTGAACTTTCTTTTCGTCGTACCGCGGCTTTCCGGTGAACGTGAGGAAGATCACCCGGAACATGTAAAACGCGGTGAGCAGCGCGGTGAATAATCCCAAGCCGTAAAGAATGCGGCCGCCGCCGGCACTCTGTAAAGCAGAGAACAATATCGCGTCCTTCGAGAAGAACCCTGCGAAAGGAGGAAAGCCCGCGATAGCCAATGTTGCCATCAGCATGGTCCAGTAGGTAGAGCGAATCTTCTTGCCGAGGCCGCCCATTTTGTTCATGTCCTGCTCGCCGCCCATGGCGTGAATAACGGAGCCAGCGGCAAGGAAGAGCAGAGCCTTGAAAAACGCGTGGGTCATCAAATGAAACATGCCCGCGGTGAATGCGCCCACACCGCAGGCGAGAAACATGTAGCCGAGCTGGCTGACCGTGGAATACGCAAGAACTTTCTTGATGTCGGTCTGCACCAAGCCAATCGTCGCTGCGAAAAATGCTGTGGCGCAGCCCACGATGGCGGCCACGAGCATAGCCGTCGGGGAGTGCGTGAACAGAATGTGCGAGCGCTCGACGACGTAAACACCGGCGGTCACCATCGTCGCGGCGTGAATCAATGCGCTAACAGGGGTTGGGCCTTCCATGGCGTCGGGAAGCCAGACGTAAAGCGGAAGCTGCGCGGATTTTCCCGTCGCGCCCATGAACAGCAGCAAACATGCAATCGTCAGCGTGCCAAACTGCCCCATCGCGTCTTTGGGCCACAAGTCCGCTTTGGCGAAGAGCTGCGTGAAATCCAATGTGCCAAACGCGCGGAAGAGCAAAAACATGCCCAGCATGAAGCCAAAATCGCCAATGCGATTGACAATGAACGCTTTTTTGCCGGCATCCGAAGCGGATTCTCTCAGGAAGTAGAAACCGATGAGCAGGTAGCTCGACAGCCCAACGCCTTCCCAGCCGACAAACAGCAGCGCGTAATTCGCGGCCAGCACCAGGATGAGCATGAAGAACATGAACAAATTCAGATAAGAGAAAAAGCGGTAGTAGCCGCCTTCATGCGCCATGTAGCCGGTAGCGTAAATGTGGATGAGCCAACCGACGCCAGTTACTACCAGCACCATGACGACGGTGAGCTGGTCCATTTGCAAGTCGAAGCCAGCGCGGAAATCTCCCGCCGTGATCCAGGTGAAAAACTCCTTGCGGAACGGCTGATGACTTTGTCCAAAGTAATCGAAAAATTCGCGGACGGCTTCGAGGGTCGAGAGGAAGGAAAGTCCCGTCGAGCTGATAGCCGTCGCGGTGACGTATTTGTTGGGCCAGTTCGCACCGAAAAGCCCGTTGATCGCCGAGCCGAGCAGCGGCAGGAGCGGAACAATCCACAAGTACTCGAGCATCGGATGTGCAGGCATCAGAGTTTGAGAAGATCCACGCGCTCGACATTGAGCGTTTGCCGGTTGCGTGCAATCAAGATGATGATTCCCAGTCCCACGGCCGCTTCCGCCGCCGCGACCACGATCACAAACAAAACAAAAACTTGGCCGTCCAGTTTGCCGAGCGCCTGGCTAAAGGCCACAAAAGCGAGGTTCACGGCGTTGAGCATCAGCTCAATGGACATGAAAATGGTAATGACGTTGCGTTTGAAAATGAACGCGAACACGCCCAAGCCAAACAAAATTGCGCTCAGGATGACGTAATAGTTCGTCGGGACCATTTCAGCTTTTCTCCCGCTGCGCCAAAACAACTGCGCCGAGAATGGCCACAAGAATCAAAAACGAAGTCAACTCGAACGGATAAACAAAATCCTTGAAGACCATTTCGGAAATGCCTTTGGTGGAAGAGAGCGCTCCGGTTTGCGCGGCGGCCTGCACGCCTGCGCCGGACTTCGCGATGGTTGCCGCCACAAACGCCGCCAGCGCCACCACCAGCAGCAATCCGGGCGGGCCGGCCAGTTTCGAAAGGCTGGTGTGCTCTTCCACCCCGGCGTTCAGAAGCATGATGACGAAAACAAACAGCACCATAATAGCGCCGCCGTAGACGATGATCTGCACGGCGGCGACGAACTCCGCCCCCATCAACAAATAAAGCCCGGCCAGCGCCACCATCACCACGATCAGCGAAAGCGCGCTGTGAATCGGATGCTTTTGCAAAATCAGGCTGACAGCTCCGATCACTGCGAGCGCAGCGAGAAGGAAAAAAACAAGGAGAGGCGCCGTCATGGGTGACCCCATTGCATCTTCGCCAGGATCACGAAGCTGGTGAGAATCACGTTCACGATGGAAGCGGGCAAAAGCAGTTTCCAGCCAAACGCCATCAATTGATCATAGCGGAAACGTGGCAGCGTCCCGCGCATCCATACGTAAACGAACAGGAAGAGCAAAACCTTGGAAAGGAACCAGAACGGCGCCTGGATAAACTCGTTGTACTGGTGGGGCAGTACGATAAGAGCCAGGCCCAGGGCCGTTATGGCCGTTCCGATGCCGGGCAAAACGATCCGCCCGAAGAGCGTTTCGTAGTGGAAGCCGTCCATGATGACCCACAAACCGGAGGGAATCAGGATGACCGAGGGCAAATAATGCGTGAAAGTCCAGGAAGCGGGGAAGGGAGAAAGCCAGCCGCCGAAAAACATGATGGTGCACAAACACGAGACGGTGATCATGCTGGTGTATTCGGCGATGAAGAACATCGCGAATTTGAAGCTGGCGTATTCGGTGTGGAAGCCGGCGACGAGTTCGGACTCGGCTTCGGGCAAGTCGAAGGGCACGCGGTTGGTCTCCGCGACCGCCGCGGTGAAGAAGCAGAAGAAGCCGAGAATTTGCGGCCAGACATTCCAGCCGAGAATACCTCGCTCCGGATGGCGCGCCTGCGCGTCGATGATATCGCGCAGGTTAAAACTGCCTGCCATCAGCAGGACGCCCACCACGGACATGGTCAGCGTTAACTCGTAGCTAATCATTTGCGCGGAGCTGCGCAGCCCGCCGAGCAGCGGATATTTGCTGTTCGAGGACCAGCCGGCGAGCGCAACGCCATACACGCCCAGCGCGGTGATGGCGAACAACGCAAGGATACCGACATTCAGATTGAGCGGCGCGATCCCCAGGTAAATGTCGTGTCCATGCCATCGAATGGGATCCGGCCCAAACGGAATGAGAGCGATAGAGGTGAGAGCCAGCGCCAATGCGAGAAGCGGCGCCAGGTGGTACACAAATTTGTCCACGCCCGCGGGCGTCGGGTCTTCTTTGAAAAAAAACTTCAAGCCATCGGCCAAAGGCTGGAGCAAGCCGTGCGGGCCGACGCGATGCGGACCCCAGCGCGATTGGATGTGAGCCACCACTTTGCGTTCGAACCAAGTAAGATAGGCGTTCACCGTGAGCACGACGAAAAGGAGCACGCAGACTTTAGCAAGCGTGATGTAGAGATCGTCCTTTGTGGCGAAGAGAGAATGCACGGCTAGGTGTGCGCCTCCGGCAAGGATTCCATCATGGTGCACCAGCGGCCCAGAGTGCCGCTGGTGAAAAGCGTGTCGTTCGCGGAACGAATCAGCCCTACAGGGACGTCGTAAGGCATGTGGCCGTTGCGGGCGAATTGCACGCGCGTGGCCTCGGCGCCGCCGGTCAGCAAGCCGGCAAGGGGCACGTTGTAGGCCGGCACGGCCTTGCGAATTTCCTCGAACACGGCTCCGGGCGTCTTGTAATGAAACGCTTTACCGAGTCCTTGTTTTTCGAGTTGATGGGAAAGAATGCGCAACAGGTCGAAATCGCTGCGCGGCCCCATCACCTCCGCAGCCTTGCGAAGGAGCTGGATTTCGCCCGAAGTGTTCGTGACGGTGCCGTCCTTTTCGTAAGCCGAAGTCGCGGGAAGAACGACGTCCGCGACCTTGGCCGTTTCGGTCAAAAACATTTCCTGCACGATGAGCAAATCGAGTTTGCCGCGTCCCTCGCCGGGCTTGCCAAAATGGGCGAGCGGATTCGCGCCAACAACGTAGAGCGCTTTCAATTTTCCCGCCTGAGCGGCTTCGACCATCTGCGGCGCGGTTAGTCCCGGTTTTGAAGAAAGCACGCATCCCCAGAGCTGTTCGAACGCTTCCCGTGCTTTGGCGTCGTCCACGTGCGCGTAGCCGGGCAAGCGGTCCGGCAGCAGCCCCATGTCGCCCGCGCCGCGCGAATTCGAATAATCGGCGAGCGCCAGGTAGCGCGTCTTGCCCGGGAGCTTCGAACCGAAGGCCACGAGCGTTGTCATGGCTGCTCCGGAGATTTCCGCGCCAAAGACAATTGCCACGTCACTCTCCGCTTCGAGAGCGGCTTTCAATTGGACAAGCTGTTCGACAAGCTCCGGAGCGAGCTGGCCCTCTTCGCGCGCCAGCCACTTCAAAACGGCGTGCTCCTGGCCGGCTGCGATTCTTACGAACTGCTTGGCTTGGCGCTTCAGCTTGATTTCGTTCGAATTGATGAGAAACAGCTTGGTGCCGAAATGGCGGATTCCGCTGCGGATCTGCCAGGCCACGAGTGGATTCTGATTGGTCGGGTCGTTGCCGATGACCAGCACAGCTTTCGATTCGTACAACTGCTCCATGGTGAGAAGGGAATCGGCGGCTTGCCCGCCCAACGCGGTGACTAGCCCTGCGTAATCCGCGGTGCGATGATGATCGATGTTGTTGGTATCAAAAGTGGCGCGGGCAAAACGCTGCAAGAGATAATTCTCTTCATTCGAAGTTCGGTTTGAACCAATGAAGCCAATGGCGTCCTTGCCACCGGCATCATACGCGGCTTTCAATTTGGTTGCGGCAACTTGCGCGGCTTCTTCCCAGGAAACGGGGAGTAGTTTGTCTCCTTTGCGCACCAACGGCTGGCGGGTGCGCTCCGGATGGTTCGTAAAATCGAAGCCAAAGCGCCCTTTGACGCAGAGAAAATCTTTGTTGATGCCGCTCAGGTCGCGGTTGTTGGCTCGCAAAATTTCGTGGTTGCGCACGCTCAGCGTGGTCTTGCATCCATTCGAACAGTGCGCGCATACGGTCGGGACGTATTGCATTTCCCACGGGCGGGTTTTGTAGCGATAGGCGCCGCTGGTCAGCGCGCCTACGGGGCAAATGTCGATGCACATGCCGCATTCTTCGCATTCGAGGTGATCGCCGCGGTTCGGGATGATGACGCTATTTGCGCCGCGCATGCCGACACCAAGCGCCTTCACATCCATGCCTTCGTCGCAGACGCGAACGCAGCGGAAGCACAAGATGCAGCGTGGAGCATCGTAATAAACCAGGTCGGACCATTTTTCTTCCGGCCGGTGAATTTTTTCTTCCACGAAGCGGCTGGAGTCCGCGCCGTAGCGGAATACCATGTCCTGCAGCTCGCATTCGCCGCCCTTGTCGCAGACGGGGCAGTCTAGTGGATGATTGGTCAGCAGGAATTCGAGCATGTACTTGCGCGCCTGGCGGACTTGCTCGGTGTCCGTGTGGACAACCATGCCGTCGATGGCCACCAGCGTGCATGCGGTTTGCAGCTTTGGCGCTTTCTCGACTTCCACCAGGCACATGCGGCACGCTGCTTGAAGCGAAAGCCCCGGGTAGTAGCAAAACGACGGCACTTCCGTCCCGATGCGCCGCGTCGCCTCAATGACCAGCGTGCCTTGCGGCACCTGCACTTCGCGGTCGTTAATCTTCAGCTTGATGAGTTTCAGGTCTGGCATGGATCTTTATTGCGATCCCTTTTTCTTCTAGCTTTTGCGGAAACCCTTTACCTTGCCCCAACCAGCGCTCCCGCGGATTTGTAAGCGCAACGCCCTTTTAGATGATCCTCAAACTCGCCGCGCCATTTTTTCATGATGCTGATGGTCGGCATGGCGGCCGCGTCGCCGAGCGGGCAGAACGTGCGGCCAAGCATGTTTTTCGCGAGGTCCGCAATGAGGTCAATGTCTTCCTCGCGCCCAAGCCCCGCGTGAAAACGCTCGAGCGTTTTGCGCAGCCAGGAGGTTCCTTCGCGGCAGGGGATGCACCACCCGCACGATTCATGCGCGTAAAAGTGCATGATGCGCCGCGCCATGTCCACCATACAGGTGTCTTCGTCCATCACCACCATGCCGCCGGAGCCGAGCATCGAGCCGGCTTTGGCCAGCGAATCGTAATCCATGGGGATGTCAATTTCGTCCGCGGTCAGCAGCGGGCAGGAGCTGCCTCCGGGAATCACGGCTTTCAGTTTTTTTCCGTCCGGGACTCCGCCGGCCACTTCGTAAATGAACTTCTTCATGTTCATCCCGAGGGGGATTTCGTATATCCCAGGCTTTCGCACGTGCCCGGCGACACAAAGCAAGCGCGTTCCGCCATTTTTCGGTGTGCCGCAGTTGGCGTAAGCTTCGCCGCCTTCGCGGATGATGGAGGGGACCGCGCTGAGGGTCTCCACGTTATTGATAATTGTCGGACAGCCGTACAGCCCAACAACGGCGGGAAATGGGGGCTTGATGCGCGGGTAGCCGCGTTTGCCTTCGAGCGATTCCATCAGCGCTGACTCTTCGCCACATTCATACGCGCCAGCGCCAGTGTGAATCAGCAAATCAAAATCAAATCCCGTGCCCAGAATATTCTTTCCGAGGCAGCCTGCGTTATAGGCTTCGGCGATAGCGGCGTCCACGATGTTCAGCACGTAGCGGTATTCCCCGCGAATATAAATGAATCCTTGGTGCGAATTGATGGCGCGGCCGGCGATCACCATGCCTTCGATCAACTGGTGCGGATCCATTTCCATCAGCGGCCGGTCTTTGCAAGTTCCCGGCTCACTCTCATCGGCGTTGCAAATTACGTATCTCGCCTTCGGGGAATCTTTCGGCACGAACGACCATTTCATTCCGGTGGGGAAGCCCGCTCCGCCGCGCCCGCGCAGATTGGATTTCTTCACCTCTTCGATGATGGAGTCCGGCGTCATTTCCTTCAGCGCTTTTTCGAGCGCTTTGTAGCCGCCCTGCATCACGGAGACCTCCAGCTTGTGTGAATCCTTCATGCCCCAGTGGCGGCTGATGAGCGGCGTCTCGAGGACGTTGCGGTCATGCAGCGCGCCGGAAGTCACGGGCTCAGGCTCGGGGCGCTTTCCGTTGTCCAACTCCTCGATAATACGGTCGAATTTCAGCGGTGTCAGATTTTCGTAGAAGTCGTAATTCACTTGCATGGCGGGCGCGCCGGTGCACGCACCAATGCACTCGACTTCTTCAAGAGAAAATACGCCGTCCTGCGTGGTCTCCTTGTGGCCAATCTCCAAGCGTTTCTTCGCGCGCTCGAGGATTTCGTAGCCGCCCTTCAGCATGCACGCCACGTTCGTGCAGATTTGCACATGATGCTTGCCCATGGGCTTGCGGTGCAGCATCGAATAATAGGCCAGCGTTTCCTCGACCTGTACGTTGTTGAGGTCCAGCCGGCGCGCAATTTCGGCGATCATTTCGTCGCTGATGTGGCCGATTTCGTCCTGCGCGTACATCAACATGGGGATCAGGGCGCTGCGCTTCTGCGGATAGCTGGTTTGCAGCTTCTCAAATTTGGCCGAAAGTTTGGGGGAAAGTTGCATGGCTACCGGTCGACTTCTCCGAGCACGATGTCGATTGTCCCGATGCAGGCGATCACGTCCGCGATTAATTGCCCTTGGACAAGTTTGGGCAGCGCCTGCAAATTGATGAACGACGGAGCTCGGAAATGCACGCGAAGCGGCTTTGGCGAGCCGTCGCTGGCGACGAAGCAGCCCAGCTCTCCGCGTGGCGATTCCACGGCAACAAACGCTTCTCCCGGCGGCGGTGAAAATCCTTCGGTGAAAATTTTGAAGTGGTAGATGAGCGCTTCCATCTCCGTCTTCATTTTTTCGCGTTGTGGCGGGATGATGCCTGGCGCTTCGGCATTGATGGGCCCTTCGTCGGTGATTTTTTCCATGGCCTGTTTGACGATTTTCAGGCTTTCGCGTATCTCCGCCACCCGCACCAGATACCGCGCATAGCAATCCGATTCCGTGCGGGTGGGCACGTCAAACTTGAATTCCTCATAGCTCGAGTACGGGAAAACTTTGCGGTTGTCGTACGGCACGCCTGCAGCGCGCAGCGTCGGGCCGGTCATGCTCAAAGCGATAGCGTCTTCCGGCGAAATATAGCCAATGTCCTTGGTGCGGCGGATCCAAATGGGATTTTGCGTGAGCAGCTCCTCGTACTCATCCACGCGGCTAGGCATCATATCCAAGACTTTTTGCACTGCCTGCCGCCAGCCCGGGGGCGGATCCAGCGCCATTCCGCCGATGCGAATGTAGCTAGTCATCATGCGCTGGCCCGAGAACATTTCGAAAATTTTCAGAATTTCTTCCCGTTCGCGGAAGCAATAGAGGAATACGGACATCGCGCCCAAGTCGATGGCGTGCGTTCCCAACCACACCAGGTGCGAGGAAATCCTCTGCAGCTCGACCATCATCACGCGGATGTATTGCGCACGCCTCGGCACTTCCAGGCCCAGCAGCTTTTCGACCGCCAGGCAATACGCCAGGTTATTGCCCAGCGGATTCAGGTAATCCATGCGGTCGGTGAGCGTGATGACTTGCGAATAAGTCTTGTCTTCGCAGGATTTTTCGATGCCCGTGTGCAGATAACCGAGGTCGGGAACCGCCTTCACCACCGTTTCGCCATCGAGCTCCAGCACAATGCGTAGCACGCCGTGCGTGGAAGGGTGCTGCGGTCCCATGTTGAGGACCATGGTTTTTTCTGTGCCGGTTACGGTTTCAACGGTTGTCATAAAATGCGGCTCTTCTTGAAGACGTCTCCTGTGTCGGGCACATCGCGGAAGCCTGGAACAGGAAAATCTCTGCGGAGCGGATAGCCTTCCCAATCTTCGGGAAGCAGGATTCGCCGTAAATCGGGATGTCCGTTAAAGCGAATCCCGAACAGATCGAAAATTTCGCGCTCTAGCCAGTTCGCTCCGGGCCAAACGGGCACCAGAGAATCCACAATGGGGTCTGCGCCGGTCAGTTTCACTTGCAAACGCACGCGGTCGCGCCGGGGAATAGACACGAGGTGGTAGTTCAGCTCGAATCGAGGTTCAACCGGGTATCGGTCCACGCACGTGGCGTCGCTCAACAGGTTGAACTGCAGCTTGGCATCCGCGCGGCAATATTCCGCCGCCACACGAAGGAACTCTCGCGGCACAACGATCGTGGTTTCGCCGCGGAATTCAATGACCTCGGCAACCGCTTCTTGCTTCCACGACCGGAAGGATTCGGCTACAACACTAGTTTTTTGGCCGGAAGGCTCCGTCACAATTTCCAATCCCACGAGCGCTTCTATTTGTGCCAGTCCAGCGCGCCCTTTTTCCAAAGATAAAGATAACCGACCAGGAGAACGGCGATGTAAATCATCATTTCTACAAAGCCGTACCAGCGTAAACTGCGAAAGATGTAGGCCCAGGGGTACAGAAAGATGGCTTCCACGTCGAACAAAATGAAAACCATGGCCACGAGGTAGAACTTGACAGAGAAGGGTTCTCGCGCGTCACCTGTGGGTTCCATGCCGCATTCATACGCTTGCTGTTTCGCCCGGCTTGGCCGGCGCCATCCCACGAGCACGGAAGCTGCGGTGAGCCCGCCAGCAAGCCCGAAGGCGATCAGCAGGTGTAGGAGAAGTGGAGCGTAGGTATGTAAGCCAGAATCCGCCATGGTCAAATTGCTATAATACGGTTTGGATGCCGCTCGGTCAATTCGGGTGCAGGAATTTCCGCGAGGCTTGCTCCCGCCGGCGCTCAAGCGGGAACGAACACGAGATGCCATTCGGCCACAATTCCAACGTGACCGTTGCCGGGGATACCTATCACGTGCAGACGGAGGAGCGTGGGGCTGCCCATGCGCTCATTGATACGACGGTTTACTTGCGCGGACGCGTGCTTCACCGCCGCACAAACAGCTTCAAAGACCTGCTTCCGCTTAACGCTGACCGCGAGCAGGCCCTGAAACTTCGCGTGGATACGCAGCACCGCAGCGTGGTAGATGAAATTCGGTCGGGCAAGCTGAGGCTCGGCGCCTCCAACGATGCGAAGTCCTCGGTGCCCCTGAAGGCGGCCGCCGCCGAGCCCGCGGGTGCGTTTTATCTGGAGCTGCTCAATGCGAGGACGTGGCTTTCCGGCAAGCGCGCGATGCTGCAAATCGCCGTGAATGATGCTGCGAACAAGCCCGTCGCGAACGCCACGGTGATAGCCCTCGTAGAGGGCGGCGCGGAGCCGGCTGTTTTTTCCTCGGAAACCGGCCCCCTCGGTCGGGCAAAAATCGAATTCGAAATGCCACCCCTGGTGGGTCCCGAGGTGGCGCTGGTCATCGAGGCGTCCAAAGGGAAGGCTCACGCTCATTTGCGTTTCCAATTGCGGGCAAAGCCGCGTGTGCCTTCAGCTAGCTAAGCCAGGACTTTTTTGCCGAGGAAGGAAGTTCATGATTACCATCACCGTCAACGGCGAACAGCGCAACGCAAAGCCCGGCTCCACAGTCACGGATTTGCTGCACGAAATGGGCTTGGACCCCGGGCGCGTGGCCATCGAGCGCAATCTCGAAATTCTTTCCCGCCCGGAGTGGCAGAAAACCAGCGTCCAGCCCGGCGACCGCTACGAAATTGTGCAATTCGTCGGCGGCGGCTAGATTCCTTTAAGCAAATGCCCCATTTTACGTTTTTTGGTTTTCAGGTAGGCACGCGAGATTTTGGACACACGGGGCTGGCACGGCACGCGTTCTAACACTTGAACTCCCGCTTTTTCGAGTTGCCGCACTTTTTCGGGATTGTTCGAAAGCAGTCGAATTCGTTTGGCGCCAAGTTTTTTCAGAACCTGCGCGGAAAAATCATATTCGCGCGCGTCTGCAGCGAAGCCCAGCTTTTCGTTTGCCTCCACCGTATCCATTCCGCCGTCTTGTAGTTCATACGCGCGGAGCTTGTTCATCAAGCCGATACCGCGGCCCTCCTGCGGCAAATAAAGCAAAATTCCGGATGGCGCTTGCCCGATTTTCTTCAATGAAAGCTCAAGCTGCGATCGGCAATCGCACCGCAGCGACGTCAGGACGTCTCCTGTCAAGCACTGCGAATGCACGCGCACGAGCGGAGCGGTTTTCCCATTCAAGTTTCCACGAACCAGTGCAACCGCTTCTTCGTTTTTCCCGCGCCCCTGAAAACCAAAAACCGCAAAGCGCCCGTACCGCGTTGGAAGATCCGCCTGGGCAATCTTCCGCACTCTAGCGCTGTTGTTGGCCGCACGCTTGCCTTGTCGCGATTTTGCTTTCATGGGAACCAAGCAGTATAGCAGGAACGGCAGTTCGGACCGGTTTGCCCCTCCTTTCCCCTTTCGCCAACTCGCTTTACTTCGACCTACAGATTGGCTAGCGTTACCTCAGGTACAAGAACGCGCGATGGACTCCGCCACGCCAATCCGCGAATTCCTGTTCACTTTGCTGCTAAAGGTGGCGGTAGCCTCCTCCTTTGCCGCGCTCCTCGCACGCTGGAACACGTTTCGCCGCGTGTTATTCACCGAGCAACGCGACCCCGATCAAAAACTAAAGCTGATGCTCTTCATGGTGCCGCCCCTGATTCTGGGTGTGACCCTGCGCCTGATTGGCGGCCCGAGCTATTCCTTTGCGGATTTGTCGCTGGAAGGCGCGTTCCTCATGGGGCTGCTGGGCGGCCGTGTTGTTGGGCCCATCGGCGGAGCCATCATCACCATCCCCGCCTTGGTAGGACACGAATGGCTGGCGATGCCCGCGGCTTCTGCCGCGGGTTTGCTGGGCGGGCTGATCCGGCAAGCCATTCCTAATAAAGAGGACCTCTGGAATTTTGGGCCATTCACTTTTCTGAACATTCCCAAGGCCACCGTCCGCTTGTTGAGAAAAGCCGAACTGTCCTGGGAGATGGCGCCGCTGGCGACGTGCGTCGGTCTGGAAGTAGGCCGCGTGGCGCTGGTGATGGCCACCAAACCGAAGTGGCTCTTCGCCATCCATGCTCGGTGGGACTGGGGGTTGGTGCTCGCGGTGATCGCCGCATTAATGGCCGTGGCGTCGCCGTTGAAAATCTGGAACAACACGCGCAACGAGATGAACCTCGAGCGGCACCAGCAGCTTTTGATGAAAGCGCGAATGGACGCGCTGTCGCGCCAAATCAACCCGCATTTTCTCTTTAACACGCTGAATACCGTGACGGCGCTCATCCGTTTTGACCCCGACGCGGCTCGCGGCGTCGTGCTGAAGTTGAGCAACATTCTGCGGAGGCTGTTGCGCAAGCACGAAACATTCGTGCCGCTTCGCGAGGAACTCCAGTTCATCGACGACTACCTGGACATTGAAGTGGCCCGCTTTGGCCGCGAAAACCTGGAAATCGTGAAACACGTCGACGATGAGGCGCTGGAAGCCTTTGTGCCCAGCATGCTGCTTCAACCGATTGTCGAAAATTGTCTGAAGCATGGACTCGCGCCGAAACTCGGCGGCGGCAAAATCGAATTGCGGACTATCGGCCGCGACGGCCGCCTCAGCATCGAGATTGAGGACAACGGCGTGGGGATTTCCGAAGAAAAGCTGCCGCACGTTTACGTGGAAGGAATTGGCCTGAGCAACGTGCGCGAGCGCTTGCGGGTTCTCTATGGAACGGATTTTCAGCTCGACATCCGGAGCAGGCCGAGCGAAGGTACTGTGATTCGCGTCGAAATCCCCGAGCTTGTCCCAGCCGTTCAGGAAGCGCGAAAATAAGGCGCACTGACCGCCGCAAGGCATGAAACCTGCGCCGGTCGTCCTCGCCAAAGTGCAACGAATGTTGCCATGCGCTACCCTATGGCGTTTTCCCGCAATTGTGGCTTGACAGCCATGTGGCTGCCGCCTAGAGTGTCGGCCATACGATGTTCCTTGACAGTAGCGCATCAAATGTTTCACTTTGAGTGTCAAAACCTCGTTTTGTACGGGAGACGAAAATGACGAGCGGGCGTCCACGGGTTCTGTGTAGCGTCGCGTTCCTGGCAGGATTTGGCTTTGTGAGCTCGCAACTCCGCGCTCAGGAACAAAAGCCGCCGGCGACGAAGAGCGTTTCCGCAGCAACAAAAAGTTCTTCAGCGCCTGCGGCGGGCGCAGCCTCTACTGCGGCGGTGCGCGGCCAGGAATTGACCGCAGCGGACCTCTCTGCGTTTCTCGACGGGCTGATCCCGCAGCAAATTGAAAAAGCCGACATCGCCGGCGCCGTCGTTGCCGTGGTGAAAGACGGAAAAGTGCTCTTCGAAAAAGGATACGGCTACTCCGACGCCGAAAAGAAAACGCCCGTTTCGCCGCCGGACACGCTTTTCCGCCCAGGTTCCATCTCGAAGACTTTCACCTGGACCGCAGTGATGCAGCAGGTGGAACAAGGCAAGCTAAATCTGGATGTGGACGTAAACCAGTATCTGGACTTCAAGATTCCGCTGACCTTCGGCAAACCCACGACCCTCCGCGACATCATGACCCATCGCTCGGGTTTTGAAGAAACCGTCAAGGACCTTTTTGTCGGCGATCAGAAACTGTTGACGCCGATGACCCAGTATTTGCCGGCGCATTTGCCTAAGCAGATTTTCGCGCCGGGTACAATTCCAGCCTACTCGAACTACGCCACGACCCTGGCCGCGTATACGGTCGAGCGCGTTTCCGGCCAGCCGTTCGACGATTATGTGGACGAACATTTCTTCAAGCCGCTCAACATGAACCGCGCCACATTTCGTCAGCCCTTGCCGGAATCGCTTAAGCCGTTCATGTCCAACGGTTACGACCTCGGTTCCGGCAAGCCCAAGCACTTCGAGTGGGTGGAAGTCGCTCCCGCCGGATCCCTCTCCGCTTCCGCCGAATCCATGGCGCACTGGATGATTATGCATTTGCAAAACGGCCGCTACGGCGAGGTGCAGATTCTCAGCCCAGAGACCGCGATGCAGATGCACGCGCGGCAAGGAGGCTGGCCCGCTGGCATGAACGCGATGGCCTTGGGTTTCTACGAACAGAACATGAACGGCCATCGCGTCATCTCGCACGGCGGCGACACGGAGTTGTTCCACAGCGACCTGTTCTTGATCTTGGATTCGAACGTGGGATTGTTTGTCTCCTACAACAGCGCGGGCAGGCCCGACCATGGCGATGCGCGCGGCGACCTGTACATCAAATTCATGGACCGCTATTTTCCCGCCGGGCCGTCGAACGCGCCCACAATGGCCACGGCGAAACAGGACGCGCAGAGCGTCGCCGGGCCTTACAAAATCAGCCGCCGCTTCGAGACGAACATTTTGGCGGTGACCACCGTCCTCGGACAGGCCAAGATTGTTGCCGATCCCAAGGACAACACGATTTATCTGGACGGTTTTCTAAAAAAAGAAAACGGCCAGCCGCGCCATTTTCGAGAAATTGCCCCATTGCTCTTCCGCTCCGTTGATGGCCCGGAGAAAATGGCTTTTGTGAAAGACGCTGCTGGGCACCGCGTGGCGTACATCGATTATCCCTTCATGGTCTTTCAGCAAGTCGATAGCACGCTGGACAACCAGATGTTCAATTACGTGGTCCTTGGACTGGGCGTTGGCGTGGCGGCCCTCACAATTCTCTTTTGGCCGGTTGGGGCGATTTTGCGCAAGCATTATCGACAATCGTTGATGCTGGATCCGGCTGCGCGGAAATGGCGCCGCTGGGTGAAAATCGGATGCATCATCAATATCATTTACTTGATTGGATTTGTGTGGACCCTCAACCTCTTAGAGAAGCTCGATCTCGGGTCCAGCGGCGACTTAAAGCTCCATCTGCTGCAAGTCCTAGGATGGCTCGTCGGCGTCACCGCGCTCATCACCGTGGTGGCCGCGGTCAAGTCCTGGCCCGATACGACAGAGTGGGTTTGGTACAAAATCTGGAACACGCTGGTTGCGGTCGGCTGTGTCGGGTTTTTCTGGTTTCTGGTGCACTGGCACCTGTTGAATTTCGACCTGCACTACTAGCCGCTTAAGCGCAGTTTCGCTGCACCAGAAACGGCCCCACCGGCCCCGCCCTTCGTGTCGGCCCTGCCTTGCGCGAGAGTCGCAGTGCAGAGAAGGAAGGCGCCTCAAAATGCCCCTCCCGCCAGGACGGCTTCGCCTGCCTGATAGCGCGAGCCAATTGCGCGGCATGCTTGTTCTGCTCGCAAAGCGTTGAAAACGCTCCAAGCAGGCCCCTCCAAAGAAAACCCTTGACAAACGGGCGGTGTTTTTAGTAATTTCTGAATAGAGAGAAATTACAGAAATGAGCGTACATACAAAAACAACGCCAAATTCCCTCACCCCTGTTGCTCAGAAATTCATCCTCCATTGGGGCGAGATGGGCACTCGCTGGGGCATCAACCGCACCGTCGCGCAGGTGCATGCGCTGCTGTTCCTCTCGCCGCGGCCTCTTCCGGCGGACGAAATTGCGGAAACACTGGCCGTGGCGCGCTCCAACGTGAGCACCAGCCTCCGCGAACTCCAGGGCTGGCGCATTGTGCGCGTCGTGCACGTGCTCGGAGACCGGCGTGACCATTTCGAGTCCATCAAAGATGTCTGGGAAATCTTCCGCATCGTTTCCGAAGAGCGGAAGCGCCGCGAAATCGATCCAACGCTGCGTGTGCTCGACGAGTGCGTGCAGGAAGTCAAAGCGAATCCGCAAGGCGACGCTTATACGCGCGAGCGGCTTACCGACATGCGGGAATTCCTGATGGCCATGACCGGTTTGTTCGACGAAGTAATCCACATGCCCGCGGGAGCACTGAAAGGCGTTCTGAAATTGCGGGGCAAAGTGGTGACCATGCTCGGTAAAAAGGCCGTTTGAGAGAAGCGCGGAGCAAGGGCGAAAAAATGATTTCGCTGGTGAGTGAATACACGGACACGAAAGGGCGGCACGCGCGAGGCTGGCTGTTCTTCGATGCGGAGTGCAAATTCTGCACGCGCATCGCGCGCTGGCTGGCGCCCATGATGGAGCGACGCGGGATGGCGCTCGCGCCGCTGCAGGATCCGCGCGTAGTGGCTCTACTCGGCATGCGGCACGACGAATTGATGAAAGAGATGCAATTCCTGATGAGCGATGGTCGGCGTTCCGGGGGGGCGGACGCGGCCGTCGAGCTGGCGCGCGAAATCTGGTGGGCCGCGCCGCTGGTGTGGTTCTCAAAGATTCCCGGGGGCATGGAAATACTGCGCAAAGGGTACCGGTGGATTGCGGCACGGAGGAAATGCGCGGCGGCGCAGTGCGCGGTCGATCAAAGTTCCAGGTGAATCCTGCGCGTTAGGAGGCCATCATGCGTGTTCTCTTGCTGCTCCTCTGGGTTGCCGGTCTCGTGCAAGTGGCCATTGCATCCGCAAATCTCTTCCTCCCGGCAAAACTGAAATATCGCGATAATCTTTCCCGAGTCTCGCCCGTCATCCGGCAAAGTTTCGTTGTTCACTCCGTTTACATCGTAGGCGTTCTGCTTCTTTTCGCGGCCGTGACGTTTGGCTTCCCGGGAGAATTAGCGAGCGGCCACGGCCTCGGGCGTTTCCTCGCCCCAGCCATTGCACTGTTCTGGCTCGTTCGCGCCCCGGTTCCGCTGCTCTATTACGACGCCGAACTGCGCCGCGAAAATCGTTGGGGCGATGTTGCATTTCACCTCCGGTGCGCTTTTCCTAGCTGGCACTTACGCGCTGCCTCTCCCGCGCACTGATCGATGAGCCTCGGCCATGAGCACCGCCGAAGTTCTTAGCGAAACGAGGCCACCGCGAGCCGCTGGCTTGCCCGTAACGAGTCGCACACAAACGGGGATTGCCTGGGCACCCTCGATTATTCTGCCGTTAATAACGATTGTGCCGGGCACAAAGCTGCGTCCCTTGGGCTTTCATGTGGCTGCTTGCCGCGGCGATCTTTGCCGGTTGCAAATGGCAGACATGGGGGGAAGCTCGCGCAACAGGCCGAGTCGCAGGGAATTCGAAACGCAGTGCCGCCTACCTTCTGGTGTGGCCCGGCATGAATGCACGCGAATTCTTCGATGCGACCGTTAAGAATCAACGGATTTGTCGAAACGACTGGTTAGCGGCGACGGCCAAAACCTCTTGGCCACCCGATGCCGGGCGGTTGGGGCGGTTGTGGTCCGACTGCATCAGTCATCGGGTTCATTTGCGCGTGCTGAAACACATTCGCGCCGAGGCCGAAGCTGCGAGCCGTTGACACGGTTCGTTCTCAGCAGAGATCGCAGAGAAGAAAACGCGATGCATCATGATGATACAAACCGAGGACCATCGCGGGCCAACGACGCTAAAGGCGAAGCGGTCGCTATTACCGGAGCGTTTAGCTACACGGGGAAGTACGCTACGCGAATTCTGCTGAGCCGTGGATACAAGATTCGCACGCTGACGTACCATCCGGAACGAGAGAATCCGTTTAGCGAGAAAGTCCAAGTTTTTCCCTACAACTTCGACAACCCCGAACGGCTTCGAGAAACATTTCGCGGCGCGTCCACGTTAATCAACACCTATTGGGTGCGTTTTCCGCGCGGCAAATCCACGTTTGAATCCGCGGTTCAGAACACACGCACGTTGATCGCCGCCGCGAAGAGCGCGGGAGTGAAGCGCATTGTGCACGTCAGCATCGCCAACCCCTCGCTCGAATCACCGCTGGGCTACTACCGGGGGAAAGCGCAACTGGAGCAGGCGGTGAGCGAGTCGGGTCTGGCTTACACGATTGTGCGGCCAACGGTCATCTTCGGGATCGAAGACATTCTCATCAACAACATCGCGTGGTTC
>QHYK01000142.1 GCA_003224085.1 Acidobacteriota bacterium | reverse complement strand
GGGCCAAGGCCGTCAATTCGCAACTGTCACCACGGCGGGCAGTTATCTTTCTTCCAGCGACGAGCGCGTGCATTTTGGCTTGGGACCGGAGGCCGTAGTGCAGGAGATTCACATTCGCTGGCCCAGCGGGAAAGTCCAGACATTGAAAAACGTAAAGAGCGACCAGTTCCTGCGGGTGGATGAGCCGCTTGCCACTACGGCCCTATCCTCGCTCCCCAACGCAGCCCCGCCCATACCTTCAACACTGGCTGCTGATTTGTTTTCTGGCTCGCGGCTCCTGCGGACAGTGAATTCCACCGGCAATCACGGACATTTGGTCTCATGAAGCAAGAGCGCCACTGTCTGCGGAGAACCGCGGCCACTTGGGACTGAGAAAGCAAGCCCTGCTGTTGCCTCCAGGACGGAATTCTGTTCTGATCCGTTTGGGCCCACAAGGATTCCACAAGGATGCTCCAAGGTAGCTCCAAGGTGCCACCGGGTGCCGGTTCGAGATGGAAGTGATATAAGAAGAGACCTAAAAGCATGGAAGCGCAGCTTTCCCGACGAGCCGTGGCGAATTCGGAGAAACGAACCTGAGTGCAATGACGCGCAAGTGTTTTCTGGGCATTACTGCCACACCTATCCTGCTCGCCGAATCGCCAGTAAGCGATCGACGTTCTCACCAGTCACGGGCGTCCAAGGAACGAGATACTCGGTCTTTTTCCCGTCATCCCACGATAGCTGTCCGGGATATTGATTCCATATATCGGACATTGGCTTATAGGAGGGCCCAATCAGAACTTTCAATGCCAGGTCTATCGAACCCTGTGCCTGGGCATTGGCATCCTGAAGAGTGGTGGACATCTCGCCGCGTTTGACCGCCTCCAGGGCATCGGTGAGCCCATCAATGCCGCCCACAGGATGAGTTGCGAAGTCGATTCCACGTGCTTTCATTGCCTCGATCGCGCCCAAAGCCATCTCATCGTTGTGGGAAATTACCCCGTTGATTGTGTTGCCATGCGATGTCAGCCAGTTCTCCATCAGCGACTGTGCTTCAGCCCGCGACCAGTTGGCGGATTTTGTTTCCAGGACTTTTATGTTTGGCGACTGGGCCAGCACCTTGTTGATCCCCTGGCGCCGCTCGACCTGCGCCGATTGGCCGATCAACCCCTCCAAGACAACGACATTCCCTTTGCCACCCAGCCTGTCAATCACACCGTGGGCCACATATTCGCCGCTGATCACGGATTCTGACCCGATATATGAAACATAGAGGGAACGGTCTGCCAACAATGTGTTGGAGCCGATCACTGGAATGCCAGCGGCCTTGGCTTGCGTGGCCGGGCCGACGCCGGCTTGAACGTCCACGGGAATAAAGATGATCGCGTCATAGCGCCGGGTGATGATCGTGTCGAACTGATTCGCCTGTGTCAGCGCATCCATGCGGCCATCAAAGACGGTAAAGGTTGCGAGGCCGTTCTTGATCGCCGGGTGCGCTTGCGCGCCTCGAACCCACAACTGCATGAATTCAGCGGTCATGCCCTGAAGTGGGACTGCGATGCGATGAACGGACTTACCGCTCTGATTGCGGCATCCGGTCACGAAGCCGAGCCCTGTGACAGCCAGCCCGGCTTTCAATATCTGCCGCCGCGTCAGCAAGGAACTGGTCACCGCCGGTTTAGGTGTAGTGGCCAACTCCTCAAGCCGCATCGGCATGCCTCGCTTTGTCAATGAGAACGGCCGCGACGATCATTAATCCTTTGATTACCTGCTGGTAGTAGGAAGAGATACCGAGAAGGTCGAGTCCGTTGTTAAGCAAACCAATGATGAGAACGCCTACCACGGTGAGTGGGATGCCGCCGATACCGCCGGTGAGACTGGTGCCGCCGATCACCACGGCTGCAATCGCATCCAACTCGTACGCGACACCTGCCTGGGGAAGGGCAGCGGTCGTGCGTGCGGTGAGCGTTACCCCAGCCAGCGCGCTTAGGAGGCCCATCAACGCGTAAACCGAGAAAATGATTCCCCGCACGTTGATGCCGCAAGTATGCGCGCTGCGCATGTTGCCGCCAACAGCATAAACACGCCGGCCATAGACGGTGTATGCGAGCACGACCCACGCGGCCAATGCAGTCGCTCCAAAGAGCACTACCGACACCGGTATTCCAAGGAATGTTCCCTGGCCAAGAAACTTAAAACCGGAACTCAAATTAGAAATGGGCATTCCTTGGCTGTATATAAGCGTGAGCCCACGCACCGCGCTCAGCATGCCGAGCGTAACGACGAACGCAGGCAATCGAACCCACGCAATGAAAATGCCACTGCAAGCCCCGGCGACTACGCCTACCGCCAAGGCAGCCAGGATGGCGAGGATAGGAGAGTGGGGCTTGCTCCCCACGACCAGGCTGGCGCCGACCATGCCAGTGAGCGCCAGGACGGAACCGATGGAAAGATCGATTCCGCCGGTCAAAATCACGAACGTCATCCCGACGGCGAGTATGCCGTTGATCGAAACCTGGCGCAGGACATTCGTCAGATTGCCGCTAGTGAGAAAGTTGTCGCTCAAAACGCTCAGCGCGAGAACGATGAGCCCCAGGGCTATCACGATTCCATAGCGTGCGAAGAGTTGTCCGAGCGATCCGAGAGTCCTTGATCTCGCGCCGGCCCGACCCATTTGCTTGGTAGAAGTGGTCATCGCGGGTAAGAATTGTACTCTCGCTCAATCAACCTACACTACGAGGCCCAATGCAGCAGGAGCTCCGGCGTGATCCTCGTAACCGGTGATTCTGCAACTTGTCGGCCGTGGCGAAAGACGACGACACGATTACAACTCGCGAGAATCTCCTGGACCTCCGAGGAGATCATGAGCACAGCATTCCCCTGAGCGGCAAACTCCGCCAGAAAAGCATGAATCTCACGCTTTGCACCCTCATCGATGCCACGGGTTGGCTCATCACAGATCAGGATCCGGGGCGAGGTCGTCAATGAACGGGCAAACAGCACCTTCTGCTGATTGCCCCCGCTTAGCTGCCGGACTGGTTGATCCCGGGTACGGACTTTGATATGGAAGCGTTCGATCATTCGCTGGGCGACGGCTTTCTCTTTCCGTTCATTGATGAAACTCCGGCGGGATAGACTCGACAAAGACGTCAGCGAGATATTCTTACGTACGCTTTGACTCAGGAATAGCCCCGAGGCTTTGCGGTCTTCGGTGATCATCGCGATGCGAAACTTCAATGCGTCGCCTGGCGAATTGATTTCAACTTCTGCGCCGTCCATCACCAACCGGCCTCGATTCCGACGGGAGATTCCATATAGCGAACTCGCAAATTCGCTCCGTCCTGCGCCCATGAGTCCGTACAATCCGACAATTTCTCCAGACTTTAAAGAAAGATTGATGTCCTCAAACTCGCCAGCACGGCTGTACCCTTGCACTTCGAGCAGCGTCGCCTTTTCAGGCTCAGTGGCCGCGCATTGTTGGTCAATAAGGCTTCCCCCTACAATCAGGCGTATCAACTCGTCGCGATCAATGTCCTTCATTAAGCCAGTCCGGACAAAGCCGCCATCGCGAAATACTGTGTATTCGTCAGCAATTGAGAACAGTTCTGACAGCCTATGTGAAACGTAAATGATGCCGACGCCTGCGGATTTTAACTGCCGGATCGCGTCAAACAGGACCGCGGTTTCTTTATCTCCGATCGCAGATGTCGGCTCATCCATGATGAGAACCGAGCTGCGCTGGTCAATTGCCTTGGCGATCTCGACTAACTGGATCTGCCCCAGCGACAGCCTGCGCATTTTGACGCGCGGATCGACAGCGAAATTGAGGCGCTCCAGAAGCTCTGCGGCCTTGCGCCGCATCACCGTCTGGTTGACGAACCATCCGGCACGCCGGGATTCACGCCCAAGGAAAATGTTCTCGGCAACTGTCATGTCGGGAACGGGGCTAAGCTCCTGCGTAATGATCGCGATGCCGGCCGCTAAGGCGGATGCCGGAGAGGCGAATCGGGTTTCGCTCCCGTTGAGCCAGATACGCCCGCTATCGGGCGCCTCCAGCCCCATCAGGATGTTCAGGAACGTCGATTTGCCGGCGCCGTTACCACCGCACAGGGCGTGAACGGTGCCCGCACACAGCTCAATGCAGCCGTCATGCAGCGCCAGCACACCGCCGTAGGACTTTTGTATCCCCTCAGCCTTGAGGAGAAGGTCCGAGCCGGACATCACTTCGTGCCTCGCAACATTCATCTGATTCGGTCAACGTTCCAAGATGTGACAGACGAATTCAACGGCGGCAACATGAAGTATAGCGAATGGTTGGTGGGTTCGCATTAGCTTCATCTGGTTTGGAGTTGGAATGATGATCGGCTTGAGACCAAGAGGCAGCAATGACGGCCGAAACGTCCGCTTTTCCAACTTTTCGGCCTGGGTGATGATTTCACGATGGCTCCTTCCGTGATCGCCGGACCCACTTGTCATGCTTCTAGAACGCCAAGATCGTGCGCGGAGCCGAATATGCCGCCCGGGAACGCGGATATTTCCTGATCGTGCTGGACTCGCAGCGAAGTCACGATACCGAGATAGACATGATGGCCCTGCTCCGGCCGCGTGTGGACGGCATCCTGCTGGTCACAACCGGGGGCTACAAGTGGTCAGCTGAGAATGCGGCGGCGATCGCCTCGGGTCCACCGGTTGTCTGCGTGGACTGTCTCCCGGAAGGCTTGAATACAGATTCCGTGTGCGTGGACGGCAGGAAAACGAAACAGAAGAATTTGACATCCTCATCTTAAACTCATAGATTGAATTCGCAATTGAGACGTCTCATTTGAGCGCTGCTGTCGTGAATTTGGGCACTGAAATGGTTATCCATGCCTTTATCCAGGAGCAGCAACCCTTTCAGGTGACGGCCTGAAGTTTATGAAAGAGAGTAAGGTGATGACCGGCCCGCAGGCCGATTTCTGGTTCTCGGTGACACCCAGGCAATCGGAGTGGACCGGGCAGTTTACCCGGAGCACAAGCCTCTTGGCATGCTCGCTTGGCGGGTTGAATCAGCGCCGGGAAGCCATCCAAAGTTGCTAGGCAACATCGGGAATCGCGACGCGCTCGGGGCTACGTTAAGGTCAACGACTGGAACCAGTACCTGATCATGGCGAGGGGCGGCACATTCATCCGCGTAATCAACGGGCAGTTGATGGCAGTCTATGTGGATGACAATCCGGATTCGTCCAACAAAAAAGCCTGGGGTTGGTAGGAATCGAAATCGAGGGTACGCCTACCCAAGGTTTCGGTGCGTAATATCTGGATCAAGAAGCTGAATTAGCCAGCGGACGATTCGGCTGAACTCGCGTTCGATTGCAAGTTTGGCGTAACCAGCTTGCCCGCGGTTTTTTAGGAGAAGACATTATGGAACCCGATCCCAAGACCTCGAAGCTCACCAAATTGAATCGGCGCGCCTTCGGCAGGGCGGCCGCGGTCTCTGCGCTTGCCGCGTTTGCGGGCGGAGATTCGCCTGTTCGAGCCGAGAGCCCCGACGACAGCGCTTGCGGATCCCCGTATCGGACGGGGAACGGCGCCTGGACCTATGACGTTGTGCCGCAGTGGGGAAAGCTTCCGGCAGGCAAGCAGTTCGGCGGAACCCACGGCGCGATCTCCAGCGACAAGGCCGGCAATGTGTATGTAAGCACCCAGAGTGAAACTGGCGTTCTCGTGTACGAACTTGGCGGACGTCTCGTAAAGACCATTGCCATGGAATATCCCGAGATCCACTCACTGCACTGGAGCGCCGAAGGTGGCGAGGAATTCTTTTACGCCACCGTGCAGAAGGGAACTCCGGCGGAGAACTGGCTGGTCCTGAAGATGAAGACGGACGGCACGGTAGTGCAGAAAATCACCGCCCCTGGCGAAGCGGGATTCAAACAGGCAAATGAGTGGAGAGTGACAGCCGTTGTGCCCGGACCTGACGGTTCGATCTATATCGCGAACGGCTACGGTGACTCCCGCATCTTCCGGTTCGATAAACACGGAAACTACCAATCCAGCTTCTCGGGGAAGGGCACCGAGGACGGGAAGTGCGATTGCAGTCACGGATTAGCCGTGGACAAGCGCTACGATCAGCCGCTGCTGCTTGTCTGCGATCGGGAAAACTTTCGCCTCAGCCACTTTGACTTTGACGGCACGTTCGTTGGCCACGTCACGCAGCATTTGCGGCGTCCGTGCCAGGTTAGTTTTCATGGGGACTACGCCATCGTCTCGGAGTTGCAGGGCAGGGTTACGATCCTCGACAAGAACAATGTGCCGGTCGCGTTTATCGGCGACAACCCGCAGCAGAGCCAGTGGGCGAATTACCAGCTCAGTCCCGACAATATTTCCACAAACGTTTTCAGTGCAGCGCATGGGTGCTATATAGACCACCAGGCGAATATTTACGTGTCGGATTGGAATCACGTCGGCAGGATTACCAAGTTGACGCGAGTGGCGGTTTAGCCGGAGTGAGTTCGGGGATCGCGTGGTTCACAGCGAGGCGTGGGATTGTTTGCAACGGCATAGTCTTGCAAGCGCGTTTCGCTCTTGGTTTCGAGTTGTGGATCGGCGATCCCGCCGAGGCCAGTCGACGCCGGAGCGAGTTGTTGGAGCTGCTGGACCCTACCGGCACGGTCGCGCTGGCTGTTTTGTCGAAGCCGTGGAGCAAACCGGGACGAGCAGAATTCGAGAAATTGGCGTTAGGCAAAGAGGGATCTGCGTGCGGGTAGGCATGGAGGCTACCGGATATTCTCGCTGGTTCGAGCGGCTGCTGGCGGAGGAAGCCAACAAGCGACCCGAAGCGCTGCGATTGATGACCCATCCCGGCGTGGGCCCGATCACTGCACTCGCCTATGTGTTGATCATCGGAACTCCCGAGCGGTTTCACCGCGGGAAGCAGATCGGTACGTACGTGGGGATGATTCCGACGGAGGACTCCAGTGCCGGCAAGCAACGGCTGGGGCACATCAGCAAACAGGGCAATTCCTTGTTGCGCTACTTGTTGGTGGAGGCCGCGCAGGCGGCCACGCGCTTCAACCCCCACTGGCGGCGTCGGTACCTGCACCTGGCGATGCGTCGGCACAGGAGCATTGCCAAGGTAGCGATGGGTCGCAGGATGGCGATTCGTTTGTACTGGACGTGGCGAAACGGATGTGAGTATTTGCCTTCGTTAGAGTTCGGTTCGTACGCGGGACAGCTCGAGAAGCGACAAGGTGGGAAGTAGAACACCGCGCTGGTGATTGAGCATCCCGCTCCCTGCAAAGGGAGTTCGAACAAGTAATCCTGGTCGAAGTACGGATCGATGAGATGTTTGGGTCGGACTGAAGCCGACCGAAAGATTACGAGCGAGCCGTGATCGTCGATGCAGAGGTGAAGGAAACGAACAAGACCACTCGCGGGAGTGAACGGAGAAGTGTGCTCGAAAAAGGAAAAGAGGAACAGAAAAAATTAAAAAAAGGACTTGACCGGGCCGACATTGTTATCGCGCTGGGAAAGCTTGGAAGAGGAGGAACCGAAGATGAGACGGTAAAACCCCTTGAAGGAGTCCAGCGGGTGCAAGTCCCGCACGGCCAAAGCGAGCATGCAGGCCGGTAGCGAGTGTTGCCATTCACCGGGCGACTGGTGGGTGCGAAGCATACACAGATGAGCGATCGAAAAGAATTGTCGCTTCGGATCCTCCTTGGCTAGTTCGGATATTCTGTCGATTTGTGTGGACATCGACGGATACTTCGCCTCATCGGCAAGTGGTTGTTTCACCTACATTTGTGGGCAAAGGTGGAAGTCCGGCAAATTCCTCGTTCTACGCAAGACCATCCGCCAGCGGCTCTCTGCTAAATTGAGAGCGCTGAAGGAGGAGCTTCGAAGACGCAGACATCTGTCCGTGGCGGAGCTCGGGAAATGGTTGAGGTCCGTTGTACAGGGATACTTCAATTCAACTATCATGCGGTTCCCGGGAATCTGGCCAGTCTTCGAAGTTTTCGGTTACAGGTGATCCGACGCTGGATGCGCGCGCTACGGCGTCGCAGCCAGAAGAGTCGGATGACTTGGCAACGACTTGGGGCTCTCGCGAAGCGCTGGCTCCCCAAACCTAGCATCCTTCATCCTTATCCCAATTTGCGCTTTGACGCCACACATCCGCGGTAAGAGCCGCATGCAGCAATTCTGCACGTGCGGATCCGTGCGGGGGGCGTCAGGTCAACTGGCGTCCCTACCGCGACCTGAAACGACTGGGGTGACCGATAGCAAGGTTGTGGACGTTCCGTTCGAGTGAAAAGCGCGATTTGAAGCGATTTTCGCGCGTCTGTTGAGTGACGGTCCGAGGAAGCGGCGCGCCTCCTGCATGGACACTTGAAAGCGACGGTTTGCCAAGCAGTGTTAGGGGCGAAACCTCCTCGGGGCCGAATCCCCCCTCGCTAGATTTGTCTAATCCCTCCGTTTACAACTGGCTCCGTCATGCGCAAATGCAGGGCTACTGTCCGGGCCAAGCTTCTAGAAAGGGCCGTATCGCTTCGTTCCTCAATCCGGCCCACGATCAAATGAAATTCTTGAACGTCGTGGAGTCAATTTGCTTGTGAATGGTTTCAGGCGGACAAGGGCCATCTAGTTCGATGTAGGAAGCAGAGTTTTGGAAATTTTGAGGATAGATGGCAGAACAGAGATTGTGCGTCAATACTGAATCGTACAAGACTCCTTCGATCCCAGCGTCCAGCACAATGCGGCCGAAAATTTGCGGGGATGCCGGCACGTCGTAGCCCATTGGCCATTCGCGCCACTTGGGCGACTGGAGCTCCTTTACTAGTTGGTTGGTGCCTCTAACAATTTTTACTGGGAACAACCCTACCCTTCTGGCTTTCGTGACCAACTTGCTCGATAGCTTGAAATCCTTTATCAGGTTGACGAAACCCGCCAAGTTCTTCGAGTCGCGTATATCCAGTACGGATTCCAGTTTTCCACTCACTGATACAACCGTGATGGATATTGATTTTGTAAGAGCCAACTCTTCAGGAGTCAGGGAGTCCACAGGTCCATCTCGCCCGAGGAGTTCGGCAAGGGCAGTCTTTTTATCGGAAGCCAAGTACAGAGCCGGGAACAGTGGAAAACGAGACGGGTCAATTGCACCGATATTGAACCGACCCCCTGGGTCCACGAGACTTCCCTTGGTGCTTAGCGGCGCAAGGCTGTACTTGTACTTTACTGCGCGTTGCCACGCTGAAAACTCAAACGGCGCGGCCACTTCGCGCAGGGAAGTCTTTAATGCGTCGTAGATCTGATTTCTGAGGTACGCAAGTTCGGAGTAAAACTCCCAGTGGAATTGCGCCTTCTGTTCAAAAAGTTCTTTGGACTTCGGAATGTCAGCAATTAGGCCGTAGTCGAGGACCTCGCCGCCGTCGTGCGGGTCGTTCATGGGTTTGTAGGGAGTTCATTCTCGCCCAGAGCATTCAAGATAAATTGGTAGAGCTTTTTAAAGCGACCAACCCGTATCATGTCTCGTGGCGCGATATTTCCCAAGAGGGGATTCGGAGTTTTAAACCAGAGAACCGTCTTATGTTCGTTTTTGAAATACTGCGCAACGAGAGAGAGGGCGACCGCCCATTCTCGGACACGTTCCTCCAGTTCCTTTGGAATCTTTTGATCGTATCGAACTGACTGTATGGAAATTTGGGACGCTTTGGCTACATCTCTTTTCTTGAAATCCAAGAGCTTCACTACCCTTTGATAGTCAGTATCCCCGCCTGGAAACAACAGGAGGGGGTCATCTTTGGGTACTGTGTCAAACAGTGCAGCTCTATTCACCAACATACTCCTTCCACAGTTCAACCATTATTTCCCCACGATTCTACCACGCTTAAGGATCAAAGGAAAGGTGCATAATAGCTTGGTCTTATCCAGCGGAATTTTGACCTTGTCCGTACCAAAAACATACATCCTCATTTTCCCAATAGTGCTAAGGTCCGTTTCTTTTGTGATGAACTGGGGGTCCCCAAGGACTCTCTGCCAGCCAAGGTTTACGAGGGCGGCCACGAAAGCAAGCCGACACTCCGCTATTTCGTCGACAAGTTTCCCCTGTTTCTTTCTTCGCCTTTCTCAGGTGCTCTCCTGTGGTCACCCTGAGTTACGTGGATTCCGGCTTTGAAATTCCCATTTCGTTTCGCATCTCGGGGCTTACCAGGGGCTCTCTCGGCAGCTCAAGAGTTTCCCGCTTCTCTATATCTCCGCGAAGGACGCCTATTTTCAAATGCCGAGGAGCGTTTCCGCTCGCTGGTAAAGAGACCACTCGAATCCGACGTCTCGGGCGAGATCCTCCGCTACTTCCAAGTGCGCATGAAGTGGGAGCGCCACGAGTATGTCGTGCCGATCGCGGACGACCTGGAATTCCTCAGAGATGCCCGGCGGCGTTTCCATGGCGATCGCTTCGACAGCCTCTATCAGGCATGGAGCGCGGGGACGATCACGGAGCGCGACTTACGGCTGGAGTTTTCGCAACTCAAGCCCGACCGGCCCGTATTTTTCGGGACCTTCCTGGTGCAGGAATACAGTTCCCCAGTGGCAGAGCTCCTTCGTCGCGGTGACGGGTGCGTGAAAGACACACGTAACTCTCCTCGTCACCGTTCGCGTCACCCCCGGGGTGACACGAAGTTATTGGGAGCATAGAGGTTGCGCAAGGCGCGACGATCAATTTGGACGCAGGCAAAACCCCGGAATGGGCTGGAGCGACCCCACTTCGTTGCCACGGGAACCGTGGCGGTCGCTCCAGCCCAGTGAACAGGATGATTCTCTGTTCACCATGTGTTTTGCCCGCGTCCAGTAAGGCCAGGAAGAAAGAAAAAGGGAAGGAGAAATCATGTCCATTATTAATAGACCGCCGGAAATGGTGAAGCGCGAATACGAACTGCGGGAACCCATTGCAGTCGCGGTCGAGAAGTACGCGACCTTCATCCAGAGTACGCCCGATCACGTCGTCAATTCCGCACTGAAGATCGTGATTTGGAGAGATGTGGAGTTCCGCCGCTGGCGCAAGCAGACGCAGGCTGACAGGAAGGATGGCCATGCCGCGCCAAAGGCGGGGCGGGTATGAACGAATCCTCCATTCGAGGCATTTCCTCGCCTGTCACGGGAATGGCGCTCTACTTCAGGACGCCATTCCCGGAAGACAATATCTTTCTGCGGGTCATGGCCATTCGCTCTCCGCCGGCCTTCATCTTCTTCAAGTACTCCTACGCCCTCTTTCTCTATACGACGCCTTACATCGCCTATTCAATCCTGCTTTCCGGCATCTACATTTTCGCCCTCAAGGCAGGCCGCAAGATTCGGGCAGGCAAACTACCTCTTTATCCTGCCCCTCGGAAAAGGGCAGACCTTTCTCTCGTGGCGGGCGAGGCACATCACCCCCGTAAGCAAAGGCCTTCGGAAACGCCGCGCTGGCTGGTCATCCCGGAACGAGGGCTCTTCACGGGCATCGCGATGGTAGGCGCGGTCGGCTCTGGAAAAACGGCAAATTGCATGTACCCCTTCGCCGAGCAGATTTTGGCCTATCGCGACGAAGACTATCGCGGCGCCGACAAAGAGGATCCGATTTACTACGCACGGCACACCGTCATGAAGGCTCAAGCAGAGCAACAACGACAAAGCAGTGGTGAACAAGCTGGTGAAGATCAGCGAACGACAGCTAAGGAAATCGCCTTGGATCATTGAGGACGTCTGTGTGACCCGTGGAAAGACTTGACGACGGTTGGAGACTTTATGAATCGCGCAATTCCGTTTACAACTGATGGGAAGGAATCACCCGGCTCCGAGCGTGGCCGGAGCACCCAAGGCGATCTTCGCAATAACACGGATGCTCCCAAGTTGGTCGTTTGCCTGCTCCTTGTACCGGAAGACGCTCAGGCCATCTTAAGTTTCTTGCAGAAACTCGTGGTGAGCGGTCGCGATCAGTCTCCTGATAGACCCGCAATTGACGGCAATACGTCCATGCAGTCAGCGCCTGAGGATTCTTGGTTAGGCCACTCCGAAGCTGCCGCCTATCTCGGTGTATCTAAAAGCACGCTTTACCACTACTCAAGCGGCGAGCAAATCTAGCGCCGTAAGCTTGGCGGACGGCTCGAATATCGCCGGTCCGCGTGCTCGATAAAATTTAAAGAAGATCACACGCAGCCCGCTAGCCATCGCTCAAGCTCCGCGCGTATAATTGCGTCGGCTCGCTCCTCTGGCAAGTAGAAAGAGCGACGAATGGGCCTGTATCGAAGAAACGGTTCGAGGTTCTGGTGGATGAGCTATACGGCGGACAAGGAACGCTCATTTGAGTCGACCAAGACTTCCAGCAAAGAAATCGCCATGAAAATACTCAAGAAACGGGAAGGCGAAATCGCACTGGGATTGTTCACGGTGGGCCTGCCGGGCGAGCGCATGGATACTTTGGAATCCGTAAGTTGACGGAGATCCACAGGACGCCGCCAGCCATCCCAGCGGAACCCAAAGGCTACCGTCAAAGGAGCGACCGTTAACCGGGAGATTCAGTGTCTTCACCGCATGTTCCAGTTCGCGATCACTCGGAAATACATCACCGAGAGCCCTGCTGCCGGTGTTAAGCATTTTGATGAACGCCGGGAGCGACCTGTAAAGCGAATGCTGACCGTAGAAGAAGAGCAGCGGATTCTTGAAGCAGCACCGCCGCACCTCCGCGTGGCGATCATTCTGCTTGTGCAAACGGGCGGAAGAACGTACAGCGAGGGACTGTCATTGCGATGGGAACAGGTGGATCTGGAAAATCTCGTCATTCACCTTTGCGGCGATGTTAAGACCAAAGACTCCGCGCAACCCGTTCCATTAACCCGGCTCGCTTGCGACGTTTTGCGAGAGTGGAGGAAGGGTCAGACGAGACAAAGTCCGTTTGTCTTTCCGAGCCCGTACAATCTCGACAAACCGATCGGATCGGTAAAGACAGCTTGGAAGGCCACTCTCAGGAGAGCGGGTGTTTCATATTTTCCGATCTACAACCTGCGGCATGTGTTCTGCACTCGATTTTATCAGCTGGGGTTGGCTCACCAGGTTCGAGAGCACCTCGAACGCGTGAACCGAAAAACGGAGCAGGAACGCGACTCTTTACAAATTCGTGACAGTGGCTCGCGTGAAGAGCAGTCCAACAAGTAGAGGTTTGTAACTAGATAAAAGAGAAGGAGAAAGTGGCGCGCCCGGGGAGACTCGAACTCCCGACCCTCTGCTGAGAAGGCAGATTACGTCATACTGATTCAGGAGAACACGTGAAGCCTGGGCCAAATAAAACGGTCATCTTTCGCGATCTGTACTCGTTGATTCTTCTCTCTGCTTGCGTGGGTGTGATTGCGATCGCAATGTCCGCGCAAACGCCCGGTTCAGCGGCTCAAACTGCGGACTCAAGCGCTGCTGCTGACACACACCCCGAATTTCCTCCCGGCCAGGGGCGAGATGCCGTGCTTCGGCTATGCGTTAAGTGTCATTCTCCGAACATCATTCTGGCCTCCGGACAGGACCGGAGGGGTTGGGAGAACACCATCACCAAGATGGCGCGGCAGGGGGCCGAGGGCTCGGATGAAGATTTCACCGATATCGCCGACTATCTCACGGCAAATTTCCCTCCGTCTGCGGTGAAGAAAGTTTTCGTAAACATGGCTACAGACAAGCAAATTTCGGACGTTCTGGGAATCAGCCTGGACGATGCGAAGGCGATCGTCGCTTACCGCGATAAGGTCAAGGGATTCAAGTCTCTCGAACACATGAAGGCGGTTCCCAACGTGGACGCGAAGAAGATTGATGCCAAGAAAGATCAACTTGTCTTCGGAGCCGGAGTCAGAAAACCTTAGGCCAGGTGAGCGATTCCGGAATCACCTCCGTCACCTGGCTGCTGATCCAGTACTCAGCGTCCAGCCGTCCGCGGGACGCAATCCATTTGTAAGCAGCGGCATCCAGTAGCCGGTTGCGATCCACCATCTCTCGCCTGGTTTCAGGAAAGGGCGACACACCGAACTCCATCCCGCGGGTTACGGTCTTGCCGTCCCACGGAGAAGCCTGGCGGCTGCAGTTTTCTTCCCAGATACCCAGCCAGGGGAAATCCGCACGCTTCCAGACGTAGCCGAAGGCCTGCCGGAATTGTGGCGTGAAAGCGACGAAGTACGCATGGTCGCGCTGTGGGTCAGCGAGATGGGCTGTATAGCCGCTGGCGGGAGCGGTCTTGTGCATCTGACGCAGGTCCGACTCCCCACCATCTCGGCGAGGAGCGATTGGCCATGAAAACTCTTTCCCCGGAGTCAGGTAAGCGTTGAAGCCTGGATCCGCTTGCGAGACGACCGAACGGGTCATAGAGGCGCGGAACTGCGTTGTCGCGGGATCGAGAAAGGGCGGGCTCAGCGTGACGTGCTGCGTCCAGGCGAGGGGACGGTCCATCGCGCTGAGATTCTCCACGACTTCGCGAATCCTGACGTACTGCCCGTGCAGTTGAACGGACCGCTCGAACTTGAGTTGAGCCATGGGAAGCGTCAGGCGCTGAAGCAGTTGCCCGGAAGATTCCGTGATGTCGTAGCGATCCACCGAGGCTTCGCCGTGAACAGTGAAGCCCGCGACAGCTTCTTCGGGCGAGGGCCCTCCAAACAAGTCGAGGCACAAATTGTGGCCCATGATGCCTGCCAGGAGCTTGGCATCGGCGCCTGTTCCGAAGTTGCTGTGTTGGTCGGGTGAGAAGTCGGAGGGCTCGAGCGACGTCCAGTGCGGGATCCAGAGGGGACTGACGCCGGCGCGCTTATCGAGGACCTCGGCGATGTGGCCGCCCTCCTCGAGGACCGTCACACGTAAGAAGTCGTTTTCGAGATGGGCGGCCCGACGGCCCTTAAAGATGGCGTTGGTCAAGATCGCGATTCCTACAATATCGGCCGCAGCTAGGGAAGCTTCTTCAACCAGATGTTGCGGTGCGAGATTTTGACATTGCCGGAGCCCTCGATTTCAACGGCGATCAACCCTTTGGTCCTGCTGAATTCGGGATCCGTATCAACCAGGACAGACAGAATATGCCCGTTGATGATGTTGATCAGAGTGTTGCCGTCCGCGATGACCTCTACCTGATTCCACTCGCCGGGTTTGATAACCGATTTGAGTTCGTCCGAGGTGCCCAGGTTAGCGAGCAGAGTTGGCTTCTTTCCCGCTTCGGTGGCAACCACCTGGCCGCGCCACGCGATGATTCCACGAGGCGAACTTTGCTCGTAGAGTTGGCCGGTATATTTGTTCTTGTAGTCGAAGTCCGCCTGGTAGCCGCCAAGATTCCACTTGGCGTGCTTGCGATCACGCTCCTGCCCTTTCTTCCACTGTTCTTGTTGCTCGGGAGTAAAGTCCGCGGGCGGCGGACCAAGGTTCGGCTCAACGTGATAGCTACGATATTGCAGGCCGCCGTTGGCGCCGGTTCCTTCGAGTTTCATCTCCAGTTTTAATTCGAAGTTTGCGGGCTCGCCTCCGCGCCAGATGATGTTTGTAGTGCCGGAAGGATGCTCGGGGGTCGAAACTCCAACGAGCGCGCCGTCTTCGACGTGCCAGATGTCCGTGTCGCCATCCCAGTCTTTGAGCGTTTTGCCGTCGAAGATCTGCGTCCAGCCGTCATGATCGTCAAAGTTGATCGGCTCTGGCTGCACAAAGCCGCGGAACGCCGGGGGATGGGGCTTCGCGGCCGGTTGCTGCGCGATGGCCAGCGAGGAGAATAGGCAGAGTAAAAGCGTTGCAGCCACAGCAACTGAGAGCAAAGAACCTGTCCGCACGGGCCGGTTCTGACCACGAAGTCCAAACGGCATATCTCCTCCTTGAAGCGCGCCGCGGCTGATTCTCAGGCGACCGGTACTGCTTCCCATTTCTTGGTCTTTGCGGATTTCAGCACGGCGTCGGTTACGTAGTCGGTGGCCAATCCATCGCGGAAAGTCGGGGCCGCGGTGCGATTGCCATCCAGGGCGACCAGGAAATCGGCTATCTGATGAATGAAGGTGTGTTCATATCCGATCTGAAGTCCCGGAACCCACCAGTTCTTCATGTACGGATGGTCGCCGTCCGTGATGTGAACGCTCTTCCAGCCGCGGAGTTGCCCCTCATCGCAATGGTCGAAGTAATTGAGCCGGTGCAGGTCGTGTAGGTCCCACGCGGCGGAGGCGCGCTCACCGTTGATCTCCAGGGTGAAGAGCGCTTTATGGCCGCGAGCGTGGCGGGTGGCTTCGAACAGCGCCAGCGATCCGTTTTGAAAGCGGCATAGAAAGGCGCTGGCATCGTCAATCTTCACCGGCTCGACCTGGCCGGTGAGGTTATGCTTCCGCTGCTTGACGAACGTCTCGGTCATTGCGGAGATCTCTGTGATCGGGCCGTTCAGCCACAGCGCCATATCAATGTTGTGGGCCAACAGGTCTCCGGTGACACCGCTTCCCGCCACCGCGCTGTCCAATCGCCACAGACCCTCGCCGCCCTGAGGCAGATCCTGCGAGATGGTCCAATCCTGCAAGAACTGGGAACGATAGTGAAAGATGCGGCCGAAGCGATCTTCGTCGAGAAGCTTTTTCAGCAGCACCACGGCGGGAACGCGCCGGTAGTTGTACCAGACCATGTTCGGGACTTTCGCTTTCTCTACCGCGTCCACCATGGCTTTGGCTTCTTCCGCGGTTCGGCCGAGGGGCTTTTCGCAGAGGACCATCTTGCCGGCCTTGGCCGCGGCAATCGCGATCTCGGCGTGAGTGTCGTTAGGACTGGCGATGTCAATGAGTTCAATATCTTTACGCGCGACCAGAGCGCGCCAGTCGGTCTCTACCGATTGATAGCCCCAGTTCTCAGCAAATCCCTTTACCCGGTCCGCGTTGCGCGCACAGACTGCTTTCAACACCGGACGGTAGGCCACATCGAAAAAACGGGGGGCCTGCAGGTACGCATTCGAATGGGTGCGCCCCATGAATCCGTAGCCGACGATCCCGACATTCAAGTCTTTCTTCTTCGACACAGCTGTAGCCTCCGCGTGTTAGTCCCACCCGTGCGCATCGCGCACGCGAATCAGAGTCGCCAGAATCTTCACCCATGTCTCGGGCGAGGTCATCATGGCGTTAGGAAACATACAGCCGTCCCAGCAGATATGTTGGTAGGCCCGAGTCGGAGTTCCATCGTCTTTGCGCATCCACAGGCCGGCAATTTTGACGATATCCATCTTGCCGTTGGAATCGTCGGGCGGGCAGTGGCGTCCGGTCTTATCGTGCGAGCCCGAGCCTTTGACCGTGCCGTCGTTTTGCGCCACGTGGAAGTCTATCGTCCAAGGACGCAATGCCTGGGCGACTTGACGAAGCGCTTCGACCAGAACGCCGCGATCCGACCAGTCATAGTCTGCGGGAAGGACTCTGCTCTCGGGAGAGTTGTAGCCCAGCGTATAAAGCATGGTGTGCGCCATGTCGGCCTGAAAGCCAAGCGTCCTGGGGCGTCCGACCTGTTCCAGAAGCTCCACCATGTGCTTCCATCCATGCATGCCGCCCCAGCAGATTTCACCTTCGGCGGCGAGCCGCTCGCCGTATCCCTCGGCAACGGTGCACGCCTCGCGAAATGTGTCTGCAATTCGCATCGTGTTTGCGGCTGGATTTTCGGCCCAGGATGCGGGGCCCACGGCGGAGTCAATGCGTACAACTCCGTACTTACGAACGCCGAGGTCTCGAAGCTTCTTGCCGATGGCGCAGGCTTTACGAACCTGGGTGAGAAAGGCGCTGCGTTCTTCCTCGGATCCCATGGCGGACCCTCCGCCGACCGGAGGCCAAACCGGCGCGACCAGCGAGCCGGCTACGAGGTTGTGCGCAGCCAGTTTTTCCGCGAGTAGCTTGAGATCGTCGTCCGTTGAATCGATGTCTGTGTGAGGCAGCGACAGGAACAGGTCCACGCCGTCGAACTTCGTCCTATCTACTTCGGCCGCAGCGGTGAGGCTCAGCATGGTGTCGAGGTCAATGAAAGGCTCGGAGTCAGAGCCTTTCCCGACAACGCCCGGCCACATCGCGTTGTGAAGGGCCGGGGACTTATGTTTAGAGGTGCTCATAGCGGATGCCCTTTTCAGCGGTCTTTGCGCAACGGTTCGGCGTCCGGATTGCCGGGACCAAAGTGTTTCAGAATCACCAGCGGGTCGGTGCTGCTCGGGTTTTCGATGCGCACACCTTCCTTCGCTGCGGCGGCGGTCACGAACAGTTCATCCTCTGTCAGTTGACCGAAGCGGATCATGGACGGCGTGGAAACCGGAGTTGCGCCGAGCTTGCCGTATCCCTGGGTAAGAATCAACCCGTAGGCAGCCGCATCTTTGATCGTGACGGTGCGGCCGGGCAAGACGGTGAGTTCCTTCGCGGAGTAGTATCCGCCGCCGTAGGTGATCCACAGTTCGCGGTATCCCGCTTCTTCGGTTTCCTTGATCGGACGAACCGGCACCGGGTGCCGCTTGTTGCTCTTGGCGAACTCCGGGTTCACGTTGGCGTCCCAGTCCAACATGCTGATCAGATAGTCGAGATCGTGATGGTACTCGGGCAGCACGTCCTTGGTCAGCAGGCTCCAATCCACGATGCGTCCCTCGACCTCCGACTGGAACATCGCGAACACATCGCTGTTGACCTGGGGCTCATACGTAACCAGCGACCCGGGAGCATGCAGAATGCCTGGGTCGATTTGCCATCCACTGCCCGGCTCGAGACGGTAAGCGCGGGCGTGGAAGGTGATTCCGTTGTCCCCGCGGTTCCAGTTCTCCAGGCAGCGGTGAATGTCTTCCTTTGTGGTTCCCGGCTCCAGGCCCATGTAGGTGTGGGGAAAGTTATTGCTAATCTGGTTGTATTGCGGAGGGAAATAGTAGGCTTCGGGTTTGCCCTTGTGTCCGACCAGCTTGGCGAACTTGTCGCTCTGATGCATGTGGTGCGGAATCGGGCCCATGTTGTCGAAAAACTTGCAGAGCAGATTCCAGCCCTTTTCACGCTCCATGACGTCAGAACCGAGCAGTAGATCGCCGGCGCTTTCAACCGCATCCTTGAGCAGAAATTTGCTTCCCGCAGAAGCGTGAACATAGCTGAGGCCTTCATCGGGCGTGGTGGCGGGGCCGTTCGAGGCTTTTGTGGTCGAAGAAAACCACCGCTCGTTGATCCCGCCTCTGTGCGCGCCGAAGGCGTACAGATCGTCAGGATGAAGTTTTAGCCGGCGTCCGGGAATCATGAAAGAACGCGGCACCCAGCACGGCTCCAACCGGAGCACACCCTGGCCTGCGTTGACAGCTCCCTGAACAGTCGTTCGATTCAGCATTCTTGGTAATCTCCTAGCCGCTCATTTTGCGTGTGGCAAAGCGTTAGCCTGCAGCGATTCGGCTCCTCAGTGCTCTAATCCGATCCCAAAGGAATAGAGCACGTTATCGTGATCCGTAAAAAACGCGTGACTGTCGCCTACGGAAACACCGGACCGATCCGCGTAGCTAGGGATCTCATCCTTGCTGGAATAGAGTTCCGCCCCGGTCGCGGCATTCAGTACAAACAGCCTGGCGTGAGTTGAGGGGTTGCCGCCGGACAGAGCGATCACCACGCCATTGGCGATCCGTGGCGGCGCTGGATTCACCATGTCCTCCGAGACCCATACGGGGTTGAGAGCGAACTGGCCATCGGTTTCGGCGATTTTGAATGCCACGACCCCACCGTGCGCAGTGGGACCATTCAGCTTGGCGGCGCTGTCATGCAGAGTGATGCTGGTGGAGATAGAGGCGAATGCCCAGAATGTACCTTCCTTATCCTGCCAAATTGCGAACCC
>QHYK01000059.1 GCA_003224085.1 Acidobacteriota bacterium | reverse complement strand
TCGGGGGACCAGGAGGGAACGTTGATGGTGCCTTGGCCGCCGAAAAGTTTGGCGAGAACGGTGATCTTTGCATCCTTGAAGGAAGAGGGATTCCTCGCTTCGCCCGGACGGACGGAGGTAGCCGAGGCTTTGCTTAGACCTGCGAGGTTCATGAGGCGGAGGGAGATGTCTTTGTTTGCCGGGTGGCCAGTAACGGACTTGTCATATGTGAGGAAAACCATCCACTGGCCGTCAGGCGAAATGTGCGGGAACCAGTCGTTCTCCTCGCCAAAGGTGACCTGCTCCTGCTCGCTGCCGTCGGCCTTCATGCGCCAGATTTGCATGTGGCTGGTGCGCTCGGAGTTGAAATAGATGTACTTGCCGTCGTGCGTGTATTCCGGGCCATCGTCCAGACCTTTCGCCGTGGTCAGCCGTGTCTCTTCCCCTCCCGCCGCAGGAATCGCGTAGACCTCGAAATCGCCGTTGCGTTGGCCGACAAAAGCGACCGTCTTGCCATCGGGCGACCAGCCGTGTAGGTAGGAAGGCGACTTCTGCGTGATGCGGCGCGGCGCTCCTCCGCTGATCGGCACGATGTACACAAGCGACTGCTGGTTTTCCTGTGAATTGTCACTGATGCCGAGTTGGGTTCCGTCGGGAGAAACGAGGTGATCGTTGTTGCAGCGCGTGGCAAATCCCGTGTCGAGCACCTCGGGCGTGCCGCCGGTGACGGGAATTTTCTCGATGCGGCCGTTGCGGTTGAAGAGCAGCGTCTTGCCATCGGGCATCCAGTTCGGCGCCTCGAAGCGCTCCGGCGCGATATAAACGACGCGGCGATCGGTCGAATCGATGGAGATCACTTCCAGGGCGCTGTAGAGCGTGGCCGCACTCGTGTTCGCCGCGCGCGGCGTTTCCGTCTTCACCTCCACATTCGAGAAGACTGCTCTTTCCACGACCTTGTCGTCGTGGCTGCACACGCCAATGCCCACGTAAAACGGCTCTTGCAACGCAATACGCGTCGATCCGCTGGCCAGTTGAAACTTGCCGTTTTCATCCGCCAGCCACATCGAGAAGTACGCGCCGCGCTTGATGAGGCGCAGGCGTTTCGGTGCGGAGATGTTGGCTTGAATCTCGTGTGTATTCGCGCTTTTCTCGTCGCGGTACTGCAGCGAAGTGAGCCCGTTGCCGTGCAGCGCGACGTCGGCATAGGCGGAGTCCGCGTCCAGGCTCTGGCGCACCATCAGCACCGCTTTGCGATGCTCCTGCGCGCCCTGGCCGAGAAACGAAATGTCGGCGGTAACGGCCACGTCGCCGGACGCTTTCTTCCACGCGAAGTGAAACGCGTCCTTGGTGGACCACATGTTCTCGCCACTGGCTGAGATCGTGTACGTTTTCTTCGCCGCGTCGTATTCAACAAACCCAGCGTGCGACACCGAGCCAACGTCGCCATGCCCTTCAAAAATTCCCGGATAGTTGGCAGCCTGCAGGGCAGCTTTTTGCACAGCGAAATAATTCCCCGCCGTGAAAGCCATCGCGAGAATCCCGGCAACTGCGAGAACCTCTGCCACCAAGGCGGCCCACTTTGCAAGCGTTTTCCAATGCAACGACTGAGCCAAACTTTGTCGTTTCACAAGGCACTCCTCCATCCCCAATCGCGAATCGCGACCCCAGCGCCCGACGGAACCTTAGTCCGCCGGCGCTCCCTTGTCAATTTGGCCGGAGGCTTGGGACTAGGACAGTCCGTGGCTGTACTAGTGCCAGGCCGCTGGCGCTCGGCTCATCTTGCGCGCGATACGACGTCGCGAAACAATTCAGGTGGAAGTCGCTCAGGCATCGAAATGGGGCGCCCCTACGCACGGATTTTCTGTGCTATACGGGCAGTCGGCGCGCTGTGCGACGCCGGCGCGTACTTCCTCCCATCCCCACTCCTGCTGTTCTTGTCCTTGGCGTTCTTGCTGCCAGGTTGGCTTCCATTTTTTTCGGACCCGCATGCGATTGGAGAAAGCGAGTGGTCGTCCTTGACGCTAGCTTGGACCGCCGTCACCGCAAAGGTGTTCGGTTTGCCATGGCGGCATTTCTTTTGCAGCAACGCCGAAAAGCGAGAAAGCGAGCTGAGCGACCGTCCGACTTTTCACAAAGCACCAGTCGCGAGTCACCAGTCTCACCAGTCACACCAGTCAATTTCCGTTTCCCTTTTCGTTCGCCGCATGATATCTTCGCCATCGCAGGGGAGCCATCATGTCCGTCAATAAAGTGATTCTTGTGGGCCGATTGGGCCGCGATCCCGAAACGCGCTACACCGGCAGCGGCCAGGCGGTCGCAAATTTCTCCGTGGCCACCGACGAAACGTACAAAGACCGCAACGGCGAGCGCCAGAAGCGCACGGAGTGGCATCGCATCACCGCGTGGGGAAAACTCGCGGAAATATGCCAGCAATACCTGAAGAAAGGAACGATGGTCTACATCGAGGGACGCATCCAGTCGCGCGAGTGGCAGGACAAGGAAGGCCAAAAGCGCACCAGCTTCGACATCGTGGCGAACACGATGAAGATGCTCAGTTCGCGCGGCGACGCCGCGGCCGCGGCTGCGGCCGGCGCCGGCGCTATGGGCGGAGCGTCACCGCGAAGCGGCGACGACTTCGACCAATCCCCGCCATCGGAAGAAAGTTACGGCGGCGGCCCGGCCGGCGGCCCTGAAATCTCCGACGAAGACATTCCGTTCTAGCGATCCTTGCCCGCGTCATCGGAATCGATTGCATCCTTTACGTGCAAAAGCAGATCCCCCCACTCCGCTTCGCGGGTCCGCAATGGCAGTAAATTGGAAATGAGCACTCCCAATCGCCAACTTGTTTTGCATTCGCGGCCGAAAGGACTGCTTGCGCCAGGCGATTTGCAACGGAAGGAAGTATCAGTTCCTGAGTTGAAAGACGGGCAGGCACTGGCGGGCGTGAAATACCTTTCGATCGATCCGACGATGCGCGTCTGGATGGCCGTGGACAGTTATCTTCCCGCCGTCGCCATTGGCGAAGTGATGCGCGCATTTGGCTTCGCGGAAATCACGGAGTCTCGCCATCCCGATTACAATAAAGGAGATCGCGTCACGGGGCCGACGGGCTTGCAGGACTACGTAGTCCTCGACGCGTCAACAAGCAGGTCATTCCAAAGAGTTCCGAAAATTCCGTTTGTTTCCGATACCGTTTTTCTTGGCGTGCTGGGAATCAACGGACTGACGGCGTTTTTCGGCATGGAAATCGCGAAGCCGAAGAAAGGTGAAACGCTCGTCGTTTCCGCGGCCGCGGGCGCAACCGGTAGCATCGTCGGACAGATCGGAAAGATTCACGGCTGCCGCGTCGTGGGCATCGCCGGCAGCGACGAAAAATGCAATTGGATCACGAAAGACCTCGGCTTTGATGCGGCCATCAACTACAAACAACCCGACTGGAAAGCAAAACTCGCCGCGGCCGTTCCAAAGGGTATTGACATTGATTTCGAGAACGTCGGCGGCGAAATCATGGAAACCATCTTCGGCCTCATGAATCTTCACGGCCGCGTGGCCCTCTGCGGACTGATTTCCGGTTACACCAAGGGAAATCCCGCCATGGCCAGTCTGGGCACGGTTCTCGTGAAGCGGCTGCGCGTCGAAGGCTTCATCGTCCTGGACTACGCTTCGCGATTCACAGAGGCAGCGACGCAACTTGGCCAATGGAAAATGTTCGGCAGGATCAAGGACCGCGAAACGATCGTGGAAGGCCTGGAAAAAGCTCCCGACGCCATCAATATGCTCTTCACCGGCGGCAACATCGGCAAACTCATCGTAAAGGTATGACCCCCAGGTCGCGGCGAGTTACTTCGGGGCGTTGTGCTTTTTTTCGGCGTCCAGTTTTTGGAGGAACTCTTCGAATTTCGGTTTTTGTTCCGGAGTGAGAATTGCACGAATCTGATCGCGCCCGCTCTGGCGAATTTTTTCGAGCTGCCCATCAGCTTGCTCGTGAACGGCCTTCGCTTCTGTGTGGCGCTGTAGAAGAATGGCGTCAAGCTGCTTCGCCTGATCGCTGGTCAGGCCCAACTCTTCCGTCAATTCTGCAACCCGCTTGGCACGGCGCTCGGGCTCGGGCATGGGAGCATTGGCCGCCGCGACGGAATGGTGAGCATACCCGTAGCCGAACATGCACCCTGCCGCCGCGCCCAGCAGGAACACGATGACGACCCAAATGGCTGCTTTCCGCGAGGCCGGTGACTCATTCATAGCCTGGCTCATCGATTGTCACTCGCCCTGCTAACCAGGATATCGTCGGGAGGGGCCTGCTGCGGCGCCTCAAAAATCGATTCCTGCGAACCAGACGTCGGATAGCTTGGGGCGCGCAAGACGCTCTCGTAAAACCACGTCGTTCCAACCAGTAACAGGATGGCAGTGATCCAGGTGAGCCGCGAAGCAAAACGGGGAAATTCCGTCCAAGCGCTTACGCGTTCAGCGAGTTTGCGCGATGCGATGGCCGCCATGACGCGCGCGGCAAACCACGGCCTTTCTTCCTGTCTGAAGCTGATGGCTCCTCGAAAGAGTTCCTTCATTGCGACAAGGTCCTGAACCGCGTTACGGCAATCGGCGCAAGTCTCGAGGTGCTTGCGGTCGTGTGCTGCCAACGGCTCGGTCAAACTCTTGACACTCACGGCATCAGCACTCTTCATCGCCGCGGCTTCGATAGCGTCCCGTAGCCTTCTGCATTCTTGGTTTTCTCTCTTCAGCAGGTTCCACATAACCGGCCTCCTGGCTGGCCGCTTTTATTTTTCAAACTCTCCGGCCCTTTCCCGGCTTACCACACGACGCCGCGCCCGGAAGAGCCTTACCTTTACCGTGTTCGGGTTCAAGTCGAGAATGTCCGCAATTTCTTCAATCGAGAATCCTTCCACTTCCTTCAAAATCAGCATGAGCCGGTCCCGCTCTTCCAATCCCTGCAACAGCCGCTCAACGCGCTGGCGTGCGTCCAATCGTTCGCTGATGTCCGTCTCGTCCTTGCCCTTTTCCGCGGAAGTGATGACCTGCCTTGACTGCTCCTCACTCAAGTCTGCTTCGTAAACCAGCGGCCGGACCTTGCGCTTTCGCAGCATGTCCCAGCACTCATTCACCGTAATCTTATACAGCCAGGTAGTGAATGCCGCCCGCTGGTCGAACCGCTTCAGCGAGAAGTAGGCCTTCACGAAGACCTGCTGCGCGATGTCTTCCACGTCTTCGCGCCGCCGGATGATCCCGCCGGCTACGGCAAATACCCGATGCTGATGCCGACGGATGAGCTCCTCGAATGCCTCTTTATCCTCGCGCTGGGCCCGACGCACCAACTCACGGTCGTCCGAGGACGCCACTGCCACCGAGGATGCCGGACCGTGCTTCCCGGCCTTTTCCGAGGACGGGGCGTCCAAGGGCTCTGTTTTTGGGACGTGTACCATCGGGTTTTGGTTACGGCCATTATCTCTGGATTGGCTTGTCGCGCATCAAGAGTTTCGTTTTGCCTGTTGAAAAATTTCCACTTGCTTCTCTTCTTACCCTTATGGAATAATAGCTTCATGATTATCGGTGATCGTCTTCGCGCACTCCGCGAAGAAAAGAAACTTTCTCAAGGCGACATCGAGAAGCGTACCGGCCTGCTTCGGTGTTACATTTCGCGCGTGGAGAACGGCCATACAGTTCCCGCGATCGAAACGCTTGAAAAGCTGGCTCGTGCTCTTGAAGTGCCTCTCTATCAACTCTTTTATGACGGTGAAGAACCGCCACAACTGCCGAACCTCCCCAAGCGCCGGTCTTCCGACGATATCGCCTGGGGCAGTGTCGGCAAAGAAGCCCGTTTTCTCAACAAGCTTCGCCGCTTGCTGAGCAAGGCGGAAGAAGGCGATCGCAAGCTGATTCTGTACATGGCCCAGAAAATGGCTAATCGGTAGTTGAGCGATCCCACCAATTAAGTAAGCTGGCCCCATTTCGCCAGACTTTAAGAACCAGGAAGAGAAGAGAGTTTTTTTGCTTTTTTGCCCCCTCCTGTTTCCGTACCATCGCATCCTTGAGAACCTTTGCTTACTCCCGTACTTCCCTTTCGAGAGCGATGCCTGTTGAATCCGTCGTGACTTCCCTATTCCCACTCGATAGTGCTGGGCGGCTTGGAACTGACGTCATAAACGACGCGGGTGACGCCCGGAACCTCGTTCACGATTCTTGTGGAGATCCGTTCGAGCACATCCCCAGGCAGCTTTACCCAGTCCGCGGTCATGGCGTCATCCGATTCCACCACACGAACGACCACAGTTAGCCCATAGGTTCGAAAGTCCCCCATCACTCCGACGCTCCGGACCGGCAAAAGGATGGCAAAGGCTTGCCATATCTTTTCGTAAAGGCCCGCCCTGCGAATCTCTTCCACCACAATCGCATCTGCCTCTTGCAGGGTAACCAGTTGGGTGCAAGTGACCTCGCCAAGCAAGCGAACGGCGAGTCCCGGGCCAGGAAACGGGTGTTTCACAAGGACTTCTGCCGGAAGGCCGAGATCCTTTCCAATGCGGCGCACTTCGTCCTTGAAGAGGTCCCGCAAAGGTTCAATGAGGGCAAAGGGCATTTTTTCCGGCAAGCCGCCCACGTTGTGATGCGTTTTGATGGTGGCTGAAGGGCCCTTCACAGATACCGATTCGATGACATCGGGATAAAGCGTTCCTTGCACCAGGTAGCCGATTTCGCCGTGAGCTTCTCCCGCCTGCAGCTTCTGAGCCTCTTCGGCGAACACGGCAATGAATTCCCTGCCGATGCGGCGGCGCTTTTCTTCCGGGTCGGTAATCCCTTTGAGCTGAGCGAGGAAACGATCGGAAGCATCTACGCCGATGACGTGGAGCTTCAGCCGGTCGCGCAGCATTTCCAACGTGTTTTCAAATTCATTCTTTCGCAACAAACCCGTGTTCACAAAGATGTTTGTGAGATGGTTGCCGATTGCTTTGTGAACCAGCACTGCGGCCACGGTTGAGTCCACGCCGCCGCTGAGCGCACAGATGGCCCATTTATTCCCAACTTTTTCGCGGATGGCGGCAGTGGTTTCCTCGATAAACGCAGCCCCGCTCCACGTCGGCTCCGCTTTGCAAACGCGGAAGAGAAAATTTTGGAGCAGCTCGGTTCCGCGCTCGGTGTGCTTCACTTCCACGTGAAACTGCGTAGCGTAAATCTTCCGCTGCGGATCCTCGAGCGCAGCGACGGCATTTTCCGTATGTGCCGTTGCCCGGAAACCCCCGGGAAGGCTCCTTACGTGGTCGCCGTGGCTATTCCAAATCCGCAGCGTGGCCGGCGCCCCCGTGAACAATTCGGAACTTTCTGGTCCACCCGCACAATCCACTTTGAGGTGCGCGCGGCCGTATTCGCGCCGCTCGGCTTTTTCGACCGTGCCGCCCAGCACGTGCGTGATCCACTGCATGCCATAGCAGATTCCCAGGACGGGAATCCCCAGAGCCAGAACTTTCGGGTCGCACTTGGGAGCATCGGCGTCGTATACGGAACTCGGGCCGCCCGACAAAACAATCCCGATTGGCTCGAGCTTCTGTATTTCTTCGAGCGAAACGGTGCAGGGCAAAATCGAGGAAAAGACTTGTTGCTCGCGGATGCGGCGTGCGATCAATTGCGTATATTGCCCGCCGAAGTCCAGCACGACCACTCCGCCGAGTTCCGCCTTCATCTTGCCTCCGCGCTCGTCCACCGCAACTGGCTTCGCCGCGGCTTCTGCCATGCCGCCTCCTAGACCGCGCTACAAAAAGAAAAAGAACGGGTCTAAAGACCCGCCACTACAAGGCCCCCGCACCATCAGAACTTGTTGAGCAACACGTTATCCGGACACGACCAAGTTGAGCAACTTGTCTCGCACGAAAATCTTTTTCACGATGCGCTTTCCGTCGGCATGATGCGCCACGCCCGCCTCGGCTAGCGCCAGCTTGACTACCTCTTCTTCCCCCGCTCCGGCCGACACTTTCACTCTTCCACGCACGCGGCCGCTCACTTGCACGACGATTTCGACTTCGTCTTCGCGGGCGAGTTCCTGATTGAATGTGGGCCAGCTTACCTTCCCCATTCCCTCGCCGTGGCCGAGCATTTCCCAAAGCTCTTCGGCGAGGTGCGGCGTCATGGGCGCGAGCATCAGCGTCAGCAGCTCCAGAACTTCCTTGCGCACTTCGGGACGAACGCCTTGTTCGAGCGGCTCCTGCGCGTAAACATCGTTCGTCAGCTCCATGATGAGCGCGATCGCGGAATTGAAATGCCATCTGGATTCGAAGTCGCTGGTCACGCGCCGCAGCGTCTGATGCACTTTGCGCAGCAGCGCTTTTTCTTTCCGGGACGCAGCGGCAGCGTCGAATTTTCCGCCCTTCACGCCGCGCACGGCTTGCGAATGGCGTTCGATGAGCCGGTAAACGCGGTTGAGGAATCGCCAGGAACCCTCGATGCTTTCTTCGCTCCACTCCAGGTCTTTTTCCGGCGGCGCCGCGAAAAGCGTGTAGAGGCGGCCAGTGTCCGCACCGTATTTTTGCGCCATCTCTTCCGCGCCAACGACGTTGCCACGCGATTTGGACATGGCCACGCCGCCTTTTTGCACCATCCCTTGCGTAAACAGCCGCGCAATCGGTTCATCGTGCTTGACCAAACCCAGGTCGCGCATCACTTTGCACCAGAAGCGCGAGTACAACAGGTGCAGAATCGCATGCGTAATTCCGCCGATGTACTGGTCGATAGGAAACCAGTAACTCACTTTTGCCGAGTCGAAAGGCGCTTTGTCGTTGTGGGGGTCGCAGTAGCGGTAGAAATACCACGACGAGTCGACGAACGTATCCATGGTGTCTGTTTCACGACGCGCAGGACCACCGCATTTCGGACATGTCGTATTCACAAACTCCGGCGTTGAAGCGAGCGGCGATTGCCCTTCACCGGTCAGCTTCGGATTCGGGGGAAGCACTACCGGCAGATCCTTGTCTGGGACGGGAAGCATGCCGTCTTTGGCGCAATACACGACGGGAATCGGCGTGCCCCAATAGCGTTGGCGGGAAATTCCCCAATCTCTTAGCCGGTAAATGGTCTCGCCGCGGCCGCATCCTTTTTGCTCGGCAAATGCGGTCATCTTCGCAATAGCTTCTTCGGGCGAGAGGCCGTTGAATGGCCCGGAATTGACGAGCTTGCCGTGCAGGTGCTCGTCGAAGGCGGTTTCCAGCTTTTCTCCTGAGAGTTCCTCGCCCACCAGCGGCTGGATCACCACGCGAACCGACAGTTTGTATTTTTTGCAGAATTCCAGGTCGCGCTGATCGTGCGCGGGCACGGCCATAATCGCGCCCGTGCCGTACTCCATCAGGACAAAATTCCCAACCCAAATCGGAATCTTCTCGTCGTTAAAGGGATTCACGGCGTAGCGTCCGGTGAAGAACCCTTCTTTCTCCATGGTCGCCAGGTCTTCGGTTTTTACGGAGGTCTGCCGCATCTTGGCGAGCCTCGCTTCGGCTTCTGCGGGCGCGGGGGAGCCTTCGAGCAGCTTCGCAGCCAGCGGATGCGCGGGCGCAAGAATCACCGCCGTTGCGCCGTAAATCGTGTCGATGCGGGTGGTGAAAATCTCGATTGGGCCAGCACCTGCGGCGCCGGCCACGGCAAACTTCACCTTTGCGCCCTGCGATTTGCCAATCCAATTTTTTTGCATCAGGATGACGCGCTCGGGCCATCCGCCTTCGAGCTGTTTCAGATCATCGAGCAGTTGGTCGGAATAGGTGGTCGTCCTCAGAAACCATTGCTCGATCTCGCGCGATTCCACGCGCGTATCTTCATGCCGCCAGCAGAAGCCGCCGTTGATCACTTGTTCGTTCGCCAGCACCGTTTGGCATTTTGGACACCAGTTCACCAGGCTTTTCTTGCGATAGGCCAGGCCGCGCTCGAGCATCCGCAGGAAAAACCACTGGTTCCAGCGGTAGTATCCCGGCTCGCAGGTGGAAATTTCGCGCCGCCAGTCGTAGCTGAAGCCGAAGCGGCGTAGCACGCGCTGGAATTGCGCGATATTGTGGTTCGTCCAAATCCGCGGATGCGTTTTGTTCTTGATGGCCGCGTTCTCGGCGGGCAGGCCGAAGGCGTCCCAGCCCATCGGATGCAGCACGTTGAAGCCGCGCATGCGCTTCACGCGAGCCACGACGTCGCCAATGGCGTAGTTGCGCATGTGGCCCATGTGCATCGTGCCGCTGGGGTACGGGAGCATTTCCAAGACGTAGTATTTTGGTTTGGAGGGGTCAGCTTCCGATTCAAACATACGTTCTTCGGCCCAACGCTTCTGCCACTTGGCCTCTATTTTTTGCGGGTCGTAGCCGCTCGCCGTTCCCGCACTCGTTGTGGTTTGCTCCGCCACGCTGCTTATCCTCTTCTCCGCGCTCTTTTCGTCGCCCTTGCTCTTTTTGTTCCTGATTTTGTGCTTCTCGCGACCGAACTCTTGTTGCTCCTTGAACGGCGTCGCCTCTCGGCTGAAATCTTTCTTTTCAACGCCGGCGTCAGCATCGAGAAGCCTTTTTCCGCTTCCGGCGCTTGATCCTTCAATCCCGCCAGTTCCCAGAGCGTCGCCACGTTGCGCCGGTCGTCGCCGGGGTCATCGATTGGCGTCTCCGCCAGAAACGCCCGCCCCGACTGGTCCTCACCCGCGGGTGCGCCCAATTGAGGGTGCTGAAGAATCCTGGCGAAGGCTTCTCTGCCAATCTTGCCTTTGCCGATGTGCTCGTGACGGTCTACACGGCCGCCTAGCAGAACCTTGGAGTCGTTCGCGTGGAAAACGGGCACGTTTTCGAGTCCGACGGTGGTCTCCATTTGCGCTATCGTTGACGCGAGTCCGCTTTCGCTCTTGATGTCGTAACCTGCGGCAAACAAGTGGGCGGTATCCAGGCACGCCCCAGCTGGCAAATCTCGCTGAAGACCAGCAACGATTTCCCCTACCTCTTCCAAGCGCGACCCGATCGCCGTTCCCATCCCCGCGGTGTTCTCAATCAGAATCTTCAGCCCAGCCAGCGGAACACGCTTGGTCGCCTGCTTCACCGACTCCACAATGGTGTCAATCGCCTGTTTTGCGTTTCCTTCGCCTCGGGCGCCCGGGTGAACCACCAAGAAGTCGGCTCCCAGGGCAACAGCCCGCACAATTTCGTCATGAAAAGCCTGGATCGAACGTGTCCGCAGCATGGGCTGGGCTGCCGCCAGATTAATGAGGTAATTCGCATGAACGACAAGCGGCCCGAGGCGCAGCTCTTCCCTTCTGGTGCGGAATGCTTCAGCATCCAGCTCAGGTATTCTCGCAGGTCTGCCCTGCCACATGCGTGGGCTCGCGGAGAAAATCTGCAGCGAGTTGCAGCCGAGCTTCCGCGCGGATTCCAGGGCATTTCGGTAGCTCCCGGCGATGGAGGTGTGGATGCCGATTCGGACTTTACCATCCATCCAGGCTGGCGGCAGGGGTTCGGGCTCAGGTTCCGGGCGGTATTCGTCTTCGGGATCGAACTCCGCAGGTACGGCGATGCGTTGTTCTTCGGGCATGCCTGTTAAGGATTTCTGCTCCGTATTGAACTACTTATTCTAACACACGCCCCAAACCCCCGGTTTTGGCGCTGCTGTCAAGGTCTGCCTACACCTATATCTTGGAGCTGAGCCGCTAGGATGGTCGTCCGAAGATTAACCAGCTACTGCCCTTCGAAAGGGAATCCGTACGAAACCAAGACCGAAGCCAGGTCCGCTAGCGTTCCCTGCCGAACATGGAAAACGGCATGGAGCGAGGCTCACCTTCCTTGAAGCTGCTGGCGGCAGGAATCGTGGGGTGAATTGCCTGATCCAGGGAGCGGTTCCCCAAGCGATCCAGGGCGTCAGCGATGCGCGACAGCTCGTAGACGATCTGGTCGCTCGCCGCGGAGCGCTGCAAAACGACCGAACGCCTCTGCCGCAATTGCAGCACACCCCACGTTAGGACTGCAACGGTCAGGAAAACCAATCCCAAAAACTGCTCACGCCCCGTAATGTTGATGGTACGGCCTAAAATATGTAACGGAAAGTCCGAGAGCACCTTATCCTCCCGGCTGGGCTGTTCCACATTGACGTGAAACCATTGTGACTGGTTATCTCTTACAAAATCAAGCACCTGTGACGCGACGCCAGCCCTCTTGGTCAAGAGTACGGCCCTTTCCGCGAACGGTGAAACAAAAAGATCCTGTCCCTGCCTAGCAGAACTTCTAGCCAATCGCTTTCGAATCTTAGGTCGCTTCTTCGGGGTTTGCGGCACTGCGCCGCCTTGCCGTAGACTTAGGCTCTCTACTCAGAACGCTGGGGGAGCCTTCCATGCTAGTGGTTATGCAGTCCCATGCAACCGAAGAGCAGGTTCGCGCCGTCTGCCAGCGCATTGAAAGCCTTGGGCTAAAAGCCCACCCGATTCCTGGCTCCCTTCGAACCGCCATCGGCATCACCGGCAACAAAGGCGAAATTGATCTCGGTGTACTCGAGTCCCTCCCGGGCGTCGTCGAATGCATTCCCGTAAGCAAACCGTACAAGCTGGTCAGCCGTGATGCCAAGGAAGAGGACACCATCCTACGCATCCCCACGCTTTCGGGGGACGTGGTCGTAGGCGGTGGGCACGTCGCTTTGGTCGCGGGGCCGTGTGCGGTCGAAACAGAAGAGCAATGTCTGGCTATTGCTGAGCGCGTGAAGAAATCCGGTGCGCGGCTTTTTCGCGGCGGCGCGTACAAGCCGCGTACTTCCCCATATAGCTTTCAGGGGTTGGGTGAAAGCGGCCTGAAGATTCTTTCGAAGGTCCGCGCCACGTACGGTTTCGGTATTGTCACCGAGGCGATTGACAACGAATCGCTGGATCTCGTCGAGGAATATGCGGACGTTATCCAGATTGGCGCCCGCAACATGCAGAATTTTTCGCTCCTCAAACGCGCCGGCCGCGCCAGGAAGCCCGTTCTCCTGAAGCGCGGCATGTCCGCCACGCTCGATGAGTTCCTAATGGCCGCGGAATACATCCTTTCCGAGGGCAACTACAACGTGATGTTGTGCGAGCGAGGCGTTCGAACCTTCTCGGACTTTTCCCGCAACACCCTGGACCTGGCAGTCGTCCCTGCTGTCAAAAAACGCAGTCACTTGCCCATCTTGGTCGACCCGAGTCATGGCACGGGTAAACGCCACAAGGTTTTGCCGCTTTCGCGCGCGGCGGTGGCCGTCGGCGCGGATGGCCTGCTCATTGAAGTGCATCACGAACCGGACAAAGCTCTCTCCGACGGCATGCAGTCCATTCTCCCCGAAGAGTTCGCCGAACTCGCCGACGAAATGCGCCAAATCGCCGCCATCCTCCACCGCACAATCAATTGACGGGACATTTAATAAGCAATATACCGGATGACCTTTCCGGGTTTCTCTTCGATTGGCGGCCCCACCTTCTCATGCTAACCGTGAGATGAACGTCGCATTGGATCAAGTTACATGTTTAAGCCCACCCGTCTTGTGGCCGAGTCGAGCGTACGCGCCTAGCCCCACGGTCCCTCGACTCCTTTGGTGAAAAGATGGAAAAGCGGCTCCCGATCGCAATGGTTGTGAACTTGGCGGCGGCGCAAAGCCGCGACGGAACCGAGCTGACATACACCGACAATGTGAGCGCCCACGGTGCTTGCGTGTTCTCCAATCATCCCTGGCAAGCGGGGGAAGTCGCAGAAATCACTCCGTTGTCCGCTCAGATGGCAATGCGGGGGAGGGTCGTCCACTGCCGGAGATGCGGCGAAGATCGGTACGCCATCGGCTTGAGCTTCCCAAATGGCGAGGTGGCTTGGTCCACTTACCTCAAATATGCCGGCCGGCCACGGCAGGTCATTCCCCTGCGACAAAAAATCGCTTGATAAGATTCAAGCGTTAGCCGTAGATGTCAGCCAGCGACAAGCCTTCCGTGCCCAAACGGGTTTCACGCCTCCGGCGGTTTTCCCTCTAGGTGGAGTTTTTCCCGCGCCGCGAGCCAAGTGTCCAGTTGCTCGCTTCCTTTTCCCCGCAGCGTCTGCAGCGTAATCTCCGCCATTCCTTCGGGGTTGACCCAAGCCACCTGGCCCCGGGCACTGATGCGGAGCCCCATGGACAATTCGAATGTGAGGTCCAGCACGGCGCCATGTTTGAGCGGCTTCGCGGTGCGCACGGCCATGCCGCCGCCGCTCAAATTGGTGATGCGCGCCTGCTGTTCAAACTCTCCTTCCTTCAAGGGCAAGGGAAGATTGACGGGGTGCCGGAAATACCTGCGCTGCTCGCGCACAAGAAGTTCCTTGGAAATGGCAATGTGCATCATCACGGCGTCTTCGGTCAGGGGCTTGCGCATGAGGAAATTGCACCCACGGCCAAAATCTGTGCAGATTCCTTCGCGTTCACCAGGCAAGCGAAGATCACCGCTCTGCTGTTTGAGGAACCTTTGCGCGTGGATTCAATCAGGCCCAGCGCTCCCGGCACCTCCAGGTCCACAAACACGCCGTCGATTTTTCTGCGGTACAGGCAATCCCTAGCCTCGTGGGCGGTCGGCACCAATACAAATCTGGCGCCAAACTTCTTCACGCCTTTTGAAACCGCTTGCATCATGGCGTAATCGCTGGACACCAGTACAAATTCGAGGTTAAGGGGCTGGTTCATGGCAGCGGGGACTCTCCGTGTTCGGCGAAGATGTGCTGCTGGGCCTTACCGGTGTGGCTTAGGTTCGGCGGCCATTATAATGAAAAAGCTTCGGCTGTCGAGATTGTTTGTTCTGCGGCACCACCTGCAAAGCAGTGCGAGGCCGATTTCAGGTTCCAGCTGCTTTCTGCGTTTTGCTCTTGGGCGCCGTAGACGTGTCGTGTCCAATGAGTGCCAATGCTTCTTTGGTGCTAATGAGCCGGGCGCCTCGCGACTCTAAGTCGTCGAGGATGGCGCGACCCTTTTTCTCGTCAATGGATTGGATGGCGTCCTCGACGATGCTGATCTGAAAACCACGGCGCAGCAGTCCTTCGGCTGCGTAGCGAACGCAGTATTCCGTCACGACACCGAAAACAAGGAAATCAGTCCCGGAATCGTGATCCTTTTTCTGTGAGACATTGAGTTTGGCGAGCACTCTGTCCACATGGGGATTGTCGAAGACGTCGAGCGTGTTCTTTTCCAAAAGGATCTGCTGGTAGGCGCTAAGGTCGCCAGGGAAAGCAAAATTTTGCTCGTTGGGAATGACCATCTGGCTGCCAGCTCGCGCTTCAGGAATCAATTCCGCTCCCGCAGTGCCCTTGACGCAATGGGGCGGCCATTCGCGAAACTCAGGATCGTCGGGGCTGTGCACGTCTGCCGAAGAGATCAGGAGAACTCGATTTTGACGCGCGCATTCGACGAGACGATTTAGATTCAGAATGATTTTTTCGGCGCCGGGAACATAGAGTTTGCCGCCCGCCAACATGAAATCCGCCTGCGCGTCCACTTCCCAAAGAATCGTGTTCATGAAGGTCACCTCCACTGTTTACCCGATGCGTGCCGTCTTCGCAACGGTTTGCCGCACCTGGTCGTGCAACTGTTCGAGTTGTTTGCTGTAGCGAACGGGAAACGGCGGTTCTGCGACGCGAAGAACCAAGATGCGTTCTGTCATGCGGGCACGATCAGCCAGGCAGCGGTTGCGCACTCGCTGTATCCTGGCGAGAGGAGCTTCTTCGTCCGTGGCCTCGATCTGCTTGCCATCGCGCATTACCGGCACCAGCAAGGGCTCACCTCCGGGGAAAGACTCCGTATCCAAGCCGATGACATCCCCTGAAACTTTTCCGTCTTTTCCGGCAAAGCGGAAAACCTGCTTGCGGCCCGGGTAAGTGATCTTCTCCTGGCTGAACTTGGCGGCGCTTCGCACGGTGTCTCCAAGGCCCACTTCGACCAATTTATAAATCACGCCGACGTTCGGTGAGTCCGATGAAGTGGAAAGCGCGGTGCCAACACCAAAAGCATCGATTTGTGCACTGCTCCGCAACAGAACTTCGATGCGATCCTCGTCGAGCTCTCCCGAGGCGAAAATCTGCACCTCCTTCCATCCAGCCTGATCGAGTCTCTTTCGCACCCACTTGCTGTCAGCCAAGATGTCGCCGCTGTCGAGGCGCACGCCAGCAGGCTTACGCCCCAGCGCAATGATCTTCTCCATGGCAGCGCGAACATCGTAGGTGTCCACGAGAAGCGTGGACTGCTCCGGAAAAACGTCGAGGAAATCGCGGAAAGCTTCCGCTTCGTCCTCGTGCGCCATAATCCATGAGTGCGCTTGCGTTCCATAGACAGGGATACCGAAGCGGCGGCCGGCAAAGGTGTTGGATGTGCCCTGGCACCCACCGACGAAGGCAGCGCGCGCGGCGAGCACGCCGGCCTCCACGCCGTGAGCACGCCGAGAGCCGAATTCCACGACAGGGCGTCCAGCAGCGGCCGTGGTGACACGAGCAGCCTTGCTGGCGATCAGCGTTTGGAAGTGAACAATACTGAGAAGACTAGTTTCGACAAGCTGCGCTTCGGCGATGGGAGCGGTCACACGAAGCAGCGGCTCGCCTGGGAAAAAAATCGTTCCCTCGGGCAAAGCCCAAACGTCGCCGGTGAACTGGAACCGCGAGAGATAGTCGAAGAACTCCGAGCGAACGTGGCGGAAGAATGGCAGGGCGCGGAGATAAGAAACGTCTTCGCTGGAAAAGCGTACGTTTTCCAGGAAGTCGATAGCCTGCTCCAACCCGGCGGCCACGAGGTAATTCCGGCGGGGCGGAAGGTGGCGCACAAAAAGCTCGAACGTGGCGCGGGCGTTGAAGCGGTTCTGGACGTAACCGGCCGCCATGGTGAGCTCGTAGAGGTCGGTCAACAGCCCAGAGAATGGTTCTCTAGGAAGCATGTCCTAGAACATTATGACAGGAGATGGTGAAGGACAAAGCGAGAGAATTCCCTACACTAACGCGGGGAACGCTCCACTGGTAGCCAGGGAGGTCTAACTGCACTAAGGCGATGTAATGAAAACGTTGTCGAAGGTCGCGGTGGCCAACGACGTTGTCGTGCGATTGCTTACAGCCAGTCCAAGGTAAACGCTCGATGCCATGGTCACCGTCTGGCTAGCCCCCACTTGCGTCCAGTTCACGCCATCGGAAGAGCCATACATGGCGAACACGTTCCCGCTTCTTTTCAGCGCCGACGTCCTGATCCAGCCATGAGGGCGGGAGAGGTTGCCAGGTCACCGCGAATTGAACGACATTGCTGTCATTCATGCTGGGAGCGACGGATACGAGCAACGGCCCCGACGTCGCCCCTGCCGGAATGGTCCGGGCAAGTTCAACCGCTTCACGCAGCCACTCCTGCAGGTCTTCGAGAATGGTCAACGGATTTTCCGCAAGGTGCAGCGCCTCTCGAGTGAACGAGCAAACTTCGCCCTTCTCGCGTCTAGGTAAGACGAGATGGAGTCGTCAGGCAATTCGAGGGCTTCCATGATCGGGTCAAGCTTGACTTTGGCACCCATGTCAAGGTGAGTCTAGCGCAAATCTTCGCCCGCATGGGAGAATTCCGGCTCCGACATGGACCGACCAGGGAACTTTCGCGTCTACTTTCTCTCAGTGGTGCTGGCCACCGGTGCGCTAATCGTGTTGCTGCGCGAGCATCGACCCTCGTTTTTGCGCCCAGATCTGCATTTGTGCGCTTACGTGAGCACGGGCGATGGCTCAGTGACCGTTGTGGATCTCGTGAAGCTCAAAGCAGTTGCCCATATCCCCGTTGGCCCCGGACTTTCCGGGATGCGCGAACATCCCGCGAGACCTGAAATTCTTGGTGTCAATTCGCCGGGCGGCTATGTGTGGATTTTCGATGCCCGCGCTTACCAGGTGAGTGCGCGCATCCCCGTGGGGCCGCTTCCTTATGCGCTCGATTTTTCGCCCGACGGCAGCCGAATTTACACAACTACTTCAGGAAACGACACAGTGCTGGCGATCGATATCCCTACGCGCACCATTGTGGCGCGTGGCCACACTGGCCGAGAACCCGTGCTCGCACACGTCTCACCGGACGGGAAAAGCGTGCTGGTGGTCAATCGTCGAGAGGGTTCGCTGGGCATTCATGACGCTGCTACGCTAGCCCTACGCAACACCGTTGCGGTCGTTCCGCTGCCGGACGATGTGGCCGTGTCGCCTGACAATTCCGTGGCGTTTGTCATGAGCCGCTCGGAACCGCGGCTCTCCGTTGTGGACTTGCGGCGCAGCGTGCTGGCGACAACTCTCGACCTGGCGGGAAAGCCAACCGGCATGCTGCTCAAGCCTGATGGGGGAGAGTTGTATGTGATTTCGCCGGAAGCGCACGGGCTACAAGCCATCAACACTTGGACGCACGAAGTGGGCGACACGATGATCCTGGGCTCGGCCCCAACGCGAGGGGTACTTAGCGCCGACGGCAGCTTGCTCTACGTTTCGGATACGGCGGCAGGCCGCGTTACCCCCGTGGATATTGCGAACCGGCGAATCATCCGTGACCCTGGGAAGGGGTTTCCCATTCCCGCAGGAGATGCGCCGGGTGCATTGCGATTTGACCCGGAGGAAACCTTGCTGCTGGTGGTTAGTCAGGGCTCCGGCGATCTGGCCGTGATTCGCGTGCGGACAAACTTCTTGGTCACGATGGTTCCGGTGGGAGATCGGCCGCAGGATTTAGCGGTGAAGCTGTATGGAAATAAGGAGGTAACAAGGTAAGGAAGTAAGGAGGCAAGGCAAGGAACCGCAAGTCGAAAGTATGAGGTTCAAGAGTCCAAACGGCAAACCGCTATTCGTTTGTGGGTTCTAAGATGGAATTACTCGGGTCCCCAGGCAAAATTGTCTTCGCCGAGGGCGATGTCGAGGAAACCTTCCGCCGGAAGAACATCCACAGGCAGTCCCCCGTGCCAAAGGGCGACGCCAAGTCTCAGCTTGTTTTGCCCCTGGAGGTCAAACTGGTCGCGGTGGATGGCAACTTCAAGAATGCGTTCGAACGCGGCCATCGCAACCGACTCTAGATTCAATAGGCATACGCGGGCCTTCTCCACGACGAATTCCTGAATGCGGCCGCGCTGCAGCTTCACGACGATGACGAGTTCCTCCGGGGCGCTGACAGTGATGCGGAATTCCGGGTCTTCGAGCTCGCTCATGGTTTCCGCGAAAGTGTCAATGCGGATGCAGAAGCGGTCCTCTTCAAAACCGTAGCGCATCTCATGAAGGTATAAAATGCGGCCGTGCATGGACCCGCCTCGGCGCTCCGGCGAATAAAGCCCCGCGCCAAGCCACTCAAAGTAAGAAGTTTCGCGGCCGTCCACTTTGACACGCAAGAAACCGGTGGGCGCGAGCTGCAACGCGTGCTCCGGGCGGCGCTTGATGGGCTTGGCAAGTTCCTCCGGCGCGATTTGACCGAGCGCCAGGTGAATTCCCGTGAGATGTTTGCGATAAAGCGCGTCAAACTCTGCGTCGTTTGCGGTGCTGTGCTCAGGGCCGAACCACCAGCACCAATCGCTGCCTTCCGCGGCGAGAAGTGATTCATGAGCCTCTTTAAGACCATTTTCCATCGGCGCTCCGGGCCGCCCTTTCTGATGGGCTTCGACGGCGTGCGCATAGACTTCGCGGGCGTCCCAGAGAAGCTCCCAAGCCGTGACGTCCTCGCCGTGCCCGATCCAAACATCGAAGTTAGCGTTAATCCAGGAACCTGGGAAAATTTCGCCGATCACGGGAACCTCTCCCGCAGCAGTTATGGCTTCGCTCGCGGTGAGGGCACGGAAATCAGGATCGGACTCGACACCACGGTAAAACTCACGCAGGAATTCGCGGCCGTTGCCGGGGTAATATTCCCAGGCGTTTTCGCCGTCGAGAAAAAGACAAACCGTAAGCGGCTGATTGCTGGAGACTTTTTCGCCGAGCATGCGCAAACGCGCATGAAGATCGGCTGCGGCCGCTTTGGCTTCCATGCGGCTATAGACGAAGCCGATGAGATCCGACAGGTGGTGATCACGAAACAGCCCGCTGATGGACTTCTCGTCGAGCTGAATGCGCCAGGGCTTGTATAGGCGGTCGGCATTGGCGGGAACCCCGTTGGAATCGCGAAAAAAGCCGATGTTTAGAGTGCGGCCGAGCACGCCCTCATCGGTACCGAACCACTGGAATCCCTCTTCCGCGGCGATGGAGAGCGCTTGATTGGAGACCGCGCCCTCGGAAGGCCACAAGCCCCCTGGCTTTGCGCCGAAGGTTTTTTCATGATACTGGCGCGCCAGCTGCAGTTGTTCGCGAGCATCTCCCGGGTGGCGGAACGCGCGGCGCGGAAGAGGCGTGGAAGGATTGGCGACGCGCGCGATATCCGAATCGCAAATGAGCGGCAGAATGGGATGGTAGAACGGCGTGGTGCTGATTTCGACCTGGCCACGTAAAGCGGCGTCGCAGTACGACGGCAGAATCAAGCGCAGAAGTTCCTGCTGCTTCTGTTTCAAGTCTGACTTGTCGTTTTCGGTGTAGTCTTTGCCCTTTGAGGCGAGGCGGCTGATCACTTCGTCCTTCTGAAACCAGGATTCTTCCATCCACGCGAGCTGCGACAGAAGCTGGAGGTCGCGCCAATCCCGCGCCGTGAAAGTGACGAGTGCTTGTGCGCCGCCGGCAGGGCGCGACCATTCATACAGTTCGACGAAACGCGGCCAGCGCGACATTAGGTGCTCCTGATTGACCTGGAAGGCGCGCGTCAGAATCTCGGCTTTGTCCTCGCGCGTGAGATCATCAGCGTTCTTGTAAGCAAGGAAAAACCAGGGCTCGTTGAATTTCCCGCTTGCGTACTCCTCAAGCTGGACGCCTAAGGCAGGAACCATATTGAAGGTGGCATGAAACTTAGGAAACTCGCGAAGCATTTCGACCATCCCGTAGTAGTCCTTGAGGGCATGCAAACGCGTCCAAGGCAGAACGTAGCGCCCGGTTTCCGGGTCGCGATATTGCGGCTGGTGCATATGCCACAGCACAACCAGATGGATGCGATTCATTCGGCCCGCGTCCCGAAGCGAGAATCAAGCAGGAGGTCGGTTGCAGTAGGCATAGACGATTTCAAAAGTATACAGGTAAGGGCTGCAAGAGATGCAAGAGAGACACGTGGTGACAAAATTTGCAATACTGTGGATGCTTCCGCCATTACGCAGAGAGCAATCAGACCGACCAACTGCGTGCGTGGTAGACTGATTTCGCGTTATGCGCATTCTGGATCGTTATATCGTCCGCGAGGTGTCCCGCCACGCATTCCTCGGACTGGTCGTCTTCACGTTTGTGTTTTTGGTCCCAAGGTTGGAAAGGGTAATGGAGATTTACGTGCGCCATGTGGGCTCCGGCGCGCAGATTCTGAAGCTCTTCCTCTGCATTTTTCCAGGCGTGTTTGTGTTCACCGTGCCTATGGCCACGCTGATCGGAGTTTTACTGGGGCTTGGGCGGATGTCGGCGGACAGCGAAATCATCGCCTTGACGTCGTTAGGAATCGGGCGACGCCGGATTCTTTTTCCCGTTGGCACGTTGGCGCTGGCGGGGGCGCTACTCACGTTGCTGATGACAGCGTGGGTGGGACCTGCTGCATTGCGGACGCTTCACGCGGCCGAAGCGGAACTGCTCCGTTCGCAAATCTCCTTTCAAGTGCAAGCCCGCGTGTTTGACGAGCGGTTTCCCAAAATGGTGTTGTACGTCAATGACGTATTAGCCGGCGGAACAAAGTGGCGCGGTGTATTTGTTGCCGAAACGGGCGGAGAAAGCGGTTCGCGGGTCACCTTGGCCGACAGCGCGATCGTAATCGCTGAGCCTCGCCAGGGCAAGCTGGAGTTGCACCTAAAAGGTGGCACAACCCACGAGTTTTCACGCGAGGATGCAAACCACTACTCCGTCACGTCGTTTGGACAGAGTGATTGGCCGATTGAAGTGAGCGGATTGGGATCGGCTCAGCCACGGCAGCGGAGCATTCCGGAACAATCCATGAAAGAATTGGTTGCTGAAAATGCGGCGGGCTTGCGCGAGGCGAGCGTGGAATTACACGCGAGGCTTGCATTCCCCGTAGCCTGCCTGGTTTTCGCGCTTGTGGCCGTGCCCCTAGGCGCGCAACCGAGGCGCGGTGGACGCGCGGCAGGATCCCTGCTGGCAGTCGTGCTGATCGCTGCGTACTACCTGTTGCTCATCATGGGTGCAGGGCTGGCGCGGCAGGGGAAGATCTCTCCGGCGGCGGGAATTTGGATGGCCAATGGGATTCTCGCGGTTTTGGGTTTGGCTTTGCTGCCGAGGATGGAGCAGTTTCGCGGAGAGAGCCACTGGTTGCGGCCGATCGGATACCTCATTCGGCGCATTCGTCTGGCCCGCCGCCGAAGGGCGCAAGCCCGGGCGCGCGCGGCAGCGGCGCATGCGGCAAACGGAGAGCGCGGCGCGCACGAGCCGCCTGCGCCTTCGAGCGGCAGCTTTCCCCGTTTGATGGACCTTTATATCCTCCGAAAGTTCTTTTTTCATTTTGCAGTGTTTCTGGCAGTGTTCGTTTTTCTGTACGAGGCGTTTACGTTTTTTGAACTGCTGGATGACATTGGCCGCGGTCGCGTGCCCTTCCTGACGGTGGTGGAGTACTTTCAATACCTCACTCCGTTTCTCGTTTACAACCTGGCGCCATTAGCGGGGCTGGTGGCGGTGCTGGTGACGCTGGGAATCATGAGCAAGAACAACGAAATTGTAGCTATCAAGGCCAGCGGCTTAAGCCTGTTTCGCGTTGCAATGCCGCTGCTGTTCGCAGGGCTTGCGCTGGCAGCAACGTTGCTGCTGCTCGACGACACGTACTTGCCGTACTTCAACCAGAGGCAGGACGCGCTCCACAACCAGATCAAGGGGCGGCCGCCGCAAACGTATGCGCACCCGCAGCGTTGGATTTTTGGCGAGAATTCGAAAATCTACAACTACGACGTATTCGATCAAGAGAACAACTTGTTTGGCGGGCTCAGCGTGTTGGAACTGGATCCCTCCGATTTCCACTTGCGGCGGCGGATTTTTGCCGCCAGGGCCCGTTGGGCGGACGCACAACACGTGTGGATGTTGGAGAACGGCTGGATTCGCGATTTTTCGGACGGTTCGGTGGCCAAGTTCGAGACTTTCACGTCTGCGGCACCGCCTGAATTGTCGGAACCACCCAGCTATTTCAACCGGGAAGTGCGTCAAGCTTTCCAGATGAGCGTGGGAGAACTGAGCAGCTACATTGAAGGGCTACACCGGGCCGGCTTCAATGTGGCCACCCTGATGGTGCAGTGGCACAAGAAGATGGCTTATCCGTTGATGGCTCCGGTGAGCATGCTGCTGGCGATTCCTTTTGCGTTTCTCGTGGGGACACGCGGAGCCCTCGGTGGAGTGGCGTTGGGGGTGGGTATCGCTGTCGCGTATTGGGCGATTGCCAAGCTATTGGATGCCATGGGCGGAGTGGGCCAGCTTCCACCTTTTTTGGCGGGATGGTCTCCTGACATTGTTTTCTTCTTCCTGGGGCTCTATTTTTTCTTCAAAATGCCCACGTGAAGAAAGTTGCCGCGACCTCCGTTTTCCCAGCCGTCAGCAAAGAAGCGCGCGCCAACTACTGCGTCGCCAAGGGTTGGCCCTCAATTTGGGCAGTTCAAGTATTACTTGAGGTAAGGCTTTTCCGTCATTTCGCGCGTTTTTGCTTTGTTTGCTTGACTTCAACCATTACTTGAGCTGCGGCCAAACGCGCAATGGGGACGCGAAAAGGCGACGCGCTGATGTAGTCCATACCTAGTGTGTGGCAGAACTTGACGCTATCGGCGTCGCCGCCATGCTCACCGCATATGCCAACTTTGAGCCTCGGCCGGGTTTTGCGTCCCTGCTCAATTCCCCAGCGCATAAGCATGCCGACGCCTTTGGTATCGAGAGATTGGAAGGGGTCCGCGCTGAAAACACCGGCCTTTTTCTCGTCCACGTAATCCGGCAAAAAGCGACCGGCATCGTCGCGGGAAAGGCCCATCGTCGTTTGGGTGAGATCGTTGGTGCCAAAGGAGAAGAATTCCGCAACTTCGGCGATTTCTCGAGCCAACAGAGCCGCCCGAGGAAGCTCGATCATTGTGCCGACCAGATAGTTCAGCTTGACGCCGGAATTTTTGATCAACTCGTCGGCCACTCGGCGTGTCGCTTGCTCCAGAATCCAGAGCTCCTTTCGGTCCAGCGTCAGCGGGTGCATGATCTCAGGTAAAACTTTAACTCCGGCTTTTTGGCATTCGATGGCCGCCTCGATGATGGCGCTGCACTACCAGCGGAAGTGCTTCGGTGTAAACGATCCCCGATGGCTAGCTTCTGCGCACCGACTACGCAACATTTTCCCCAGCCTCGAGCAACAACCGCCGCCCTAGCTCCCCAGAGCTGCTCCCTGGCTTTTCGCGGAAGTACGCGCGGAAGTACGCTTTGTATTCCGCGACCAATTCTTACCAGCCGCTCGCGGGAACGGCGGTGTCTTCCCTTGATTCCAAGGCGCTGTTTCATGGCGCGGAGATGGTGCTCGAGGTCCTCCTTTGACAAACCCATCACCACCGTGGAATACATTTGCACAAAGCGGCGATACGCATCGTAAGCAAAGCGCTCATTCTTGGTGGCGGCGGCAAGGCCCGCGACCGAACGGTCATTCAGTCCCAAGTTTAGAATCGTCTCCATCATTCCGGGCATCGAGCGAGCGGAACCGGATCGCACGCTCACAAGGAGAGGGTTGTTCGGATCGCCCAGCTGCTTGTTCGTGACACGCTCGAGCTTCGCGACAGTTGTCCGCCACCTGTTTGTTTAGTTCGGGCGGAAACTGCTTGCCGTGCTTGTAGTAGTAATCGCAAGCTTCGGTGGCAATGGTGAAACCTGCCGGCACCGGCAAGCCGATTTTCGTCATCTCGGCAAGCCCTGCACCTTTTCCTCCAAGGAAGATCGCGCCAGGTCCCATCTCCTTCCGGTTTTCCTGCACCAAAGGAATAACACCCACTTTTTCACAGTCGTCCGCACTTCCCATTGTTTTGTTGCGGCAGGGGACTGCCATGGCCGGGAACTTCCTTGCATGGCCCCAGGCGGAATGTCGGCGGGCCGACTGGACTGAGTTAAAGTATTACTTTAACTCAGTCCAAACGCTCTTCTCCGCCAATCTCTGAAAAATCCGCAATCGTCGTGAACTCGCCGAGCAGCTCGGCGAGCAACGCGAGCCGATTCTTCCGCACCTCGTCCTTCTCCGCCATGACCATCACGCCATCAAAAAACTTGTCCACCACGGGTCGGAGGCTCGCAATCACTTCCAGGGCTTCCTGATACTTCCCTCCCCGCTTCAGCGATTGCACTTTCGACGCCGCGGCCTGAGATGCCGAGTGCAGCTCGCGCTCCGCTGCGCTCTCAAACAGCTCGGGGTTCGCACGGCCATCTACCCCTAGGCCGACTCCCGCCTTCTCCAGAATTTTCCGAATGCGCTTAAAGGAGACAGCCAAGGGTTCGAAGTTCCGGGACTTACGGATAGCCCGCAGCGCCGAGAGCCGTTTCTGGGCATCGACTAGATCGTCCGCCCCCGAACGAAACACCGCAGAGACTTCGTCATAAGCAAATTGCTCTTTCTCTCTAAATACGAACCTGGCCCGGTCTAGAATGAAATCCAGGATCTTCTTTTCCTGGTCCGGCGTGACGCTGCGCTTCGGTTTGAAGCTCACAAGCGCCTTCCCCGCAGCTCCTATCGCCAAGGACAGGGAGAGCGGAAGCTTCCTCTCCAAAATGATCTTCACCATCCCCAGCGCGGCGCGCCGCAACGCATAAGGATCACTGGAGCCTGTGGGAACGATACCCACGGCGAGGCATCCCACCACGGAGTCGAGCTTGTCTGCGAGGGCCACGGCACAGCCCGTGAGGTTGCGCGGGATGGAATCATCCAAGCCCACGGGCCGGTAATGATCATAGACGGCGTCGGCGATCTCATGCGGTTCGCCCTGCGCGCGCGCGTAAAGACCTCCCACAATGCCCTGGAGCTCTGGGAATTCGCGGACCATTTCCGTCGCCAAATCGCACTTTGCTAATTCCGCGGCCCGGTCGGCCTCTGAAACGTGCGCCTGCTGTATGCCCAGATTGAACCACTGCTCGGTAAGCCAGCGGGCAAGGTCGCGGACGCGCTCCACCTTGTGCCCATAGCTGCCAAGACGGGATTCATAGGTAACACGCTCGAGCTTAGGCAGATAGTCGGCGAGCCGACATTTCTGGTCGGACTCCCAAAAGAACCGTGCGTCGGCAAAGCGGGCACGGAGCACGCGCTCGTGCCCGGCCCGGATAATGCCCTGGGGGTCTTTGTCCGAATTGATGACTGCCAGGAATTGTGATGCGAGTTCCCCGTTTCTTTTCTCGATCGCGAAGTATTTTTGATGGTCCCGCATGACCGTGACCAGGATCTCATCCGGCAGATTCAGGAACGCAGGATCGAAGTTCCCCTGAATCACCGTCGGATACTCGTTGAGATAGGTCACAAGGCGGCGAAGGTCGGCATCCTCATGGACGCGGCAATTCCCCTTCTTTGCGAAAGCTTCTAACTCCCTGCTGATTTTTTCCTGCCGCCGCGACGGCCGGATGATGACTCCATTCGCGTGCAGCTTCTTCTCGTAGTCCGGAAAATTCCGAACACGGATAGCGGCCGCTCCTAGGAAACGATGTCCTCGCGTGGAATTATCGGCCGCAATGCCAGCCACGGCAACGTGGAGAGGTTTCCCATCGAGGACGGCAACAACCCATCGAATCGGGCGGATGAACCGCGGGCCATTAAGCCCGGTCCATGTCATGGATTTCCGCCAGCTCAAATCGTGGACCGCACGCGGCAGTGCGCCGGTCAGGATTTGCTCTGTCGCGCGGCCAGCCTTGACTTGTTTGGCCGCAAGGTACTCGCCTTTGGCCGTCTGCACGAGATACACGGAGTTGACGTGAACACCTTGCTTCTCGGCGAAGCTCAGCGCCGCGCGTGTCGGCGCGCCGACGGCATCATAAGCCACCGACTTTGGCGGGCCGGTAATCTCAAGCTCTACATCCGCCTGCTTAACCGGGAGGCCCCGGACCCAAGCTGTTAACCGGCGCGGCGCGCTAAATGTCTCGACCGTGGTTCCCTGAGAGAGAGATTCGGCCGCCAGGAGCTTCTCCAGGTTGACACGCAGCTCTTCCTCGGCCTTAGGCAACATTCCAGCGGGAATCTCCTCGCATCCTATCTCGAAGAGTAATTCTATCGGCTTCTCTTTGGTGGCGGCAGCCGCTTTCATGCGCGCACCTCAAGCGCTCGCTGTTTCTCGCCCAGCTGCTCTAGATAGGAGGAGGCGGTGCGGCAAGCAATAGCTCGAACCCGACTCATCAGTGCCGCACGCTCCGTCGTGGAGATCACCCCTCGCGCATCCATCAAATTGAATAAATGCGAGCACTTTAGGCAATGATCGTAGGCCGCCAGTAACGGATACCGGCTGCGGGACCTCCCTTCCGCGGTTTCAAATCCGTCGAGAAGCTCCTTCGCTTGCTTTTCGTGCAACTCGAACTCCGAGCGGATAGCGGCGGCATCGCTCCGATCAAAGCTGTATTCGGAAAGCTGCTGCTCCTCCATCAGCCGGATATCGCCGTAGGTCTTATCCGCAGACCAGCGCAGCGCGTAAACACTCTCGACGTTCTGAAGGAAGGCACAGATCCGCTCAAGCCCGTACGTTAGCTCCACCGAAATGGGGTCAAGATCAATTCCCCCGCTCTGCTGGAAATACGTAAATTGCGTGATCTCCAAACCGTCGAGGAGAACCTGCCAACCGATGCCCCATGCTCCCAGGGTCGGTGACTCCCAGTTGTCTTCCTCAAAGCGAATGTCGTGCCTCTTGAGGTCAATGCCCAGGGCTCCGAGACTCTGCAAATAAACATCCTGCACATCCGCGGGCGACGGCTTTAGGATGACTTGAAATTGGGTGTGCTTGTAGAGTCGATTGGGGTTCTCGCCATAGCGACCGTCGGCGGGCCGACGACTCGGCTGCACGTATCCGACCCGATAGGGTTGCGCGCCGAGAACGCGGAGAAACGTTTCCGGGTGCATCGTGCCCGCCCCCACTTCCACATCGTAGGGTTGCTGAAGCACGCACCCCTGCTTTACCCAGAATTGCGAGAGCTGAAGGATCAAGTCTTGGAAGGTCAGCCCTTGCGCCCTCTCTTCAAGTTTTACTTTAACTTTCAAGCAGTCTCCAGCAATTCCGGCGTGGTTAAGCGGCGTTCTGCATTCAACTCAATCCACGCAAATGCCGCGGCCCTCAATTCGTCCACGCACCCGCGCATAGACTTGTCATAGGCAATGCGATCCAATCTCTCGCCCGTGAACCTCTCTGCCAAAGCCCTGGCCTCCCCTTGAAGTGGTTTCATTCCAGGCCGCCTGCACTTCCCGCAGAACAGGCCGGCGCGCCGCGCATCGTAAAACGCCGGGCCGGCATCGAAAGCCGCCTGACAAGCCGCGCACCGATCAAATCGCGGCAGCCAACCACCCAGACGGACGGTCCAAAACGCGAAATAACTCAGCGGCAGCTCCCAATTCCCTGTGCGCTCGATTTCTCGCGCGCACAGAAGAATCAATCGGAACATGGCTTCCGAAACTTCGTGCTCCGGCAGAACAAGTTCCGCGATCTCGCTGATCACGGCCAAGCCCGTACTGAGCCCGTAGTCGCTTTGCGCCTTATGCAGCGAATCGAGCAATTCCGCCTGCTGGATGCGCACCAACTCTCGGGTTTCCCGCTCGACGTACCAAATCTGGACGTGCGAAAGAATTTCCAGTGTCGAGCCAAAGCGATTCTTCAAACGTCTGGCCCCTGCAGCTACACCCCGAAGCCGTCCCGAGGTGCGGCCGAGAAAACTCACTACACGGTCCGCCTCGCCCAGCGGAAATGTTTTCAGGATGATGGCTTCCGTTTCCCGGGCAGGCATGGGCAGTCGGCGCGCCGACGCTGCGCCGGACAAGTGCGACACGTCCGAGGCACGTACACGCTAGAACTCCATTAATTACCACACGCTTCCTTCCGACGCAATGTCTCCTTCGCAAGAAACTCGCAAGAAACCGAAAAACAGCGCAAAACTGCCAGGTAGAAAAGCTAAGACGGAATCGTCAGGCCCTTGTTCTGCTCAAAGAAAGCCTCATCATCCCGCCTCAACCCCTTCTCCCTAATTTGCCTCGGAAGCCCACACGCGGCTCCCTTCCTCGCCCCAAGAGTCTGCCTCTCCCCTCCTCCATCGCCCCTTCCTTCGCTTCGACGTAAGACACGCAAATTGAGGCAGTTTGGGGCGCGAAAACATTCTGTTAACCAGGCCACTTCCACTACAAACATTATCGGACGCTGCCAGAGTACCCTTTTCATTTTTGCCATGGTTCGCTACTCTGCTCCGGGCCTATTCCATGTTTATCCCGCTCAAGGACATCAACCCTTCGCGAACCTACCCCTTCGTCAACATCACTCTGATCGTGGCGAATGTGGTCGTGTTTTTCTATCAGTTGAGCCTGCAGTTCACGATGACTCCGCGGGCCTATGCTGCCTTCCTCTCAACCTATGCCACCGTTCCAGCGCGAGTGCCTGCCTATTTTGCCGGTCACGGAACACTCGAGGCGACGTTCTTGCCGATCCTCACGAGCATGTTCCTGCACACGGAATTTGTGCACATCGCCGGAAACATGCTTTTCCTTTGGATTTTTGGAGACAACGTGGAAGACTTCTTTGGCCACATCCCTTATTTGCTGTTTTATGTCGTTTGCGGGATCGGGGCTGGGGTGGCTCACGTTTTCTTTAACTTCTACTCCCACGTCCCCGCCATTGGGGCTAGCGGTGCGATTTCAGGCGTCATGGGAGCTTATATTCTGCTCTATCCGAGGGCGCGGATTCTGACCCTTGTGTTTGTGTTTCTTCTTCCTATCCCCGCCGTGCTTGTTCTCGGCGAATGGTTCCTCGGTCAGTTTTTGTTGGGGATCAGCACATTAGGAGGTGGCCCCTCGGGAGGAATCGCCGTGATGGCCCACGTCGGCGGTTTTCTTCTGGGGATGCTAATCACCGCCATCGTGCGGTGGCGCTAGAGGGCTGTTCTTCCAAGGAGCGTGCTTCAGGCTTTATTTTAACTTTATTTTAGCTGGGCGGCCAGGTCTGCTCTACCTACTCGCTCCGCGAGCCAGTCCCCAACCGCAGCGGTGCTCTGCTTGCCTCCCAGGTCGGGGGTAACGCAATTCTCCCGAAGACCCGCGCGAACGGCGCGTCGAAGCGTTTCCGCTTCCTGCCTCCATCCCAGAAACTCGAGCATCATGGCCGAAGTAAGCACTGAGCCGAGCGGGTTCGCAATGCCCTGGCCGGCGATATGCGGCGCGGAACCGTGGACTGGCTCAAAGAGCGACGTCTGGCCTGGATGGATGTTTCCCGATGGTGCCAAGCCCAGCCCTCCGGCGAGCTGCGCCCCCAAATCGCTGAGGATGTCCCCAAAAAGGTTGCAGGTGACGACAACGTCGAACTGGCTCGGGTCGCGCACCATCTCCATCGCCAGCGTGTCAATAAACAAGTGGCGGGAGTCAATGTCTGTATATTCGCGGCGGACTTCCTTGAACACGCGCTGCCAAAGGCCATGTGCGAACGGCATGGCATTCGACTTGTCGCTCATGCACAAGCGCTTCAAGCCCTTCCGTCGCGCGTACTCAAACGCGTAACGAACAATGCGCTCCACTCCCTTCCGGGAGTTCACGTCTTCCTGAACAGCAATCTCGTCGGGCGTGTCCTGCTTGAACACGCCTCCAACGCCGACATACAAACCTTCCGTATTTTCGCGAAACACAATCAGCCGGATGTCTTTCTCGGTGCGGTCACGAAGCGGCGTAAGCCGGTCATGCAGCAGTTCGACAGGACGGGCATTCACGTAAAGGTCCAGCTTGAAGCGCAGTCCGAGCAGAATGTCCGCAGCGTGCTGGTTCGAGGGGACGCGCGGATCCCCCAGCGCCCCAAACAGGATCGCGTCATACTCGTCGCGCAGCATTTCCACCGCTCCCGGCGGCAGCGTCACCCCCTCGCGCAGGTACTTATCGGCGCCCCAGTCAAATTCTACGAATTCTAGTGGGCGTTGCGTCGGCGCGCAGACTGCCTTTAGCACTTTCACCGCTTGTGGCGTAACCTCGGCCCCGATGCCGTCGCCTGGAATAACCGCAATGCGGGCCTTTGGGCCGCCATTGCGCATGGGAATGCCCGGCAAGATTAGCCTCCTGATCGCCGCAGCGAGTTCTCGCAACGAAAGTTCGCGGTGCGACCGGGCTATTCTTTCATTAAAGGGAAACACGCGCCAGTATCCGCTGCGGCTCGAACAGGAATTGCGACCGGGATGCGCGATGTCTACTTCAGCTTAGCGTATTCCAAACGTGCGGATTTAAGGATCGGAAGGTCCGCCTCCGCTGTCTTCCAGAGATCGAAGAACCGCAGGTAGGAGTTGCGCGCCGCGCTTGTGGAACCGGCCACCGCCTTGGCGCGGGCTTGCCCCAGAATTGCCAACGCTCCCGACCAGCAATTCCCCACAATTCCTCGGCTCTCGGTCAACTTCTGAAATTCCGCCAGCGCTTGCGCACCCAGCTTCGCTGCCAGATAAGCTTCGCCGCGCAGATACACAGGTACCATGCAGGAATAACTCAGATTGCCAATAAGCTGCCCGCGCTCGTAGGGCTTCACGGACTCCAGCAACTCCAATGCTTGAGCAGGTTTTTGGTTCACCAGATTGGCCTGCGCCTTCACAGTGGGCAACCAAGCCGATTGCACAATCGTATTGGACACCTGCGCAGCCGCCAAATCGTCCAGCATGGCCTTCGCGCGGCGCAAGTCGCCGGTGCGCGCAAAAACAAGAATGGCCAGGGTTCGCGCATCGCGGCTGTTCGGGGCAATATCCATCACTTTCTCCGCCTCTGCGTGAGCCTCTTGCGTCTTGCCGTAAACCGCATCGCGCAGCGCAGCGGTGCCCTGCCAAATGGCTGCCGGCTCGGCAAGATTCGCCGCCTGCGCCGCCTGGACCGCTTGGCGAGAGAGTTCGCGCGCCTTTTGCAGATGACCCGCATAAGCTTCCGTATCCGCTTGCAGGGCCAGCATGGCGTCCTCACCGCCTGCTTTGCCGACCGCCCACTCCATTTCATGCTCCATGGCGTTGGCGTCGCCTTTCAAAAAAGCCAGCGCGTAGCCTGCCGTGTGCATGGCTGGATCGTCCAGCCTCCGTGAAAAGCCCAGGTTTAAGACGTAACGGGCGTCCGCGAGCCGCAGAAGGGCAATGTCGGCAGTCGCGACATTCTCATACCACGCAACGCTGCCTGGATCGAGGCGCAGCGCTTGCTGAGAAAAATTGGCCGCTTGTTCGTAATCTCCGAGGAGGAAATATTCCGAAGCCAAATTCCCTTTGGCGATGTCGTCGCGTGGATAAAGCGCGACCCATTTCTTATAGCTTTGAATGGCCTTCTGAATGTCGCCTGTGCCTAGGTCGTAGTAGAGCGTAGTGATGTGCAGGCGGTCCCGCACGGTTTGACGGTCCGCGAGTTCGAATGCCTGGCGGATGCTGTCGGCCGCTAGCGCGTTTTGGTTGAGGTTGTAGTAGCTGACGGCCAGATTGGAGCGAGCCAGAGCAAATCTGGGATCGAACTCGATGGCTTTCTTGAGCGCCGGAACAGCGTCAAGAGGACCGCGCTCCCGGCTCAGCCGGCGGCCCTCCGCAAACGATTGAATCGCCTCCACTGACGCACTGGTGGCTTTCTCCAGCGGCAAGTTGTATTTCTTCACGGAGTCGGGGCTTTCTCCCAGTTCATTGCGCAGTTTGGCGGCCGCCTCGCCGAGCGCGTGCACCACCTCCCCTTTTCCTTTCGCCTCGCTCTTTACGGTGGCAATTTCCTCGCGACTCTCGCATTGGAACGTGCTGAGCTTCAGATCGTAAGTGTCTTCCTCCTTTTTGATTGTCCCTGTCAGGAATGCCGTCGCGCCCACGTGCGAACAAATCTTGGGAGCGATCTCGCCGTTGATGGGAATGCTTGGCGAAAGCGATTGTGCATGCAGAGTTTCCGCCACTTTTCCCGCGGAGATGAGATTTAGCAAGGGTGATTGAGCAAGACCGATGGACAAGGCCTCTCGCAGTGACCGGTCGAAAACAGCGTCGCCCGTGGAGTTTGTAAAATCGCCGATGAGGAGTGTGTCTTTGTCCGTCAGCTTGACGGTATCTCTCGAATACCAGAAGGCACCCGCTGCAAGCGGGATGAGAAGCAACCCGGCCACCAAGGGCTTGGTTTTCACGAAAGACCTTTCGGGCGCGAATGAACTCGATGCGAGGGAACTTGCGCCCCAGCCGGATCCTCACACCAGAGTCACAGGGGAGTCAGTAAGAGGGCCACGCCGACTTAGCTGATGGTAGGCAGCGAAAACAACCCGCGTCAACGGAATCGCGAAACGGAGTTTACGTAACGGTATTAGCTTTCACGATAGGCGTACGGCTTGACCCAATCCAAATACCCTCCGCCCGGCCCAGGGCCATCGCTCGGCCGGCCCCAGGCGGGGAGCGCAAGAGACAACTAAAACGGCAATGGAAGCGGCATGGCTGGACCGCTGGGAGGGCGCCCTCCGGGCGATTCCCTCTTCACCGCATCAAACCAGTCGCTCTTTTCGAACGGTAAGTTCTTCGATCAGGTCGAGTCGCGGCTCGAATCCGATGCCGGGCTTGGTGGGAACGCGAATTGATCCTTGTGGCGACACGGTGACTTCCGGAGAAATGATGTCTTCCGCCCAGTAACGCTTGCTCGCCGTCACGTCGCCAGGGAGCGAGAAATTTGGCAGCGTGGCCAGGGCAATGTTGTGCGCACGCCCGATGCCGGATTCGAGCATGCCGCCGCACCATACGGGAATGCCATTCTGCTGGCAAAGATCGTGAATGCGCCGCGCCATCGTGAAGCCGCCCACGCGCCCTAGCTTGATGTTGATAATCTTGCAAGCGCCTAGTTCCACCGCCGCGCGCGCCTGTTCTTCCGTGTGCACGCATTCATCCAGGCAGAGGGGAGTTTCCAGTTGTTTTTGAAGTTCCACGTGGCTGTAAAGATCGTCCCACCCCAGCGGCTGCTCGATCATCATCAGGTAAAAACCATCGAGCTGCTTCAAGCGCGGAAAGTCCGCCAATGTGTATGCGGAATTGGCGTCCACCATCAGCTTGATTCGCGGAAACTCTTGCCGCAGTCGCTGCACCGGTTCCAGATCTTTCCCCGGTTTGATCTTGATCTTGATCCGTTGGTACCCCGCCGCGAGTTCCTTCTTTACCGTCGCGACCAATTCATGGAGCGTATCCTTGATCCCGATCGAAACGCCGGAAACAATTTCTTCGCGCGTCCCGCCCAAGAGTTTCGCCAGGGGAACGCCCTTCTGCTTGGCCTCTGCATCCCACACCGCCGCTTCCAGGCAAGCCTTGGCCATGTTGTGGCCGCGAACGCGCTTCAATAGCCCCCAGACTTCGCACGCGGAATTGAATTTCACTCCTTTCACCATGGGCCACAGAAAATCGCGCAGCACGGCCCACGCCGTGTCTGCGTACTCCGGACTGTAAAAAGGCGCCTCTGCCGCCACGCACTCGCCCCAGCCTGTTACCCCATCTACGTCCGCCTCCAACAGAATGATTCGGCGAACCTCGAGCCTGTCCATGCTGGTCTCAAACGGCGTCACCAGTTTCATGGATAATTCGCGAAGCGTGATTCCTTGAATGTGCATATTCGTGCCTAGTGGAACCTTTCTTTAAAAGTCGCTCCACGGCGTGAGAAGGTACGCGCGATTGCGGGGCCCGTTTCTCAAGCCAACCGCGGCATAGCCTTTTGCAAACCATTTGGTAAATTCTTCGCGCAGCCTGGATTGCATCTTCCTGATTTCCGGCTCGTTTTTTTCAATCCAGTGCTCCAGTTCGGCGGGCAATTCAATGATCCCCGGCGCTTCGACAGGTTCCTTAACGAGATTTTGGATCGCCGCCACCGCGCGCTTGGAATCGAGGTGCCACTCAACCAACAGTCGATCCGTCGCCATGCCGCGATGCAGCGGACTCGTCGTCGTGCCGTAAAGATTCGGAAGGTATTGCCTGCAAATCGCACCCAAGCGGTTCAAATTGAAGTGCGCATTCCGGAGTTCGAGCGGATCAAAAGTCCACTGAACCAGCCGGATCCCGCGGCTCAGCGCCTCTTGGCGCTGAAAAAGCTTCAGCATTCTACCAACACCCCGGTCGCGATATTCGTTCTGCACTCCGGTCATGTGCGAATGCAGGTACGCGGTGCCGTTGCGCAGGCCCACGACCGCCAGCGTATAGCCGATCAAGCGGCCATCCTCGAACGCGCCAAGCACTTGGCCGCCCGTATGCGCTGCCACCACGAACAGCGTGGCGGGCTCGACTTCCAGGTCCGCCTCACCCCAGATTTGCCGTTGGAGTTCCACGCAACAATGGAACTCCTCCAGCGTCTCGAGCTTGCGGACAAGGAAGTTTCCGCTCATTTGCGCGCCTGTGCCTTCTCCAGCTCGCTGGCCTCGGACTTCCCTTCCGCATTCTTCGCTCTATCCCACAGCGCTTCCATCTCTTCGCGCGGAAGGCCCTTGAACTCTCGCCCCGATTCCCGCGCCAAGGCCTCCATCGCGCGGAACCTGCGGGAAAATTTCGCGTTTGCTTTCTTCAGCGCGATTTCCGGATCCACATGCAAAAATCGCGCGAGGTTCACCGCCGCAAATAAAAAGTCACCCATTTCTTCTTCGATTCTGTGCTGGTCTTTGTCCTTTATCGCGATTTCCAACTCAGCCGTCTCCTCACGAATCTTCTCCATGACTCCGTCCGCGTTTTGCCAATCAAAGCCGATTCGCGACGCCTTGCGCGTGAGTTGGAGGCCTTCGAGCGTTCCCGGCAGTGAGCGTGAAACACCGTCAAGCAACGACGCCGCCTCTCCCTGCCTCTCTTCGTTTTCGCCTTCTTCTTTCCTCGCGCGCCGCTCTTCCGCTTTGATCCGCTCCCAATTTCTCAACACCTCCGCCGAGTCTCGCGCGCGTGTCTCCCCAAAAACATGCGGATGCCGCCGGATCATCTTGTCATGAATCTCCCGGATCACATCCGCCACGCCAAAGCGCCCCTCCTCCTGCGCGATCTGCGAATGAAAAACAATCTGCAGCAGCAAGTCCCCCATCTCCTCCGCGAATTTCTTGTCATCTCCCGTGTCGAGAGCCTCCAGCACTTCGTAAGCTTCTTCCAGCAGATAGGTCCGCAGCGTTTGGTGCGTTTGCTCGCGGTCCCAGGGACACCCTTTCGGGGCCCTTAGCCGCGCCTGGACGGCCACCAGCTTTGCAAACCATTCGCCAGGAGCCAAATGTTTCAATTTGCTCCCTCGCGTTTTTTCCGTGCGTTGCTTGGTTCTTTTCGTCTTTGGTTTCGTCTTTGCAGGCATCGGTTTTTTCGGTTTCTCACAATGTGAATCAAATGTTCCACTTTACGGAGCCACGCCCCGTTTTACAAGGTATTCCGTTTTACAAGCCGCCCCAGCGACTTGCGCAAGCCACCCATGTTAAACTGAATTCGAAATAATTACTGGGGAATGCACCTTGTCTGACCAAAAAAACGAAGAGACGTTCCGCGTCATTGATCGCCGTCCGTTTACTTCCGAGGGCGAGCTGCGAAAAGACGTCGTTGAAGAGCAGGAGCGCGAAGCCAAAGTGGAAGCGGCAAAGGCTTCACCGCCTCCCGCCGAGCAAGCAAAATCGCCTGCGAATCCGCCTGCCGACGCGCCCAAGCGCCTCGCCGCCTTCGAAAACCTCGTGCGCATGCTCGGCCAGAACGCGGCCATGGTTCTCGGTGCTTACGCCGACCCGCAAACCGGGCAGCCGGTCGTCGATCCGGGAGCGGCTCGCGAATTAATCGACATGCTCGACGCCTTGCACGAAAAAACCAAAGGCAACCTGTCTCCCGAAGAAGATAATCTTCTTCTGGACCTGCTCGGCAAGCTCAAGCTGACTTACGTCGAGGTCAACCAGGCCGTGGCCGCCCAGGCTAAGGCGCAGGCCAAAGCCAAGACCCGTTGAGCGCTTCACGAACGCGCCCGCGCTCGGCCACGCGCACTGGTTTGTTCGGCTCATTCAAGATGCCTCGCACTCCGCTTAAAGTTACGGTTCTGGGTTCCGGCACCTCGATGGGCGTTCCCACGCTCGGGTGTCCGTGCCGGGTCTGCAGCTCCACCGATCCGCACGACAAACGTCTCCGCCCCTCCATCCTCCTTTCTCGTGACGGCCAGCATGTGGTAATCGACACCACTCCCGATTTTCGCCAGCAAGCCATGCGTGCCGGCCTGGATCGCCTCGACGCCATCTTGCTGACCCACGGCCACGCCGACCATGTTCTTGGGTTCGACGATATTCGGCCTTACAACATCCACCAGCGCGCGGCCATACCGGTCTACGGCAACGGAGACACGTTTCAAATCATACGGCGTATTTTCGCTTACGTTTTCGACGACAGGCCCACTCTGAGCACCGTGCCGAGCGTCACTCTCCAGGTCATTGACCGCCAATTCGAATTGCTCGGTATTCCTTTCACCCCCGTTCCCTTGTTCCACGGCGAAATGAATGTGCTGGGCTTCCGCTTTGGCCGCGCCGCTTACCTCACCGACTTCAGCTCCATGCCGGATTCCTCCATGGCCCTTCTCGGAGGGCTCGACGAGCTCATCCTCGACGCACTGCGCGACATTCCTCACCCGATGCATCAGACCGTCGATTCCGCGCTCGAACTCATCGAAAAACTCAAGCCGCGGCGCGCGTGGTTCACGCACATTGCTCACGACCTTCCGCACGTGGAGACCAACGAGCGCCTCGTCAAGCTTGGCTTTCCTCATGTGCAACTGGCTTATGACGGGCTGCAATTCGAAGTGCGCGTGGACCCGGCCGAGGAACCCTCCGGCGAACAAGAAGCCTTCGAAGAGAAGCGTGCCGCGGCGAGCGCAGGTGGCGCCGCGCCGCGCTTCTCCACGTTCACTTCATCCGAAGCGTGGGTTTCCCGCTTCGGCCAATTTGGCCACAGCAGCGTGCTGGCCATCGGCAGCTTCGACGGCATCCATCTCGGCCACCAAGCCATTCTGCGCTCCGTCGCCGAGCGCGCCCGCGCGCTCAACGCCGTGCCAACCGCGCTGACCTTCGACCCCTCACCGCGCAAAGTCCTTCGGCCGGACACCGCTCCGCCGCAAATTTCCACCATTGCGCAGCGCCTCGCAGGCTTCCAAGCGCTTGGACTCGAGGCCGCCGTCGTCTTGCCCTTCACCCTGGAACTCTCTCGCCTTACGCCGGAGGAGTTCGTTGAGCGAATTCTCCTTCGCGACTTGCACATAAAGGCGCTCTTTGTCGGCGAAAATTTCCGCTTCGGCCACAAGCAAGCCGGCGACGTGACTCTTCTGCGGAGATTAGGCCCGCAGCACGGCTTCGAGGTCGTCGTTCTTCCGCCCGTGATTTATCGCGGCGAAGTGGTCTCCAGCACGCTCATCCGCAAAGAAATTGCGGATGGCGACGTGTCCCGCGCCGCGCGCCTGCTGGGACGGCAGTTTGTCCTCACCGGCGAAGTAGTGCCCGGCACCGGCACGGGCCGCCGCTTCACGTTTCCCACGCTGAACCTCGCCCCGGAACAGGGACTGCTTCCCCAGCGCGGCGTTTACATCACGCGTACCGGCCTCGACGGCGAGCCCTGCAGCCGCCGCTCGGTCACCAACATCGGCATGCGCCCCACCTTTGACGGCTCCGCCCTCAGCATCGAAACGCATCTTTTGAACGCTCAACTGTCTTCCGCGCCGAAACGCATCGAGGTGCGCTTTTGGTATCGCCTCCGGGACGAAAAAAAGTTCAACGGCCCCGAAGGGCTGCGTGCGCAAATCGCCCGCGACATCTCCACCGCCAACAAATTCTTCTCCCGCCTCCGCCGCTTCCGCTCCCTCCGTGACGCCCCCGTTTCCGCGCCGCGTTCCTGAGTGTAATGGCGGGTCTTTAGATTCAGGTTTCCTTAGGGGCAATCAGATAGGGAGATAAGAGAGGCTGGGCTATTCGTTCATCTTTTGCAGGCAGTCGGCACAGTAGCCGCCGACTTTGGTGCGGGAACTGGTGACTTTACTATGGAATACGGGCGCGATCTGATTCTTGGCGAAGGATACAGGGGAGGCCCCAAAAACCACGGCCAAAGCTGAAAGCGTGAGATCGGGAAATGTGAGATTGGGCACCGGTTGGCCGATTCCAATTGTATCGTATTACGATATATATTAAATTGGAAGCATGGGCGGGTGGAGAGGCAGGAGGGCCCCTGTGGTCACCAAAACTATTCTCTGTATTCACGACCGGATCCGGTTCCTGAGCGTGTTTCGCAGCTATTTTGAAGAACGCGGGTATCGAGTACTCGCTGCACCCACCGGAACGGAGGGCATCCGGCTGTTAAAGAGCACCAATGTTGATGCTGTCGTTTTGGATTATGAGGCACCGGAAATGCCGGGTACGGCGGCATTGCAAGTTATCAAGGGCGTCCCGCCGAAAACGCAGGTTTTGATACTCTCTGGAGCAAAGTCAAAAATCTCGCCGGATGCGCGCCACGCCGCAACCGCAATCTTGATGAAAGTTTTTTCCGCTCCGGAATTGATGCGGAATGTGGAACGAATCATTCAAGAGGAACTTCCGAAGAATTTCTCCCCTTAGCCTTGTCGTCTCTGGGCTCCCTGTTTTTGCATCACTCGACTCGGGTCCTTGTCCGCCTGCACTCGATACAAAAGGAGAGAAGCCGATTCCGCACATCGCTCGCAAAAAGCGCATCGGGTTCGGAATGACAATCGAAGGGCGTCGTGCGGTCATCCACAGGTCTGGGTTCGGGAAGACAGCCGGCTACCCCTTCATGGCTTGCAGGCAGTCGGCGCAGTAGCCGCCGACTTCGGTGCGGGAAACGGTGACCTTCATCCTAAAGTCGCGGCAGATCTGTTCCTTCAACTGTTCGTAGAGGCGGCTCTCGAATTCGCGCACCTTGCCGCAGCGCAGGCAGGCGACGTGAATGTGGTCGCGCGGTCCGTGCGTTTCGTAATAGTGGCGGTCGCCGCGCAGATGCAGCAAGTCCAGTTCGTCGATCAGGCCTTCTTTTTTTAGCAGATCAATCGTGCGGTAAACGGTGACCAGATGCACGCCCGCGTCAATTTTTTGCGCGCGCTCGAGAATCTGGTCCACGTCGAGGTGCTGCTCGGCGTCGTCCATCACCTGCAAGATGACGCGGCGCTGGCGCGTCATGCGGATGCCGCGCGAAGCTGCGGCTTGCTGGAGCCTCCCGGTGGTTTCCGCGGTATTGAGGCGCTCGCCGGTGGAAACGCGGTGCGATGGACTAGCCGCCATAGAAGGAAACCTCAACAGGGCCAGTCTAGCAGGTTGGCGCACGGAGTGAAAACCAGTGGCGATCCGCTACGAGGACTCGGAGTCTCAGGAGCGGAAGGGGAGGTGGCGCATCACGTCGTTGTACATGACGTAGGCAAAAAGGATGAGCAGAAACACCAGCCCCACCTGGATGAACCGTTCCTTGAAGGCGAGGCTGAAGTCGCGGCGGCGGATGCCTTCCAGCGAGAGCAGCAGGATGTTTCCGCCATCAAGGATAGGAATGGGAAGCAAGTTGAGGACGCCCAGATTGATACTCAAGCCGGCCATGAATCGAACTACCACGTACGAACCAGCTTCCACGGCTTTACCGGCCATGGCGGCGATGCCGATGACGCTCTGCAATTGCTTGGGCGAGGTCTTGCCGGAAACCAGGCGGCCCACGACGTCCACGACCATCAAAGTATCCTGCCAAGTGGAACGCCCCGACTGCGTCACGGCTTGCGTCACGGAAACTTTGCGAATGGCCATTTCCGGTTTGGTCTCGGCCCGGTGAATGCCAATCATCCACATCGTTTCGCCAAGCTCGTTCTTCCCTCTCTGCGGCGTGATTTGCAGCTTCACCAGTTCGCCGTTGCGCCGGACGGTCAGCGTGATGGGCTTGCCTCCGGCCTGCTGAATGGCGTCCACGAACGCGGGCCAGCTGTCCATGTGGACGCCGTTGACGGAATCCATGAGGTCGCCCGGTTTCACACCAGCGGCTTTGGCGGGCAGGCTGGGGTCCACGTCGTTGACTACAACCGGACCTTCCGGCGGATATCCGAAAACCAGTTCCGGCGATGGCATGCCCGTGGTGCTGACGGACACAGACCGCGTGGTCCCTTGATGATCGACGACGAGGTGGTAGGTCTTGCCTGCTGCACCCTGTTCTAGAAGCGTCTCGACGGTTCCCCATGTGGGATTGGTTTTTCCTTCCAGCGAGACGATGCGGTCTCCTCGCGCCACTCCAGCCGATGCCAAGGGCGAGTCTCTCGGAAGAGAATCAATAACCAAAGGCTTGTCTTCATATTTCGGATAGGGCTGGCCCTTGACAATGAAATACCCAGTCAGAAGAAAAATGGGGAAAACCAGGTTGATGGTGGGACCCGCAAGAGAGATAAGCGCGCGCTGCCAGCGCTTCTTGCTCATCAGCTCGTCGGTAGCGCCGGTTGGAGCCTGGTTGCCGGAATCAATTTCGGAGAGGTCCTGGCCGGCCATGCGCACGTAGCCGCCCAGAGGAACTGCACTAATGCGATAGTCCGTGGCGCCTCGCTTCACGCCAAACAGACGCGGGCCGAAACCGATGGAGAAAACGTCCACGCGGACTCCAAAGAGCCTGGCGACGATAAAGTGCCCCCACTCATGGACCAGAATGAGTACCCCGAGAACGAGGATGAAACCAAAAACCGTGTTCATGCTTACGACGCGCTCCGTTCTTTCAATCTTCCAAGTATAGCTTATGCGCAGTCATTCGCTTGCTTCCTGCTTAAGGACCTATGCGCAGCAAGGATTATTTCGCGACCGCGGCCGTTGCCGCCAATTTTCCTACTTCTTCCTGTGCGATGCGACGGGCTTCGGCATCGGCAGCAAGCACGTCTTCCATCTTTTCCAGCCGCACGCGCGGAGTGCGTGCGAGCACGCGCTCGATTACTTCAGGAATGCCCAAAAACGCGAGGCGCCGTTCCAGAAATGCGGAAACGGCAATTTCATCTGCGGCGTTCAGGGCGCAGGGATAAGCTCCGCCTCTTTTCATCGCTTCCCGCGCGAGCCGCAAGCAGGGAAATCGCCGCGTCGAAGCCTTCTCGAAATCGAGCCGCTTCAGGTTGCTCCAATCGAGGGCTACTCGATTGCATGCGATCCTATCGGGATAAGTTAGCGCATATTGGATGGGCATGCGCATGTCGGTGGGGCCGAGTTGCGCTAAAACGGAACCGTCCACAAACTCGACCATCGAGTGGATCGTGGATTGAGAGTGAATCACCACTTCGATTTGCTCGCGGTGAATTCCAAACAGCCAGTGCGCTTCGATGACTTCGAACCCTTTGTTCATCATGGTGGCGGAATCGACGGTGATGCGGTTGCCCATCCGCCAGTTGGGATGCGCCAAAGCTTGTTCCGGAGTGACGTTGGCGAGTTGCTCGAGCGGTGTCTTTCGAAACGGGCCACCCGACGCGGTGAGCACAAGACGCCGAACTTCGCCATGCGCTCCGCTGCGCAAACACTGGTGCAGCGCGTTGTGCTCGCTGTCCACGGGAAGAAGTTCGCGCCCAGACTTCCTTGCGACGGCCATCACCAACTCGCCCGCTGCGACGAGAACCTCTTTGTTCGAAAGAGCGACGGTCTTTCCAAGCTTCACGGCCTCATAGGTTGCTTCCAGTCCGACGACACCGACCGCTGCGGAGACGACAATTTCGGCCTTCGGATGCGTGCCAACGGCAAGCATTCCCTCGCGGCCATGATGAATTTCCGGCTTGCGCGCGATACCTTTTTGGTGGAGTAACTGCGACAGTTGGTCGGCTCGCCGAGCGTCGGCCACGGACACGATTTCCGGCTGATGGCGTTCAATCTGGGCGATCAATTCGGCAAGGTTGGCGCCGGCAGCGAGCGCGGCCACGCAAAACTTTCCCGGCAGCGATTCCACTACGGAAAGGCACTGGCGGCCAATCGAACCTGTCGAGCCGAGAATAGAAAGCTGCTTCACGAGGTTTCTTATTCCCTTTTGCCAATTGGAGAGTTGCCGTCGTCGGTCTACGATCGCGGCGAATAGATCAGAATCCAATAATACCAGACAACCGGCACCGCCAGGATGAGGGCGTCGATCCGGTCAAGCACACCCCCGTGGCCAGGGAGCAAAGTGCCGGAATCTTTAATCCCTGCGCTGCGCTTGTAGCCTGATTCCAGCAAGTCGCCCACTTGCCCCGCGATGTTTCCCAGGGCCGCCATCCCCAGTAAATGCATTAGCGGCACATTCATCCAAGGCATAAATGCCAGCGGGACAAGCAGTGAACCCACAAATCCAGCAACGGTTCCTTCCCAGGTTTTCTTGGGACTGAGATGAGGCGCCAGCGGATGTTTCCCGATCCACCTTCCCAGGAAATAGGCAGCCGTGTCCCCAACCCAGACGATGACGAAAGCAAACAAAAGCAACGCCGGTCCCTGCCCATTTACGGCGTGCAAGGGAATGGCAAAGGAAAGTGGGAAAGCCACGAGGATCAGGCCGCTCGAACTGATTCCGGCGGCAGGAAGGACCTCGACGAGCGGCCTCCGAGCAAACAGCGTGATGATGGCCACGCCAATAACAAAAACAAAAAAAACGTCGTGGACCAAGAGCCGAATCGGAGAAAGATGGCCGCCTTTGTAAACCTCAAACGTGTAGTTTGAGCGCGTGAGCACAGCCCACGTACTGCTTGCGGCCCACTGAACGAAAATTAAACCAAGAGCGCACGTGCCCGTCCAGAAGCGGTACGCGCGGTGGCCGATGGCTTCGCCCAGTGCGAAATATTCAAAGAGGGCGAGCTCTGTGACTAGCGCGACGGCGATGGCCACAATCGCCGTGGAGCCCCACAACACTACACCCACCGTAAGGGGAACCAGCACAACGGCTGTCGCCACACGTTTCCAGGTCATGAAAGAGGAATTCCTTGAGAATGCAGGCCCCATCTCATCACAATGAAGGGGAAAAATCACGCCGCGGAGCCGTCTGAACAGTGAGAGTGAAGCGGTATCAACAAAATGCCGTGATGAGAACCAGGAGCAAATGTTCTCGAGTCCGAGAAGTGCAAGTCTTGGGTAATCAAAAATCTCGATTCCTTCTCTGCCGCCTCCCAACTTTCTTGGTCCACCTGGCCGATGAGCCGTGCGTCAGGCACGGTGCGAACATCGTGACTGATTTTCTGCAGCAGGGTTGCAAGCCGGAAGGAAAATTCTCGTCCAGCCTGATCTTCAGCGAATGCGCGGAACTTCAGGGACAGGAAGAGTTTTCCAGATTACCAGTCACTTGGCGCATCCGCTGCCCTTACCGAGGGGAGCCGTAAAGCCCCTTGCCTTCAGGCATGGGGATATAAGGCTTCTAGAAAACTGTTGACTCACTCATCAAGGCACCTGGCCTGGAAGAATGCGTCGCGCCGGGCGAGAAACAAATGGAGGCAAATCATTCGCCGGCGACACGCGCGGGCCTCTCCGTGTCGGGCTGGCCTTCGCGAATACCGCCGTAGCGGCGTTCGCGCTTTTGAAATTCCACCAAAGCTTCCAGGAGCCGGGCGCGGTTGAAGTCCGGCCAGAGCGTCTCGGTCACAAAAATCTCCGAGTAGGCGATTTGCCAAAGCAGGAAATTGCTCAAGCGCATCTCGCCGCTGGTTCGAATCAGCAAGTCCGGGTCCGGCAGGCCACCGGTATACAAATGCCGCGCGAGCTGCTCCTCAGTGATTTGCGGCGACGCCGCATTTCCATTTCGCTCGCTCAGGATGGCATTCATGGCATCCACAATTTCCGCGCGACCGCCATAATTCACCGCGACCGAGAGCACCATGCCCTTGTTCCCGGCGGTCTTCTCCATCGCCTCGCGAACGTCTTTTTGAACCGCGGGGGCCAATTCTTCGATGCGGCCCAGAAAGCGCATGCGGATTTCATTTTTCTGGAGGAGCGGCATTTCGTTCTTCAGGTATTCGCGCAAGAGCTGCATGAGGAAGTCGATTTCGGTTTTTGGTCGACGCCAGTTTTCCACGGAGAACGCATAGAGCGTCAGCGCTTCAATCTTCAATCGCGCGCAGGTTTCGATGGACGTGCGCGCGGACTGCGCGCCGGAACGGTGCCCCGCGATTCTGGGCAAATGCCGCTTCTGCGCCCAGCGGCCGTTGCCGTCCATGATGACAGCGACGTGGCGGGGCAAGCGCGTCAAATCCAGCTTTTCGAGAAGCTGGGCTTCTTCCGAGGTGACGGGACCCAGCGATTCCGGAGCAGGGCCGTGCAGTGTCTTATGGGTCTTGGTTTGGGACACGATTTTTGTCTAGATGGTTTTTTACGAAAATCTCTTTACGCGGCAAAGTTAACACACCGTCCGCGACGAAGCAACGTCACGTTGTCATGAAAGCCATCAGGCGGCCGGCAGCGGGGTTTGCTGGAGGAACGCCGTATAGGTCAAGATGAGAGTCAGCACAATCATGGCAATGGCGGTCACCCAGGCCACAATGTTGTAGGTCATGGTGTTTACGTACTCACCCATCAAGTCGCGCCGGTTCACCAGCAACAAAATAAAAATGACCACCACGGGAAGCCAGATTCCATTGCCCACCTGGGAGAAAATCAGAATCTTCCAGAGCGGCGCATGAGGCAAAAGCACCACGCCCGCGCCAACAACGATCAACACGGTGTACAGCCAGTAGAATATCGGGGCTTCCGTGAACTTGTGGTCGAGCCCGGCCTCAAACCCGAGCCCTTCGCAAACCACGTGGGCAGTAGATAATGGCAAGATGGAAGCAGCGAAAAGCGAAGCGTTGAGAAGGCCAAATGCGAATAGACCCCCAGCCCATTTGCCCGCCAACGGAATGAGCGACTGCGCCGCCTGCCCCGCGTCCGAAATGTCCCGCTGGCCGGAAACCCACAGGGTCGCCGCACAGCAGACGATGATGAAGAACACGATAACCATGCAGCTCACGCTTCCAAACATAACGTCCGCTCGCGCCTGCGGATACTGCCTCGGCCCGACTTTCTTCTCCACGAATCCCGCCTGCAGATAGAAAAACTGCCACGGCGCAATGGTGGTGCCGACGAGCCCCGTCAACGTGATCAGATAGCCCAAATCGAAACGAATATTTGGAATCACGGTGTACTTAGCGGCAATCAGCCAATCCGGCTTCGCCAGAACCGCAGAAAACACGTACGACGAATAAAGAACGCAGGCAAAAAGAAAGATGACTTCCACCTGTCTGTAAGTTCCTTGAATCACCAAAATCCACACGAGTATTGCCGCGAGCGGGACCGCAACGTATTTGCTGACGTGAAAGATTTGCATGGCTGCCGCGACGCCCGCGAACTCCGCTACCACGTTTGCCAGGTCGACAAAAAAGCCCGTGATCATCACGAAAAACGTCGGGCGGAATCCGAATTCTTCCCGAATGAGGTCGGAGAGCCCCTTGCCGGTCACCACGCCCATGCGCGCGCACATCTCTTCGGTAACATACAGCGCGATAGTCATCGGAATGAGCGCCCAGAGTAGCGTGTAACCGTATTGTGCGCCGGCCTGCGTGTAAACGGTGATCCCGCCGGCATCGTTGTCCACATTGGAAGTGATTAGCCCCGGCCCGATCACCGCGAGCAGCAAAACCAGGCGGCGCCGCAGGCTGCGCAGCCGCTTCTGCAAACCCGCGCCACGGTTCTGCAGGCTTTCCACTCCCGTCTTGAGGATGGACCAATCCATTCGGCCGCTGCCTTCCTAGCGCTTCACCAGACGGGAAACGACGTCGTCCACGGCAATGGTCCCGATCGGACGATTTTGCTTATCTACGACCGTCAACATTCGCAAATTGTATTTGTCAAAGAGCTCGAACACTTCCTTCTCATCGGCTTCGGGGGGAAGGCTGACTACCGGTTCCATCTTCAAGGCCGACAAGCGCTCGTCGGGCGCGGCCAGGAGCATTCGCACCATGGGAACCACGCCGGCAAACTGAGCCTTGTCATCCAGCAAGACCACCGTGTCAAGCTGGTCAAAGCTATGGTCTTGTTTGCGCATCCGGTCGACCACTTCGTCCCTGGTCGCGGACTCACTGACAAACGCAAATTCCGTGTTCATCATGCCGCCCGCCGCCGCCGGGTCAAATTCCAGCAGCTCCCGAACTTCATTGGCCTCCCGGCCGGGCATCTCCTCGAGCAGCTCTTCCGAAGTTTCCTTGGGCAAATCCGCGAGCACGTCGGCCGCGGCGTCTGGAGGCATTTCCTCGAGAATGTCGGCGGCTTTTTCGGGATCGAGGTCTTCGACGATTTGCGTGGTCAGTCTGGCGTCCAATTCGCCCAAGACGGCAGCCGCGGTCTCTTCGTCCAAGGAGGCAATGATGCTCTGGCGTTCCGATGCGGAGAGATCTTCCATGATGTCGGCCAAATCGGCCGGGTGCAGATCTTCCAGCTTCTCGTGCGTGATGCGCAGCTTTACGCGCCGCAAGGGATCGGGTTCGATCAAGTTGACAAATTCCCACCGGATAGTGCTCGGGGGGAGCCGGCTCTGGAGCTTGCGAACCACCTTGGAAGGAACCACGCCCTGCAGGAGCCGCCGCACGGCGCCGGGAAGGCCCACGTCCACCTGGGTCAAGCGCAATTCCACATTGCCGTTCGAGCGCTGCTCGGCCAAGTCGAGGTCATTCACGCGCACGACTTTTCGGCCGCGCGTGTCAATGATTTGCTGGTCTAGCAGGTCTTTCTGCACGGCCAACCAGGATTCGTTGGGCTGGTAAATCTCCAGAGCTTTCTCTCCCACGTTGAGCTGAATCTTTTTGTCGGACACCGAAGCAATTTGATTGTGTTTGGCGACAAGCGGCTGAAAACGGCCGCGCGACAGCAAAAAATGCGAGATGCGATTCGGCGCCTCGGCAGGCTCGATGAAAAACTCGCGAACGCGACCCACGTAATTCCCTTGAGCGTCGTAGGCTTTCACGCCCATCAGTTCTGTGGCGAACAGCTCCATGTTCACCTCCTGCCTTGGTAGGCCTTCGTGCTTAGGCTGCTCCCGGCCGAGTCTTCAGGACGAAATTCGCCAATAAAAAACCCGCTCACCGAAGAACCTCGGCGGCGGGCAAGTGCCTGACACAAATGGACTTACCTTCAGCCGCCGGTGAATCCTCCCCACCCGGCCTGTCGCGCGGTTGCCTGAACCTTGAGCGACTCCATCGGGTTACTCAGCCCATGAAACGACGCCAGGACATGCTTCTCCGTGAAGCTTTTAGGGCCAGGCTCGAGTTCGTTGCTCGTGCTCATCGAGAGGATCCGTGCAAACTTGAGACCATTTTTCGGTCCCCAACGCATTGATAAGCTGCGCGTATCGCAAAGTCAAGCGCAGAATAGCGTTCTAAGCATTTTTTTTCAATGGAGTTACTCTGGGAATACCCGCACTGGAAAGACCATGTGCACCGGCTGCTCGCCCCTGCGGCGGCATTCTTCCACGTAAAGCATAAGGTAGTTCTTCAAAACATAGTGGCGCTTGGAATAGCCCAGTTCCTGGGCGGCTCGGTCGATCGCGGCGGCGGGCCCTTCTAGCTCGATAAACGTGCCGATAGGGGTCTCGTCCAGCTCAATAAGCAGCCCTCGAGCCCAAGCCTTCGACGCCGGAAGCTGAAACGTAGTGCGGTACTTCTCGTAGCGGAACCATCCTTTCATCCCCAACCCCTCGAAGATGGTGGTTAGCGTCGCGGCATCGGTGACTTCCATCTCGATTTCTTCCCGCACTTTGTGGAACTCGTCCGACGGAGCCGCCCAAGCGGGAGCCTGCGGGACGGGCCGCTTGAAAGTCAGCAGGACGCGCGGCTTCGCTTTTCTTGCTTTTCCTGGGCCTTGCGGTGTCTCGGTCCGAATCCGCAGCAATTGCCCATGCTTCGCCAAGCCGCCCTGGGGCGTGTCGAAGATGACGTTTTCTTGATGAACGCGGGCCTGTCTTGCGGTCACGGGCCGCGCTCCGAGCTGCTTCAAACGCCGGCGCAGAGCCTTCACGTCTTCGATCTTCAGTTTGATTTCGGTTTCGCGCGGCACAAGATTTCCCTAGCTTTGGTCGCTTCCTTTCGCCCGTGGATGACTTCCGCTAGTATAACGAAGGTATTCGAACCATTTTGGCCGGCGCCTCGCCGCCCTTGCTGTACAAGATTCGAGGACCACTTCCGGTCCTTTGAGTACAAAAGAGACCCGTGAACCTAGACTCCGAGAAGACATCACCAGCGGTTTCCGACGAAAACATGACGGATGCGGCCCCTGCCCCGCCGCTAGCCCGGCGCGAGCCGGTGGAGCACATCCTTCACGGCGACCGCCGCATCGACCATTACGACTGGCTTCGGCACAAAGAATGGCCGGAAGTGCTTGCCTACCTCGAGGCCGAGAATGCGTATACCGATGCGCTCCTAAAGCCCACTCAGAATTTCCAGCAGAAGCTCTATCAGGAGATGCTCGGGCGCATCCAGCAGACCGACCTTGCGGTTCCCTACCGCCTGCGCGGGTATCTGTACTTCACGAAGACCGTCGAGGGCAAGCAGTATCCTTACCATTACCGCCGCCGCGATGCAGAAGGCTCGCCCGAAGAACTTCTGCTCGACTTAAATCAACTGGCGGAGGGACACTCCTTCCTCGGGTTAGGCGCCTTCGAGGTTAGTGACGATAATCATTGGCTGGCGTACTCGACCGATACCACCGGATTTCGCCAATACACTCTTTGTGTGAAGGATCTGCGCACTGGTGAAACGCTCCCCGAGCGCATCGAGCGTGTTACCAGCGTGGCCTGGGCTGCCGGCAACAAGACTCTCTTCTATACCATCGAAGACGAGATGACCAAGCGCTCCTACCGCCTGTATCGGCACGTACTTGGTTTAACTGGTCCCGACCCTTTGCTCTATGGGGAGTCCGATGAGCGTTTTCACGTCGAAGTCCAACGCACGCGAAGTGACGGATACCTCCTGCTGACGTCGGCGAGCCACACCACCAGCGAAGTCCGCTTCCTACGCGCCGACGACCTGCTCGGTAAATTCCAGCTCATCGCACCGCGCGAGGACAATCACGAGTACTACGCAGACCACCATCCCGGGCCCTTACCTGGCGCCAGCGGAGGGATTTTCCTCATGCGGACAAACTCCGGCGGGCGCACGTTTCGCGTCGTGATCGCCTCTGTCCATCAACCCGGCCGGGAATTCTGGCGAGAGATTGTTCCGAATCGGCCGGAAGTCATGCTCGCTTCCGCGGAAGCTTTCAAGAACCATCTCGTCTTGTTCGAGCGCGACGGCGGTCTTCCCTATTTGCGCATCGTGGACTTGGCTTCGAAGGCGGAAAATGCGCTCGCTGCCTCGCACCGGATTGAATTCCTGGAGCCTGCTTACAATGCCTCTCTCGGCGAGAATCCCGAATTCGACGTTTCGCATGTGCGCTTCCAATACGAATCGCTTGTTACTCCGCGCTCGGTCTTCGACTACGATGTCTACACGCGGGAGCGCGTCCTACGCAAGCAGCAACCCGTGCTTGGCGGCTACGATGCTTCGCAATATGTGAGCGAGCGCCTGCACGCGTCCGCCTTGGATGGCACGCGGGTTCCGATTTCGCTCGTGTATCGGCGGGACACTCCCCGCCATGGCTCCTCCCCTTTGCTCCTTTACGGCTATGGCAGCTACGGCATTTCTGTGCCCGTGAACTTCAATTCGAATCGTTTGAGCCTCCTGGATCGCGGTGTCATTTACGCCATCGCACACATCCGCGGTGGCGGCGAACTCGGAAAGCCTTGGCACGACGCCGGGAGGATGCAACAAAAGCAGAATACCTTTACCGATTTCATCGTTGCCGCCGAATACCTGATTGCGCAGAGGTACACTTCGCCCGAAAAACTCGCCATTCAGGGCGGCAGCGCCGGCGGCTTGCTGATGGGCGGTGTCGTCAACATGCGCCCGGAACTTTTTCGTGTGGTCCTCAGTCAGGTGCCGTTCGTCGACGTGCTGAACACCATGCTGGACGCTTCGCTGCCGCTCACCGTCGGCGAATATGAAGAATGGGGGAATCCGCAAATCGCGGAAGATTACTTCACCATGAAGAAATATTGTCCTTACACGAATCTTGTGCGCAAAGCTTATCCCGCGATGTTGCTCAAGACGGCTTTAAACGACAGTCAGGTAATGTACTGGGAGCCCGCAAAATACGTCGCCAAACTGCGAACGCTGAAAACTGATCCGAATCCCCTGCTTCTGAAAATCAACATGGGCGCGGGCCATGGCGGTGCTTCGGGCCGCTACGACCATCTTCGCGAAATCGCGCTCGATTATGCGTTTCTGCTTTCGGAATTGGGTATACGCGAGTGAGTTGGCTGCGACTGTTCGAGGTATTTGTAAAGCTTTTCAGCTCGCTCTCGGCACAATCTGAGCACTTGCGTTTTTGTCCCGATACGCCATCATTAGGGACTCTGTACTGAAGCCTGAAGACTAACACCTGACCACCAAAGAATGACCGAACCTGCTACACCGCTGATGCAGCAGTATCACGCAATCAAGACGCGCTATCCGCATGCGCTGCTGCTTTTCCGTCTGGGCGATTTCTACGAACTTTTCTACGAAGACGCGATGATCGCGTCGCGCGAGCTGCAGATTACGCTCACCTCGCGCAATCGCGAAAAGGGCCAGCCCATTCCCATGTGCGGCGTTCCCTACCACGCTGCGGAAGGTTATCTTGCCAGATTAATTCGCGCCGGCTTCAAAATCGCCATCTGCGACCAAATGGAGCAGCCCGGTCCCGGGAAGAAGCTCGTTCGCCGCGAAGTCGTGCGCGTCATCACACCAGGTACGGCCACCGACCTCGGCGTATTGGATATTCGCGAGAACAATTTTCTTGCCGCTGTCGCGCCTCATCCCACCGGCTCGCCTATTGGCCTCGCTTTCGTCGATCTTTCCACCGGCGAATTCCAGGCTACCGAATTCTCCGGGCCGCGCGCCGACGAAGCCCTTCGCGACGAGCTTCAGCTGCTCCGCCCGCGCGAAACTTTGCTTCCACGGCCTCAACAGCTGTTCGAAACCGCTAAGACTTCGCTTCTCGAAGGCACCGGCGGAATCGAGTCCCGCCTCGAAGACTGGACCTTCCAGCGCGACTACGGTGAGCGCATCCTGCGCGAACAGTTTGGCGTTGCGGAACTGACCGGCTTCGGCCTCGACGATCACCCACAAGCGCTTTCGGCTGCAGGCGCCATCATTCATTACCTGCGCGAGAATGCTGCTCGCGGCGACCGTTGCGACGAGGCCCATGAAAAACCGGACGCTCCCGGTGTCAGGGCGCTCGGTCATCTGGATCGCGTCGGCTACTATGAACATCGCGACGCGCTCGTCCTCGATCCCGTTTCCGTCCGCAATCTTGAGCTGCTTACCCCGATTTTTTCCGAGGAAGCCGGCCGCCCAGCGAGCCCTACAACGTTGATTGCGGCCGTGGATGTCACAGTCACGGGAATGGGCGCGCGCCTACTGCGCTCCTGGCTGCTGCGCCCGCTGATTGATCGCGACGCCATCGAAGCCCGCCTCGCTGCAGTGACTCACTTGGTCCAGCAAACGGTTGTGCGCGGGGAGATCCGCAAAGAGCTGCGCGGGATACTGGACCTCGAACGCCTCACCAGCCGCGTCACACTAGGCCTTGCGACTCCGCGCGAACTAGTCGCGTTGCGCAAATCCCTTGGCCAACTGCCAGTCTTGAAAAATTTCGTCACCCCGCCCCCTGTCGGCGGCAGCGACCTCCTTCGCCACCTTCACGGGGAAATTGACGAGCTTGCCGACGTTCGCGAACGCCTCGAACGCGCCATGGCCGACGAACCGCCTGCTCTTGCCACCGAGCCCGGCATCATTCGAACCGGCTATCACGCGGAACTGGACGAACTACGCACCTTGAGCAAGGACAGCAAGCAAATTATCGCAGCCATGGAAGAGCGCGAGCGCAAACGCACGGGCATCGGCTCGCTCAAAATCCGCTTCAATCAAGTCTTTGGCTACTACATCGAGATTTCCAAGCCCAACCTCCATCTCGCTCCCGCCGATTACGAGCGCAAGCAAACTCTCGTCAACGCGGAACGCTTCACTTCGGCCGAGCTGAAGGAATACGAACGCAAGATCCTCGCTGCCGACGAGCGAATTCTCGAAATCGAGCGCCAGCTCTTCATCGACGTCCGCTCCTCGGTGGCCGCAAAGGCTGCGCGCGTGCGCCGAACCTCCTCCGCTGTCGCGCAACTCGATGTCCTCGCGGCTTTCGCGAAGCTCGCGGCCGACCGCGGCTACACTTGCCCGGAATTCAATGCCACCGGCGAACTGCTCATCATCGGCGGCCGCCATCCGGTTATCGAGGAACTTCTTCGCCAGCGCGGCGAGCGCTTCGTACCCAACGATCTCTGCTTCGAGCCGGGCCGCCAGCAACTGCTCCTCATCACCGGGCCGAACATGGGCGGCAAATCCACCTATCTTCGGCAAGCCGCGCTAATCATTCTCATGGCGCAGATGGGCTCGTTCGTTCCTGCGCGCCAGGCGAAACTGCCCATCACCGACAGAATCTTCACGCGCATCGGCGCGAGTGACAATCTCGCGCGTGGGCGTTCCACCTTCCTGGTCGAAATGAGCGAAGTCGCCGCTATTCTCAATTACGCCACTCCTTCCAGCCTCGTCCTCCTCGATGAGGTTGGCCGCGGCACCGCCACGTTCGACGGCCTCTCCATCGCTTGGGCTGTGGTCGAGCATCTCCAGAAGCACACTCGCGCGCGCACGCTCTTCGCCACCCACTATCACGAGCTCACCGAACTCGCCGACCTTCTCCCCGGCGTGAAGAATGTTCACGTTTCGGTGAAAGAAACGCCCAGCGAAATCATTTTTCTCCGCCGCGTTGAGCCTGGCAGCGCCGACAAAAGTTACGGCATCGAAGTCGCCCGCCTCGCCGGCCTGCCCCGCAGCGTCATCGAGCGCGCCCGCGAAGTCTTGAAGCGCCACGAGCAGAGCGAGCACGAACTGAGCGAAACCCTCTCTCCCGGCGTTTCCGACGAACCCCCCGGCAGCGACGGCCACCAACAAATTCTTTTCACGCCGCTCGACCGCGCCGTTCTCGACAAGCTGCGCGACGCCGACCTCGACCAATTGAAACCTCTCGACGCCCTCAACCTCCTGGCCGAACTCAAAAAGCAGATCTCCTAGCTATAGCTAAGCTAGCCAAGCTAGCCCCTAGCTCCTGTTCACTCTTTATCTCCCTCTGGCTCGGTGTCCTCTGTGTTCTCTGTCCCCTCTGTGTTAAAAATCCCTTTCACCATTTATGACCGCCAAGCCCATGCTGGTCCTCGGCCTCATGTCCGGCACGTCCGCCGATGGCATAGATGTCGCCCTCGCTCGCATCTCGGGCGCGCCGCCGCAGCTGAACCCCAAGTTGCTCGGCCACACTTCCTTCAGCTTTCCTCTCGAGCTGCGCAAAGAAATTCTTCGCGTCGCGGATCAACAACCCATCTCTGCCGGCGCCCTGAGCCGGCTGAATTTCCGTCTCGGAGAAATTTTCGCCGAGGCCGCTCTCGCCGCCTGCCGTCGATTCCGCATCTCCCCGAAGCGCGTTTCCCTCCTTGGCTCGCACGGCCAGACGATTTTTCATCAGGGGCAACCTTCCCCCTACTTCGGCCGGCCCACCGCCTGTACTCTGCAAATCGGCGAAGGGTCCAGCATCGCTGCGCGCACCGGTATCACGACGGTCTCCGACTTCCGCCCCGCCGACATGGCCCTTGGCGGCCAAGGCGCTCCACTCGTTCCGTATGTTGATTATCTTCTCTACCGCCATCCCAAACTCGGCCGCATTTCCCTCAATCTTGGCGGCATTGCCAACATCACCGTGATTCCCGCGGACGCAAAACCTTCGCAAGTCTTCGCGTTCGACACCGGCCCTGCCAACATGCTCATTGATGCCCTCGTTCAACATTTCACCCGTGGCCACCAGCGTTTCGACAAAGACGCGCGCCTCGCGCAATCCGGCCGTTCCATTCGCGCTCTTCTCAACGAACTGATGAAGGACCCTTATCTGAAACTCACGCCGCCAAAAAGCACCGGCCGCGAATACTACGGTCGCTCCTATATCGAAAAAATAATCCGCCTCGGACGCAGCCATCGTGCCAAACCCGCGGACCTCATTCGCGCCGCGACGATTTTCACCGCGCTCTCCGTCGTCGACGCGCTCCATCGCTTCGTTCTTCGCAGAACGAAAATCCATCAGCTCATCGTCTCTGGTGGCGGCGCGCGCAACCCCCTCATCGTCGCCCAACTCTCCGCCGCCCTGAGGGGCTCCTCGTCCCGTCCCATCGGAGTGCTTCCCTCTTCCAGCTTTGGTATCCCCGAAGTTGCCAAGGAAGCCTTCGCCTTCGCCCTTCTTGCCTACGAAACAGCTCACCAGCGCCCGGCGAATCTGCCTTCCGCAACGGGCGCGCGCGGCCCCGCCATCCTTGGAAAAATCTCCTATGCCCCGCCCCGCTAAGTCCTGCGAAAGCCCGTCATTCCGAGGTTGCGTCTTTGGCGACCGAGGAATCCCTCTTCCGGTTTCTCTGTGTTCTCGGTGCTCTTATCTCTGTGGCCTTTGTGTTAAATCTCTTTCCCTCTTTTCCTCGCTCGTTGTTCGCCACTCGCCACTCGCCACTTTCTTCCTCGCCACAATCGCCTGTTTCGCCGCAGCCTGCTCCCAACCGAACCGCGATCCCTCAACCTTGACCTTCCTAATCGAAGCCAATCCCACCAATCTCGATCCGCGCTTCGCCACGGACTCGCAATCCCAGCGCATCGACGGCCTGCTCTTCTCGAGCCTGCTCGACCGCGACGATCGCATGAATCTTCGTGGCGACCTCGCCGAATCCTGGTCTGCGCCCGACCCGCTCACTTACGTTTTTCATCTCCGCCACGGCGCACGCTTCCACGATGGCACCCCGCTCACCTCCGCCGATGTCAAAGCCACTCTCGATTTCATCCTCCATCCCGCGAACAAATCGCCCAAGCGCGGTGCCTTCCGCTTGCTCACTTCCATTGACACTCCCGACGCCACAACCGTCGTCTTCCATCTCAGCGAACCCTACGCTTCGTTTCCAATCAACCTCGTTCGCCCTACGCTCGGCATCGTTCCCGCAAACGCTGGCACCGATTTCTCGCGCCATCCCATCGGCTCGGGCCCGTTCCGCTTTGTCAGCCAAACGCAGGATGAGGAGGCCAGTCTCGAGCGCAACCCAGGTTACGATCCAGGTCCGCCGCCATTCATTTCCCGCGTTCGCTTCCGCGTTGTGCCAGACGCCGTCGTGCGCGCGCTCGAACTTCGCAAAGGCTCCGCCGACATCGAAATGAGTTCTCTCTCTCCCGACATAATTCCCATCCTCGCGCGCCGCCCTGAACTCGAAGTCACCGACCGCCCTGGCACCAACCTCGACTACCTGAGCTTCAATTTCGAGGACCCCCTTCTTTCGCGCCGCGAAGTCCGCCAGGCGCTGGCTTTCGCCACCGACCGCGAAGCGTTCATCCGCTATCTCCTTCACGGCGAAGCGAAAGTCGCTTCCGGCATCCTTCCTCCCGACCATTGGGCCTTCGAGCCCAACGTGGCGCAATACGCGTATGATCCGTCTCGCGCAGAACAACTTCTGGAAGCCGCCGGTCTGCCACGCAAGCAGGGCGGCGTGCGCCTGAACCTGACTTTGAAATGTTCCACCGATGAGCGCGCTCGCATCCTCGGCGCCGCACTCCAAGAACAATGGCGCCGCGCCGGCATCGAACTCGAAGTCCGCCCGCTCGAACTCGCCACTCTTTTTTCCGATGTCAGCCGCGGAAACTTTCAGCTCACTTATCAGCGCTGGGTCGGAGCCAACACCGATCCCGATTTCTTCGAATTCGCCTTCTCTTCGAAACGCTTCCCGCCCGACGGCGCCAATCGCGGACACTACCGCAACCCGCACATCGACGCGCTCACCGATCAGATTCGTGTGGAAATGAATCAGGAAAAACGCAAAGCCCTGTGCAGCGAAGTCCAAAAAATTCTTGCGGACGATCTTCCCTACTTGCCGCTATGGTTCAACGATGTCGTTTCCGTCCACCGGCGCGCACTCGGCCCCTTCGACCCTTCCTCCCGCGGCGACTACAGCTTCCTCGCTACGATCCACCCGACACAGACTCCGCGCAAGTAGGAAGATTTCCGTATCGCTGGACGTAATACCAGATTGGTTTGCCGTCAAGCGGGCACCCCGCTTAGAATGTCCGTTTGGTAGAGGCCGGAACCATGCCGCCCGAATGCGGCGAGGTCGTAACCGGCGGGTAGATCGACGAAACGCTGGCAAAAGACGTTGGCAAGATCCTGGAGGATTTTACGGCGCAAAGCTCGTCACTTCTCCTTCATGGCCTTCTCAATGTCTTCCACTGGAATCGCACCCTCTCTCCCGATCCTCCACGCGTCCCCATTCAATTCCACGATCGTGGACGGCAGCGTCGCGCCCGTCTCTCCCGCATCCAAAACTAGCGGCACGCGCGAGCCGAGTTGCTTCATCACCTGCGCCGCGCTCGCGCAAGAAGAAAATCCCGAGATGTTCGCGCTCGTTCCCGTCACCGGCCCTTCGAACTCTTCAATCAAGCACCGCACGACTTCGCTCCGCGGCCAGCGCAAAGCCACGCGCCCCGTTCCCGCCGTCACCTTCAGCGGAATCTTGTGCGCGGCGTTCACCACAATCGTCAGCGCCCCCGGCCAAAACTTCTGCGCCAGCCGCAAAAAGCTTCCCGGCGTTCCCCGCGAAAGCGCCACCGCCTGCTCGATCGAGTTCACCAGGATCGGAAGTGCCCGCGCCTCGGGCCGCCCCTTCACGCGGTAAATTTCGTCCACCGCCGCCAGATTAAACGGGTCCGCCGCCAGCCCATAAAACGTGTCTGTAGGTATCGCGATCACACTTCCGCGCGAGAGGAAGTTCGCCGCATACCGCAGCGTTTCCGGTTCCGGGTTGATTGGGTTGACGCGCAGCAGTTCAGCCGGCAATGGTTTGGCCTTTGGCGAAGACGTGCTACCACCGTGCAGCGCTCCTTGCGCGCTGCCCTTATTTCGCCGACGCTACCATACCCCCTCTGGCCCGCGCAATACCGCGGCTCACCTTCGCAGTATTCGTGATATTTTTCTGGCAAAATCAAACATTTGTCTGCGCGTCCACGCCACTCCGAGGCGATGTAAACAGTCTCATTCGGAAATGGCTTCAGGCAGATAGGCTTCGTTGGATCGGCAAATTTGAGGTCGAACCGTTTTCCAGAACTCAAATCGCTGGCGCATCGGCATCCACCTGAGCTTCGAGCCACAGTTGGCCCAGTTGGCCACTACGAATTGACCTAGCCCCAGCTCTTAGCAGGTCAGCGAGGCCACCCCTGATCAAGGCACCGTACGCGCTCTCCAGTCAATGTCCCGCTGACGTCCCGCAATTCAGTGAGAGGGACTCTCGTGACTGGTCAGGTCTCAGAGTACTCCTCCCCTACTAGCGGGAGTTTACAAGATGTAGCTGACTTTTGGGATTAGCTTCGTCTTTTAGTCCGCCTATCCAGCCGTATCCGCTTGCAGTTTAAGAAGTTGGCCGATTGCCTTTTTCCTTTAATTGCCGCAGACATTTGTATGACCTAGATATTTGGCGAGCGGGACGCTCC
>QHYK01000058.1 GCA_003224085.1 Acidobacteriota bacterium | reverse complement strand
CGTTGGACCAAGGAAGGCATCACGCGCAAGATCGAGAAGTGGTTGTCCGGGCAGTTCCTGGGGGACGTAATTCGCTGTCAATTGGAATCTCGCGACGGCCCATGGCGGCTCCAGTTTGATTTCGATCAGGCGGCGTTTGAGCGCCTGCTCGGTCGTCGTTTAGGCCGCACCGTGTTGCTCGCCAACCGCCTGGACTGGACGGCGGAACAAGTGGTGGCCGGTTATGCCGGCCAGCAACAGGTGGAGCGCGTCTTCCGCGGCCTGAAAGACGGAGAGTGGCTAGGCCGGGGACCGATGCATCACTGGACCGACAGCAAGATCCGCATCCATGCGTTTTACTGCATGCTGGGCATCTCTCTATTGCAGTATGTGCATCGCCAGGCCAAAGCCGCTTGGAGCGATCTTTCCATGGAGCAACTCATCGAAGAGTTGCAACAGATTCAGCAGTTCATTCTGCTCTACCCACGGCAAGGCGAGAAAGGCCCGGATCGCGCGGCCCAGGTGCTTTCGAAGCAAACTTTGGTGCAGCAGGCTTTGGCCAAGGCGCTGAAGCTGGACGAGCTGCAGATTACCCACCGTGGGTAATACCAACCGGACGCCTTAAACTGCACAAAAAAGAACTCTTAGGGAATCTGCCCACCGAACCCGCAGTAAACTCCCGCTAGCGGCTAAGCGACTGCGAACCCGCCTTGGAAAGGGGAAGGGGGATTTCTCCAGGTAAAAATCGCCCCGAGGGGAAGAAGGTCTCCACTCCAGGGACGGCGGGCCGCCGCCCCTCCGGTCGAAAGGAAAGGTCCTTTGATTAATTGGCCGGCTGGGGCTGCTCGGCGCGCTTTTGCTTGATTTCCTTGACCTTGTCGACCAGGTCGTCGGCTTGCTTCAAGTAACTATCCCGTTCGTCAGCGGACTCGACCAGGTCCCCCTTGCGGCGATACAGCAGGTTCAGATAGGCCATGGCGTCGTCGTAATCGGGCTTGAGCTGGATGGATTTCTGGAGAGCTGCAATGCCCTCGTCAACGAGGGCGCTGCACTTGGCGGCGTACTCGCTTCGGATACTGGCGGGGAGCGGATCGGTGTCCTTGACCTGCTTCTTGATGTTGTTCTTGTTGTACTCGGCGCGCATTTCGTTGTTCATGCGGAAGCACAGCGCCCAGTCAATGACCCCAACCCAATAGTAAGGCTCCGGGTCATTCGGCTTTATCTCGATGTGCTTTTGATGGTAGGACTTGGACTCCTCGAACTTCTTGGGATCGTAGGGCGTGCTGGCCATTTGATAGAGCATCGAACCGATGCCGTCAATGGCGCTCAGGTTGTCCGGAGCGATGCTGAGCACGTCCTTAAATTCAGCAATTGCCTGATTGCCCAGCTTCATGTTGGCGTCAGACGGCGCGCCGGGAATGTACTGGCTGGCATACGCGGTGGCCAGGTAAAGGCGGGCATTCATCAGGGAGGGATCAAGTTCCCTGGCTTGCTTGAAAAACTCGATGGCCGTATCGTACTGGCCATTCTTGAAGGCGCCGACGCCCTTATTGAGGTCATCGCGAGCCTTCAGTTTGCTGCACCCGGAAACTCCGACGGCGAGAAAAAGAAGAGCTGCGCAAGCCAAAGCCCGGCGAAACGCAGGTTTCGAGAGCAATGATCTATTTTGTCTGACCGATGAAGCTTGAGTCATCGAGGCATCCATCCCTGCTGGGCGCGAGGCCGAAGTAGCCGACCCGGCGCCAAATGTTCAGTCCCGCCCCGCGAAGGGCAAAAACGAAATGCTTAAGAATCATTTCCCGGTGGCTGCGTCAACAACCCGATGGAGGCAATTCCGGCAGTGCGCATTGCGTCGATGACGCGGGCCACCACAGCGAATTGCAACGACGCATGGCCCCAGATAAACGCAGTCCGGTCGTCCCGCACCTTGAAAATTTCTCCCAACCGATTGTCCAGGCTTTCCCAAGACACAGGTTCCTGGTTGATGCAGAGGGAACCGTTCGCGAGAACTTGTATCACAACTGTGCGGCTTTTGTCTCCCCCAGAACAATTCTCGGGACCCTGAGCCACGCACGGCTGCGGAATTTGCGCCTGGAGCCCCGTCGAGTGGGGAAGCAGCATAAAAATTACCAGGAGCACCAGCAGAATATCGATTAATGGAACGACGTTCGGGTCGGAAACTACACCATGCTTGCCGCCTACTGCGATTCCCATGAGCCACCTCGTCGAAGAGCAAATCTTCTGCGAGGAGGACTTTCACAACCCGCGAACTTACTGACCGGCCTCGAGCTTGGCGGTGATCAGACCGATCTTGTCGATTCCCGCGCCGCGCATGATGTCAATGGCGCGGGCCACGTCCATGAACAGGACGTCGTTATCGCCCTTGACGAAGGCAATTTTGTCCGCGCGCTCCTTGAAAATGGTCTCCATGCGCGGTCCAAGAGCGTCCCAGGTGGTGTCATCCTGATTGATCTTGAGCTTGCCGTTCATGAACACCTGGACGACGACGGTCTTATTCTCCAGCTCGACGTTTTGCTGCTGGTTCGGCGATGGCTGAGGAACCATGGCATCCAAACCGTTCGGCGTGCGCGGCGTGATGACCATGAAAATGATGATCAGCACCAGCAAAATATCAATTAGCGGCACCACGTTCGGCGTCGATAACGCGCCGTGGCCTTCTCCAACTTCCATCCCCATAGCGAGGTCTCCTGTAGGCCCAGGGCAGAGCGTCTCCGAGGGCCACCTAGCCGCGCCGGGTGGGATCCGGCGCGGCTTAATCCACCAGCAAACCCATGGCAAACCAGGTACATTCGGCGGCCTACCAGGAAGCCGCCGGGCACCATAGCTCAGTCTCCTGCCGGACGACCCGCCGCGGCTTTCTCCAACCTCTGGGTGAGCAACCCCAGCTGATCCACACCCGCCGAACGAATCTCGTCCACGACGGCAACGACGTCGCCATACTTGGCGCGGGAATCGCTTCGAACATAAACGGTTTTATCGAGCCGGCTGGACAGCCTATCCTTAATCTGGCCGGTGAGGTCGTCCTTGTCCACCTTGGTGCTGCCCAGATAAATCCGGCCATCGCGGGTGACGGCAACGACGATGGCATCGTCCTTATCCGCATCCTGCATGTCGCGAGAATTCATTGCCGCGGCCAAGTCCACCGGAATGTCCTTGGTGAGCAGCGGAGTGACCACCATGAAGATGATCAGCAGCACAAGCATGATGTCCGCCATGGGGATCACATTGGGGGACGCCATCTGCGCGCCGACTACAGGCTTGTAAGCCATGGTTAACTCCCGCTACCGCTTGGCGCCGCGCCGCAGGATGAAGTAGTTGATCAGCTCCATCGAAGAGTTGTCCATCTCCACGTCGAAGGCTTCCACCTTGTTGGTGAAATAGTTGTAAGCCCAGACGGCAGGGACGGCCACGAGAAGACCGAAAGCGGTGGTGACCAGGGCTTCCGCGATACCGCCCGCGACGGCCGACAGACCGGTGGCCTTCTGCGTCTCGATGCCCTTAAACGCGTTCAAGATGCCTACCACGGTGCCAAACAAGCCGACGAACGGCGCTGTGGAACCGATGGTGGCGAGAGCGGAAAGGCCGCGCTTCATTTCGGCATGGACGATGGCGACGGAGCGCTCGAGACCGCGCTTGGCGGCGTCGATCACGTCGGAGTCCGAAACCTGCTGCGAAGCCGACTGAAATTCCGAGAGCCCGGTGGCCACGACCTTGGCGATGTGGCTCTTCTTGTTGCGTTCGGCAATGGCGATGGCTTCATCGAGCTTGCCGTCCTTGAGCGCGCCGGCCACCTGCTGCACAAATATGCGCGACTGCTTGCGCGCCGCGCTGTACATCAAGGCGCGGTCGATCATGACTCCGAAAGAATAAACGGATAGAAGAAAGAGGATGACGACCACGGTCAGCGCCAGCGTCCCCATGTTGTGGATCATGCCGCGGAGGTCCCAGTTACCGCCCTGCAGGAGCAGGGCCGAGAAGAGATTGAGAGTGGCTACCATTCGTTTGCTCCTTAAGTTTCAAGCGACCCTCCGGCGGTGGCTGGAGGATACGCGAGAGTGTTTGCTCTAATTTACTGCGCGGGCTGGCGCGCATGCCCACGGCCGGCGCGCCAGACCGTACTACTGGTTCAAAGAAAAGATAACGTCGATCGTGGTGTCCACTTCCACCGGCTCGCCGTTGAGAAGAGTCGGCTGATAGCGCCACTGACGAACGGCGTCAAGCGCCGCCTGCTGCAAGAGCGGGTGGCCGGATATCACTTCCAGTTGCTGAATCGAGCCATCCTTGCTGATGATGGCATGCAAGCGGACCGTGCCCGAAATGCGAGTTTGACGCGCCAACGGCGGATAGATGGGCGTGATGCGATTCACCAGTTTGGCCGCCTGCACGTTTCCGCCGATGCGAACCGGACCAGTTGGCTTGGGCTTTGGCGGCGGCGCGGTACCCACACCACCGAGAACACCGCCAAGAACGCCGCCCATCGAACCACCGGCCACACCGCCGGGAACGCCGCCCACGGCGCCTACCGCGCCCATGTCGGGCTCCGCCTCTTCCTTAATAATCTTGACTTCCTTCGGGATCACCTTGGGCTGCATCAGTTTGCCGGCATCCATCAAGTGGACCTGCGGCCGCACCTTGACGATCTGAACGGCCGCTGGCGGGGGTGGCGGGGGCGGCGGAGGAGGCGGCGCGGTCAGCATAGTGGCCATCATTGTTTTGGGCAGCCCTTCGGTGTAAATCAGCGGGATGAGCATCAGGATTCCCAAAAAGACCAACTGAAACACCGCAGACAGCAAAACCGTGACCGGCTTCTTTGTCTTTGTGGGATGCGGGCTCGAAACGACCATCTCTTCAAACATGGATGCTTACCTCCTGCCGGCGGGAGCGAGACGCGCGGTGACGTTTTCACTTCCCCGGTTCTTGTTGCCGGCTGCGGGACCGCTGCCTGCCACCACGCCATGGCCGCGCCAGCGATTCCAGGCGACCACTATGGGAGCGGCAATACCAAAACTGGAATATGTTCCTACTATAATCCCTACCACCAGGGCAAAGGAGAAAGCACGAAGCACCTGGCCGCCCATCAGGAACAGGACGAGCACGGTAAGGAAAGTCAGACCACTCGTTAAGATGGTTCGCGAAAGAGTTTGGTTGATGGACTTGTTGACCACGACGTCGAACGGCTCTCTGCGCAGCAAGCGGTTGTTCTCACGAATGCGATCGAAGATAACAATGGTGTCGTTCATGGAATAACCAACCAGCGTAAGGAGCGCCGCGATCACCGTTAGGGAAATCTCGAAACGCAGCAGCGAGAAAAATCCCAAAGTGATCAGCACGTCGTGAAACACGGCAAGAACCGCGGCAGCTCCGTAGACCCATTCGAATCGGAAGGCAATATATACCAGCATGCCGCCGAGCGCATAGAGGGTAACCAGGACGGCCTGCTTCCGAAGCTCGGCGCCAACCTTAGGCCCGACAACCTCCGTCTTACGAATGGCGAAAGGACCCTGAGAAAAACTTGACTTGATGACGCTCAGAACAGCGGGCGTTACACCGGGAACTTTCCCCAGATCATCGAAATTCGTGACGATGCCGTTCGCGTTGGTGTCGCGATAGTCGAGAATGGCCTTGGCAAGCTGGCGGTAACGATCACCCGCATTGACGGAGAGGAACAAAGGATCTTTTTCTGTAAGCACAGCCGCGAGAGAGGAGGGTGTGGCGAAGTTAAAGTCCGGCTTGCCCGAGCTTCCTACTCCGTACGTGGCATTCAGAGCATCCAGCACTTTAGCCCTGGCTACATTCTCATCCTGCCCTTTGCTTTCCACAAAGATGAGCACCTCGCTGTTGCTGGAACTGCCGATATCGCGGATGGGCTGGATTTCGCTGTTGCCAATCCCCTGGGCCGAAAGACCGCTGCGGAGCTTGTCAAGATTGGGCGGATTTGCGAAGCGAACGTCCACGTTTGCGCCACCGCTAAAGTCGATTCCGTACTTAATGCCGCGTCCGAAGAGAATCGAAGTCCATCCGGCGAGAAGAAGAATACCGCTCAGGGCGTAGAAATACTTGGCCTTGCCCATCCAATCGAGATTGGGCTGCTTAAAGAGCTCGATCATGCCTTCCTAGCTTCCTTCCCTTAGACACCGCCGGCGGCAGAATGTTCCCGGTCCGGACCGGGCCGTTGAACCTACCGCCCGTTGGTGTAGAGGCCGGCAGGACACCCGCTTTGGCAGTTGTAGTACGCATCTAAATACTCAATTCCGCCTGACGGTCCATCTTGGTCAGGTGATACTGGAAAATCGTCTTGGACACGTAGACCGCGGTAAAGATATTGGCAACCAAACCAACGACCAGGGTGATGGCAAAGCCGCGGATGGGGCCCGTTCCGAAGAAGCCCAAGAAGGCGGCGGAAACGACGGTGGTGACGTGCGTGTCGATGATGGTCCGGAAGGCATTGTCGAAACCGGCATCCACCGCCGCGGCCGAGGATTTGCCGTTGCGGATTTCTTCGCGGATCCGCTCAAAGACCAGCACGTTGGAGTCCACGCCCATGCCGATGGTAAGGATGACGCCCGCGATGCCCGGGAGGGTCAGCACGGCGCCAAATAGCGCCATGACGGCAAGGAGAATGATGAGGTTGAGGATCAAGGCCAGGACGGCATTGCCACCTGACATCCGGTAATAGATCAGCATGAAAATCATCACGACGAGGAGGCTTAGGACCGAAGCTTGTACGCCGTGCCGGATGGAGTCTGCGCCAAGCGAAGGCCCAACGGTACGCTCTTCGAGATATTTAATGGACGCGGGAAGCGCGCCGGCGCGAAGCACCAGGGCCAAGTCGTGGGCGCTCTGCTGACTGAAACTCCCTTCAATCATTCCCGAATCGTCGATGCGGCCGTTGATGACCGGGGCGGACTTGACGCAATGGTCGAGGACAATGGCCATGCTATTACCGATGTTCTGTTGCGTGAAGGGGCCGAACCGCCGGGCGGCTTCCGGCGAGAGCGTGAAATCCACTTGCCAGCTACCGGGATTCCGAGCGTTGCGATTCTCAACCGCAGTGCGCAAATCGCGGCCAGTTACGATCGGGGCGCGATCCAGGACATACCAAACGTCTCCCGTGTCAGAAGTGCGAACGCGGTTGTCCGGGCAGGCCGGCAGCAGTTCGGCACCAGCAGGAAGCACGGTGTGCTGTGCCATATAAGCGGCAACGGAGGGATACGTGGCGGGATCCCTGACCAGGCGCAGCTCCAACTGGCCGCCAGCCTGAATTACTGCTTTGGCTTCGGCGGTATCGCCGACGCCAGGCAACTGCACCAGGATTTCATTGGCGTCGCGGCCTCCGCGCGGCACAACCGTGGGTTCGGTAAGTCCCAAAGCATTGATGCGCTGCTCGATGGTTTCTCTCGCCTGCGTCATCGTTTGTTCTTGAATGGCGGCGATGGCGCTGGGGCGAAGGGTCAAAGTGTAGCTGTTGGGCTCCCCCGCGGCGGGGGAGACATCCCAAACATTGTTGTATTGCGCGCTGATGAGGTCGCTCAACGTGCTGTATTGGGCGGGGTCAATATTCTTGACCAGGATGTGCAGGTCGTCGATGCGGCGAACTTCGTCGTAGTGGACATTTTTGCTGCGCAGCATGGTGGTGATGCGGTCGACGGTAGTGTCGGTTTCCTGCGCGATGGCTTCCCGCACCTGAACCTGAAGAACCAAGTGGCTCCCACCCTGGAGGTCCAGGCCAAGCTTAATCTGATTCTTGAAATTGTCTTTCACCTGCGCGAACGAAGTGGGGAAGGTCGGATAGCCGAAAAGGAAATAAATGCACAAGACGATAACAACAAGAATGAACAGCGCTTTCCATTTGAGATGGGGTTTCATGGTTGGAAAATCGGGCGCCTGCGGCGAACGGTGGGATTATTTTGCATCTTCCGATGTCTCCACCTGTGCAATCGCCGCACGCGCGACTCGAATTTTAACTTGCGGCTCCGAGGAGATCTTCAGAATAACTGCTTCTCCATCGAGGCCGCTGATGGTGCCGTAAATGCCGCTGCCGGTAATGACCTTGTCGCCGGTCTTAAGGGCGGAGAGCATCGCCTGTGTCTTTTTGCGCTGGCGCTGCTGAGGCATGATCACCATGAAATACATGATGCCAAACATGAGCGCCAGCGGGACCAGGAAGGTGCCGAAGCCGCCGCTTGATGTTTGAAAAAGGGTTGCCGCCGTCATGACCTGTTTTTCGGTTATCCGTTCTCGGCTCTCCATCAAAAACTTTCTCTCTACCGTTACTCTAAACTCTCAGTTTCCGTCCGTTCCTTGCGATTTTGCAAGCTAAGAGGCCCTCGGCGCGGTCGTCCCACGCCAGAAGAAAAAGCCAACTCGACGGCAGGCCGAAATGGCCGGCTTCCCTACTCGGGCGGACTTCTTCTTTATGGGCAACTCCGACAAAGCCGGAATCGACTTGGTGCCCCGCGGAGGCCGTTGGCTTTGAGCCGACAGCTTCCCTCCCCCAGCCCTGCAAAGCTCAAGGCCGTAGCCGAGCTAGAAAACCCGCAGGCCTGAGCTACAGGGCTGGGTCGGCAGCGTAACGCGCGTGCATCTCAGACGAAAAATTCGCCAGGTTCCCAAACTCGATAGCCTCTCGGATTCCTCGCATGATGTCAAGGTAAAAGTGGACGTTGTGGTGGGTCGCAAGAATAGCCGCGGTCATCTCGCCAGCGGCAAACAGATGGCGGAGATAGGCGCGCGTGTAGCGGCGGCAAACGCTGCAGGAACAATTCGAATCGATGGGCCGCCGGTCTTCGGCGTAGCGCGAGTTCTTGATGAGCACGCGGCCTTCACTGGTGTAGAGACAGGCGTGTCGCGCCGCGCGCGTGGGCAAGACACAATCCATCATGTCGATGCCTAGAGCGAAGTAGTCCGCAATTTGCTCCGGGCGGCCGGCGCCCATGAGATAGCGCGGACGATCCTTGGGGAGCAGCGCGGTGACTTCGGCGGTCATTTCGCAAGTAACTTCGTGCGGCTCGCCGACGGCGAGGCCGCCCACGGCGTAACCGGGAAAGTCGAGATCGAGAAGCTGGCGGGCGCTTTCGCGGCGCAAGTCGGGGAAGGTAGCGCCTTGCACGATGCCAAATTGCCATTGCGCTCGGGAATCGCCGTTCCGCTTGGCGGATTGTTGAAAATATTCGCGGGCGCGGCGCGCCCAAGCGGTAGTGCGCCGGAGCGCAGCTTCGGCTTGTTCGCGAGGGGCGGGAGTTTCAATGCATTGGTCGAGCACCATGGCGATGTCCGAACCCAACGCGAGCTGAATCTCGGCTGCTTTTTCGGGAGTGAGCAAATGTTCGGAGCCGTCCAGATGCGACCGGAAGCGCACGCCTTCGTCGGTGACTTTGCGAAGTTCGGAAAGGCTGAAGACCTGGTAGCCGCCAGAATCAGTCAGGATGGCGCGGGGCCAGGACATAAATGGATGCAAGCCGCCGAGGCGGCGAATCAGTTCATGGCCCGGACGCAAATACAGATGATAGGTGTTCGCAAGGATGATTTCGGCGCCGAGCTCCTCGAGCGCTTCCTGCGTGAGCGCTTTGACAGTGGCTTGCGTGCCGACGGGCAGAAAGAACGGAGTCTCGACCGTGCCGTGCGGCGTTCTGAGACGGCCGCGGCGCGCGCCGGCAGGGTCCGTTTTCAGGACTTCAAAGGAAAAAGGCACCCGCTCAGTGTATCAGGAGAAGAGCAAGGCCCAACCTACGCGACAGACAATATAGAGGGCCCAGACACTGAAGGCGATAGTGAAGGACTTAGCGCCCTTCAGCTTTTTGGGATTTACCGCCGCGAACCCAATGGCCAGCAAAATCAGCGTCCAAAAAACAAAAATATCGAAAGACTTGCATAGCGCAACCAGCCACTTTGCCGAATCTTCGGGAAGAATAGCGGCCAAGTTGGCGGCCAGGGGATTATCGAGGTCGGCGGTGCCAAACGGCTTGAGATAAAGAATGAGGATGAACAGCGGGCTGCTGACTATTCCGGTAAGAAAAGCATGCGTCGTGATGCCGAAGGCGGTGCTGAAATTCGTACTGATTCCACCGAGCAGACTATACGCGCCCCACATAATGAGGCTCACAATCAATCCCAGGAGAAGCGGACCTAAAGTGCCAAAGACGTGGAGATGGGCCCAAACTTGGCGCCGGCTTCGATTTGCTGCTCTTTTTGCTCAGAAGACAACTGAGCTGCCCTAGGACTCTTTTCCATCTGCTGGCTCATGAAAACGCGCCAATTCACACGCTGATTGATGGCCACACCAACGAGGAGACCGAGGATGATGGAGATAGCGACCGGCAATAACCAACTGGGCTTTCTAACGATGTCTTCAAAAGTGCTCTGGGGTGTAAAAAGGACGCCCATAACACGGCCAAAAGGGCTGAGGGCTGCAGCCGACGCTTCGGGCACAGGGGCAGGGACGGTAGCCATCGAGGACTCCTCCACCACAAGATTTGAAATTACAGCTGCTGGTTTAGGAATACGCACCGGAGCCTGAGAAAATTTCAGCGCAGAAATTGTAGCGCGGAGGAAGTTGACAGTCGACAGTCAGCCGCTCCAGAGGAGATGCGCGGAAAAGACCAAAGCAGATCCCTCGCTCCGCTCGGGATGACACGCCGTTGCATCTTCGGCAAATTCTAAGCGCGGGGAAGCTCAGGAACGGCAGCGAGGAGTTCGCGGGTATAGGGATTTTTCGGCTGGCCAAGGATTTCTTCGGCGGGGCCGGTTTCAACGAACTGACCGGCGCGCATGACCGCGATGCGCGTGGCTAACTGGGCGACGACGGGAAGGCTGTGAGAAATAAAAATGTATGTGAGCGCGAATTCGCGTTGGAGTTCCTGAAGAAGCAGAAGCACTTGCGCGCCGACGGAAACGTCGAGCGCGGAAACGGGTTCGTCGGCCACAATGAGCCCGGGCTGAAGAATCAGGGCGCGGGCGATGCCGATGCGCTGGCGCTGGCCTCCGGAAAATTCGTGGGGATAGCGGCCGAGCGCGTCACGGTTGAGGCCCACGCGCTCGAGAATGGCGGTGGCACGCGCGAGGCGCTGTCTTGTGGAAAGCGCGCGTTCGTGGATGGCCAGCGGCTCGGCAACGATCTCGCCCACGCGCATGCGCGGGTTCAGCGAGGCAAAAGGATCCTGAAAAACCATTTGCATGCGGCGACGCTCGGAGCGCAGTTCCCTGCCGCGAAGAGCCAGGAGGTCACGGTTCTGGAATTGAATCGCGCCGCCATCCGGCTCGATGAGGCGCAGGAGCATCCGCGCAAGCGTGGTCTTGCCGCAGCCGCTTTCGCCGACGATGGCGAAGGTTTCGCCGCGAGAGACATCGAAGCTTACGCCGGCAACTGCCGTGAAGCGCGCGCCCTGCGAGTCTTGTGCAAACAGGCCGCCGCCCCTTGGAAAGGTCTTGCGCAAATCGCGAACGGCGAGCAGCGGTTCCATCGGGATGCCATCGCCTTTCTCGTCAAACCAAGATGCAGCGGGCGGCGTGCGCGGGATCAATCACGCGCAACGCCGGGACCGCCGCGGTGCATTCCTCGCGCCGCAGTTCACAGCGCGGTTCGAACGCGCAGCCGGGGGGCAGCGCGGCGAGCTGCGGAGCCGTGCCGGGAATCGGCGTAAGCGCGCCGCGCTTCCGCGTCGGCGAAGCTTTCAATAACCCTTGCGTGTAAGGATGCCGCGGCTTGGCCAGGACTTCGTGCGCGGGGCCTTCCTCGACAATGCGGCCCGCGTACATCACCGCGACGCGGTCGGCGACTTCTGCGACGACCGCGAGATCGTGGGTGATGAACAGCAGGCCCAGTTTCAATTCGCGCCGCAAGCGATCGAGCAAATCCAGGATTTGCTTTTGCACGGTGACATCGAGGGCGGTCGTCGGCTCGTCGGCGATGAGCAGGCGTGGGCCCGCGGAAAGGGCCATGGCAATCATGGCCCGCTGGCGCAGGCCGCCGGAGAGTTGGTGCGGAAATTGTTCGGCGCGGATTTCAGGTTCGGGAATTGCCGCGAGGCGCAGCGAATCGATGGCCTTGCGTTTCACCTCGCCGGAATTCCGTTGCGGAGGATGGGCGCGGATGGCTTCTTCGATTTGCGCGCCGATGCGCAGCACGGGGTTCAGCGAAGTCATTGGCTCTTGAAAAATCATGGCGATTTTCCCGCCGCGGACGTCGCACCAGTCGCGCTCGGCCAGGCCAGTGAGTTGGATGGCCGTCGACTCGAACGCGAGCGTCGCTTCGCCGCGGACGCGGGCACCGGGAGGAAGCAGTCCCATGAGGGCAAGCGAAAGCATGGTTTTGCCGCTGCCGGATTCGCCCACGAGTCCCAGCGATTCGCCCGCGTTGATGCGCGCAGAGACTTCGCTGACAGGCCGCACCCAGCCGGCCCCGGTCGGCAACTCCACGGTAAGTTCTCGAACTTCAAGCCCTGCCTGCACCGAAACATCATAGCGGCCCTGGCCACCGGAGCGAAACCGCGACTCGTTACATTTAGGAAATCAAGAAATCAAAGAGATACCTCCTCAAGTGGGTGGGAAGGGATGACGCTGCCAGTTTTCTCCTAACCCTTTAAATTGAAAGGTCGTTTTGCGACCTGGCCTATCGAAGCCACCATCACCGCTGCCTTAAGATTCATCGCCGATCTGCAGGAATCACAAATTTCAATGCAGTGTGCGTGGCGGAGAAGCCCACGACTTTTACGTCCTTCAGGCCGGACTTGCGGCCGGCGGCCAGGACATCGTTTTCCGTGATGTGTTTCTGGCCCTTGGGGTAGACGATCCAGAGAGCCGTCGCGCCAGATAGGCCTTTTGCGATTTTGGATAGCGCCGAAAAATCTCCTTTCGAATCTGCCGCGAAGAAGAGGTGCTCGGCGTCCGATGCAACTTTGCCTTGCATAACGGATTTAGTGAGCTCGCCGACCTCTCGAAGGAACTCCGAGTCCAATTTGCCGATCAACGAAACCTTTGCTCCGGACTTGACGCCAAGCTTTTCGATGCGCGATTTAGGATGAAGAATTTTTTCACACCACTTCGCCGACGTCGCGCCAAGCTGGAAAACCGCAAGACCTTCGGCCGTCTGCAAACGCAGCTCACCGTTCACCGTCTTCGCCGATTTGATGCTGGAAAAAGGAATCTTCAGCCGGAAGTCGCCGCGAAAGAGAACTTCACTCGTTTCGAGTAACGCCTTCCCTTCCGATTCCTGCTTGCCAAACCGCGCCTTGCACGTCGCTTCGTTCCCCATCGAGCCCGCCTTCCCCGGCCAAATTGTTGGAAGAGTTTAACTCTTCTTGGCATGCGTCGGCTGCAATTTCAGCCACAATAGTAAGCTAAAGAGTTTTATGGCCACGGCAACCGCACCTCGAGTCGATTGGAACCTCATCTGGGCCCAGCGCGGATTCCGCTATTTTTTTGTGGCCATGTTCGTGTCGCTCTTTGGCAGCGGCATGAACTTCGCCGGCGTGAGCTGGTACATCCTCGCGGCCACGCATTCAACCGTCAAAGTCAGTTGGCAGGTCATCGTCATGACCATTCCCGGGCTGTTCGTGCCGTTCCTCGGCGGCGTGCTCATCGACCGCTTCGACCGGCGCTACCTGGGCGTCCTGCTGGACCTCGTGCGCGGGTTGTTCGTATTGCTCGCGGCGTACATCGCGTGGCGAGGGCATCTGCAACTCTGGCACCTCTACGGCATGACGCTGATTACCGGCACGGGCTCCGCGATGTACTGGGCCACCGTGAACGCGCTGGTGCAGGAAGTGATTCCGCCGAGCCAGTTCACCGGAGCCAATGCCGCCGTTTTGATAGGCGTGCAAAGCGGCATGCTGATCGCCGGCGCGTGTGTGGGCTTCCTTTATAACACCGCCGGGATCGCGGGCATCCTAGCCATTGACGGCGCGACTTATTTTGTTTCCGCGTATTGCCTGTACCGCGTGCGGCAGGGATACGTTTCGCCGCGCGACCGGCAAAAGTATCCGCGCGAGTTCAACGAAGCCACCGAAGCAACGGCCGAAGCGCTGGAAAGCGGAGAGATGCCGGAGATCGCGGAGGCGGGCCTCTCGCTCGCGGTGTATGCCGACATGAGGGAAGGGTTCGTATATCTGAGGGAGCAGCCCTTGGTGCGGGCGCTGGGAATTACGCACTCGATCATGATGGCGGGAGTCGTCAGCGCCAACGTCGTTCTAGTCGCTTTGGCCAACGACATCCTTCATGCCGGCGCGCCGGGACTGGGTTTTCTGGAAGCAGGCTGGGCCACCGGCGCGGTTTGTGGCGGGCTGATCGCCAGCCAGCTTCCGGGCGCCAAGCGCATGCCGCTGTACGTTGCCGCTTGCGCCGTATTGGCGGCTGGACATATGGCCACTCCATTCGTCGCCTTCCTCCTGGGCGCGGTGACGATGCAGCTGATTTTCGGATTCTGTCGCGCGCTGGGCGGCGTGATCGCTCAGTCTTCTCTGATGTCCATCGTCCCGAAACATTTCATGGGGCGCACGCAGTCGGCGATGGCCATTTTCACAACCGTAGTGCAATTGCTGATGAGCTTCGCGCTCGGTTGGGTATCCCAGGGCGCCGGGCTCATTGCGGGTTACGCCTTGCTCGCGCTGCTGTACACCGGCTCGACCATTTCGGCCATCCGCGCGCGCCAGCTCATGCGCCGGGCTTCGAGCTAGAATTCCCGGCCAGCCCGGCTGGTTTATGTCACGGGGACTTTTTTTCCGCCCAGCATTTCTACGGCGTCTTGATACAATTGGGCGCGCAATTGATACCGTTCATTCGCGCGCGTGATGTATCGCACCGCCAGTTCGACGCCGCCGACCACCGGCTTCAGGCTGATGGCCGGCTCAACCGAGAACGAACTCATCTCGCGCGACCGCGTGGCGAGCCGCCATTCTTCCTCGGCCTGTTTGGCGCCGTCCTTGGTAGCTTCCGAAACTCTTTTTCGGATTTCCTGGACGATCGGGTAAGGATCCTGTCCCGCCGGAAGAACCAATTGCAATTCATCCCAGAGCCACTGGCCGGTGGTGGAAAAATTAAAGTAGTGGCCCTCAATGGCGAAACTGTTCGTGAACGTAACGCGCCGCCCGGTGGGATGCCCAGAATCGGTCCAGTTGCCCGTTTCCAGCAAAACGGTGTGAAACGGGCCAATCTCGACCACCTCGCCGGTTACGCCGTTGATTTCCACCCAATCTCCCAGGCGAATGCCGTTTTTCCCCATCAACACAAACCAGCCGATGAATCCAACGATGAAATCTTTCAATGCCACGGTCAGGCCGGCGCCGGCCAGCCCTAGAAACGTTCCAAGCTGTCCCGGCGGGCCGATAATCACCAGCAAAATCAACAGGAAGCCAGCCAGGCGCACCGCCACATGAGTGACCGTGTGCAGGCTCTGGATCTGGCGGCGGTCCATGTTGAGCCGGCCAACCAGCTTGTCCATCAAAGTGGCGAAATAAATGACAAACAGCGCGATCAGAAGAATGATGGTGAGGCCCGTCAGTATGCGGCGGAGGACCGCGCGTTGGTTGGCGGCGACCACGCCGATCCATCCCGCATAGGTATCGGCAAGTTGCTTTTCATTGTCGATTCTCTTGTCCAGCGAAGCGAGGGTCTTCTTCCGCGCCGCGCGTTGATTCGCCGCTTTTACCAATTCCGCGGAACTCGGCCCATTCGAATTAGCGGGCTGGCTAGAGTTCGCACGCGCTCCCGGCGCACCCTTTTGTTGCTTCGCGTCGGACTGCGCCTCGAGCGCTTTGTGCTTGGAGGCAAGCTCTCGAGCTGCGGATTCCGCCTGCCGCTTCGCATCCCACAGAAGAAGCTGCTTTTGATGAAGCGTCCACCATTCGGAGAAGCGATGAACCAGGCCCGGCTGATCGATGGCTGCGCTTACATTGATTTTGAAATTGTCGATCACCTTCGAAGAGGCATCGTGCTCCTGAATCATCGCTTCGATGCGGCTGCTCGAATCTCCTCCGGCTCGCTCCAGGTCTTCCTTCGCATCGTCGACTTCGTCCTGCTGCTCCTGCTGGTTAGCCTTTGCTAAAACCAGCTGGTCGTGCAGGCTGTCTTTTTTTGCTCCGGTGGCTTTGGTCTCGTCTGCGTTCAGTCGCTCAACCAGCGCGTTGTCCGCAGCCAAGGCGTCTTCGGCTTGCTTCAGCCGCGCCTGGATCTGTTTGGCCTCCGCGCTCAGACGAGGAGGGTTCTCCTCCATCTGGCGTTCCGCCGCCGCATAGGCTAAATCCATCTCCTTGTCAGCCTTCTCGAGAGCATCTTGCGCGAACGGCGTTTCGTCCTGGGTCGTCGGCATCTTCGCCAATCGTTGCGCGGTAAGAATGGGGGTCTGGTCAACACTGGGAGCGGCAGCCGTTCCTGAAGCGCTGGCAGCGCTTCGACGCGCATCAGAAGGCTGGGCCGTGCGCATCAGGCCGTAGACCGTCGCGCCCAACAAAAGCACGATGGTAACGGCGAAGATCTTTTGGACTCGTCTCATAGGTCGGGGTGATAGCTCCCATTCTAATGAGGTGAAGGGCTCGGCACAACGAAGGCGGACCAGCTTGATGGTCTCGCCTTGGCCATTGGGGATTTTCTCTGCCCCCCCAGGGCGCGGTAATCTTGGATTGAGGATGGCACTTGGATTCGCGATGGCCCAGGCTGGTTTTTGCGCTGCTTTTGCTTTACGCAGCCGTCCACTTTTCGCTCGTCTATCCTCGGTTACCCGGGGTGGTGGCCTCTCACTTTGACGCGCGTGGCGTTCCCAATGGCTGGCAGCCCAAGCCGGCGTTCTTCGGAGTTTTGGTGGTTGTAAGCGTCGTGGTTGCGGTGATTGGATTCGCGATACCAAAGATGATTGCGGTTCTCCCGCCACAACGGATTAATCTGCCAAACAAAAACTATTGGCTTGCACCCGAGCGTCTCGCGGAGACGACGGCCTTCCTCAATGCGCATTTTGCGTGGTTCGCCTGCGCCCTGTTTCTCTTCAATGTCCTGGTGTTTGATTACGCCATTCAAATCAATCTGCATCCCCAGAACCCGCCGAGTCCGGCGCGCTTTTGGTACATCCTCGCAGCTTTTCTGGTATTCGTCATCGTTTGGACGATACCAATGCTGGCAAAGTTCCTCCGGCCGCGCCAGCCCGGCAATTGAATCGATGGGAATCCGGGTGTCCATATGCCCGGTCAAAAATTGGCGCCTCGAACGACGGCGACCCACGGTGTGCTCGGGGAATGGGCGAGGATATTTTCACTCCGAGCCGGACGGTGGACGAGCTTTAGCGGAACATGCCGGAAAGCCGCCTGTATTCCATGTCAGATTCTTTCTACAGATAATCGCGCGACGGACCTTCAAGGAACGCGCGCAGCTTGCGCGAACGCGACGGATGGCGCAATTTGCGCAGCGCTTTGGCTTCAATCTGCCGGATTCGTTCGCGGGTGACGGCAAACGACTGGCCCACTTCTTCAAGCGTGTGCTCGCTGCCGTCGTCCAATCCGAAACGCATCTTAATCACTTTCTCTTCGCGCGGCGTCAGCGTCTTCAACACCGAAGAAGTTTGTTCCTTCAAATTCAGGTTGATGACCGCATCCGACGGCGACACCACGGCCTTGTCTTCGATGAAGTCGCCGAGATGCGAATCTTCCTCTTCGCCGATCGGTGTCTCCAGCGAGATCGGCTCTTGCGCGATTTTTAAAATCTTGCGCACCTTGGACACCGGTATGTCCATGCGCTTGGCGATTTCTTCGCTGGTCGGCTCGCGGCCCAGCTCCTGCACGAGCTGGCGGCTGGTGCGCACCAGTTTGTTGATCGTTTCGATCATGTGCACCGGGATGCGGATGGTGCGGGCCTGGTCGGCGATCGCGCGCGTGATGGCTTGGCGGATCCACCAGGTCGCATAAGTCGAAAACTTGTACCCGCGGCGCCACTCGAATTTATCCACCGCCTTCATCAAGCCGATGTTGCCTTCCTGAATCAGGTCGAGGAATTGCAAGCCGCGGTTGGTGTATTTTTTGGCAATGGACACGACCAAGCGAAGGTTCGCTTCGATCAGTTCTTTCTTGGCCTGCTCCGCTTCCGCTTCGCCGCGGTGAATCAGCGTGAGCGTGCGTTTCAATTCGGTGAGGCCCACCTCGCTGGCCTCTTCAATGTCTTTCAGCTCCGTGCGCCGCGTGCGCAACTCTTTGCGCGCTTCGGCGGCGACTTCGCCCTTGGCGACGTCCGCGCGGCGCTCCAGGCGCCCCGCTTCGCGCTCGAGCGACTGCAAGCGCTCGACCGTTCCGCGCATCTTGTCAACCAGGCGCTTTTTCTCAAACGGGTTGAAGTCAATGTCGCGAATGGCGAGGGAAATTTCCACGCGCGTGCGCGCCACCGCCCATTTCGCGCGGATGTAAGAACGCTTCTTGCCCTTGGGGGTCTTTTCGAGCTTGACCGCTTGCTTCAGCGCCAAATCGTAGAGCTTCGCAATCCTGTCAATCGACTTCAGCGTCTGCTTCGTCTTGTTGGCGATTTTCTCTTCGGTCAGCTCTTCGTCGTCGAACTGCACGATCTCCTTGATCGACCGCACGCCCTTGCGCAGATCGTCGCCGACGGCAAGCAATTCCTTGATAACGATCGGGGAGCGCGTGATGGAGCGCATGACCACGAGCTGTCCGCGCTCGATGCGCTTCGCGATGGTAACTTCGCCTTCGCGCGTCAACAGCGGAACCGTGCCCATTTCGCGCAGGTACATGCGCACCGGATCGTTAGTCTTTTCGAGCGATCCGGGAGTCAGGTCCAGATCCGTTTCGCCTTCGTGCCCCTCTTCCTTGGCTTCGCGGTCGCCGCCTTCCACCGACACTTCCACGGCGCGCGCGGCCTTGGCCGACGCCTGGTCCTCGTAAATCTCGATGCCGTTGCGCTCGAAGGTGGTGAGAAGATCGTCGATTTCTTCCGAGGAATGGACTTCCGCGGGCAGTGAATCGTTCACTTCGTCGTACAGCAGATACCCGCGCTCTTTGCCGATGGCAATGAGCTGCCGTACCGCATCATATTTCTCTTCAAGACCTACTGCCGCCACAAATTCCTCCCGCAATCGTACTGCGCACTCCTTCCAGGCAATGTGCGCCTATTGGCGGACGAACAGCCAAAGGCGCGCAATGGCGCAAACCACGGGGATATCCCCACAAGATCGCTCGCTTTTTTGTTTGAATCGTTCTGTGCCGCGCTGCTCATTCGCCGCCGCCCACCGTGCGTTGCCCGGATTCCCGCACCTTCGGGGCTCGGCCCCCTGCCGCTAAGTACATAGATATAGATGCATTTAACGGCAAAACTGTTACTCGCGAAACCTTTGTACGTTACCTGTTTCCTGGCCTTTCCGTCAATCCATTAGTTCGTGGAAATGTGCGGAAGAAGGCAAGCTAGCCCCGGTACGCTGTCCCCTCCAAGAATGCCGGCAAATCAGCCCGGAGGTACGATTTGGCATCCGGATTCTCCCCTGCGGCAGCCGCCTTAGGTGGTCACCGCGCGGCGGCCAGCCGGCGCATCAGTTCTTGCTTGCGGGTCAGCAAATCGCGCAACCCGGGGCCCGCCGGGTTAGCCTCGATGCTGCGCTGCACTTCAGCCAGTTCTTGCTCGGCTTGACGATGCTCTAGCGCTTCGATACAGCTTAGCGCCTCTTCCCAGGTCGGTTCGCTGGCTTCCTCGAACAGGATCTCGAACAGCAGCCGCCGGTCGCGCTCTTCCAGCCTTGCCGCTACTTCTGTCGCTTCGACCGGTTGGGGGGAAAGGTTGGCCATAAGCAGCGCCGCGAAAATCTTTTCCGTCTCCAGTCCCTGGTAGAGCCGCACGTTTTGCAGACGCTGCGCCAGCTCCTGGCGGAATCCTTCCGCCTCCGCCAGCATGCGAATCAGCCGCCGCTCAACCGGCTTTGCCGTTCTAGCCACTAATTCCGGCTGGAGCTTCAACTCGCTGCGCCGCTCGGCCGCAGCTTTGCTCAGCGCCGCGCGCAAGACGGGCTCCTCGAGGCGGAGCTGCTGCGCGATTCGTGTGGCCCACTCGGAGCGCAAAATGCGATTCGGGATTTTCTGGACGTACGGCAAGAGAAAATTCACCGCGCGGCTTTTGCCTTCGCCGGTGCTCAAATCCATCTGCCGGGCGCGCGAGATCAGGTAATCCACGTAAGACGGCGCTTCCTTCAGGCGCTTTTGATATTCCTCCGCACCCTTTTCGCGGATGTAGAGATCGGGGTCGGCTTTTTTGTCGCCAATGGGCGGAAGCGCAAGAACCCGCACTTCAAAATCGCGCTCCAGCAGCAGCGCGAGCGACCGCTCGGTGGCGGATTGGCCAGCGGCATCGGGGTCGTAGTTCACTACGACGCGCTTGGTGAAGCGGCTGAGCAACTTGATTTGCTGCTCCGCGAGACTGGTTCCGCAACTGGCCGCCACGTTACTGATTCCCGCGCGCGCCACGGCAATCGCGTCCATGTAACCTTCGACCAATATCACGAAGTCCTGGCGGCGGATGCCCTCTTTCGCGCGGTCCAGGTGATACAGCACGTTGCTTTTGGAATAGATGGGCGATTCGGGCGAATTCAGATATTTCGGTTGGTCGTCGCCCAGTGCGCGGCACCCAAAGGCCACGATTTTCCCCGATTCGTTTGCAATCGGAAACGTGATGCGCCGGCGGAAACGATCGAATAATTTTCCGCCCTGCTGATCTCGCGCAATTAAGCCGGACTCGACCAGCAGTTTTTCAGGGTACTTCGCTTTCCAATGCCGCAAAAGCAAGTCCCCGCCGCTCGGTGCATAGCCGATGCCAAATCGCAACATGGCCTCTTTATCCAAGCCGCGGTCTTCGAGGTACGCTCGCGCCGCCTTGCCTTCCAGCGTTCCTTCCAATTGCTTCACGAAGAACGCTTGCGCTTCGCGGTGCATTTCCACAAGCGTCGCGCGCTGTTGATTTTCTTTGCGTCCTTCCGCAGAACTTTCCTTGGGCTGAGGAATAGAGATTCCGCATTTCTCCGCGACGAGTTTCATTGCTTCCGGAAACTCGCACTTCTCCATGTCCATCACGAAGTTGAAGACGTCGCCGCCCTTGTGGCAGCCGAAGCAGTAAAAAATCTGCTTGCTGGGGGAAACGGTGAACGACGGTGTCTTTTCCTGGTGAAACGGACAGAGCCCGCTAAGATCCTTGCCCGTCTTTTTGAGGCGCACGTATTCGCCAACAACCCGAACAATGTCGGCTTGCTGCTTCACTCGCTCCGCAACGGATCCCGCTTCTGCCATTTCTCAGCGCTTCGTGTAATCGTTCTTGTACACCACGCCGCCCTTCATCACGAATTTCACGTGCTCCAGAAGGGTGACGTCCTTGGTCGGATCGCCGTCTACGGCAACCAAGTCGGCAAATTTGCCCGGCTCCACCGTGCCGACCTGCTTCGTCCATGTCCCGCCGAGCAGATCCGCTGCGTTAATTGTCGCCGTCTGAATGGCCGCCAACGGAGTCATGCCCAGTTTCACGTAGACGTGAAACTCACCGGCGTTCAAACCATGCGGGTAAACCGCCGCGTCCGTGCCGAACGCCACTTTCACGCCGGCATCGAACGCCTTTTTTACATTTTGCTGAGCAGCGCCGGCGATCCAGCGCATTTTTTGTCTGGAAAACTCCGGCACCTCGCTGCGCTCCATGTTTTGCTGCATGTACTCGGTCAGAAAAAGCGTCGGCACGAGCCACGTTCCATTTTTCTTCAGCGTGGCGATGGCCGCGTCGTCCATCAAGTGGCCGTGCTCCACGGAGTCCACTCCGGCCTCCGAAGCCCAGCGCACGCCTTCGGCGCCGTGCGCGTGCGCAGCCACGCGCCGTCCGAGCCGATGGGCATCGGCGACAATGGCCTTCATTTCTTCCAGCGTGAACTGCGACGCGTTCGGATCATCGCCCTTCGAGAGCACACCGCCGGTGGCGCAAATCTTGATCACCTCCGCCCCGTACTTGATGACTTCGCGCACTTTGTGTTGCACAGCTTCGATGCCGTCAGCAACTCCGCTGGAGAAAAAATGAAACGCGGGCGGCAACAGGTTCTCATCGCAGTGACCGCCGGTAATGCCAAGCGCCGGTCCCGAGGCAACCATGCGCGGGCCGACCACGTCGCCGTCATTGATGGCGTCGCGCAACGCGATGTCCGCGTAATCGCGAGCGCCGACATTGCGCACGGTGGTGAAGCCCGCTTCCAAAGTGCGCCGCGCGTTCCTCGCACCGTGCAAAGCTTCGCGCGCTGTGGAGATGCCGAGCCCCGTATATCCGAGCGAGTTCAGGTCGAAGGTCAGGTGCGTGTGAGCATCGATCAAGCCCGGAAGCAAGGTAGCTTCGGGCAAATCGATCGTGGTATCGCCAGCGGCTGGTTTCACTTCGCCGGCGGGCCCCATCTGCAAGATCTTTTCGCCTTCGATGACGATGGCTTGACTCGGGCGCAATTCTCCTGTGCGCACGTCGAGCACCCGGCCCGGGCGAACGACGCTGCGCTTTGCGGCTTGCGCAGGGGAGCGCGCCGGGACCGTCAAGCAAGACAGCACTGCCAACAAGAAAGCGAGCCAGGCCCCGGATCCGCTGGTTCCACACCTACTTCTCCCGGGAGCCGCGGCATGTCCAGGAATTCTCATCAAGCCACCTCGTCGCGAACTGGTGAAGCGGATGCGGGGAGTATAGTAAACAAGAGAATCGAAATTGGAAATTGGAAATTCGAAAATCGAAATTCGCGTTCCGTTTGTCTTTCGGCTCTGGCCTTGGGCTTTCATTTTCCGGGCTTCGACCCTCGATTTTCGAGCTTCGATTACCGAAGTTCGTATTTTATTTCGAGTTTCGCAGCTCCACCACCGTGATGGCCTTGCCCCCGTGCTCTTCCGATTCGAACGCATGGGTCTCAACCAGAGGATGGGCGTCCAGAAATTCGCCAATTCCCTTCCTTAGAGCGCCGGTGCCGTGGCCGTGAATGATGCGCACTCGCGGTTTGTGCTCCAGCGCCGCGTCATCCAGGAATTTGTCCAGGCGATCGGTAGCCTCTTCCACCGTCATTCCGATCACCTTGATTTCGTCGGTGGCCAGAGCGTTGCGCGACGGCGCATGCACGGTGACGCCGGAAACGCGCGGAAGCTTCGCGGCGGCGACGGCTTGAGCGGTTGGGCCCTCGATGCCGGTGATTTCCTCCAGCGCCACTTTCATGCGCAGCGGCCCGGCTTCGATTTCCGCGGAAGAGCCGTCCAGTCGCCGAAAAATCACCGGCTTGCGGAATCCTCGCACCCGAATTTTCGTGCCGGCCTGCAACCGGTCCGGGCTGACGGCTTCCCAAGACGCTCCAGGGGCGCCAAGATCGGCTTGGGCATCCGAAATCGTCTGCGCCACCGCGGCATTCCATTCTTCGCGCGCCTCGCTGCGGGCATCTTGCATCTTCCGCCGCGCGCTCTTTTCGAGGTGCGCGCGCAGTTCGCGTTCCTTCACCGCTTCGACGACACGCGCGACGTTTTCATCAAAGCGCCTCTGCATCTGTGCAAACTGCGCTTCGAGTTCTTTGATGCGCTTTTGCTGGCGTTCCACCCACTCCGTCCGCAATTTCTTGCGTTCCTCTTCCAGGGCATGCCGCTCCGCCGTCATTTGCTGCTGCAGGCGGCCGAGTTCGTCGCGGCTGCGGTGCAAATAGGCGATGAGGTCTGCGGCTTCGCGCGATTCCGGGGTCAACAACGAGCGGGCGCGTTCAATGATGCCCTTGGCCATCCCCAGCCGCTGCGCCATGGCAATGCCACTCGAGCCGCCCGGGACACCCACCATCAAGCGGTAGGTCGGCCGCAGGTTCACGTCGTCGAATTCAACCGCGGCATTCACGACACCGGGCGTCGTGGCAGCGTAAGTTTTCAGCCGGTCGTGATGCGTAGTCGCCAAGACGAAGCAATTTCTGGCGCGAAATTCATCGAGCAGCGCCACCGCGAGCGCCGCACCCTCTTCGGGGGCCGTTCCCGTTCCCATTTCATCCACAAGCGCGAGTGATAGCGGCGTAGCGGCTTCGAGCATGCTTTTCAGATTCAACATGTGCGCGGAAAACGTGGAGAGGTCGGCGGCAATCGATTGTTCATCGCCAATGTCCACCAGTACGCGGTCGAAGATCGGCAAAACCGCCCGTTCGGCGGCCACGGGAATCCCCGCTTGCGCGGCCAGCGCGGCCATCCCCACAGTTTTCAGTGCCACCGTTTTGCCGCCGGTATTCGGCCCGCTGATCACCAGTACTCGCTCTTGTCCACCGAGCGAAAGCGTCATCGGAACAATCGCGCGATTTTCTTTTTTGAGCTTGTCTTCCAGCACGGGGTGGCGCGCGGCCTCCAGCCGCAACTCATTGGCCTCGGAAAATTCCGGCCTGTGGGCATCGAAATCGCGCGCAAATCGCGCACGCGCAAAAACGCCGTCCAATTCCGCGATCGTCCGAGCGGCGGCTTCTAGCGGTCCGCGAATGGCCTGCAGCCTCTCCGTGAGTTCGCGCAAAATCCGCGCCATCTCCGCGGCCTCGTCCTCGGCCAGCTGCACGAGTTGATTGTTGGCCTCCACGGTTTCAAACGGCTCCAGGAACACCGTTTGGCCGGTCGCGCTGACGCCGTGCACCAAGCCGGGCACGCTGCGCCGGTGCTCCGCACGCACAGGAATTACGAATCGTTCGTTGCGCAGCGTAACGTAGTCCTCTCCCGGCTCCCCGTTCCGCGCGCGCAGAATCTGCTGCAGCGTTTTTTGAATGGATTCCCGCGTCTCGGTGATGCTGGCGCGAATGCGCTTTAGCGCCGTCGATGCGTCGTCGCTGATCCCGCCGTTCGGCAACAGGCAGCGGCGAATCGCGGCGTGCACGTCGCGAAAATCGCCCGTCGAAGCGGCGCGTGCCGCAAGCAGGGGAAACTTCGCCGCTTCCTCGCGAAATTGCTGACCGAGCCAGCCCGCGGTTTCCAGCAGCGACGCCGCATCGAGCAATTCTCCCGGCTCCAGCACTGCGCCCGGCCCTTCCATGCTTTCGAGCCAGCCTTGCGGGTCGGCCAGCGCGCCAAACCCGAGTTCGCCGCCACCGCGCAGCCATTCGCGCGCTTCGCGAATCAGGGCGAACGCGGATTCCAGCGTGACGCGACTGGTTCCCGGCTCAAGCGCATCCACCGCGCGCCGTCCCGGCGCACACGTAGTGCGCCGCCGCAGCAATTCCCGCAGCTTGTCGAACTCGAGGACTTCTTGCGCCGTGCGTGCCATTTTGATTTTCTATTTGACGTTGTTGTGGAGATGCTGCGCCGCTTCTCCCGGTGATTCCGCAATATACACGAGCCGGCCGTTCGCCTCGCTCCAGGACGCGGGATGCCCCAACTCCACTTCCCTCACGCGATCGAGAATCGGCGCCCAGAAATGTCCCAGAACGGCGAACGGTTTCGCGGGCATAACCGACTTGTTGAGCATCTCCCAAACCACGGCAAGCTCGACAAGCGTTCCCGTGCCGCCTTTGCATGCCACAAAACCGTGCGCCAGGCGGATTAATTCGAACAACCGCTCTTCCCAGGTTTCTTTGCGGACTTCCACGTCCACCCACCGGTTGAGCTTCGCCGATTTGAAGAACGAGGCGGTCACACCATAGGTTTTCCCGCCACCTTCCTTGGCTCCGCGGGAGACGGCCTCCATTACCCCGCCATAGCCGCCGCTGCAGACCGCAAAGCCGTGCTTCGCCAAAGCCCGCCCAAGCACACGCGCTTCTTCATAGTCCGTGCTGCCTTCGCGCGGCCGCGAGCTTCCAAACACCGTAACGATGATTTCCGTCGGCACGTTGCCTTTCTCGACCTCAATGCGCGCGCTTGCGTTCGGGAGCGTGCTTGGGCTTCGGCGGCGACGGGTTGAATTCTTCGAGCATTGCGACGCACAGTCCCGTCAGCGCATCGGCGGCCTCATGATTCTTTCCAGCCTGATTGTTGCTCAGGAAAGAAAAAATCAGCCGTCGCCCGGCGGGAGTTTCGGCAAAGCCGGAAAGCGTGCGCACGTGCTCGACCGAACCCGTCTTTGCATGAATGTGGCCGGCCGCCGGAGTATTTTTCATGCGATCTTCCAGCGTGCCATCCACTCCGGCTACGGGCAGCGAATGGTAATAGATCTCAAACCACGGCTGGCTTTGCGCAAACGTTAACAGAGCAACGACGGCGCGCGGCGTCACCAAATCGTGCCGCGACAATCCGGAAGCGTCGGATTGCATCACGTCGTCGGGCGAGATTCCCGCCGAAGCATAAAAATCCTGCGGGACTTTCATCAACTCGTCCGTGGTGGCCCATGTTCCGCTCTGCCGCGCCACGGCTCGCAGCAGCATTTCCGCGTGCAGGTTCTGGCTGATCTTGTTGATGAGTTTGACGGAATCGCTCAAGGGAACCGAAACGTGCTCCGCCAAAACCATTGGATCTTCCTGCTTTTTCGCGGCTTCGTGGCGGGCGCGCGCAACGCCGTCCACTCGCACACCGCGGTCTTCGAGCAGATGCTTCAACACCGTCGCCGCGTGCTGCGCCGGCTCTTCCACGGCCAGGACCAATTTCCGGGGCGCGCCGCCCGCCGGCATCGTGCCCTTGGTCACGACGAGGCTTGCTCCCGGCTCGCGCGTCAGGGTCAGGTCCGACTTCACGTCCGGGGCCGAAGTGGTCACATCGTTTTCCACCGCAAAGTCCCCCGTGGCGGGACTTTCGCTGGCCTGCACCGGGCTGCCCGGCTGGTCGCCCGGAGTCAGGGTCAGCGCGACGGTATTGTCGTCCACAACGATCGAGGAAATGGCCGCGCCATACTCCCAGACCATGTCGTCAATTTCCCAGCCGCTCGGATAGCGTTCGCGCGGGAAATAACTGTCATCCCCAATCACGTCCCCCGAAATTTCTTTCACGCCTTTGGCCACCACCGCATCCGCCAATTCGGCAAGCGTTTTTTCCGGCGGCCCGTCGAACTCTTCTTTCAGGTTGTAGGGAAATTTGCGGTTGGAAAGATTCGGATCGCCGCGGCCGACCAGCGTCAGATTCCCATTCAAAATTCCATTCGCGATGCTTCCGCTGGTCTCGAGCGTGGTGTGAAACCGGTAATCGGGGCCGAGTTTCCCGAGCGCCAGCGCGGTGGTGAACAGTTTCATGTTCGAAGCCGGTACGAAGTAGCGGTCCGCGTTCTGCTGGTAAAGTACTTCGCTGGTCGCCGGGTCCACGATCAGCAAGCCCCACTGGCCTTTTCCGGCGGGACCTGTGCCAAGCAGTTGCTCGGCGCGCGCGGCAAATTTTGCGGCTTGTTTTTTCGCGAGCGCATTCTGTTTCTGCCGTCCAGCAGCCGTTTGTTGATTCGCCGTTTTTCGCGGCTCCTCCTTTTTTTGGGCGAATCCCACGCCCGCGCTGGCTGTCGTCGCAAGGATCCCTGCCGCACATCGCCGGATTATTTTTCTCTTGTTCATTTTTGTCTCGGCCGGAATTCCGCTCTGCGAAATTATAGTCGAAAGGCAACCCCTTCCGCGCTTGCGGCCTCGTAATTACAAGTTAGGCCCTCTCTCAACCCCGTCATTTTCCAAAGTTGCGCGAAGATTTGTTGCGCTCTATGATGCTCGTGGCCCAGAAAACTATGACGAGGTGAATCGTGTTGAAGCGCATGACGTGTTTCCTGATGGCGTTTTCCCTGGTCGCTTTACCCCTCACCGCAAAAGACAGCAAAAAAGAAGCCGATCGTCTGGAAAACTGCGGTACGGTTCTCAAGGAGATTTTGGATATTCCCGACGACATTCCGCAAGACCTGCTCGACAAGGCCGAATGCGTCATCATTTATCCGTCGGTGCTTAAGGCGGCTTTCATCTTTGGCGGAAGCTTTGGCCGCGGAGCGATGACCTGCCGCACGGGGGAACACTTTACCGGTCCTTGGGGCGCGCCAACGATGATGGCCCTGGAAGGTGGCAGCTTCGGGCTCCAACTTGGCGGCCAAGCCACGGATTTTGTCCTCCTGGTTATGAATCCGCGCGGCGCCAAGGCCATCCTCAACAACAAGGTTAAGCTCGGTGCGGACGCCTCGGCGGCCGCCGGTCCCAAAGGCCGGGATGCCGAGGCGGCCACGGACGTGACGTTACGCTCGGAGGTGTTGAGCTATTCCAGAGCCCGCGGCCTGTTTGCGGGCCTCTCCCTGGAAGGGTCGACGTTGCGCCCGGATAATGGCGCAAACGAGAAAATTTACGGCAAGAAAGTAGACGCTGTGGCCATCGTGCGGAAAGGCGCCGTTGCCGTGCCTCCTGCGGCGCAGGAACTGATTTCCGTTCTTAACAAAAAGTCGCCGAAGAACCTTTCCGATCCCGCTTCGCTCCAAGAATAGCCCTCGGTATGCCGTTGCTCTCAAGCGCGTACCCCGGGGTGCTGCCGGGGTAGTGGTTTTATTTCCAAGCCAGTCCCTTCTTGGTGCTTGCCCCGGGGCGGCTGAAAGATGGCGCTTGCCTTTCGCCTGAATATGACTTATGGTCATTTATGAGTGATGGTCACAATGAGACCCACAGCGAAGCCAAGGGGCCATCCAAAGTCCGCCGTCCGGGTTCCCGCCTCCGATCGCCGTCAGCGTCGCAGCGCCGAAATCCGTGAACGGCTCTTTCGCGCCGCGCTCGCCCAGTTCGGCAAGAAAGGCTTTGCCGAAACCACCATCGAGGACATCACCGAAGCTGCCGACCTCGGCAAGGGCACTTTTTTCAACTATTTCCCAAGCAAGGATCACCTCCTCATCGCCTTCGCCGAGATGCAATTTGGCAAACTGGAAGCGGCTGTGAAACAGGCCCGCCGCACCAACGCGCCCATACCGCAATTTCTGCGCGCCTTGGGCGTTCGCATGACCCAGGAACCCACGCGCAATCCCGAGATTATCCGCGCGCTTCTTCAGGCTTATCTTTCGACCACACCGGTGCGACAGGCGATGGTGGATTTGCAGAACCGCGTGCTGGCCGTGCACACCGAGTTGATTCGGATCGGCCAGGAACAAGGGGCCATTCGGAAAGACGTCCCCGCCGAACAGATGGCCTACGTGTTTCGACAAACCATCTTCGGAACGCTTTTGATTTGGTCCCTCTACGGGGACGCCACGCTGCATTCTCGCATTGAGGCCGCTTTTAACCTGCTCTGGACGGGCATGGCGCCGCGCAACGACAACCATGTCACGGATCCCTCCGCAGGCCGGTCTTCGATTCGAGGAGCCTAGTCTTATGAAACGGAAGCGCCTCTTCCTCATTGTTGGAGTGGCGGCCGTGGTGGCGGCCACCGCTCTTTACGCGAATTGGTTCCACCGGGACACCACCCTCCTGGGCTCCGGAACCGTCGAGGCGCGCAACATTCGCGTTGGCTCGAAGGTTGGCGGGCGCATTGACCAAGTTCTGGTTCGCGAGGGCGATGCGGTCGAGCCCGGGCAGATCCTGCTCACCTTTGATGACCAGGAACTGAAAGCTTCGCTCGAGCAATCGCGGGCCAATGCGCAAAAAGCCGAACGCGGCTACCGCCGGGAAGAAATTGCCGAAGCGCGCGCCGCCGCCGAACAGGCCAAGGCTGATTACGAACTGAGAAGAAACGGTTACCGCAAAGAGGACGTCGACGCCGCCGAAGACGATCTGGAACGCGCCAAGGCCGACGAAATCCGCACGCGCCTCGATTTTGAGCGCTACGACGCCCTGGCCAAAAAAGACCTGGTCTCCCAGCAGCAGCGCGACACCTCCGAAGCGAATTGGAAAATGGCGCTGGCGCAAAGAGAAATGGCCCAGCACAAGTACGATGAAATGAGGCGGGGTTATCGGCCTGAAGAAATCGCCTCCGCCGAGGCGCGCTATCTTCAGGCCCAGGCGACCCTCGAAAAGATGGAGCACGGCAATCGCCCTGAAGACATCGAGCAGGCCAAAGCGGCCTACGCCTACGACCTCGCTCGATTCCGCGAACGCCAGGTCGTTGCGCCCTCCGCGGCACTTGTCGAGGTTCTCGATGTCCGCCCCGGAGACTTGATCGCCCCAAACACTCCGGTCGCCACGCTTCTCGAAAAAGACCAGATTTACGTCCGAATTTATATTCCCGAAACCGAGTTTGGCCGCGTGAAGGTGGGCCAAAAGGCAGAAGTTCGCGTCGATTCTTTTCCCAACACGGTTTTCGACGGCGAAGTGGAGCAGATCAACCAGCAAGCCGAATTTCTTCCGCGCAATGTGCAAACCCTCGAGGAACGCGTCCACCAGGTCTTCGGCGTGAAGATCCGCATCAACGATCCGACAGGCCACGTGCGTCCGGGCATGGCGGCCGACGTGAAGCTCAAATCAGCGAGCTGACAGAAATGGCAACCCCGGTGCAAACCACGAACGAGCCGGCCATTTCTGCCGAGCATCTCCTGCGGCGGTTTGGGAACTTCACGGCCGTCAATGACGTAAGCTTCCGGGTCGAAAAAGGCGAAATCTTCGGGTTCCTGGGTCCCAACGGCAGCGGAAAAACGACGGTCATCAAGATGCTCACCGGCCTGCTGCCGCTCAGCGGCGGCTCCGCTCGAGTGGAAGGCCTCGATGTTGGCACCGAATCCGAAGCTGTGCGCGAGCAGATCGGCTACATGTCGCAGAATTTCAGTCTATATTACGATTTGACGGTCATGGAGAATCTGAGGTTCTACGGCAGGATCTACGGCCTCGAACCGGCCCGGCTCAAACAGCGAATAAAAGAAATCATCGAGTTAAACGGGCTTGCGCCTTACTTGAACCGGTTAGCGGCCCAGCTGTCCGGAGGGTGGAAGCAGCGCCTGGCCCTCGGCTGCGCCATGTTGCATCAGCCGAAGCTGCTTTTTCTCGACGAGCCCACCGCCGGCATCGATCCGGTGGCGCGGCGCCAGCTTTGGGATTTGTTGTTCGAGCTCTCCGGGCACGGCATCACTTTTTTCGTGACCACGCACTACATGGATGAAGCGGAACGCTGCAGCCATGTCGCGTACATTTATTATGGCAAGCTCATTGCTGACGGCACGCCCGATTCGCTTCGCCAGCTTCCTGACGTCCAGCCGGCCGGGACGATGCGCGTGGAAATCACCGCGCCCGAAGTTACCCGCGCCCTGCGGCTGGCCCGCCATATTCCCGGGATTCGCAGCGCCACGATTTTCGGGCAATCCATCCATGCGCTCGTTGACGAGAGTTTTGATATGGAGAGCCTGCGCCATCAGCTCGGGAACCATGGCATTGCCGTGACGGAAATCCGCCCGCTTGCGCCAAGTCTGGAGGACGTTTTCGTAGAACTCACCTACAAGCATCAGGCGCTTCTGGAGGCCGCCAGTGACTAACATCTTCCGCGGCTTCGCCGCCGTCTTTTACAAGGAAGTCCTGCACGTTCGCCGGGATGCGGCGACCCTGTTTTTTTCGCTGATTATTCCGCTGCTCCAGATGACCGTTCTTGGCTTCGCGATCGACACCAACATTCGCCAAGTCCATACCGTCGTTTACAACGCCGACGGCCGCCAGGAGAGTCGGGAACTGCTGGACCGCCTGAAAAATTCCGACACGTTTCACATTATCCGCTATGTGGAGAACGACAAGGACCTCAACGACGCCATCATCTCCGGCCGCGCGCGCGTGGGCGTCAAGATTCCCGTCGACTATTCCGACCGCCTTCTCCACCAAATGAGCGCCCAGGTCCTGGTGCTCATTGACGGCTCCGATTCCTCGGTAGCCGGCCAAGCCATCAATGTCACCACCGCCATCGGCCTCGATGAATCGCTGCGCCGCGTTCTCCAGGACCGCTCCGCTGCGTTCCCGGTGGACATGCGACCGAAAATTCTCTTTAATCCCGACTCTCGCTCGCCTAATTTCTTTTTGCCCGGCCTGACCGCCGTCCTGCTCCTCAACGTCACCACGTTTCTCACGGCTTTTTCGATCGTTCGAGAAAAAGAGCGCGGTACGCTCGAGCAGCTTTTCGTTACCCCGGTCCGCCCCATGGGGCTGCTTTTTGGCAAATTGCTTCCCTATCTTGGCATCGGCTTTTTTGAACTGTGCATGATTCTCGCCTTTATGCGCTTTGTTTTTTTGGTTCCGATTCACGGCAACGTCTTGTTGCTTGCACTTTTCTCTCTGCCTTATTTGTTTGTGTCCCTGTCCATCGGGATTCTTGTGTCGAGCAAGGCCACCACGCAGTCGGAAGCCATGCAGCTTTCCTTCCTCACCTTTCTGCCCAGCATTTTCTTTTCCGGTTACATCTTCCCTCGCGAAACCATGCCTTGGATCTTCTACTGGCTCAGCAACTTCATTCCCGCAACCTATTTCATCAACATCACTCGCGGCATCATTCTGCGCGGCGCGGGGATACAGCATCTCTGGTTCGACGCTCTTGCGCTTACGGCCATGGGCACGTTTCTGCTCGTGGTGGCCGCCCGCCGTTTCCACAACAAAGTCATCATGGCGTGATTTTTTTAGAGTCCCGTTTTGTGTTCGCCGTAGCGAGAAGCCTCTCCTGTCTTTTTGCGATTTGGCTGGTACGGGCGTATTCTGCTGGACGGTCTTGTCTCGCTCGAGGAGTGTCGGTGTCCTGCCCGGTCTGTGAAAAACGCAAGGCTTCGCGCTTCTGCCCCGCCAAGGGGGAAAAGATTTGTGCGGTCTGCTGCGGCACCGAGCGCGAAGTCGCGATGGACTGCCCTGCCGACTGCCCGTACCTCATCGCCGCGCATCGCTACGAAAGCGAGCATCCGCGCGACATCCCGGACGACACTCCCTTGCTCGAGGAAACCATCCCTCGGGACATCCTTCACACTCATCAACAACTCATGGCTGCGCTGGCGTTTTCGATTGCGAAGTTCTGCGCGGCCCAGCCTTCGGCCACGGACAACGACGTCCTTGCTGCTCTCGAGGCTCTTGCGCAGACCTACAAAACGCTAAGCTCCGGTCTCATCTATGAAAAACCGCCACAGGCTCCTCTGCGGCGTGAACTTTACGCCGCGCTCGCAGCATTCCTTGAAGAAATCAGAGAGCACCAGGCTGAGAGCGCCAATTCCGCCTCTTTCAAAGACATGGAGATCTTCTATTTGCTGGTCTTCCTTTACCGCATGGGTCTGCTGCGGACCAACGCCCGGCCGCGCTCGCGTCTGTTCATCGAATTCCTGCGCGGCCAATTCCCGGAAGCTCCCGAATTGAGGCGCGAAGAATCCCGCATCATCATCCCGTGAAAATCCCTCGCCGGGGGCGCTCGGACGGTCTAGGAATATCCTCTTGTGTCGGCGGTCCGCTCCATCTCCTTGGCTGCCGCGGCGGCATCCCACTCGAGCGACATTTGCGTGCAACCCATCGCATGCTTGTTTTCGAACCGCGGGCCCGAACGAAAACCATACGTTTGGCGGATCCGCGCCACGCGCTCGGCAACTTTCTTCCTGTAGTCTTCCGGCGCATAGACGTTCCTGCCAAACCATTTCTCGTACTGCTGGACTAGCCGCGGGAATTTCGATTCCAAAAACGGAAAGAACTGTTTTGCCGACGAGGGCATCAGGAATAGCACTCCGGAGAAGAACCATTGCGCGCCAGCCTGTTTTCCCGCGGCGGCTACTGCTTCCAAATCTCCTTCGCGGTCTGTGATTCCCGGAATGAGCGGCGAAGCGGACACCCCCACGGCGAGCCCCGCCTCGCTCAATTGCTTTACCGCCGCCAGGCGCAAGTCTGGCCGCGGCGCGCGAGGTTCCAGCATGCGCGCCAGGCGCGTTCGCAGCGTTGTAATGGTAATGTCGATGGCCAGGTTGGAGCGCTCCCCGATGCGCTGCAGCACGTCAATATCGCGCACAATCTGGTCCGACTTCGTGATGATCGAAACGCTGAGCCCTTCTCGCTTTGCGAGCTCCTCCAAGCATGCGCGCGTCACGCCATGTTCGCGTTCAGCCGGCTGATAAGGATCGGTCGCCGTGCCGATGGCAATGTGCTCGGCATGCGTTCCGCCCGATGCCGCTCGGGCGTACGAATATTTGTGCGCCACGTCCCAGGCCAGCAGCGGACCCGCGTCTTTTTTCACATAAATCTTTTTTTCGAATTCCCCGCCGTCCAGTTCCATGTATTCGTGCGTGTAGCGTGCGTAGCAGTATTTGCAGGCAAATTCGCATCCCCGGTATGGATTGATGGTCCACTCAAATGGCACGCGCTCGGAATCGCAGCGATTGAGAATCGATTTCACCGGCAAAACAAAATATTCCGGCCGCTCCGCCGATTTTCTTCTTGTCTCCGCCGGCGGCGAAGCTGCAGCAAGGCGGGCGATGCCGACCAGCCGCGCGCGAGCGCGGTCACTGGGGTCCGCGGCAAAATTTCGGACCGGGCTATGGGAGCGGTCTGGGGTCCGCTGTTTGGCCGGTGACGCCGGGGGGCAATCCGGCGTGGTGCGATCCGAAATGGTGCCGCGTTGGCCGGCAACCGGGGCAAGGTTGCCAGCCACTTGCTTTGGGCTCAGGTCGTCAGGACACTCAGGAAAGAGTGATTCGGGAGTTGGTGAAACGCGGCGGCGCCGAATCGGAGAATCGAGCGCCATAGTGGAGTGAACTGGAGACATAGCCCGCCTCGAAGCAGGTTCGCAGTATTTCGCTTTTTGTTCGCTTTGTCAAGCGTAAATTTTCGCTTTTTTTTCGCATACAGCTGCCCGTGTCTCTCTTGCTGGTGACCAGCCCTGTGGAAATAACGGCATGCTGCCAGTAAGACCAATTGCCTACTCTCGGTGGGGACGGTATGCTTTTGCATCCGGAGGAATCTCTAGAGCATGGCCCAGCGGCTTCAAGTCGTGCTCGGTCGGTTGGTGCTGTCCTGGACCTTTCTGCTGCCTTCCTTTTGGCAAGGGAAGGCGGGGCCCGCCCCGAGTCCGGTACAGACGCAAACGCAAAAACCCCTTCCCGCAGGGCCGCCTGCGCCGCAGTCCACGCACTATCCCATTCTGCTGCTTGGGTTTGGCAATCAGCCCAATTGGAGCGTGCGTATCGGGCTGAAGGGTCCGGAACGCTTCGACCGCGAAGGCTACCCTCCGATTCCTCTGGAACCGGCCGACGTCACGCATGAACCCTCAGGGCAAGGCTGGACCTATCATGCCAAGGATTCGGCCACCGGTGCGCTCGTCGCCGTGCATCTATCCCGGGAAGCCTGCACCGACGCCACCAACGACACTTTAACCACCACTTCCCCGCTTGGCGGCAAGTACTCCTTCAAGATTTCCATCGATCATGCCCAAATCGGCTCGCTGAAGGGTTGCGGCCGCATCGCGACGGAGCTTTTCCCCAAAATTAACAACCGGCCTGAGCAGCAAGACGATGACGACGCCAAGAAGAAGCCGCCCGTTCCGGTTTCGAGCGTCAGCAAGTTTCAATCCCCTATCTCTATTGCCTACCTGGATGCCAGCCAGCAGATCGTTTTCAAGCGCGGTTCCATCGTTCGAACCGTTCCGGGAGGGTCGGGCTCTGATTTGTCGGCCTCCCATGATGGCAAGCGGCTGCTCTTCGTTCGCCAAGGGGGCGCCGTCCGCACCATCAACGAGTACGATTACGATTCCCATAGCGTCAAGGAACTGCTTCGCGGCGATGTTCGAAGCCCAAGGTGGTCTCCAGACGATTCCCGCATCGCCTATTTGAATCAACAAGGCGGAAAATGGCAGATCTGGGCTTTTCCCTCGAGCGATTCAACCAAGGCAGCGGTCCTAAGCTCAGACTCTTTCGAAAGCATTCAAGACTGGGCCGACCCGCACACTTTGCTCGGAACGACTCCAAATCAGGTTGCTTTAGCCTGGATTGCAGAGGATGGCCGGGCCACGCAAACGCTTCCCATCAAGGATCTGTGCGAGCCCGATTTTGCCTGTGGAGGCATGCTCACGGCGCGGCTGCATCCCACCAACCCCGACCTTGTGCTTGTTTCTGCTGCTTTCCTCCGCCCACCAACCGGAACTCCGGCGGTTGAGAATGGCCAAGCCGGGGCTTTATTTTTCTATGAATTTCACTCGAAACGCCGCTCTGTCCTGACCCTCCCCAACCTATCGGCAACGGATGGGGAATGGTCGCGCGATGGCTTCCAAATCCTCTTTACGGGCACCGATTCGGCCAAGCGTAGGACGACCTACCGTGTCTTTTGGGATGGCATTGGCCTGCAAAAGTATGCCCCCGGGACCTCCCTTGTGGTGGGCCTCTAGCTTCAACGAGTACCCTGGCACTTCCAAGCGGCGAGCTGTCCTGGCGGTCAGTTGCTCCATAAGGTTCAAGAATTTGACTGCCCCATTTCCGATGGCGGCCAGCAGGTACACTATCTTTATGGGCACCAGTCCTACGGCCACTCCCCGTCAGGTGGGGATTCTTGTGCTCGACAATGACCCCCATGGCGCCAGCGCCGTGAAGCAGGTTCTGGACTCGGAAGGCTGGCGAGTTCGGATTGTTGCTGACGCGAAAATGCTCCTATCCGAGCTGAAAAACGCGGACTGGTCGCTCGTCGTGGCCAACGCCGCCGCCATCGACCTCGAGAGCCCTGTTTTTTTTACCCTTCGCGAAATCGCCACTGTCCCGCAAGACGCCGGCGGGCGCATTCGCGCACTTTTCCTCATTCCGGAAACGGGCGAGCGGCAGTTCACCCAGCAAATCGAGGCCTCGCGTTTGCCTTACGTGGTCCGGCCCTATCACCTTCACGACTTTCTCGAAAAAGTCAGCGATCTTCTTGTTGAGATAAAGGTGATTGAGGCACCCATCCGCCTGGTGCGCCGCGAATTTGGCGCGATGCGCAAGAAAAAAAGACAGGCAGGCCGCAATTCCATGTTCGCCGCGCGAGACACTTTTTCTTACACCGAAGAGGAAATCGCCGAGTACGAGCGCGAAGAGGACGCAGCCAACAAGAACAAACGCAAGACCCGGATTAACCTTGGCGATCCTAACGGCTAGTCCGAATCGGCGGCCTACCGCCGCTCGGATCGACTAGCCGCGTTGAAAGAAGTTCCTTTCCTCCCCTTGGCTGCTCTTGGCCGTTTTGCAAAACATCTCTGCAAGAAATTCCAAGCGCTTCGTTCTAACCCTGAGTCGTGATCGTGGCGACCGGCCGCGACGCGGTTCAAGTTCACGGAAGGAGCAATTTATGGAGCGCTCGATTTTTGCCGCCCTTGTTGGCGGACTGCTTGGAATCATCACACTTGGCGGTTCGGCCTTCGTTCATCCGGAGGCCAACCCCGGTTCGAATGGCCAGCCCACTACGCCCCCCAGCTTGAATGCTCAGCCGAGCAAACCATGTGGGTCTGAGTTCGATTCGAATCCGGAGCCAATTCTGGCGTGCACCTCGCCGCCCGCGCGGCAGCCCAGCCCGGAAGGCGATTGGCGAATTCTAGATCCCGCAACCTACGAAAATATTTCCGTATTTCCCGTGGTCGCTTCTTTTGGCCAGGACACCAGCGCCTTTCTGACTTTGGAAGAAGGCCTGTCGACCGGGGAAGTCGTGGTGCGGGAGCGCGGCTCGGAAGAGATGGTGCGCGGACGGGATGGCCGTCCAATCTACATTCCCCAGCCAACCGGGGCTTCCGTGAACCAGCTCATGCTGCTCAACCGCAGCAAGCGGCCGCTGCTGTTGCTCGCGGGCGAACTTGTGAGCGGCGGCAAACAGGACCGCGTCATCGGCAAGGACCGCATCGTGCCCGCAGGCGCGCCACCGCTTCCGTTGGATGTCTTCTGCGTCGAGCATGGCCGCTGGACGGGCAGTTCACAATTCGCAGCGGCCCAAACCATTGTTCATCCTAGCGTACGTGAGAAGGCCGCCGTCGATCAGAAGCAAGCGGAGGTTTGGAGCGCGGTTCGCAGCGGGTCAACCGCTCTCACACCGGCCGGGGCACCTCGGCCAAGGATTTCCGGGAGCGACCTCCAAACCGCCATTGCCGGCAACGCGCATACGGAAGCCTACGAAAAGATTTATCAGTCGAGCGCGGTTGGCGTGTCCATCGACGATTTCGTTGCCGAAGTGCAGCGCCGCTTCGCCGATCGAACGTCCGGGCTGAAGGGTGAGCGCGTGGTCGGTGTCGTTGTAGCTTACGGAGGCGAAGTCGCCTGGAGCGACATTTTCGCTTCCGGCGAGCTGTTCGATCATTACTGGCACAAACTCCTGCGCAGTTACGCGGTCGAAGCGCTGGCTCGTCCGACGGTGAGGGCCGTGGCTTCGCGCGAGGCCGCCAGCGAATTCCTGCGCCGGTTGAATGGCCGCGAAACGATGGAAACCGAGCCCGGCGTTTATCGCTGGAGCGAGGTCAGTGAGGGTCACCTGGCCGAGATCGAGCTCGAGGCCCTGCAGCCGAAGCCCATGAGGCTTCACCGCCTCATGCTGCACCGCACGAGTTGAGTTGAGTTGAGTTGAGTTGAGTTGAACCAAAAACTTAACTGCCGCTCTTGCAGGAGGGCGCGGGATGCCGCGCCCCTCTATCGCCCTACACCGGTTGATTCAGCCTTCGCACCTGACGGTTATCCTGCGTCTCCAAAAGAAGCTGCGCTACCGCTCGGCTCCAGGAGGGATGCTTCAAGTTTGGCGCGATTTCGGCCAGTGGAACGAGCACAAATTTGCGAAGAAGCATGCGGGGATGCGGGACCTGCAATTCCTGCGTATCGATAACTTGGTCCCCGTAAAGAAGAATATCCAGATCAATTAGCCGGGGACCTTTGGGCACAAGCTTGTTACTGCCCAGGCGCGCTTCGATTCCGCGCAGCGCGCGCAACAAGTCCAGCGGAGAAACGTCGGTCTCCCCTTGCACGACACAATTCAAGAACCATGGTTGCTCGAGCAAATCCACGGGTTCGGTTTCGTAAAACGATGAGACACGCGTCACGCGGACTTTCCCATCAGCAAGTGTCGCAATGGCACTGCGCAGATTTTTCTCGCGGTCGCCAAGATTCGAACCGAGCGAAAGATAAACGGTTTCCGCCACTTCTCACCGTCAGGAAGCTTACTTGATGGCGTCGGCTCCGGCCTTGGCGCACTGGGCGTCCTGCGCGCTGGCGGCTCCCGAGACGCCGATAGCACCTACAATCTTTCCTTCCATTATGAGCGGGATACCTCCTTCGACGGGCACAGCCCCTTGCACGCGAAGGAGCCGGAGCCCGTCTCCACCGCCCGCTAGCGCATCTTGCAGGGCTTTGGTGGGCCGCTTGAACAAAGCTGCCGAGCGCGCCTTGTCAATGGCCACGTTAGCGCTGCCGAGCTGCGTGTTGTCCATTTTCTCGTAATAAACGAGGTTGCCGGAGGGATCGACGATGGCCACCGCCATGTTCCAGTGGTTCTTCTCCGCTTCGGCCAGCGCGGGCGCGGCAGCCTTCTTCGCATTCTCAAGGCTGATCGACGGGCCGTAGGGATTAGGCATCTGCGCCTTGAGCAGCAGTGTGGGGGCAGTGACCAGCATTCCTGCGACAAGCAGTCGAGCGATGGCGACTCTCCCTGCGGTCTTCGGTAGGCTCATCATGGACATTCCTCCTGCGTTTGAGTTGGGATGGCGTTCTCGAAGCCAGGCAAGTTAGACCATGCGGGCTGTTTCCCGCAAGCAAGTTCTAAGGCTGGACTTTAACAAACCGGTCATCCAGACTGACATGGCGCGCCACTTCCTTCTGCAAATTGGGATTATGCCAACTGGGAACACGAGGCGGGGATGGAGAATCGGGAAGAACGGAATCCATGGCCGCAGGAACCCGCCGCCAGGCGGGACGCCGAAACCGCGGACTCGGGTGCGACGGCGCGGCTGGACCAGTGGCTGAAGACGCTAATCGACAAAGGCGCAAGCGACCTGCTATTGGTGGAAAACGCGCCGCCGTGCGTGCGGGTGCAAGGCGAAGTGCGCAAATTGGAGGCCACCCCTCTGGATGGGGCGGAGATTGAGGCGGCGGTGCTTCCAGCGCTTTCACCGCACGCGCTCGGGCGGTACCGAGAAACCCTGATTGCGGACTCCTCCTATCGAGTGGAAGGCCTCGCGCGCTTCCGAATCAATCTCCACCGCGAACGCGGGCGTGCGGCGGCAGCCATTCGTGCCCTGCCGACCAGCGTGCCGAAACTCGAAGAGCTGCACTTGCCGCCATCGGTGGCCAACCTGGCACATCTGCCGCGGGGACTCGTGCTGATTGGCGGCCCGGCAGGCTCGGGCAAGTCCACAACGCTCTCCGCGTTGATCCATGAAATCAATATGCGGGAGCCGAGGCACATCGTAACCATCGAAGATCCTATCGAGTACGAGCACAAGCACGTTCGAAGCGTGGTCGAGCAGGTGGAAATTGGGACCGATGCTCCGGATTTCCCGACGGCATTGCGTGCTGCCCTGCGGCAGGCGCCCGACATCATCGTCGTTGGAGAAATGCGGGACCCGGAGACCATGCGCATTGCCGTGGTAGCGGCGGAAACAGGACACTTGGTGCTTTCCACGCTGCACACGACCGACATGGCCTCGACGGTGGCGCGCATCGTGGATTCCTTCCCGGTGGAACGCCAGAACGCCATCCGACAGGAACTGGCGATGGCGCTTGCCGCCGTATTGACGCAAATTCTGCTGCCGGCCAGGAACGGCGCGCGTATGCCGGCGTCGGAACTCCTGATGGTGGGACACGGCGCGCGGCATCACATTCGCAGGAACAACCTTCAGTATCTTCACCAGGAGATTCCGCTCACCAAGAAAAAGGGATCGTTTACACTGGAAGAATCCCTGGTGACGCTGATCCGCAACGGTGATATCCAGCGCGAAGAAGCGCAACTTTGCGCGATTCATCCGGATGATTTGAATATCCTGCTGAAGTCGGCCGCGGGGCACAGTTGAGCTCAAGACGACTTCGGCGAGTTCGGGCTAAGGAAGTATGACGGGCTCCCTTCCGCAGCCTAGGATTTTGGCCGACCTTCACCGGCTAAAAGCCGGTTGAGGACTTCCTTTTTGCCCTCCTCGGGCAATTGTTCGTACATCGAAACAATGGCCGCCACGCTCGCTGGCTCATTCTTGTTGGAGCGAAGCTTCTCGCGCTGGCCGTGGGACATACGCTTGTGCGCACTGAGATGGCTCTGATTGTAAATTTTGCCGCAAACGTCACATTTTACGATTTGCCCCATGCTACCATTTCCTTTCTGCTTTTGGAGCGGCACTCGCCAAACCGGCCCCAAACCGGAGGAGCCGGGATGAAGGTTCCTCTGACTGGTACGGTATGGGCTGATCGTTCTTCCTAACGGTCACCGCAAGTCGAATGGGCCTATGCCTAGCCCATCGGACTGCCTCATGGCTTTGGAACGAAGGCGACGCTGTTTTGGAGACGCTGACGCTCTAGGCGTCGACGGACGGAGGAGCGCGATGCTGCGAAGAAGCCGCCAGATCGATCCGCCGAAGGGCAAGCCCTTCGGACTGGAACTGGGGTGCGGCCATAAACTCTGGTTGCGGGGGAACAATTCCTGAGACCAGGTAAGCCTGGGTGGGAATGAAGTGGACTGGATGATCCGCCACATTCATCTTGGCCTGTTTCGCGAAGCAGTGGAGGGGATTCGAATGGGGCAGGTATTTGCTGCTTTTCGAGACCGTCGATAAACCCGCCACCGCGAACAACAACAGGACTACGGCGGTCCTTACCGGGAAGCGTCTGGAGCTATTTTCCCGCATCGGCCAACTTGTCTCCGCCAGGAACACACGCGGTTCGGGAACCTCGAGAGTTCGGGAACTTTCGACCGGCACACCCCGCGTCCCTCCTCATTGTGAGCGCAAAATGCGACGATACAGGGCAAAACATAAGGTGAACGCACTTAAGAGTAAAGGGCGGCGAAAAATACCTTTCCTTGGGGAAAAAGGCATGGTAGGCTCTGGTTTGTGATGATGTCCATCGCCAAGAAGCGAATTACTTCCAAATCGTCCAAGTCGACTACCTCGACTACGACTATGAAGAAGACTATTACCGCTTCCGGCGATGGGAAAAACAGCTAGCAAGATAGAAAAGAGTTTCCAACCCACCGCCGGAAGCAAACCTGGCGGTGGGTTTTTTGTTTTTTGAGCCCTCCGCGAGAGACGCTCCAGCCGCCGGACTCGAGAATGGAAACCGGGAGCGCAGGCCATGAACCAGGAAAACGTGCCAGAAGAAGCAGCCGAACGGCGCCCCGCCGCACAGCCAGGCGCGGCGCTTTGGAGCGGCGGGGACGGTAAGAGATGCAGCAAGGTAGTGGCTTTCAAGTTTGGCGGCAGCTCCCTGCTGGGGGCGGAGCGCATGCTCCACGCAGCGCGGCTGGTGCGGGAAGCGGCTCAGAAATCGAAAGTGGTCGTGGTGGTTTCCGCCATGAAAGGCGTAACCGACCATCTGCTGACCATTGAGAAGGCGCTGGCAGCGGGCAAGGTGCCTTACGCGCGGCGGGAAGCGGAAGTGGTCCTGGAGATGCATCTGGAAGTGCTCGAGAACCTGCGGCTCGACGAAGAGAGCGACCGCCGCGTGCGTCATGAATTGCAATTGCTCGAACACGACCTGCTGCATGAAGTGGCGGGCTGGAGGCAGAGCACGAACAGGGCCGAGTTTTCCGACCGGCTGGCTTCTTTTGGCGAACGGTTCAGTGCCCGGCTCTTCGCGGCGGCCCTGGAAAAGCTGGAGGTTGCGTCCGTGCCGGTGACTTCGTCGGAATTTGTCCTGACCTGCGATACGTTTCGCGATGCCCAGCCGCACCTGGAACAAAGCAAGTTGCGCGGGCGCAAAATTCTTCTGCCGCTGCTGAAAGAGGGGACCGTGCCGGTAGTGACCGGCTTCATCGGCGCTACTCCGGATGGGCGGATTACCACGCTGGGCCGCAATAGTTCAGATTTTTCAGGCGCGATCGTTGCGCAGGTGGTGGATGCCGATGAGCTGGTGATCTGGACCGACGTGGACGGCATTTATACGGCGAATCCGCAAGAGTCGGCCGAAGCGCGGCTGCTCCATGAATTGAGTTACGAGGAAGCGCATGCGCTCGCTGCCGGCGGTGCGAAAGTGCTGCACCCCAAAGTGCTCCCGCTAGCCGCGGAAAGTGAAATGGTGGTGTGGGTACGCAATACGTTCAACCCGCAAGCGCGCGGCACGCGGATTGGGCCTGCAAGCGAATGCTCCAGCGCGCTTCCCTCCGGAGGTGCCGTGTGAGCTCGCAAATTCAAGATGGGAGGAATGAGGAAATGGAGCCAGGCGAGCAAAAGAAGCGGGTGAAGAAGGTGGAGAAGAAATGGCGGGCCGGAGTGCTGGGCGCAACCGGCATCGTCGGGCAGCGACTGGTGAACCTGCTTGCCGAACACCCGTGGTTCGAGTTGACCGAAGTTGCGGCGTCGGAACGGTCCTCGGGGAGAACCTTTGCCGAAGCGGTTCGCTGGCACCTGGAGACGCCGATTCCCAGGGTGGGGCGAGAACTGGTGGTGAAAGGCGTGGAGCCGGCGCTCGAATGCGACTTTGTTTTTTCGGCGCTGGATTCTTCCGTAGCCGGGCCGGTGGAAGAGGATTTTGCACGGGCGGGTTATCCGGTGGTCAGCAATTCGAGCAACCATCGGATGGATGCGGACGTGCCGCTGTTGATTCCAGAGGTAAATGCCTCCCACTTGGAGGCGATTCCGATGCAACAGAAGAACCGCGGTTACGACACCGGATTCATCGTGACTAACCCAAATTGCTCGACGGCGGGATTGGTTCTGGTGCTGAAGCCGCTCGTGGACGCGTTCGGGCTGGAGAAAATTTTTGTGGTGACGTTGCAGGCTATTTCCGGCGCAGGCTATCCGGGCGTAGCTTCGATGGATATTCAAGCGAACGTGGTGCCGTTCATCAGCGGCGAAGAGGAAAAGATGGAGGCGGAACCACAAAAGCTGCTGGGCAAGTGGGACGGGAGGCGATTTGTCGAAGCGGGATTGGGCATCAGCGCGCACTGCAATCGGGTTCCGGTGCTCGATGGGCACCTGGAATGCGTGTCCTTGGGGCTGAAAAAAATTGCTTCCCTCGATGAGGTCCGCGAAGCTCTGCGAACGTTTGAAGTGGACGAAGAGCTTGCTTCGTTGCCAACGGCATTGCGGCATCCCGTGGTCGTGGTGGACGAAGAAAACCGTCCGCAGCCGAGGCGCGACGTGGAAGCCGGAGAAGGTATGGCGGCGGTGGTCGGGCGGATCCGGGAATGCCCGCTGCATGACGTAAAGCTCACGCTGCTGTCGCACAACCTGGTACGCGGGGCAGCGGGCGCGGCGCTCTTGAATGCGGAATTGCTGGCAGCGCGCGGATTCCTGAAGCACCGCCCGGCAAAAAGAGCGGCGGAAGTCGCGGAACCAGCCGTTAGGTAACGGCGACAAGATTTCGTCCGAATCCTCCTCACCGACGCAAAAAGGGCGGCGCACCGAGGCGCGCCGCCCTTTTTTATTTGAAGCTGAATTAGAGGGGCTGTACGTTGGTGGCCTGCAGTCCTTTCGGACCCTTGGTCACTTCGAATTCAACCGCCTGGCCGTCGTTGAGAGTCTTGTAGCCATCAGCCAGAATGGCGGAGAAATGGACGAAAACGTCCTCCCCGCTCTGGCGCTGGATGAACCCAAAGCCCTTGCTGGCATTGAACCACTTCACTGTACCCTGTTCTTTACTCACTGCATTTACTCGTTTCCGTCAGCCTTTCGACTGAGCACTACTTTAAGCTATCTGATGCCCAGGTTCCGAGCCCCTCAACAGAGCCGCGGCCGTCTTCAAGCTTCGCCCGGCTGGCTGCAAAGCGGTCAACCGCGCAAAAAAAAGGCCGCAAGTGTGACCTTGCGACCGCTTCCTTACCTAAAGGCGATACAAACAAGAGCAACAAACGCAAGTTTATCGTAACACGGATTAGGGTGAATTACCAATGGTTTCTTTCTGGTCTTTCTGGTCTTTCTGGTCTTGGCAGGAGGGTTATCCGAGAAGTGATCCGTGATCGAGGATTGGCGACTGGTGGGGAATCGATAGCTTCGCTCCTATTGGCAAGCCGCAAAGAGCGCTTTTCGCTGCCTGCATTTCATTTGTGCCGCAACGTCTTGCCGGATCGCCGGTAGGGCCGAAGCAAAGCTTCGAGGTCGCGGCGGAGCCAAGAAGCGAGCGAGCCTTCGCGGAAGACGGCCCAATCCAGCATCGAGCCGCCACGGACTTGCTGGATCAGCCGGGCAAGTTCGGCGGTGTCACACTTGACCAATTCGCGCCCGGCGACGGCTTGGTCAAGCAGTTTCCGCGTTTCCGCGCGCAGCGCTGTGAATTGGGCGAGAGTAATGGCGTGAAACTCGGGATCGGTCAGGTCATTCTGGAGGTAGGCCAGCCCATTGGCCATGGACTCCGGCGTCGAAGCAAAACTGCTGCAGGCGACATAAAGTTCGAGCAGCGTCTTCAGCGGGGACTTGTATTTTGCCCGTGCGGCGTCGAACTGTCGCCGGACGCCGGCGGGAGCCGTGCGGCAAGCGGCCAGCAGCAAGTTTCGCTTGGTGCCAAAGCGCTGGATGAGCGTGGCCGGGACCACGCCGGCTTCTTTGGCGACGTGCGCCAGGGTGAGCTGCGTGGGGCTGTAGTTTTGCATGGCGCGGCCGGTGGCAGCCAGGATTTCTTCATCCGACGTTTCGCGAGGACGAGGCGACATTTTCCTGAGAATTTCTCAAACGCTTGCCAGCCCGGGACAGCTTCGCCGCCAAGCGCGGGATTCAGAATAACTAAATGGCCGTTTATTTTCCACTTGACATTACTGAATGGACGTTTACAATTAAGCCCGTCGGCTCGCCGGGGTGGAGGATGAGGGAACAAGCAGCGAAACGAGCGCTGGGAACCCAGGAAGTATTGCATCATCGCGGGAATTGCCTGGTTCGGCGGCAACGGCTGGACCCGGGAGAGGCGACGCGGTGGCACCGTGATCCCTATCATCGGGTGACCGTGGTGTTGAGCGGGGACCTGATCAGCATTGAGTTCCGCGATGGCGGAGACACTTTGACCTGGAAAGTCACTCCCGGGGAAGTGGGCTGGGTGGAGCCGAGCGATCGCGTCCACCGCGCCGTGAATGTTGGCACCCAACCCTTCGAGGAGATCGTAACCTTCTTTCTGGATCGTTCCGATGCGGAACCACAGCCCGAAGACGACTCCCCGTGACCAGCGCCGCGTCCCGGAGGGCAATCATGACTTCCACTAACGCTTTATACCAGCCTCCGGATCTGAAAGGACGCGTGGCGCTCGTGGCAGGCGCCACGCGCGGCGTGGGACGGGGCGCGGCACTGGCGCTGGGCGAAGCGGGCGCGACGGTATACTGTTCGGGGCGAAGCACCCGCGCAAACCGTTTGCCGAGAGAGGCCGCCAAGAAAATCTCGCCGTTTGATCACGCTCGGCGGCCTGAGACCATCGAAGAGACAGCGGAGATGGTCACGGCGCGAGGGGGCACGGGAATCGCTGCGGTCGTCGATCACACGGACGCCAAGAAAGTTGAAGAATTGGTCGAGCGGATCCGCACCGAACAAGGCAGCCTGCATATTGTCGTCAACGACGTTTCCGAACTAAAGCCGGCGGATTTCGGAAAGACCTTTTGGCAGCTTAACCTGGAAGACGGCTTGGCGAATTTTCGCAACGTAATCCACTCTCACATCCTCACAAACCACTACGCGGCGCCCCTCCTGATCGAGACGGCAAAAAAAACCGCGTTTTCAGGGTTGCTCGTGGGAATCGGCGACGGCGATTCGTACACCTACCGCGGACACCTGTTCTACGACCTTGTGAAAACGACAGTAATTCGCCTAGCGTTCGCGACGGCGCGCGAGCTGCGGCGGAAAAACGTCTCGAGCGTGGCGCTTACGCCTGGATTTCTGCGTTCGGAGGCGATGCTGGAATATTTCGGCGTCACCGAAGCGAATTGGGAAGACGCCACCAAGAAAAACCCCGATTACGGCAGTTCGGAGACACCGCTGTTTGCGGGGCGCGCGATCGCGGCGCTCGCGGCGGACGCAAAGGTGATGAAAAAGACCGGGCGGGTGTTCAGTTCGTGGGATCTCTCCGATGAATACGGTTTCTCTGATGCGGACGGCCGGCGTCCCCACTGGGGCAGGCACTTCACGAAAAAGTACGGCGATTGCATGAAACCGTGCGGCGATGCGTTCTATGAACACTGGTTCGGCGGCCCGATGGATGCGCTGTACGCGAATTGGCCGTAACTCCAAGCTGGGCGATGCCGGGCCGTCTCCGGTCTCACGGGATACCGCTTGGAAGGTCGAGCGAGATGCGCAGGATTTGCATGGCAAGCTGTTCCACGTTTGCGCTGTCCAGATTGCACAGCACCACAACGCCGGCGTTGCGGTCGGGCACGACAGCAAAGGCAGTGCTGGTTCCCTGCTGCCCGCCGGTGTGCGCCAGAATGTGCAGGCCAAACTTGTCCATGATTCCCCAGCCGAGGCCGTAGCCGGTTTCTTTTCCATCCGCCGTTTTTGAGGAAGTCCACATGAGATCCCGGGTGCTGCGCTTGATAAGCTTGTCGGCGAGCAGAGCGGCTTCGAAATTGGCCATGTCGTCGGCGGAAGAGAGAATCCCGCCGCCGGGAATTTTATAGCTGGAGTCGAGAACTCCGGCGTTTTGGACGATGCCGGATTTGTCCTTGTGGTACCAACGGGCACGGTGCGGGATCACGGTGAAAAAATCGTCGTCCCGCGTCTCGTCCATCCCTGCCGGTTGAAAAACGTTCTTCCGCACGAAGTCGATGAATTTTTCCGAGGCGGCGGCTTCCAAAACGCAGCCAACGACCGTGTAGCCGTAAGTCGAGTAATTGAATTTCGTGCCCGGCTTGGCGACCAACGGATCGTTGGCAAACAGCTCGAGCGACTCGCGCATGCTGGAAAAATGTCGCGCGCTGTCCTCGGGAACGTCGCCTTTCCCGTCGGGGCGGTAATGGCGGATGCCGCCGAGGTGGCCGAGCAACTGCCGCGTGGTGATGGGCCATTCTTTCTCGGGAAATTCCGGACAGTATCTTTGCACCGGTGCGTGAAGGTCTAGTTTGCCGCGCTCCCAAAGCTGCAAGACCGCGGTTGCGGAAATCGGTTTGGAAACAGAACCCAGACGGAAGAGCGTGGAAGAAGTTGCCGGCGAGTAGTTCTCCAGATCGGCCATGCCAAAACCCTGGGCCCAGCGAGGTTCGCCATCGAGGACGACGGCGGCAGAAAGACCCGGGATGCTGTCCCGAGACATGAAACTCGAAACCGCTTTTTCGATGGCCGCGCGCTTTTCCCTCGCAAGGCTGTTTTGCTGCGCAGAGAGGGACGACACGCAGGCAAAAGTCGCAAGGAAAACAAACAGGACGTGCATTCGCATTCGATAAGCACACTGCCCGACGAACGGACCGGCGATCGGCATGACACCACCTCGGTCGGGGAGTCTATCTCAACCCTAGGGCGTCGCGGAATCTCAGATCGGAACCAGGACTTACTCCGACGATGGCCTTGCCACCACCTTGCAAACGTGAATGTCTGGCAGGTGGTGTTCTATTTCCTCACGGCCCAGGCCATGCCGTCCGGCTGCCCTATTGCTTTCTGCATAAATAATGCAAATGGATTAGGACAAAAATTTTAGTAGATCGGATTGCAGAATGCGGCCACGCAATTTCTCTGGAGAGGTTCGCACCCTGTTGATCGAACCGATGACATCTTCCATCAAGCCGTCAACGTCCAGCGGGCAGCTGTTGGCGAGTTCTCGTTTGGCCAGGGACCCAACCCCTTCGTCGGGATTGAGCTCCGGGGCGCAGGGAGCAGGGGGCTGGTCACCGACATCACGGCTCATCTCCAAGGCGGTTTCGAATCTCTTTGAAAGGGGGCAGGAGTGCGGTGTTCGGTTGGGCTCGACCGTTGGAGGCCACAAACAAGAGACAATTTTCAAAACTGGGAAGTGCCGCCGACCAAATGGCCTCGGAATTCAGATTGTGTGTTAAGAAGTTTCTAGCTATCGCGTCTTAGGTTGTAGAAGAGCCGAGGAGGGACGCTTGGCGGCCGCGATAGAAAACATCATGGTGACGCAGGCGTTCGCCCAGCTTGAGGAGGTCTTTCGAGCACACCAAGCCTGTGTCCTCAGGGCGGCCTACCGCCTGACCGGTAACATGTCGGACGCTGAAGACGTCTTACAATCCGTCTTCCTCCGGTTAGCCCGCGGGACGGTCGACGCAAGCCGTATCTCCAATCTACAGAGCTACTTACACAAGTCGGCAGTCAACGCCGCCCTGGATCTAATCCGCTCAAGGGGCTATCGAGAGGACGTGCCCGTGGAAGCAGCCGACAAGCTGGAATCGAATCCCGGTATTTCCCCGGAACGGGTGCTCTCCTCCTTGGAAATCAAGAATTGGCTTCGCCGGGAGCTTGCAACGCTGAATCCCCGGGCTGCCGAGATGTTTGTCCTCCGCTATCTCGAAGGGCTGGATAACCCCGAAATTGCGCGGACCATGAACACATCGCAGGCCGTTGTGGCAGTTACACTGCATCGGACTCGCGCACGACTAAAGAAAGGCCTTCGTGGCTTTATGAAAGGTGCATCATGAAATTATTTCGATCCAAACAAGACGTCCATCTTGACAGGGCGATTTGCGAACTTCGCAGCGAACAACCCGACGCCAAGACTCTGTCCGCGTCAGCAGATCGCGTGTGGCAGCTGTTACAAACTAGCGAAGGCCAACAGGCCGCTGCCAATGCTCTGCAGCCTATCCGTGGCTGCGCCGATATTCGTTCTCTGCTGCCTGCTTTTCATCAGCACGAGCTTCCGCCGGCTCGCGTGCTCATCGTGGAGGATCACTTGAGGGAGTGTGTCTCGTGCCGTTCTTATGCTTCTGGCCGTGCGGTTAATGGCGCGACGAGCGTGGGATGGCGGATAGAGCCGGCGTCCCGGGGCTTTCAGTGGAGCTTTGTCAGATTATCCATGGCGACAGCATCAGTGGTCTTGTTGGTTGCCTTGGTTTGGGCCTGGGGCAATTGGTACTTCGCAGGGCCTCCGGGCAGTCGCGCGCGAATCGATTCCGTCGAAGGGCAAGCGTATCTCATTGGCCCCGCGGGCGAACGCGCATTGAATGCCGGTGACGAAGTCGCTGCGGGTGAGTTCATTCGCACGGGCGCCAATTCCCGTGCCAAGGTGCGGCTCTTCGAGGGCTCCCAAGTGGAAATGAATCAGCGCGCGGAATTGGCAGTGACCGCCACGCGTCGCGACACCACCATTCATCTCGACCAGGGGAGCATCATCGTGCAAGCGGCGAGGCGTCGCGCCGGGCACCTTTACGTGACTGCTCCGGATTGCAGGGTAGCCGTCACCGGAACTGTTTTCTCCGTGAATTCCGGCACGAAAGGCTCGCGGGTGGCGGTGATTGAAGGAGAAGTCCACGTAAAACATGCCGGGGCGGAATCCATTCTGCACTCCGGCGATGTGCTGGCGACAACCCCGAGTGTCGGCGTTGTTCCCGTCCGCGAAGAGATTGCATGGAGCAGCGACCTGGATCACCAACTCGCTCTGCTTGCAGAATTTTCAAAACTTCGCACGAAATTGGCGGAAATCCAGACTCCTGGTCCGCGTTATGAAAGCAAAATCCTTCCCTTGCTGCCTGCCGATACTGTCCTGTATATCGGCATCCCCAACCTTGGGGATGCACTTCAACAGGCAAACAAAATCTTCCAGCAGCAGCTCTCGCAGAGCAAAGTCCTGCAGGAATGGTGGAACCAGAGGGGCAACTCGAATCAGCACCCCACTCCCCAGGAGTTGATCGACCAAATTCAAGCCATAAGCCAGTATCTGGGCGACGAAGTGGTGATTACGGCCACAGCAAGCTCCACCTCCAACGAGCATGGACTCGTCCTGTTAGCCGAGGTGAGGCAGTCTGGACTGAAGGATTATTTGCAGAATCATCTTGCTGATATCTTGAAGAGCCCGCAGGGCACAGCCAATTTGCGCGTCGTGGACGCGCAGTCGTTCTCTTCACTTGCTGGCAATGAGCGCGGAATGATCATGCTTGTCAGGTCCAACATGCTTGTCGCCGGCGGGGACGCTGACTCGGTTCGACAGATGAGCGCACAACTCGACGCCGGTACGACTCCCTTCTCCGGTACGGATTTTGGCCAGCGAATCGCAACCGTCTACAGCCGCGGGACCGAAACTCTGGTGGCCGCGAATCTAGGCCAGATCATAAACAGCACGCATGCCCAGCAAGGAGATTCCAAGGCGCTGCAAAATAGCGGCTTTAATGACATAAAGTATTTGATCGCTGCACGCGGCGAGTCCTCCAGCCAGGAAGACAACCGGATTACTTTGGAGTTTAATGGCCCGAGGCACGGCATCGCTTCCTGGCTGGCTGCGCCAGCTCCGATGGGTTCGCTGGAGTATGTTTCGGCCAATGCGGGTGCGGCGGTTTCCTTCGTTGCGAAACAACCAGCGCTCATGCTGGATGACATTCTCAGCACCATCGGCGCTTCCGACGCCACCTTCAGCAAAAGTCTGGCGCAAACAAATTCAGAACTCGGCTTGGACATTCGCAACGACTTGGCAAGCGCGCTGGGAGGGGAACTGACCCTGGCTCTTGATGGCCCGGTTCTTCCCACACCTTCTTGGAAAGTGGTTGTTGAAGTCAACAATCCGGGAGCCCTTCAGGTGGCCATAGATAAGCTGGTGCAGGCTATTGACCGCGAAGCGCAAAAGTCGAACCAGCCGGGCACAACACTCAGTCAAACACAGTCCGGTGGACGAACGTTTTACACAATCCAATCGCAAAGTGGTGGGCTTTCGACAGCGTGCGACTACACCTTCGCAGATGGGTATATGATTATGGCACCCTCACGCGCACTGCTGCTCGCGGCGCTGCAAACGCACGCAAATGGCATGTCGCTGGCGCGCTCCGCATCGTTTCGGGCGCTTCTCCCCAGCGACAACCAGGCGAACTTTTCTGCAATGATTTATCAGAATCTCAGCCCGATCCTGAAACCGCTCGCTTCGCAGCTTGCTTCCGAACAGTTGGCGCTCCTCCGGCAGATGGCAGCCGACGCCAAACCGAGCGTATTCTGTGCTTATGGGGAAAGCGATCGCATCGAAGTGGCCAGCAGCGCCAAGCTCTTTGACTTGAACCCAGGTTTTCCGACCTTGTTCCACTTGCTGGGTTTGTCGGATCATGGAACTTCGCGCCAAGCCAATCCGTAGTGCTTGGTAGATGATGAACGCAACAATCGAGCTCAATGGGCTCGAAGTACAACTCGGCAACCGAACCATCCTTCATGGTCTGACAGGCGTTTTGAAGAGCCGCGCCATTGGGCTGCTCGGACCCAATGGCGCGGGCAAGTCGACACTGATCAATACCCTCTTAGGTTTTCACTCCCCGTCGAAAGGGAGCGCCCGCGTGCTCGGGCTCGACTCTCACGCCAACGGGAATGCGCTTCGGTCTCTTGTCGGATACATGCCTGAGAACGAGGCCTTCATTTCAAAAATGTCCGGCGTGCGCTTTGTTCGTTACATGGCGGAGATTTCCGGTCTTCCACCCGATCAAGCGATGGAGCGTGCGCACGAAGCTTTCGTGTACGTGGGATTAGGCGAAGCGCGCTATCGCCCGGTGGGAACCTATTCTCTCGGCATGAAACAACTGGCGAAGCTGGCGCAGGCGATCGCGCATGGACCTAAGTTGCTCATTCTGGACGAACCCACGAATGGCATGGACCCGCCTGCGCGCAAACGCTTAATCGAACTTATTCGCGAAATCCGCGAGGCCAGTGATATCTGCCTGCTGCTTTCCTCGCATCTTCTGCACGACGTCGAGGAAACCTGCGATGAGGTGCTGATCCTGCGGAACGGGCAAATCGCCTCCATTTGTAACCTCGCCGAGGAGCGGCGCGCCAATCGCAAGTTCCTGGAGTTGGAAACAATTGGCGCCCAGGCCACATTTACGTCCACGCTCGAGAGCCTTGGTTGCGAGTGCGCGGTTTTCAGCAACGGCCGCATCAAGGTGGTTATGCCGGACAGCGTGGAAATCAGGGAGGTGTTCAAAGTCGCGGCGGACCGCGGCGTGCAAATTCGCCGGATGAATCACCGGCGCGATTCGCTTGAAGACATTTTCCTCAACGCGATGGAACAGACGGGAGCGGCTGATGGCCGTATATAAGCGCAGGTACAATCCCTACGGTGGAACTCTGACGCCGCAGTGGTCGCGGTTTTTTGTCCTGACGAGATATGCATTCGCAGAGCTGTTCAAATCTCGCTTTTTCGTTATCCTGCTGATTCTTAGCCTCGTTCCCATCCTGTTTTTCGCAGGTTACATTTTTGTCGCCAACAACAAAACGGTTCAATTGCTGATGCAAATGCGCTCCGCTGGTTTGTTTTCAGTGGAAAACGAGTATTTCATCATGATCATGGTCGCGCAGACGCAGGTAGCCTTTCTGTTGAACTGCTGGGTTGGCCCGGTCTTGATCGCTGGAGACCTAACCAACGGCGCGCTTCCGCTTTTTCTCAGCCGGCCGTTCAGCAGGGCCGATTATGTTCTAGGAAAACTCGCGGCGTTGGGTCTGCTGCTGTCCGCGGTCACTTGGATTCCGGGCTTGCTTTTATTCAGCCTGCAGGCCGGGTTGGCCAGGAACGGATGGATCTGGTCGCACATGTGGATGGTCGTGCCCATCATATTTTGCTCAGCGATTTGGATCCTGATGCTTTCTCTCATTTCCCTTGCGGTATCAGCATCGGTCAAGCTGCGAATTGTGGCTACAGGCGTAATCTTCATCTCATTTTTTATCCCTGCGGGCCTCGGTGAAATGTACAACTCGATTATGGGCAGCTACTGGGGCCGGCTGCTGAATTTCACAGAAATGTTCCGGCTTATCCTGGCAAAAGGGTTTCGTGAGCGAACCGGGCTCCTCGGCCCGCTGAGCCGGAACGAAATTCCAGTTCCTGCGGCCTGGGGCGTACTCATTTTGGTCTGCGTGCTCTCGGTTGTCATTCTCAATGCGCGCTTGAAAGCACGTGAAGTGGTGCGCGGATGACACCGGACGCCCGCCAAATCGTTTTCGAGAACGTCTCCAAGTTTTACGGAGAAGTTCTCGGAGTGAACAAAGTGAGCTTCACTCTCCAACCCGGGATTACCAGCCTCGTCGGCCCCAACGGCTCGGGCAAGACCACGCTGATGAACTTGATGACGGGCCTGATCCGGCCTTCACAAGGTGCGATTTACGTCCTCGGCCTTACCCCGCAACAACCCATAGAGTTTTTTCGGCACGTGGGATACTGCACACAGTTTGACTCTTTCCCTACCGGCACGACGGGCTATGACTTCATTTATTGGCCCCTGCGTCTTCATGGTTTTGCGCACGATCAGGCTGCCAAGCTCACGGACGAAGCGCTGCAGCGCGCTGGCATGGCCCAAGTGGCGCGGCGCAAGGTAGCTGGCTATAGCAAAGGGATGCGTCAGCGCATTCGCCTCGCGCAAGCCATCGCCCATCATCCCTGCGTGCTGGTTCTCGACGAACCGCTCAACGGCCTTGATCCCATGGCCCGCGCGGAATCGATCGCGCTCTTTGAAGCGATTGCCAGGCAAGGGATGCACGTCATGATTTCCAGCCATATTTTGGAGGAAGTCGACCGCATCTCCGACCGCGTGGTACTAATGAGCAGCGGCTACGTTGTTGCCGAGGGACAGATCCGCGAGGTCCGCAGGGAAGTCCGCGACCATCCGATGCAGATACTTGTCCGTTGTTCGAATGCGGCGCGGTTGGCGGCGGCCGCGTTTGAACTCGATCACGTTGTGGAGGCCAAAATTCTCAATGATGGTCAGGGCGTTTTGGTGCGCACGCGTGATGCGGAGCAGTTTTATCTTTTGCTGAACAAGATCGTTTCCGGGGGCCTCGTGGAAGTCGACGCCGTTGCGCCTGCCGATGATGACGTCGATTCCATCTACCAGTATCTGATCGGATCGGATGGGGGGCCGGCATGAGCGCTCAAGATTTAGTCGCGCGGGCCCAAAAGTGGGCAACGGAACAGCCGTGGCGGCTTTATGGTAGCCAGATCTCGATCCTCGTGCGCAACGAGCTTCGCCGCAACTTGTTTACGCGCCGCAGGATTGGGATCTACCTCCTCGCTTGGGTTCCCGTGCTCATCATCCTGACGCACGTCATCTTCGACAGAAACCAACCCGCGGGCCCCGCGCAAATCGAGACCGATACACAGGTTCTTGCGGGAATAGTGCAGCTCTACTATTTCCGGCTGGGCATCTTCTTTGCTTGTATGGCCATCTTTACGTGGCTATTTCGCGGCGAAATGGTTGAACGCACTCTTCATTATCAATTTCTCGTGCCCGTAAGAAGAGAAGTCTTGGTCGTAGGAAAGTTTCTTGCCGGCTCGGTCGTTGCCATCGTGCTCTTCGAAACAGCCGTCCTTGCTTGCTTCTACGTCATGTACAGCCGTTTTGGTTCAACGGGCAAATCGTATGTCTTTGGCGGGCCGGGCCTCGGCCAGTTGGGTTCCTATCTCCTGGTGACGGCCCTCGCTTGTATCGGCTACGGCGCTGTGTTTCTTGCTCTCAGCCTTCTGTTCAAGAATCCGATTGTCCCAGGAGTCGTGATCATGGGATGGGAAACGATCGCCGCCATCTTTCCTGACTGGGCCCAGATGCTCACCGTCACTTTCTATCTGAAGCATCTATGCCCCGTCAGTTTGCCGCTCTCTGGCCCCTTGGCCATTTTCACCATAGTTGCAGAACCCGTCCCTCCTTTTGTTGCCGTCCTCGGATTGCTCCTTCTTAGCATCACGATTCTTGCCCTATCATGTTTCCTCATTCATCGGATGGAGATCACTTACACGGCTGAGTAGGCTCGACGCATGTGCAAGTGCCCGATAGGCTGGATTACCGCACATCAAGTGGGCTGCGGTCCAGAAACGGGGTTCGCGGAGGTCGGCGCGCGAGCAGTCTTCCACAGCACCGCATTTCCTCCAAGCGGATTTCCGGACCGCGTGGCCGGCAGTGGCCAGTCCATCCTGGCCATAACTTCAGGGTTCCCCGTCACTCACCCCAATTCTGAAAGCCGATCAAGATAGAGGTGGTTTTGCATTAATCTCGAGCAGCAGAACTGAGGGTACAATTGCTGTCGTTTTCGCGGCAAGGAAGGAACTCAGTGATTAGCTTATTTCCGAAGCTGGCTCAATTCATCCTGGCAGGTATCGTGTGCAGTGCCATCCAAGGACTTCTGGCGCAGTCATCGCGTGATGTCAGGGGACCGGTCGACGATTGGCCATATTACGGTCACGACGCAGGCGGGACGCGGTATTCGCCGCTATCGCAGATCAGCCGTCAGAACGTGACGACTCTGAAGGTTGCATGGACGTTTCATGTGGGCGATATCTCCGACGGCAGCGGCCATAAAAAGCGCAGCGGCCTTGAGACCACGCCGATCCTGGTGGATGGAACGTTGTACCTGACCAGCGGGTTCAATCGCGTGTTCGCTCTCGATCCGGAAACCGGAGCGCAGCGCTGGGTCTACGACCCGATGATTGAAATCGCCGGAGACTACGGCGATGGGCTTATCAATCGCGGGGTTGCCGCCTGGCTTGATCCGGCGCGAGCGAAAGGGAAACCCTGCGGCCGGCGAATTTTTGAAACCACTTTGGATGCGCGGCTCATCGCGCTCGACGCACTCACTGGCGAACCGTGCCGGGACTTTGGCAACCGCGGACAAATCGGCCTTCGCGATGTCGCGCGCTACATCCCGGCCCAATATCACATGACTTCTCCGCCCGCAGTAATTGACGACGTTGTGGTGGTCGGTTCGGCCATCGACGACAATTCGCGTGTCGACATGCCGAGCGGCGTGGTTCGCGCCTTCGATGCGCGCACCGGCGCGCTGCGCTGGAAATGGGAGCCGCTCCCGCCGAACGATTCCGAATCGACGTCGGCCTCCTCCGGAAAACCCTGGCGCACCGGCGCAGGGAACGCATGGTCCGTAATGGTGGTGGATCAGGAACGCGATCTCGTGTTTCTCCCCACCGGCAGCGCCAGCCCGGATTATTACGGCGGCCTGCGTCCCGGCGATGACAAGTGGGCAGACTCCGTGGTGGCGCTGCGGGGGAAGACCGGAGAATTCGTCTGGGGCTTCCAGTTGGTGCATCACGATCTTTGGGATTACGACTCGGCCTCGCCGCCGCTGCTGACCACTGTGCAGCACGATGGAAAAACCGTGCCTGTGGTAATTCAGGGCAATAAGACCGGCTTCCTTTACGTGTTGAATCGCGACACGGGCGTCCCGGTGTTTCCCGTGGAAGAGCGGCCGGTGCCGCAGACAGATGTGCCCGGAGAAGTGACCTCGCCAACCCAGCCGTTTCCTCTGGCGCCCCCGGCCTTGGTTCCGCAGAAGCTTTCCGCGGATGACGCCTGGGGCATCACTCCAGAAGACCGCCAAGTTTGCCACGAGCGTCTAAAGACTCTCCGCAACGACGGGCTTTTCACACCGCCGAGTTTGCGCGGAACGCTCTCAGTCCCCGGAAATATCGGCGGGATGAACTGGAGCGGCTACGCCTACGATCCACAACACAGCTTGCTCGTGGTTAACACCAACAACTTGCCTGCCAGGATGGGGTTGATTCCGGCGGACAAATATTGGGACGAAGTAGACAAGAACACAGAGGACGCAGACTACACCCAACAGTCCGGCGGGCCGTACGGCCTGTTTCGCACCTTCATCTTTTCCAAGGCCCATCATCTGCCTTGCGCGCCGCCGCCCTGGGGAACATTGACCGCGGTCGACATGACGACTGGCACGATTCGCTGGCAGGTTCCGCTGGGCTCTCTCGCGCCGGGCAATCCCGCAGTTCCCGTCGGAGCACCGAGCCTGGGCGGCCCGATCGTTACAGCAGGCGGATTGGTATTTATCGCCGGAACCTTGATTGATCCCGCGCTGCGCGCCTTCGACGCCGAGACCGGGAAGGAACTCTGGAAGACTCAACTCCCGACCAGCGGCGGTGCTACTCCAATGACATACCAGACACGGAAGAGTGGCAAGCAGTTTCTCGTGATCGCAGCCGGAGGACACCGCGGCGTTACCGAGGAACCGCAGAACGACTCGATTGTGGCGTTCGCACTGCCCTAAGTTAAGTTTGCTTAACTCTAAACAACCCTGCAAAGTCATGGGAAGTCTCATGCAACGTCTCCCTACGCGTCGACGCCAACACCAGACGATTGCGGGCGGATGGTCGGGCATTAGCGGCCAATCTCTGCCCATTTTCAGGGTATCGCTAGCTTGCGCGCTTCGCTGAGGATTTTGGTAAGCCGGTTGGAGAGGCGGTCGAGGCGACGGCGGGAAGTGCCGTTTGGCAGCGTCCGACGAAACATCTCGAGAACATGTTGGGCGGCGAGCAAAGAATCGATCAGCCCATCGAGGCCAGCTCGGGGGGTGAACGGTGTCCTCGGTTGCGGAGCAAGATGCCGAGGTTTGGCACGAGCTAGCTGGAATTCTCGTTGAAGAT
>QHYK01000155.1 GCA_003224085.1 Acidobacteriota bacterium | reverse complement strand
CGGGCACACCGCAGCGTATAGCGGCCATGCCCAGAGCGTGGCGCGAGCTTTTCACCGTTGCCCATAGGCAATCCTTAAAGCGGGCAGACAGGATTGAAGCGATTTCGCCGAAGTCCGTACGGGACCTTCGCTCCCAGGGAGTACCCGACGAACGGATCTGCTTCCTGCCGCGCGCTATAAAGCCGTGGACTTACGTCCCTAGCCGGGCGGAAGCACGCCGCGTGCTAGGCTTGCCGCAGGAGGCGCCGATTGTCCTGTGCGTCAGCCGCTTGGCACCCCGAAGAATGAAGGACGACCCCCGACCCTCCAAAGCCGAGTCAGTCCTTGACTTGCTGCACGCCTTTCGAACCCTCCCCTCCAGCGCGCTGCTCGTGCTGGTCGGCGATGGCCGGGCTCGCGGGCAGGTAGAGGAGGAAGCTGTCAGGCTCAATATCGCAGGGCGTGTGCACTTTGCCGGTACGGTTGAGCACGGCGACGTGGTTTGGTACTACGCCGCTTGCGACTTCTTCGCCTGCCCTGAGAAGGAAGAAGGGAACCGTCCCTACCAGTCGCAACTCGAAGCGCAGGCCTGCGGGCGTGCGGTGGTGGACATGCGGAACGAATTGTCCGAGTTGACGGTGGACGACGGGCGAACGGGCCTCTTGGCAAACGGCCTCGAGGAATTTGCGGCTCACATGCTCCACTTGGCTACGGACCGGGAGCTTTGCGACGAGTTGGGCAGGGCAGGACCGGCTTTGATCGCCCGATCCTTTTCGATCGAGGTGCGGGCAAGACAGATCGAGGAGATGCTGGTGGGGGGGGAGAACGTTTCGATAGCTGGAGTTAAGGAGCAACAGGTAGTTCTCGGATCGGGATGATCCTGAGGAGACGCCAGCAATGCGAGTGTGGAACGACAGGGTTAATGCGTACGCGGACGCAGAAGCGGGGCGGGTGGCATGCGGATAGCTTTTCATGTTCCTCGGGCTTGGGCCAAATCAACGCGGAGGCAGGCCGTACGGGTTTCCTCGCAAAGGATTTTCAGGAGTTCCAAAGTCATCTTCTCGCGCTGGCGAAGAATAAGGGTCTCTGCGACGAGATGGGCCGAGCGGCAGCTGAGTTCGTTGCCCGTTCCTTCTCGATGGAGGTCCGTGCGGCTCAGATTGAAAAATTATTCCTTGGCTCAGAGATAGATTCGAACGTCAGGGATCGCATTCCTACCCCGCGACGCGGCGGTTTGCCCGCCCAGGAGATGCTTACCAAGAACCTGCACAGCACTAGCCGCCTAGCCTGCCTAGCCTGGATTCCCACGTGAGCGCGATGGTTAACAGCACCGGGCAGCTGGAACATGAGGGTGACCGCCTGAGTCCAGATAGGTTTTGAGAAACAGCTCGGCTGCACTGTCCAGGGCGCGGACCGAGCCCAGGCACTGCTTGGCCAGGCGCTCCAGGCTGACAATGAATTTTGCGACGTCGCGCGTGGGGTGGGCGATGTCGTATAGATCCCAATCCAGCACCACAGTTGGGCCCTTCGTGAGAACAATCTGATGTTCGCAAGAGTCGCCGTGACCCGCGCACGTGAGACCAGCATCGAGGGATACGGCGCTATTCCTCAATCGTTCGAGCAGGTCCTCGCATTGCATGGCCCAACCACGGTCAGCCTCGCAGATAAGGCGGCACTTGCGCTCGGCGCTGTTAAGGAACCTCTCGACCCCCGAAGTTCGACCGGACGGCGGGGCAGCTTTTGGAAGCGGCCTAGCCATCGCCCACATCGCTCCGCAGACCTGGCACACGGCCGGGCCTCCCCGAGCTTGAAGATGTCCTTCGCCGACGTTCCATTGACCCTTTCCTGCAAAAGCAGATGCAACGATGGAAGATAAGCGACCGCGCGGGGGATCGAAAATTCCTCTTCCGGCCCGAAACCTGCCAGCCCTAGCCTCTGCATAACTTGATACACGTCGCGACGGTCTGTAGCGTAGACTTTGCCGATTAGATGATGCCAATCATCCTGAGTGCGGAGATCAATCTCGAAGGTGCAATGGGGCTCTGGATGGAAGCGCAGCAGTTTTATTCGAACTTTCTGGGTGGCAGCCCAAGGCCATTGGGAGGCAGGCAGGAGGCCAATTTCGTTAACCAGCTGACCTTAGCCCTACTGCCGGACGTGGGTTCAGCCGTGGAGGCGATCTTCGATCGTGCACAAGAACTGCACGAACGACTGCCCCAGGAACCATTTTCACACACGGGGACCTCAAGACTGAGCACATTTGGGTTTCCCCTGACGGTCTCATCGCGATGGATTTCGTCAGTTCTCGGTTAGCAGACCCGGCACTCGACGTGGGATATTTCCTGGCCGATTGGCAATTCCGGCAAGCCGACCTTGATCAGGCCGGAACGGACCAGATGTATGAGAGTTTCCTTGCAGAGTACGTTTCTCGTGCGCCCAAAGATTTCTTGATGCACATCCGCCTGTATGAGGCAGTCGAGTTGGTTAAATGTGCCGTCCGTCGCGTGCAGCTCTTTGAAGATGACTGCGCGTCGCGTATGAGCGCGCTAGTGGAACGCGCCCAGTGGGTGATAGACGATGTCCAACGCACGCTCGTTTTGCGCGCACGGAGATTCTCCGTGGCCCGCAGCGTTGACACGAGTTTGGCCGTAAAGCGCAGGTGCCTCCAGTAAGGGGGTTGGATCATGCAAAGGGCAGTTTCCATGACTCCGCCTGTTCGACAAGCATGACCGAATACCCATGATGCCCCAACCCTCGAAGTAGGGTGAACTTCTCTCGAATGACTAACCAAAAGATAGCCATGGTGGGGCCTGAAAGATAGGTATTTGGCGCGGTGAAGCTCTTCCTTTTCTATTGTGGGAGGGTGCTAGCGGTGAACGTTCCCGAGGTGATCTCAGCACGCGCTAAGTTGAAAGGCATCCGCTGGGCACTACTCTCGGCTGCGGCCCTCAGGGTGTTACTACGACGTGGTTGTTTACACCGACGGTAAGGGGGCCTCTTGCCTTCGCCCCATCGCCGTAACTTGGGAATCAGAAATCGACGCAGATCGCGGTGGTGAGAGGAACGATTTCTCACCAAGCCGGTGTTCCAAAAGAGGGACAAACGATGTTGATGCAAACGGATACCTGGACCGAACCTCGCGACACAGTCGCGCCCCCGGGCGCTCTTTCACCGGAATCCACCTCGCCGACCACTCCGGCCCGGGGGACTCCGCCGGTATGTACATTCGATCTGCTGGAACTGATCAAACGATTCGGTGAGCTTCCTTCGTCCCGCTGGCCCTGGGGGGTCCCGCACGAAATTCAGGTAAGGCTGCTGCGGTGGAGACGGCCGACGAGGTGCACATTCGAAATCCGAATTCTCACCGAGGGCCAACCCCATCAACTGATCGGCAAGGTTTACGCCGCACTCGGGGAAGGCGTGTATGCGGTCATGGAAGAGCTCTGGCGCGCCGGTTTCAACCGGGACGCTGAGAACTCCATTCCCCAACCGATTGCCTACCTGCCTTCCATGCGCCTGCTGTTGCAAGAAAAAGTCGAAGGGCTCGAAGCAAAAAAGGTTTTTCAACATGGCGACCAGCGCTCGAGAATCGAAGCCGCCGAACGATGCGCGCGATGGCTGGCTCGGTTCCATGCATTCGGCCCGCGTTCGGGCCCGCCAATCCCGATTGAAAAGGTGCTCAGGAATACGGAACGCCGTTGGCGCGTCATCGCCGAGCTAGGCGGTGATATGGCTGCCAAGTCCGAGCGGCTATTTAGGAGACTTGAAGCTGCTGCCCGGAATCTCGAAACTCCCACCTTTCGCCCCTCCCACGGCGACTTCGGCATCCATAACATCATCTTCGAAGGAAAGCGCACGGTTGTTTTCGACTTGGACGGCTATGGCCTCGCCGACCCGGCGCGCGACGTTGCCCGTTTCATTGTCAAGCTGGAGCGAACAGGCCTCGAGTTCCTCGGTTCCATCCGGGCGCTTGACCGAGCCGTAGAGGCTTTCATCGAAACCTACGTGGCCTCGGGCGGCGCGCCGGTCGCCGAACGCCTGCCGTTTTACAAGGCTCACTGCTGTCTGAAATCCGCCAAGATGGACCTAACTCGAGACCGTGGGTTGCACGCCACTGACGTGATGCTGGACGAAGGCCTGAGTACTCTCGAGTGGTCCGTGGCGTAAGGCTGCGGCGGGCAGGCCAGAGAGCACGGAGAAGCAGAACCTGCCCCGGCACGCGGTCGGAGACCAGTGAGCGACTCCTTTGTGGCCGCTCTGCCGAATTTTTCCCGTGCCCTCTTTGGTGAATTTTCAGAGGTGAGAGGCAAATGGACGCCTGCAATCGAAGCTCGCGGACTTGCAGTCCTTCGAGGAGATTCGTAATTAATCCGGGCCATGGAGTGCGTGATCGGGAATTTCCCGCTACTGATTTCCCGCCTGTTTCTCGGTGAATTGAGTTTCCTGCGGTTAGCCACGAAAATCGATAACGAATCCATGAAAGGTGTTAGTCGCACCGGCGCGTCCCGCTTTGCTTTTATTTCTTCTGCTCCTTTAGGTACATCTCGATTGCCCGATTAATTGCCTCCGATACCGGAATCCCAACGCTCTTTTTTAGGGAGCGCAGACCGGAAAGCAAGCGCCTGTCTACCCACACAGCGATCTTTTCTTTGTCCTTTGTTTGAGTGGATTTCTGAGGCATATTCAACTCTAGCAGGGTATATACGTGGATGTCAAGCTCCCTCCCCTCGTGTTCAAACCACTTGACAATACCTTCTCAAAATGAGAAGATTCCACGGTGAAGATAATCGGCCTTGATAAGATTGACGGGGCCATTGCGAAACACAGGGAATGGGAGGCGTCCCTTGCTTCATGGAAAAGGATAGCGGGAGAGGCCAGGTGGAAGAATTTCCCGGATGTGAGGAAAACTCGAAAAGATGCCGACCCGGTAGGGCGCTGCGTCGTGTTCGATATCGCTCACAACAAGGCTAGGCTCATTTCACGGATTATTTATGCTGTGCAAACTGTCGTGGTTTTCTGCGTCATAAGTCACGCTGAGTACGACAAGGAGCGGTGGAAAAATGCTTGCGACTGCGATTAGACAATACACCCTAAAAGAACCTGCGCCGAAACCAATCACGTCCAAAAAGCAGCACGACGAGTATGTCTCCGCCGTGGTTGACCTAGACCACCGACTCCTAACGTCTGAACAGAAGAAGTATGCCGAGCTTTTAATACTTGTAATTGAGGCATACGAAAAAAAGCACTACCACATTCGCGCGGCCTCCCCGCAAGAAGTACTGGAAGAACTGATAGCCGCGAACGGTCTAAAACAGAAAGACCTTGCCCCGATCTTCGGTTCGGAAGGCGTCGTTTCTGAAGTTCTAAACGGCAAGCGCCCTTTGAACTCTCGTCACATCCTGAGGCTGAGCGAGCGGTTTAACATTTCTCCCGCTGTTTTCTACCCTCAAATCGCCCGCTAATACGGGCCGTCTACAGTCGCGCCACTACGATCTTGAGCTCGGCATTCACCGTCGCGCCTGTACGGTACTTCGCGCACAAGGCGCTACTTGTTCCTGGGCATTTCAGGCACGCACGGTTTTGATGAGATCAGCAGGCTTGACGTGGAGCACCTTCGCCAGTGCAGCAATCGCCAGCAGGCTTACGTTCTCCTCGCCGCGTTCCAGCGCGCCGATGGTATTGCGATGGGGGTCGGCAAGCTCCGCGAGCCGTTCCTGCGACAGCCTGCGTTCACTCCTCAGCGACAACGCGCATCCAGTAAAGCACTAATGTTTACCAGGCACAAAGGGAAAATGCCACCAAGTCGAGTACCTCTAGCGTACGCTGCAACCGGCTTGGGCGGACTTGTTCTCAACAGACGTGAGGTGCTTCCGAATCTCAACGCGTATGGGTTCAAGCGCCACAGTCTTGCCATGTGCCGTATACGAATCACCTTTGATTAAAGGCAGTTGCTTGTCAAATGCTGGTCTAGCCTTACCGAAGAATCGGCATTTATCATTTTGCGACTATCATTTTGCGACAGGTCTCCGAGAATTTCGTACGCGCCTCCAATCCCAAAGAGAGTCATGTCTTCGTCTTCCGGTTTCTTTGCGGCATACAGGTTGAGTGCCTGCTCAAGGTGTGATGCTGCGTTGCCAAGTGATTCGTCACGGGTAGATTGCTTGTGGTATGCCTTGCTTATAAACACCATAGCAATTTGCAGATGGAGGAAGTCATTTTGCATACCCAACAAGGAAAACTATTCCATCTGAAGCGCCGGCGTCGTACCACCCCATCGGTGCCAATGAATCGTCCTGACTTCCCATCAAGGGAGCAAGTCGAAAAAGCCGATCACGAGCAACTTGCTCGCTGGCATCGCTTCCTTTGCAAAGGCTGCCTTCTATTCGAACGGAAAAATCAAGCCCAACATCCTGATCATTGGGAAAGACGCACCAGGAAGCCCCAAGAAGGAAACGCACCCCGAGGGTGCCTACTACCTTTATCTACGCATTGGTTTGGCGAAGCGGGTTGTCCATCTGGCGGTTATTTACCACGACTGAGGAGCACGAAAAGATAGCCTGCCAAGATAGCGAGCGCCTTTCCCATGAGGTTTCGATAGCAGCAAGGCGAGCGCCAGCAGCTGCCAGCGCCCGCCTGCCTTCACTCAGGGGACTTCAGAAGAAGTCGGCCATGGGCACCCGCGTGGCGGCTCCGCCCAAGCCGGCCGTGTTCAGTCCGAGCGCCTCGGCGATCGTGCGCAGGATGTTTGCTTCATCGTACGTGCCGTTGAAGTTGGCGGGATCACCGGCCATGGACTG
>QHYK01000141.1 GCA_003224085.1 Acidobacteriota bacterium | reverse complement strand
TTCTACGGAGGCGCATGCATCAGTCGCTGGCGGAGGTAGGGAAATGGTTGCGGAGCGTGCTACAAGGCTACTTCAACTATCATGCTGTACCCGGAAATCTCCCCAGCCTCCGGAGCTTTCGGATCGAGGTACGCAAGCGCTGGCTGCGCGTTATCAGACGTCGCAGCCAGCGGAGCCGGAATACGTGGGAGCTTTGCGAGCGTATCGCGGAGCAGTGGCTCCCCGTACCCAAGATCCTTCATCCCTATCCCCACTTGCGTTTCGACGCTAAACATCCGCGGTAAGAGCCGGATGCGCTAATTAGTGCCAGTCCGGATCCGTGCGGGGGGCGCTGGGTAACCGGCGTCCCTACCGCGATCCTCGTTCGTCGATGAAGGTATTGATCCAGTTTTGGATCGCTTTCAACGGGATGCGCACATCAATGGCCTATTCATTGCAACCTTCTCCTACGGACGCGGAATCGCCGGGAGGCAAGTTCCCGGACAGCCGTTACCGGACCACGGCAAACAGGAGTACGACACGGCTTTTCACGGCGGCAATTTTGCAACCACACATGAAGGCTTCTACGCGCGTACTTCACTGAGAAAAATTCAGTCACCGGATCATCCGGGGTTCGACGTACTCGCAAGCGTTCTGCCGAAGGCGCAGTCACGAAATATGAAAACTTTCTGCTGGTATGAAGACATCTTTCGTCGTGATCTTGAGGGCATCGACCGCTTGCAGGAAGTGACGCTGTCTGGCAAAAAAGCAGGGACGCTCTGTTTCCACAACCCCGAGGTACAGGCGTTTTGGCAGGCGCTAACCGAGGATTATGTTCGCAGCTATCCCATTGACGGGGTGATGTGGGGCAGCGAGCGTCAGGGACCTTTCAACAATGCGCTCGGGTCATCTCATGGCGGCGCAGGGACGAATCCCTCGGAAGTCACCTGTTTTTGCGAATTCTGCAAACGGGAAGCCAAGGCACGCGGAATCGACCTACAACGAGCCGTTGACGGCTACACGAAACTCGCATCGTTGGTCCGCGAGTCCCGAGCGGGTTCACGTCCAAATGACGGCTATTTCGTTTCTTACTGGCGTCTGCTCGTCCAGTATCCGGAAATTCTTGCCTGGGAAAAGCTGTGGAACGACGGCCAGCACGGCACGTATGCGAGTATCTATCAATTCGCCAAATCCATTCGTCCGACACTCATGGTCGGCTGGCACATCTGGCACAACAATTCCTTCAGCCCGTTTTACCGTGCCGAGCAGGACTATGCTGAGTTTCGGAAGTATTCCGATTTCCTGAAAGTGGTGATGTACAACAACTGCGGCGGACCTCGGCTTGCTTCCTACGTGAACAGCGTGAGCCGCACAATCTTTGGCGATTTCTCGCCGGAAGAAGTGCTCGGCTCTGCGTATAAAGTGCTGGATTACAAGGAAGCGAATCTCGAGGAGCTTCCCCGCAAAGGTCTGTCGGCGGATTACGTAGAAAGGGAAACCCGACGCGCGATCAATGGCGTTTCATCTCACTCTGAATCAAACGGCGCGGCGAGAATCTGGCCCGGTATTGATGTCGATATTCCTACGGGCCAGAACGAGAAAAAGACCGAACCACAAGATGTGCGCGAAGCCGTGCGAGCCGCTTTTCGTGCCGGCGCGGACGGTGTGATCCTTTCGCGCAAGTATTCTGAAATGCGTTTGGCGAACCTCCGAGCGGCGGGGGAGGGCTTGCAATATGAATAGGCGCTCATTTCTCTTGCTTACCGCGACGTCAGTCGCAGCAACTCCCGCCGACCTTGTCGGTGCTTTCGCCAATGAACCATCACGGAGTTCCGCAAGCCCGACTTCCACAAGTGCGTGGTACGCGACGATGCGGCGGTGCGGACAGATCAACTACAACGAATGCGATCCGCTGACGATGGATACCGAAGCGTGGGGCGATTATTGGGCGTCACTGAAGGTCGATGCCGTGCTGCTGAACGGCGGCGGCATTCTCGCTTTTTATCCCACGGAAGTGCCTTATCACCGTCGCAGTCAGTTCCTCGGCACGCGAGACCTGTTTGGTGAGCTAGTCGCAGCGATGAAACGGCGTAACATTCGCGCCGTCGCGCGTATGGATTGCAACCTCGCCTATGAAGATGCCTTGAAAGCTCATCCGGAATGGTTCGAGCGCAATCAGGACGGAGCGCCAAGACCTCATGCCGAGTCGCCGTGGCTATTTGCAACGTGCATGTTCAGCACGTATTTCACCGAGCAGATGACTGCCATCTATCGCGAAATCAACCAACGGTATTCCATCGACGGATTCTTTACAAATGGCTGGCCCTCGACAGGCCCGCTGCGTGTTTGCTACTGCGAAAACTGCCGAAACCTGTTTGCAAAACTAGGCGGAGAGCCGCCTGGCGAGACTGACATCTCGAATCCGCTTTATCGCAACTACTATCAAGCGTACATGGATCGCATACAGGAGATTTGGCGTCTGTGGGACAACATTGCGCGAGAGAAGAACTCGCAATCGGTGTACGTGGGGAACCTTGGCGGCGGCTTCGATGCGGTGAAAGATCTGAAGCAGCTCGGCAGCGTTGCCGCCTGGTTCAATGCCGACCATCAGTGGCGTGCTGGCGAGACGCCGATATGGAATTGCGCACAGCAGGGCCGCGTAGCCTATTCCGTTATGCAGGGCCGCACTATCACGAATGTTTCAGGGGCTTACAGCAATGCGCAACCTGTCTGGCGGCACGTCTCAAAATCCCCGGCAGAGCTAACCCTTTGGATGGCCCAAACCACAGCCAGTGGCATGGTGCCGTTGTTTCACTGGCTTGGCGGCTCTCCCGAGGATAACCGCTGGCGCGAAGTGGGCCGTTCGTTTTTTGACTGGCTGGCGGCAAACGAAGTGCACTTCCGCAACCGCCGCACGATTGCTGATGTGGCCGTTCTCTATTCTCAGCGCACGGTAGCGTTCTACTCGCGGCCAGAGTCAAAGCGGCCAGGTTATCGCGGTGGTCCCATCGATTATTTGCAAGGACTTTACTACGCGCTGCTCGAAGGCCGTTTCTTCTTCGATTTGGTACACGAAGGAAATCTCGACGCGGCGAATCTTAGAAAATATCGCGTCTTACTTTTGCCTAACGCTGCGTATCTGAGCGAAGCTCAATGTGAAGCCATCCGGCAGTATGTGAAGGATGGCGGTTCGCTTCTCGCCACTTTTGAAAGTTCACGCTATTCGGAGTGGGGAGAACCCCGAAATGATTTCCAACTGGCTGATCTCTTTGACGCGCATGTGACGGGCGACTTCATCGGTCCACATGGGAACAGTTACGCACGCATAGAAGCTCGCCATCCGGTCCTCGAAGGCTTCCATGGCACTGCTCTGCTTCCCGGAGCGGAGAATCGCGTACCGATCAGTACGGCGGTTCCGCTAACGTTGAGCGTGGTTCCCGCGTACCCGGCCTTCCCGCCAGAAATGGTTTATCCCCGGACGCCACGGACGACCGAGCCGGCCGCAGTTTTCCATGAGAAAGGAAAATCACGCATCGTCTATTTCGCCGGAGACGTTGACCGTACTTGTTGGCGGTCCGGAAACAGCGACATCAGTCAGCTTTTACAGAACGCGATCAGGTGGGTGCGCGGGCCAGAGCCCCGTGTTTCGATCACTGGCGAGGGGCTTATTGAGGCATTTGCGTGGGAGACTGAACCCGGATACGCGCTGCATCTGCTGAACTACACGAATCCCAATATGACGCATGGAGCCGTCCGTCATACGTATACACTCGGAGCACAGCACGTGCGTTTTCGGGTCGGCAGGGATCGCGTAGTCAAGAATGTTCGCGCCCTGCGTTCGGCAGCCACACTAAAGTTTCAGCACCAAGCCGAGACCGTTAGCTTCGATCTTCCAAACCTTGCCGATTACGAGGTCGTCGCGCTCTCGTGACATCTTCCCCTCCCTGAAGGGTCCCTGAAGGGAGCGCCCCTGGCGTAATTCCTTGCACGGAATGGAACTACGAAGAAGAAACAACAAACATCTACCATCAGCGAGTTGGAACTAATCGAAACCAAATACAGAGCGTCGAGCACCGTTCCGCGGTTCAACGGGATGGGGCCCGATCGGCGCGCGCAACCTGCTTTGGGCGAACCCTGATCATAAGCGGCGGTGAGGCGTGATAGGTGGAGGCGTTGGACTCGACAGCGCCCACCACGTAGGCTGGTTGATCGATTGATGTGGCCCAATCTTCCGCCTTCACCGTGAAAGTCCGGGTGGTTTCATGCTCCGGGATCAAGATGCCATTCAAGCCCACGTTGACGACGCGCACACCTAGTGGCAGGTTTCGGAGATTGCAAGGAACGCGGCCCGCGAAAGCGTTTCTTCGCTCCACTCGCAGAGTCACCTTCGCAGTTTGACCGGGCTCGAGGGTCAACTCTTTTGGCTCGATCTCGACGGAAAGATCGGGAGGGGGCATGAGGCTTACAACCTCGAGAGGCTGGTGAGATCCTGCCGTTCGCACCAGCTCCCGGTCTCCCACGCGCCCTTTGCCAATCACCTGGAACGGTGCGGCACCCTCTGGCTCGGAGGCGTCCGCGGCAGCCTCGACAATCACCACCGTCGAGTCCTGACCGGCGGGAATTATCGCCGGCGCTGCGGTCAGGCCTTTGGGAAGACCCTTCACTTCAATCTCGATTGGTCCGTCGTAACCGAGGTAGCGATCCGCGGATACCGTGAGGGGGACGCGCCCGCCACGAGGAACGTTGGGATTCGCGGGACTGGCCACGATATGGAAATCCGGGCGTGATTCAGTGATGGTCAAGCGATAAGCAAAATCCGGACCCTCGAGGCCGCGGACATCCTTCAAGTGAAGGATGTAATCGGCATCGCGAGGCGCAGTGAATTCCAGGCGCGAATCCGCGCCGTAACGCGGCCCTCCGTCATCGTTGCGATAGGTAATCTCGAAGATGGGCAAGCCGTTCGCAGGAAACGTCGCGCCAGGTTCAAGAATCTGGACACGGTAGACCGGGTCGTTCACGGCATGGGCCTGAGGCGAAGTCCCAAGCAGCGCGACGCGCTGGCCTCCGAAGCCCTTGAGGAGAGTGTCGGCGTCAGGTTGATCGGGAATGTCGTCAATCTGATCCAATTCTTCTCCCACCATGATGTAGTCGTTATCGTGAAAGGCGGAGGTCGACAGAAAGCGGTACCCGCGGCTCAGCGAATCGCGGTCCGCCAGTGTCAAGAGCGTCTGGTTGAGGCATCGGACCGTCGCTTGTGGGATGGCTCGGCCCTGATCGTCAAGCACCTCGATCAACGAATCGAGCGGCGATCCGAGTCGCGCTGCTGCAACTTCCATTGTTAAGCGCTCACCCTTGCGCGCATGAAAGCGGAAGTAGTCCTCGTCCGGCGCACCCTTTCGCTCGCTCCAAATCCGCCCCTCAATCGTGACCGGAACCGTTACTGGTTGCGCTTCCGCTGGAGTATTGTTCGGCTCTTTTTCGAGCGCCTCCGGATCGGTCCCGACGGCAAGCTCGAGGTTGTTGAGCGTCTCGCCTTGTGGCGTCTTGACACGCAAGGGGACAGTCGTCCAGCCATCAGCCGATTTTGGTGGCTCTACTTTGACCAGCTGAATGCCATCTAGGTTGGCTCCTTCCACACCAATCTCGGCCGATTGTCCAGCGCGGATGCCCAGCGGAAACGCGCGGGTCAAGTAAGGGAAAGCACCCGCATTGAGCCGATAGAAATAGGCTGCGCCTCCTTGTCGACTGCGGTCACCGATGGAAATCGTGTATTTGCCGTTGGACGGGAGCTTAAACATCAGGACGGAGTCCGGCTGCCGAGCATATTCTCCTGCTTTCGCCAGCACTTCCCCTGCCGAGCCGCGGAGGACCAGGAGCGAGTGCAGTTTCGACATTAGCCGAGACGCGACGGTTTGAAACACAACTTCCTCGCCCGCTCGCCCTTCGAACTGATAGGTGTCAACATTGCCCGGGTTCGCGATGGTTCCCGCGAGAGTTGCCGGCAGTGTGACCGGCGACGCCTCGCCGGGAGAGCTCTTGGGCTCGACCTCGGGAAACTCTCCCACATCGAACGTTCCCATGTTGGAGGTCCCCAGCGGCGTCTCGATGCGAAACCAGTGAATGCCCGGCTCGACGTCGCCTGGAGCGGTCACTTCCAGCGTGGCCTCTTGCTTGCGCCCTTCTGCAACGATGGCTCCCAGATCGACTCCAGGCCTGGCTTTTCTTGTCTCCTCTGGGAGGTCGATCACCTGACGGACCTTTGCGCTTATCCCGTGGTCGTCAAACAAAATGAAGTTGGCACCCGCGAGGTTCCTGCCCTCGACAGTGAACGTCTTCGTCGTTCCCCGTTGGAGCCCGGTCGGGCGCACACTCGAAACGGTCGGCGGGATGACCCTTTCGGCTTCCTGCGCGCCGACCGGCAAGCTTTGTACGATTGTGGTAAAGCACAAGAGCGTGAAAGCGATGAAAGAAAATAAAGCAACCGTCTTTCTCTTCACGGGTGGTACCTCGCTCCCTGCGGGCATAGCCTCAACCAGAAACCAACGGGTGCCGGACGTCGTTTATAGCTCCGCGGCCTTCACGAACGGCTCCAGCGGATCTTGGCTACGGCTTGCCGCTTCGCGCCAGCAATTGCCGGTAATCGGTCAGGTCGTAGACGCTTAGCGTCCCGTCATAGCGACCTGCGGCCAGTCGCTTGCCATCGGCGCTAATCGAAAGCGCTTCCACCCAATCAGACTGGTCGGGAAGCACTTTGATCGCGTTCAGCGTAGCCGCATCGCGCACGCGGATCGACCCGTCGGTAGAGCTAGTGATGATTTCTTTTCCGTCCGGAGACCATACGAGTTGGAGAATGGTGTCCTCATCGGCTATCAAGGACGCGGCTAGCGTTGCGCCTTTCGGATCCAAGTTCCACACGTAAATCAGTTTGTCGTACCCGGCGGCGGCGATCTGCCTACCGTCGGGAGAGAATGCTATGGCGACGATCCCGTCTTGCGGCTCGCCGAGAGAGTAGAGGCGCTCGCCGGAGTTCGCGTCCCAAATCTTCACCGTGCGATCTTGGGACCCGGTGGTCAACCACTTCCCGTCGGGACTGAAGGCCACGGCAAAGACGGCATCGATGTGGTCCTTCAGGGTTTTTAGCTCCTTGCCGGACTGTACGTCCCAAATCTTCACGAGCTTGTCGTAGCTGCCCGTAGCGAGCAGCTTTCCATCCGGGCTGAACGCCACGGAGTAGATGCAGTCTGTGTGACCCTGGAGGGTGTGTAGGAGCTCGTAGGTTTGCACGTCCCACAGCTTGACCTCTCCCGCCACCAGTGGGCGACCACCTGCGGCGGCCAGCCACTTCCCACTCCGGTCAAAAGTCAACGAGCGGACCAAATCCGCGTGCTCAGGCAGTGTTGCGACAGCTTTTCCGGTTCGGGTGTCGATCAAGCGCACTTCCTGATAACGGCCCACGGCCAAGAGTTGACCGTCAGGCGAAAACTTGACCGATCCGATGGGAGAGACGACGGACACCTGTGGCTTAATGTCAGGAATATTCACTTCTGGCGGCGAGGGAAGCACTTCATTCAACGCGGGCCCTTTCGCGCCGGCGTCAATCCATCGACGAATCGTTTCGATTTCACTAGCGCTGAGGGGTACGCCGTTGAAGGGCATACGGGGTTGCCGCTTGCCTTCCAGCATCAAGATGATTCGGCTTTCGCTGCCCTTCCCGGGAACAATGACCGGGCCGTCAGCCCCACCCTTCATAAGGCTCTCATAAGACTCCATGACAAGTCCGCCCATCTTCGCCGCGCCGCTGTGGCAGGCGAGGCATTTCTGCTGGAGGATGGGCAGCACTTCCCGAGCGTAACTCGGCGGAGCTTGCGGCGGAGAAAGAGTGAGCAACAGCGTGTAGAAAGCTGCGTACATAATTCAGATCCGCCACCAGGCCGCCCGGTGCGGCTCGCCTGCGGGTCGCATCTCTTCCACCTGCCCCGAGGCGGGCCCGGCGCGGTCTAATGGTTGAACATGAACCCCTTGCTTGTCAAAACGGCCCACACCAGGTCCTCCAGCGCAGCGCGGCGAGATTCGGTCGAGGAGCTGGCTTCCGCATTCTTCAAGTCCTCGACGAGCGCTTGGCGCTCGTGCTCGGTGGGATGACGGCTAAGAGCCGCAACAAAGACGTAGTCCACCACCTGATCATCCGCCACACCAAGCTTCAACAGCATATCCACGACGCTCGCCGGGCCGCGCAGTTTGTCGTTCAGCGTGTCGCCATTGATGACGTGCAGCGCCTGCGTAATGGTAGGTACCGACGTGCGTTCGCTCTCGCGCGTCTGCTCGCGCGGAGGGCGGCCGAAAGCTGTCAGGAAGTAGTCTTCGACCGCCGTATCAGGCAATTGCAACGCGCGCATTCCCGGGGCATAACCCTCGAACTTCTCCGGAATTCCCGTCACCTGGGAAAGCGCATCGAGCAGAACTTCAGCCGGCAAGCGGCGGATCAGGTAGTGCGAATAATACTTCTCGTCCAGTGCGTTATAACGGTTAGGTTCGGAAGAGGTCTGGTATGTCGCCGAGTTCACAATCGTGCGAATCAGGTGGTTGACGTCGAAGCCGTGGCTGACAAAATCCTTGACCAGCGCATTCAGCAACTCTTCGTTGGTCGGGGGATTGGTGTTCCGCAAGTCATCCACGGGCTCGACCAGGCCGCGCCCCATGAAGTTGCGCCAGACACGGTTAACCAGGGCCCGCGCGAAATACGGATTCTCCGGTGACGTCAGCCACTCGGCGAAATACTCCCGGCGGTTCCGCGGCGAATCGAGCGGGAGAGCATCGGCCTCGAGCGGCTTGGGGGGCAGCGACCGACTGAAGCGGTCGTCAGTATACTGCCCAGTGTATCCCGTGTAGACCGTCACGTTGCGGAAGATCGGACCCACGCCGGGCTTGAATCCGGCGGGCTCAGCCATCTTCAACCGCACGCGAGCGAAGAGATTGGCCATTCCGTAGTAGTCTTTCTGCGTCCACTTTGCAAGCGGATGATTGTGGCAGTGCGCGCAACTGATGTTGATCCCCAGGAATGCTTGGCTCACATTCTCGGCGATGTCGATGGGGACGCGATGAATGACCCAATAATTGGCGGCGCCGTTTTCAAGCGCATTCCCTGAAGCCGTGATGATCTCCCGAACAAATTGGTCCCACGGTTTGTTGCGGGCAATGCTTTGCCGGATCCAGTCGTAGTATGCCCACATGGCCTCAGGGGAAAGCTTGTTGCTTGAGACTAGCAGCAGGTCCGACCACTTATAGGCCCAGTAGTCCACAAACTCCGGCCGGGTCATGAGCTTGTCGATCCATTGCGCACGCTTGTTGGGCGAAGAGTCTTTGAGAAACTCCTCCAGTTCGCGCGGGCGCGGAAGAATGCCCGCCGTGTCCAGATAGGCGCGGCGGAGAAACTCTGGATCCGTGGCTGGCTGGGACGGTCGAATGCGAAGCGTCTTCAGATGGGCGAGAATTAAATCGTCAATATAATTATTGCGGGGCGCGCGCCGGAAAGCGGCCTCTTCCGCCGGATAGGGGTAGGGAATGCGCAAGCGCGTGAAGGTAACACGGCTTAGATACCAGACGGTTATAGGAGTCTCCCCGGTCCCTTGCATGGTGACCAGTCCCTTGTCATCCACGGTCGCCACGCTCTCGTCGCCGCTGGAATATTTCGCCCAGCGCGTGACATCCTCGCTGTGCCCGTCTGAGAATTTGGCCGTGATCAGGAGCTGCTGCTGCGCTCCGGGGAGCAGAGACGCTTCACGCGGTAGCACCTCAAGGCTTACAATGAGCGGGTCGGCGGGCTTCGGCGGAGGCATCCCGGCCGCGATCCATCCTGAGATCACTTGGTATTCGAGCGACCCGACGGGGAAACGCTGCCCACCCTTGTGCGGCAGTGTGAGCGTGGGCTTGAGGAGAATGAGACTGCGGGCTGGTTCTAGCCTCTCGGTCCGTCGGGCATTTGCCTGTCGCGTTAGCGTCAAATAGTCCGTCTCCGGATCGAAGCCGCGCAACGTCAACTTAAAGCCGTTCTTACCGGCTGCTGCGCCGTGGCACGGGCCTGAATTGCATCCGGCTTTGGTCATCACCGGCAGAACATTATTGCGGAAGCTCCATGCGAACGGGGCGGTGAAATTCGCGACTTGTACGGGAGCGCTCGCTTGGCGTCCCGCATAGGTGGCGGTCACGGTTGCTCGCCCATCCGATTGCGGATGAACAAACGCCTGTTTGTCCACCGAGGCAATACGCGAGTCTGAACAGTAGAGCCGGGCTTTTGATGTGATGTCCTCCAGGTGACCGTCAACAAACGTTCCCTCGACGACCAACCGTTGCGTGAACCGCGGGCTAACCAGCTCAATCGAGGCCGGGAGAATTCGGATATTGACGAGGGCCGTGGGTCTCGATGGGAGACGCGTCGTCATGAGAGGAGGCGCGACAGGCGGCCCAGGCGGCTTGAGCGGATCCGTCTTGTGGTAAGGCGTTTCTGGAGCGGGATTCTGCGGTTGAGGCAACGCGGCCCACGTGGCCATCGCGACGCTAGCCAGCATAAGCGCGGTGATGCTTGTGAAGCGAGCCAACCGATCTGTGCGTTCTTTCATTGTGCTTTAGCGGGTCCGGACCCGCTTCGTCCCACCCTCAAAGTACCTGAGCCGAGATCAAGCTTCCTCGCATCGCGGAGTCTTGCTCACGACGCGGGATTTCAGGCCAGCAGTTCGTCGATCGGGTCGAACCCATTGTCGACGAGCCGAACGACTCGTCCCTCGGGGGTTTTGAGTTCGAGGTCGATCGGCAAACCCAGAGCTTTAAAAACCGTTGCGGCGACGTGGCCAGGGGCCACTGGCCGGTCCTTCGGTGCCGAACCGATATCATCGGAAGAACCAACGACCTGGCCGCCCTTGATGCCGCCGCCAGCGAAAACGACGGTCCAGCACTGCGGCCAGTGGTCCCGCCCGCCAGCCGGATTAATCTTCGGTGTCCGCCCAAACTCGCCCGTAGCCAAAACCAAGGTGTTCTTGAGCAGGCCGCTCGAGTGCAAGTCCTCGAGCAGCGAGCTATAGGCATTGTCGAACATCGGACCGATCAGCTCGCCGTAACAGGTGATTGGACTGAAAGGCGCCGAGCCGTGAATGTCCCAGGTAATTTCGTTGAACACGGTATCAAACATATTCACCGTGACAAACCGGACGTCGCGTTCGATCAAGCGTCGCGCCAGCAGGCAGCCCTGGCCGAAACGGTTCATTCCATATTTCTTGTGGACGGCCTCCGGCTCCTGCGCCAAGTCGAAAGCTGCACGCGCCTTTGCCGAGGTCATCAAGGTGTAAGCCTGTTGAAACGTCGAGTCCATCAGGCGCGCGTCCTGGCTGGACTCAAAATATTTCACCGACTCATCGACGGCATTCCGCCAGTTGCGGCGACGGTCTACTCGCAGCGAAGCCAGATAGCCGGGAGGCAAGAGGTCAGGCACCTTGAAGTTCGCGTCGCTGGGGTCCGCGTTCAGAACAAATGGATCATACGCCTTGCCCAAAAAGCCCGCCGTGTCCCCGTGCGGCAAATTGCCTCCGAGCTGACCGATGGGGATGGGGATAAGAACGTTTGGGGGAACGTCGCCCCGCGGTCCTTTTAGTTTGTTGAGCACACAGCCGTAGTTCGGCGACTCAAGGCCACCTTGGAAAAGCCGGCCCGTCTGCATCATCTGGCAGCCGGTGTCGTGCACGGCGGCACCGGTGTGATAGACCGAGCGGAGGAGGGCAAACTTGTCGGCATGCTTGGCCATGCGGGGGAAAATCTCAGAGATCTCCATCCCTGGAACGTTCGTCCGAATTGGTTTGTAGGGCCCGCGGATAGAATCGGGAGCCGCAGGTTTCATGTCCCAGGTGTCGAGCTGACTCGGTCCACCGACGAGCATCAGTTGAATGCAGTTGATGTCCTTTTCCGGAGCGACGGCCCCGAACTCTTTGAGGGCGAAGAAGTCCGGCAGGGTCAAGCCCAGCATCGTAATGGCGCCCGCGTGCAGGAAATCGCGCCGCGTGACTCCGTCACAGAAATGCACCGCTCGCTCAGCATCTAGCTTGATCATGGCATTCGCCCCTGCCGCTCGACACCACATCGGACCAATCGCGTCGTGGCGACCCACTGCGCCCGAATTGCGCGTGGATAATCCCCCTCTCGCATCAGCTTTGCTCTTTGTGGGGGTTTTTATGCCTGTCGAGGGGTGCTGTCAAGTAGGTCGTTCACCTAGTCACCCAAAAGGCCGGGACGCCAAAATCATGGCGAGCTAAAACGCTTCCCAGAGTTATCCGTGTGGGTGGGGCTCTCGGCCGCCCAAAAGCCCAGCGGGTTTCGAATTTTCACGCTACGGACAACGCCTGGCAACAGTGCGTAGCCGAGGGCGGCAGTTCACCCTCGTTCGCACCTTCAGCGAGCTTGCGCAGGATCAGCTCCACCGTGATTCGCGTCCCCCGAATAACGGGTTTTCCCATCATAATCGCCGGGTTGATCTCGATTCGCTCGGTCGTCATTACAATCCTCTTGGCCCATCATATCGCCCCGGCCCCAGTCGGGCACGAGAACTTCTCCTGCGTCTTGCGATTCTCCGCAGAAACCGTACCGCACGGCAGGACACCTACGGCTGGTGTTTTGCGGAGGAACGGCTACCAGCAACCCGCCCCGCCACCTCAGTTTGTACTGCAACTGACGGCGCAGTTCGAACGGGCTGGCGTCGAGCACGGCACGATTCAAGCCGGACTTCCGCTTGACGTTCTTGCCGTGCTTTTCCTGGCTGCCCCTCGCTGACTTCGACATGTTCCTGATGGACAAGTCCTCGATGAACACCACGGCGTGGTTTTTGCTCAGGTCCTTCGACGACTTGTGTACAAAATCCTTTCTGATGTTGGCAATTTTGTTGTGCAACTTCGCGACTTTAAACTTGGCCTTCTTCCAGTTGTTTGAGAACTTCTTCTTGCGGTTGAGAACACGCTGCAACTTCGCCACTTTCACAGCGAATTGTTGGAGCGGTGACAATTGCTCTCGATACTTGCCGTTCGACAGGGTGTAGAACCTCTTGATGCCCCAATCCAAACCAACCGACGACTTGGACGGGTGCATGGGCGTCGCGACTTCCCGCTCGGTCTGAATGGAGATGAAGGCTTTGCCATGCACCAGGCTGACGGTGACGTTCTTCGGCGTGCCTGCGATTTCCCGTGATTTACGGTAGCGCATCCAGCCAATTTTGGGCAGTTTAATGCGTCCGTTGTGATTGTCCACCTGGAAGCCTTGGGGGATACGAAACGAGTCTTTCCGACCCTCTCTTGTGAAAATCAGGGAACTCGGCGCGCTTCTCGAAGAAGTTGGTGAACCCGCCTTCCAAGTCTTTCAGCTATTGCTGCAACGCGTGCGCCGGCACATCAGAGAGCCACGCGAACTCTGTTTTCCACCTCGGCAAGAGAGCACAAGTGCCCGCGTAGCCACCTCGTTGTGCGCTACCCGACCCGCTACCTGGCAGGTTCGGCAGCGGGTAGATGCTCGCTACGTTCGCTCCAGTTTGGTCGATGAGCTGCGTCGGAATAATGTTGCAGGGAGTCCCACCCGTTTGAGTGCCAACATCGTCAAACTCTTGATCGGGCTTTGATGCGTCCCGCCATCCTCCTGCTCCTCTTTTTCCTTGGCGACGTAGCCGGCAGCCGCCGCAGGGTACTTTCCAGCCTGTCGACGGCGCGCAGTATCTGACGATGAAGCTTGACCAGGTTCGAGGAGCCCTGGCGGACAGGCCGGTGCTCCTTGACCCTGCGGCGCGAGCGCTGATGGCGCTCGGAGCCGAGCGAAACCAGCCACCGGCTGAGAAGCAGCAAGTCGCTTCCGAGGGGTGTCGAACAGGCAGCTTGCGCCTGGGAGGCCAGGGTTTCGGCCTGCTTGAACTTTCCGGCGAGCAGGGCTTGCCGCGCGGCGGCGCGACATCGGTAAGCCACGGCGATGAGAAACATCACCGGCTTCAGGTCCGCGCCGCAACGCGAGCAGATGCTTTGGCCTCGAAAGCGCGCCTGGCAAACGGGGCAGCACCGTGGCGTGAGGGCTTCGGTCACTGACCCTCCACAAAAAAGAGAAGCTCCCCCAGGTCCTTTATCGCTTTTTCCAGCGTCGCCGGATCTCCGGCATCGATGGCCGTCTCGATGCTCTCATGCAAGCCGATCGCTTCCTCCTTGTCATCGGGATGCATCTTTTCGAGCAGGCGGCGAGACCGGTCGATCAGTCTTCTGGCATCACTCACGGCTTCCATACCGGCCCGGCGCAAGAGAATCTCGCTCGGTGGGGACGCGCTCGCCACAGATTCGCCTTCAACCTCAGCCCGTAGGTCGGGAGCCGAAGCGACTTGGCCCTCGCGTGTCTCGAAGGAGTCATCGAAGCTTTGGGCACGCCGGGAATATAGCATTTTCAAGCGCTGCCGCGCCGCTTCGATTTCGGCTGCGGTCTTGGTCTGGAGGGCATTGGCGACGGTGATATGTTTGGATTTCCCGGTCTGCTTTTCGGTGGCTGTGACGTGCAGGATGCCATCAACATCCAGGCTCATCCGGCAGAGCACTTCATTGGGTTCTTCGGTGGGCTGCAGACCTTCGACGCGGAAATCGCCTACCAGGATGTTTTTCAGTGCGTCTTCATCCTCTCCCTGATAAATCTCGACGTGCACTACCTTCTGATAGGATGCCGCTGTCCAATAGGACTCCGTGCGCGTAATAGGCAACGGCGTGTTGCGATGAATGATCGGACGGTAGCAATGCGGATAGAGGACACCGCCCCGGTCTCCCAGGTGGGAAGGACCGAAAGAATACGGCGATATATCCACTAGCACTCGCTCCACTTCGTGACCGGCGAGGCGGGAGGCCAGCACCCCGGCACCCAGCGCGACGCACAGGTCCGGATGCACGTCCTGGCGGGGCTCGATGCCGGAGCGCTCCCGGAGCAGCCGTGAGATCAGCGGCGTGCGGGTCGAGCCGCCCACAAGCAAAATCGCATCGAGGTCCGAAGCGCCCTTGCCGGCGTCGGAGAGGGTTTTCGAAACGCTATCGAGCGTGGATTCTACCAGGCGCAAGATCATTTCCTCGTACTCGGTGCGGGAGAGCTCGAGATCCAGGTGCAGAGCCTTGCCGTTTTGGATCACCAGGTTTTCTTCGCGCACCCTCACATAAGGCTCGAAGCTGAGCTTCTTTTTGGCCTCTTCCGCCGCCCACCACAACCGGGCGTGGGCGGCCGCATGGCCGTGACGCAGATCAATACCATACAGCCGTTCGAATTCCTGTTCCAGACGCTCGAGCAACAAGTCGTCGAAGTCATCTCCGCCCAGGTGATTGTTGCCGTGGCTTGCGAGGACTTCTGTTACCTCGCCTTCCGCAGTAACAACGGACACATCAAACGTGCCACCGCCCAGGTCGTAGATCATCGCGGTGTGACGCGAAGCGTCGCCGAAGCCGTAAGCCAAGCTTGCCGCGGTCGGCTCATTGAGGATGCGAACCACCTCCAAGCCCGCCAACATTCCTGCCTCGCGGGTGGCCGTGCGCTGGGCGTCGGAGAAATACGCGGGCACGGTGATTACCGCCTTCTCCACCGGCTGGCCGAATTCACTGCGAGCCCACTGAACCAGTTCGCGCAGGATCAAGGCGGAAATCTCCTGCGGAGTAAAAGTCTTATCGCCAAGGGGCACGGCTTCCTGCATTCCCATCCGGCGCTTGACGCTGCGCACGGTGCGCTCTGGATAGAGGATTTGCTGGTTGCGCGCCGCTTGTCCTACCAAAAGTTCCCCGGTGGGCGAGAACCCCACGCAGGAGGGGAGCATTTTTGTTCCGCTCCCGAGGAGCCGCACACGATCGCCAACATACGCCGCGATCTCCGAATTTGTGGTTCCCAAATCGATCCCTACGACCAAGTCAATCATCGGTTTCCTGCGCGTCGGCTAGCCGTGCCTCAAAACATGGCCACCCGAGCCGCGGCCTCCTTGCATGAGAAGTCAGAAAAGCAAGTCTGCTAAGATTTTGCCTTCGGGCAGAAGGAATCGTCGGCTGGAGCGCTCGGACGCTCTCGCCCCTTCGCTCTTTGGTCTCTGATAGCGGAAGTTTTCCCTGTCTTGCCAATAGATTCGACCGCAGGGGGACTGTCGCCTTCAGGCGAAAGGGGAATGCGGCCTTTTTTTGAGTATTCGTGCGTATTCGCACCTTCGCTTTTTGTTTGCCTTAGACCGAAATTCTTTGTATACTCTCGCTAACGCGCCCGGATCGGGCGTTCGCGGCATAACTTAGAGGATGTCGTCTCCTGCGTGCCGCGAGAAGCCGTCGCCTTTCAGGGACGGAGTGATCACTCACATCAACCGAGCCGGGCGTCGAGCATCGTGTTCACGGCTTGCGTTGCCGGACTCTTGCTCCCCGGCGGCCGGGCCAGCCGCGGACCGGGAGACCTTGACTTGGGCCAGACGAAAGGTCTGACCCTTCCATTCGTAGCCAACGCGATAGACCTCCACCACCGTGCCTTCGGGAACTTGGTTAGTCTCCTCCAAGTCCACTGCCTGCATATACCTGGGGTCGAACGGTCGCCCCTGACAGGGGATCTCGGTTACCTCCAACTGGTGGAGAACCTCGTCGAGACGATCCAGACTCAGCGCATAGCCCTTTTCAAGTGCGACGGCCGTTTCCCGCGCAGTCTCGCGGAGGCTCTCCCGGCCCAGCATCTTGCGTCTCCACCCCCGCGGCGACAACCCCTCAAGACGAACCAGGCTTTTGCGCGCCGTCTCCAGTCCCCGGACCATTCGATCGCGAAGGTCCAGAAACATCTCGAGGACTTCGCGCCGGGCCTTGGTTTGAGCCTCACGTTCCAATTCGACCAGTCGCGGCGCCAGATCTGCCACCGGAGCGACGGCATCGCTCAATTGCTTGAAGCTGCGGCCTTGCAGCTTCACCTCTTGGACTAATGCGGTCATCTGAGACCACAGGGAGTAAAGGTCGCACGAGCCCTCGGTCGAATGAGGAGACTCCGTCGACAGCCGAGCGAGGATCTCGCTCGGGAGCCCTTCGGGCGGCTCTTCTTCGGCTAGCACCCTATCGAGCCAAGCCTCGAAGCTCCGCAAAATTTGTTTGCGATCTCGACGCATGTTCGTTCATTTTTCGCGCAACACGTCCAGCCAGGGGCCGGGTCCTACAAATTGCCTCTTCCACACGCGGTCGGCCACAAGCGAAACTAGGGGCCCCTCGGCATCGACCGAGAGCAAGAAGCAGAGGGCCCGTCGGCGCGGATCGCGCAAGAGCTCGTAAGCGTCGCGAATGCGTTCGAACGCCTCAGGAGAGCGCTCCGGAGGGTGTTCTTTGACCTTCTGCAGATAGGCCGCACGGATATCTTCATCAGTCGCGTTCGGCTCCAACTCCAGGATTTTGCGCGGGTCATCCCCTGGAGCGAGCGTGCCTCGACGTTCTCGGCTCAAAACAGACTCCGCTGTCCTCGCGATGACGGACGGTGTCTCTTCCCCGGTGTGCCATCCGGATCGCGCGGCCCAACAATTCGCTTTGCGAGTTCAAATAGAAATTGGGTCAGCTCCTCGAAGTTCATAGCCGCGAAGGAATCGTCTTCCTCTTCCTCATGCTCTTCTTCGATTTCTTCGTTCCAGCGGCCAGAACCATAGTCCGGAGCGGGCTTGTCAGGGCTGAGAACGGGCAACTTGCTCGCTTTCCTTTCCCGCTCCAGAATTTTCTGCACTTCCTCGCTGCTCATCGAAAAGGAACGTGGCTCGCGGTGAGCGGCCCATCTGAGGAAGGTGGAACCTTGGCGGCTGTAAGTCCGCAGGAACTCTACGGCCTCCTCCGCCAGGTCCATGTCCCGTTGGCGGCGCGCCAGTTCGGCGGCGGCTATAAAGCACTCGTCGCGCCGAGAGAATTCCCACTCAGGCAGGGCCTGCCCACGCAACAGCAAGAACCGCGCCTCGGTTGGCCCACCCTTCGCTAATCCTGCTCCACAGGCGGCGAACGCCAATTCCCGACGACCGGCACGCAGGGCGGCCTCGGCCAACAGACAAAGCTGCCGGGTTCCCATCTCCAGACGCCTCTCCCGAAGTTCATCGAGAATTTTCTCGTCCCACTCCGAAGGAACTACAAACTTCAGTCCAAGGTCCTCGCCAAGGGCGCAGGCGCACGCCACCGCCTCGGCGATCTTCTCTCCCGAGATGTCACTGCCGAGAAAGCCGTTGGCCGCCGACCGGAATCCAGCCATGTCGGCGAGGTTCGCGAGCGTCACCGTCGCTGCGGCTCGGCTTTCAAGTAATGCTGCCAGCTGGGCGGAATAGTGCAAGGCTTCCTGCCGGTTGTTGTCGAGCACTCCGGAGGCCCAGCGTAGTGCCGCCAGAAAGGCAGGACGATTGACCTCCCCGGCCTGCGGCAAGGCTTCCAGGGCAGCCGCGTCCAGCTCGACGAGGTGCACCTTGTTCTGGCTCAAATGACGCACGGCGTTGGCGGTCAGCAAACGCAAGCGCGCCCGTCGAACCTCAGGATTGAGCCGATCGAGGGCCTCCGCTTCCTCCAGATAGCCAAGCGCCTTCTTGAGCGCGCCCCGTTTCTCCGCCGACTCCATCAGGTGCAAGAGAGGCCGACCGTCTTTAGGGAGCGCTCGCCGCCAACTCTGGGCGGCCCGGTCGGACAAGTGCCAATCCTCGCTTCGCCGCGCCCAATGGAGCCACTGACGAAAGGTCTCCGGATCGGGGTCGATGGCGCAGGCGCGCGCGTAAAGCAACTCGGGGCGGAGGAAATAGCAAGCCTCCGGATCCTGCCGTGCCCCAGCTCGCCGAATGTCCGCCGGTTGGTCGGAGTAATAGTTAAGATAACCAGGGAATCGGTCCTCGAAGGCAGGGCGCTCGCGAGCCAACTCCTCCGGCGACGACTGTTCGAGAATTTCCGCCATGTGCAGGTAGAGGGCCGCGATCTCCGGTCCGTCCTCAGCAAATAAACCTTGCGCAACGGCGTGTTTGCGAAATTGCTCCCAGAGACTGCACGCCTCAAGAGTGAAATCCCGCTCCAAAACTTCGGTCAGTCGCGCCAGGAGGTGCCAAAAGTGTGCGTCTTTCCGATAGCCATCCGGAATCGCCGCCAAGGCGCGGCGATCCGACACATAAGCCCGAACGGCAATGTGCTGTTTCAGTCTCTCGACGAGGTCCGGGCAGCTCGTCTTTACATCCGCGACGGCCTTCTCGATATGACGCGCGATGCGTTTCGGTTTCCCGGCGACGAAGGCGCGGTCAAGCGCCTCGAGCGATGCGCGAACCGAAGATGCTTCTCCGACGATCTGTGTTGTCAGCCTGATTGCGGCCGGTTTGAGCGGTTGCTTGCTCGGCTTTGCGAGCATGACGCTCAAGGCAGGCACAAGGCGCGCGGGAGCCGAATCGGCTGCGACCTGTTCGAGCCACCGTTCGCACGCACGATCGTCACCGCGGTAGAAACTGGCGATGGCGCGCACCAGCGACTTCCACGGAGCAAGGGGACTCTGGTGAGAGATTTCTGTAAGGGAGAGGGCGTCATCCGACACCGGCCCAGTGGTGACTGCCCGAAAGGCTTGCTCGAGTTTTGTCGCAGCCAAGCGAAGCGGATGGGTGGCCGGCAGCACTGCAGATTGCGCTAGAGGCGCAAGATCGGTCAGCTTGCGTCGGATCACCGTCTCGATCTCGGCGCGCTTGTCCTGTGGGAGATCCGGGTCCGCGAAGGGCCGCAGGAAATCATCGAGCGAGGTGCCCGCATGAAGAATGAACCCGATTCCCGCGAGTGCTTCCTTGAACCGGGAATACCGTTGCCCCACGAGCGCAAGCAGGGCTTTGGCTTCTTCATTTAGGCCGGCCTGGACGAGTGCATGGATCCTTGCAGCATAGGCCTTCACCAGGAGGGCTTCCGAGGCCGCAGAGGCCGTGTGCTTGTGGGCTACCTTCGCCAGCTCAACCGCAGGCTTGGATTTTCCCTGCTCAAGCAACCGCTCCACTTCTTCTGCCCATACGGCCCACTGCTGCACAGCGCCAGGCTTCGTTCCAGCCGCGATCGATTGAGGCCTGCTTGGCGGTTGGGGTTTTCGTATGTCAGGCATCTCGCTCTGGTCGGGCTTTCCCAAGTCAGGTCGGATTCTACAGCAGGGAGGCACCCGGAGATCCACTGAACTTTCGCGCTCAACCTGTGGATTTCTTTGGGGTTGAGGAAATTTTTGGTGATCACTCCATCGCTTGAAAGGCGACGGCTTCTCGCGGCACGGTCGGGAGTCATGCGATTGTTCCTGCTAGGATTTGGGCCCGCGTTCGAAGGTCCA
>QHYK01000057.1 GCA_003224085.1 Acidobacteriota bacterium | reverse complement strand
GCCGCCTGGGCCAGCCTGCCCTGAATGCTTATAGCCTTACGGTGCTACCACTTCAAAGGGCCGCATCATTTCGTTGTCTTCGTGCTCCAGCATGTGGCAATGCCAAACGTAGCGAAATCGCTGGCCCGGCGTGACCTGTGTGCCTGTCGGGAGATCGAACTTCGCCAGGATGCGCGTCACCATGTGCGGATAGGCCTTAATCGTGTCCTTCCAGGCCGGCCGTTCGTTGGCATCGGGCGGCACGGGCGGACCCGTGAACACCACTTGGCCCGAGGCCAGGAACGTGCTCTTGTCGAATGGTCTGCGTTCCCATGCCTGGAACTGAACTAAGTGCACATGAATGGGGTGCGCGTCGTGGGTGGCATTCACGAGGTTCCATATTTCGAGCGCGCCGACCTGGGGATCTTCGGTGACCGCATCCGACCAGTGCAATTGGTCTAGCATTCCGATCACGGGGAAATCGTCCGAAGGACGGTCAATCTCAGTGAGAGGGAGATGGCGCTCCCGGACGGCCAGTGCCGGGTCATGCAACGAAATATCGGATAACTTGGAAGGCAGCGAGCTCGTGTCGGGCGCCGCGAGCGACTTAGTGACGCGAAACATTATTACGTCGTTTGGAACGACCTCGCCGCCGCTCGGATAAGGCGCCGGCGCGTCGTTCTGGAAAACAAAGGACTTTCCCCTTAGTCCGGCAAAATCAATGACGAAGTCAAATCGCTCCGCGGGAGCAATCAGAAAGTCGGTGAGTTTTAGTGCAGCGGGAAGCAGTCCGCCATCGGTGCCAATCTGAAAGATAGGCGGCCCAGGGCTGCCATTGGGTTTGCCGTTGCCGTCGCATTCTTGCAGCGTCAAGTGATAGAAGCGAGCATTGGAGCCGTTCAACAGTCGAAAACGGTATTTGCGCGGCTCTACTTCCAAATACGGCCAGACTTTGCCGTTGACCAACACGGTGTCGCCGAAGAACTCCGGAATCCATTGCGGGTGCGTGCCCCCGACAGCGGTGGGATAAAGGAGCGAGCCGTCGGAATTGAACATGCGGTCCTGAAGAGCCAGAGGAATTTCATAGGGACGTTGCGGCAGATTGAGGGCGTCTTCCGAGCTGCTGCGAATCAGGTAGATTCCGGAAAGCCCCGCGTAATTGTTGAGCCGCGTGATGCCCAAACCGTGATCGTGATACCAAAGCGTGGTTGCGGGCTGGTCGTTTGGGTAAACGTAAGGATTGGAATTGTAATAAGGACCCGTTTTTCCATCGGGAGTGGACCACGCTTCGGGATAGCCGTCGTCCTGCGGCCATATTTTATGGCCGTGCAGATGGACCACGTTGCGGACCGGTGGCTGGGTGCTCTCTGCGCCATGAATGCTGTTGTCAATGGGCAGAAAGTGGGAAGTGGGAAGGTCATTGATCCACTGCACTTGTACGGGAATTCCTTGCCGGGCTTCCAGCGTTGGCCCCGGATAGCTTCCTTGAAAGCCCCACACCGTCGTTGGCGGGAGGTCGCGGTGCAGCTTTTGTTGGAATGCGGACATGGTGATGCTATTAACCGTTCCGGACTTGAGTTGGATCACCGGCGGAATGGGCAGAGGATCCACGTAGGGTTTTAGCGTCACGACCGATTGGAGCGCGGTCATGCTGTGCGAGGGCGTTGAACGCCATTTTGGGCGTTGAAGGCCGGAAACTCGCGACGCGGGCGCACTTTTTCGGTCGATGAGGAAATCGCCCGCGACCAGCAACCCTGCTCCCGTTACCGTGCCGAGTTTTAAGAACGTGCGTCGTGTGTCTTTTCGCATGAGTTTGTCCTTCCGGTTCGTGAGCGCGCGAATGCAGTTGAAACCACTTATCCGACAACGGGTCGGGTTCCTGAAGCTACGGATTGAGTGATAGCTTGCCTGCCGGGCGGGTTTCGCGAAGCAACAGAATAGAGCGGGCCGCTCAAGGGCTCAATACCGTCTCAAACCTAAGGGATTTTACGGATAGAGAGGGACTTGAGAGGCCCGGCAGTTTTCAACGGAGTTTCTGCAACACCAGGGAGGAGGATTTGCAGCGGGCTAAAGCGCGCGGAATCGGTCGGGGTCCAGAACCTCGCGGACCTTATTATTTAGCAGCCACGCTTCCTTGCGAGAACGGCTTTGGAAGAAAAGCGAACGACTCGTCCAAACCGTGGTCCCCGATCAACGCGTCATCGGTGTAACCCGACACAAAGAGAACCTTGATGCCGGGGCGCATCCCACCGACTTGCCTGGCAATTCTCGCGGCCGCTCGCCCCCGGCAACATCATGTCCGTTAGCAGCAGATGAATGCTCCCGGAATGCTCTTTGCAGATGGACTCGACGTCGCTGGGCTTTTGGGCCGCCAAAACGGTGTAACCCTTGGAGGTCAGCATTGGCAGTGCTGTTCTTGCGCAGGAGGCCGCCATCGCTGGTCGAGCAATCCATTGCGTTTGTCATGCCCGAGAGAGGTTCATTGGCTTTGAGATGCGCAAGGTTGGTTATTTGGGTGAGGTGGGAAGCACGTCGCCTTGCGTTTCCGAGGGGCGGCGCCAGTGGCGAAGGTCACAACTAAGGCAGCGATAGGGCTTTACCGGAAGGACCCAGGGGACCATGAGTTCGAGCAGGCCTTTCCGCCTCGATCTTCGAAGATGTGAGCTGCCACAGTAAGGGCAAACCCGGAGGCTGGAACTCGAGAGGACCCACTTCACAGTTGCTTCCTGACCCGTAGTCTGGGCGCGTAGTCTAGCGCAAGAAGCTCCTGGGAGTCATCCGGCCTTACCATGGACTTATTTACTGGCGTGGTGCGCGCCAGCGCCGCCAGAACGCCGGGGCCAAGGTTTCTTGTCTCAAGCCAAGCCGATGACGCAGGGGACGCTTCAATTTCAGCAGGCAGAACCAAACGGCGTAAGACCGTTCGCGAAGATGGCGGCTTGGCAAGGCCAGCCATCGGGAATGATTCACGCGGAGTTGGCCCGACCGCAGGAAATAGATGGCGCTCTCGAGGGTGCGGTGCTTCCGGAAGTTGTCCAGGAGGCGCTAGTTCTCTTGCGCCTCGCCGCCTTGCCAGACCCCATGTTCTCCTCTTGGGTGATAGGAATAGTCGTGATTCTGGTGGACGGCGCAAACGCCCTTGCACAGGTCGACGACGGGCACGGACGGGGAGAGCGAACCAGATGAGCCAGTTGTCCCAGCCGGGGCGGCCGATGACGAATTCCGGAATTTTCCGGTAGTAGAGACCCTTGAAGAAAACGAAGTAGTCGATCCATTGTGGGGGCCGCTGCCGGTTGGTCTGAACACCGAGATGGCGAACCGCGTCTTCCCAACCTGCACGATGGAAATCCAAGGGCACTTGGGCGTCGACGCGCCAGCGGCACCCAGCGAGCAGAAATTTTTTTGGGAGTTGGGAGATGGATTCCACGGCTCGGCGGAAGTCGCTCATCAACAGGATGTCGCAATTCACATAGCAGAGAACGTCGTGGACGGCGATCTCCTGAGCCCGGTCGAAGATGCTGGCGAGATACTTGGTGCCGCAGCCGTTGCGGCGAACGTCTGGAACCTGACGGATGCCCAGCTCGCGGCAGACCGCGGCGGCGCCTTCCTCGTTCCCGAAGAGAATGAGTTTGACGCCGGGGTGGAGAAGTTCCCAACTTTGCAGGGCGTTGCGCTGGATGACGGCAACCTGTCCGACGAAAGGCTTTGGCGTGGTGAAGAGGGTGAGCATGGAGTGTAGCTCTGAGAATGTACACCGGGAGCGGAGGAGAACCAAAACGGGAAGAAGTAGGTATGCTCCGGACAGTTTTCCTGAACGCAGAGGGCCACAGAGGCGCAGAGAGAGCACAAAGAGGAGGGATGGCCCCGCCGGTGTGCCCAAGGTTTTACTCGAAGGGGTCGGCTTTGTCGAGCCAGCGAGCCTCCTTGCGCTGGAAGGCCAGCTCACAGAGCCAGAGAACGCCGTGTCTTGGGCTGCGTTCCAAGGAGGTAATGTCGATCAGCCGGTATCCCGCGTCCGCCATAAACTCCATCACTTCCAAGGCCGAATTTTCGTAGGGGCCGCAAACCATGGCCTCAATGAGGAAAACGTCTGTCTTGCCAAGAAGCTCGGAAGCTCCGGCCAGCACTTTCAGGTCAAATCCTTCCGCATCGATTTTCACGAGGTCCGGGAAGGGCTCGGTGCCTGATGGAAACAGATCGTTAAGAGTTATGACTTGCACTAGAACCCGATGAGCTGCCGAGGCCGGGGCTTCATTCTGGGTGAATACCAGCGAACTGCTGTCATCCCGACTGGCTATGGTGAAGGGAAAGGTTCCCGCTTGGTCGCCCGCCGCGGCGTTGACCCAGCGGATCTTGTAGCCCGCGGCGAATAAATCCTGGGTGTGCACCTTGAGATGGTATTGAGGTTCGATGAGGGTGTATTGCGCTTTGGGGAAGAAGCGGATAGCGGAGCGAATCCAAGTGCCTCGGTTCGCTCCCACATCCACAATGTGGCGCGGTGCAAACCCCGCTCGCTGAATTGCTTCGAAAAAACAACTCAAGCCATCCTTAGGCGCATTCGCGACGCGGATCAGCCGGTAGCCGAATTTGCGAAGAACCGCTTGGAGGAGACGTTTCATCCGTGCGTAGAGAATTATGGATGGGAGACGCTGAAAAAGAAAAAGATTTAACACAGTCCAGCATATCGCGAGGCGGCACCCAGAGCGGCCAGAGGCTCTGAGGCGTTGCCGCTGAAGGACTTACGGCTATTTTCAGGGCAGAGCACGCAGAGGCGCAGAGAACACCGAGAGGATGATGGCGGTGTGAGCTCTCCTCCAGCCATACGTGAATCTGCCGAAAAAAAGTCCTCAAGGGGAAGCCGCCGAGGAAAAGAGCGTAGCGTCAGGTCGTTGTGGAGTTCCACGAGCAATTTTGAATCGGGCTTGGAAAAGAGATACTGTCCAGGAATCCTGCCGGCAGCAATGGCGCCGAAAGGAATCGCCGCCTCGTACCCGTTGCTTGTCATTAACCTCCCAGGCACGGCGGATGTCCCGCTGGCGGACAAGCAAGTCGAGATCACCGTAGCCACGCAGGGACGGCTCGCTCGCGATAGGCCTGCGCTGCCAGTACGGGGCCTTTGATCACCAGCGCGGAGATCCCCTGGGCATTATAAAAACCTCCAGGAGGCGAAAGAGCTCCGCGGTCAAAACAAAGCGTTAGAAAATTCTGCGCGTGCTGCCGTTCGAGAAGCGGTTGCTTGATCTCTGGCGAAACATGGCGCGCGTTGCAACCGTTCAAGGATGGGGCAAGGTGCCCGAGCACGCCATGTTCTTCTGCCAGCAGCAGCGGGCGAGGCCAATCCAAGGAGGAAAAAAGCTTTCGCCGTCCGCTCGTTATCGCGCCACGGAGAAACACATTCCGTCAATGCTGCCCATTCGCGTTCGAATGAGCGGGTGTCCGACAGAGGCGGATGCGACAGCCGTTCGGTTACGTTGGTTCCCGGGCCTTCTGGCGAATGGAATGCCATGCTCAAGCCCTTCTGGATTCGCTATTGCAAGGCCCGAGATTCCAGAGGAATTCAAAAGCAAGTGCTCCCGAGGAAGGCTATTTTCCAGAGCTGGCGCCGAAGGCCTCGTCGCCTCGGCCGCGACGCCTGACCTCGATCCCGAGGCGCTTAATTTTCTGGTTCAACGTGGAAAGCGGAATCATAAAACGTTCTGCGGCTTCGGTCTGGTTCCAGTTGGTGCGCTCGAGCATATCCACGATAATGCGCCGCTCGACCTCGTCCATGATTTGAAACAGCGAGGGCTGCGGGCCGTCCGCCGCCGAACGCGCTCCTGGCTCGCCGGGAAGGGGCGGGAGAAATTCGGAAAGTTGCAAGCGCACCCCGCGAACAATTTCCTTGCTTCGAATCGCTTCCGGCAGCAAATCTACGTCGATTCGATTTTGCGTGGAGAGCACCACGGCGCGCTCGACGACGTTTTCAAGTTCGCGCACGTTGCCGGGCCAGTCGTAATCCATCATCAATTTCATCGCATTCGGTGTGAACTGCAGGGGGGGCCTGCTGTTTTCCATGCAAAAGCGCCCGAGGAAATGCAGGACGAGAAGCGGCACGTCCTCGCGGCGGTCGCGCAGCGGGGGGATATGCACGTGAATGACGTTAAGCCGGTGGAAAAGGTCCTCGCGGAAGCGGCCTTCGCGGACCAGCGTGAGCAGGTCGACGTTCGAAGCGGCCAGGATGCGCACGTCGACCTTGATTTGTTCGGTGCCGCCCAAGCGCATGAATTCCCGCTCCTGGATAACGCGCAAAAGTTTGGCCTGCGTTTCCGGGCTGATGGTGGCGATTTCGTCGAAAAAAATCGTTCCTTGATCCGCCACTTCGAACAAGCCTTTCTTGGAGGCCACTGCACTGGTAAAAGCACCTTTGACGTGGCCGAAAAGCTGCGATTCCAGAAGATCGACGGGAATGGAACCGGTATTTACCGGGACGAAAGTCCTGTCCGCTCGGGGCGAGGCCGAGTGCAGGGCCTTGGCGATAAGTTCCTTGCCGGTGCCGCTTTCACCGCTGATCAAGACGGTGGACCGCGAAGGCGCCACTTGCGCAACCAAATCCAGAAGCACTTGCATCTTGTCGCTCTTCCCCACGATGTTGGGGAAATTGAAACGCTGCTTGAGGGCACGCTTGAGATGAAGGTTTTCGTCGCGGAGCCGGCGGGACTCCACCGCTTGCGCGACCTGCGCGAGCAATTCGTCGTTGGACCAGGGCTTGGTGATGTAATCCATGGCACCGTTCTTGAAAGCCGCACGGGCCATATCAATGGAGCCATAGGCGGTAATCAAGACGACGGAAAGATTCGGATCGCGGCGGCGAATTTCCTTCAGCATGTCGAGGCCATTGCGGTCCGGCAGGCTGACGTCCAGGAGCAGAAGGTCGAAGGGATGTTCTTCCAGCTTCGCGAGCCCGGATTCGCCCGTATCGGCGCTGGCCACGCCATAGCCTTCGCCCTTTAGCAGAATCTCCAGGCCCTCTCGGATTTCAGATTCGTCGTCAACAACGAGGATGGAACCCTTAGACATGAGCCGCTTTCCTAGCCGCGGGGAACTCTACATGGAACGAAGTGCCCTTTCCGGGCGTTGAACGCACATCAATCTTTCCCGCGTGTTCTTTGATGATGCCGTAGCTGACGGAGAGTCCCAGGCCAGTGCCGCGGCCATTGGACTTGGTGGTAAAGAAGGGATCAAAAATACGGTTGATGTCTTCGCGGCGAATCCCCGCGCCGGTGTCGGCGATTTCGATTTCCACGCTGCCATTGTCCGCAGCGGTGCGGACTTCGAGCATTCCTCCGTTGGGCATGGCGTCTCGCGCGTTCAGGAAAAGATTCAAGAAAACCTGCTGAAGTTTGTTGGCGGAACCGTGCACCGGCGGCAACGACTCGCTAAGATCCTTGACGATTTGAATCTGCGAGGCTTTCAGGGGATGAGCCACGAGGGACAGAGTTTCCTCGACCACGCGATTCACATCCACGCTGGTAGCTTCCGCAGCTCCAGTGCGCGAGAAATTGAGCAGATTGTTGACAATCTCGCTGGCGCGAAACGTTTGCTTGACGATCTTGTCGATAAGCGACTGGCGCGGGTCGCCATCGGGCATCTGTTTCGCGAGCATCTGAATGTAATTCGAAATTACAGCGAGCGGAGTGTTCACCTCGTGGGCCACGCCGGCGGCGAGCAAACCTAAAGAAGTGAGTTTTTCCGTCTGCGACATCTGCTCTTCCATTCTCTCGCGCTGTGTCACGTCATCAAAAAGGAGCAGCCTGCCAATGCGCTCATTCGATTTGCTCACCAGCGGTGTGATGGAGACGTTGAGGGTCAAATGATTTCCCCGATGGTGGAGTCTCTGTTTATAGATGCCGGTGATGTGTTCCCGGTCACCGCGTGCGGCGATTTCCTGCGCCAGTTCCTGGGGAAGCAGGGAGCCGAGCCTGCGGCCCACGGCGTCGCGGCGCGAAACTCCAAACAACTGCTCCATGCGGGTGTTCCAGGACTCGACGATGCCCTCCAAATCCACGGCGAGCACGCCGATGTTGAGCGATTCTACGATGTTTTCGCTGAAATCCTTGAGGCGCGCGATTTCCAGCGCTTTTTGTTCGAGAGAGGAGTAAAGCTGGGCGTTGTCGAGCGCGACAGCAAGATAACCGGCGATCGTCTCGACCAGTTCCACGTCGTCGCTGGAAAGGAAATCGCCGTCGACGGTCTTGCCGAGTCCGAGAACCGCGACGGTGTGCTCGCGGATGCGGCACGGGACGAAATAATTGAGGTCCCATTGTTCCAAGGTCAAGCGCACCGAGTCGCTGACGTCTTTCGCTGCACGGGGCGACTCGAAAAAGAGCGCCCCACGGGCGAACTCGGGCCGGGCCGGGTCGAGGAAACTGAGGTCCACGGATGCCGAGAGCCGCACGCCCATGGACCGCGCGATGCGCATCTTGCCAGGCTGGTCGGAGTCGTCGACAAAAATGGCCAGGCGGTCCACAAGCAAGGTTTGCGAGATGCGATCCATCACCGACCCCAGCATCGGGTCGAGGCGGACTTCATTGGTCAGCGTGCGGCCAAATTCGATCAGGGTGCGGCGGTAGTCGAGGCGGTCGCGGTAGAAGAAGCGGTCCAAACGCGTTTGAATCCATTCCCGGAAGGGCTGAAACAAGAATGCGGCAATGACGATGGCGATCATGCCGCCCACAGGCCCGGTGGCCGGCGCGTGGAAAAGATAGGTAATTAGCGCGACGAGAGAAAAATAAACCGTGGCGACCGCCGCGGTCGCGGCCGTGTATGCCAAACCGCGTTTGAAGATGATGTCCACGTCCATCAAGCGATAACGGATGATGGCGTAGGCGAAACACAAGGGGATAAGCACCAAGCTGACGACGGTAAGCTTCATCCAGACCGATGGCGTCAGGCCGAAAACGGTGGGAAGAATGTACAGCAGCGAAGCGGGCAAGCTGCCGGCCAACGTTCCGCCCGTGAGCCATTTCAACTGCTGCCGAACGACGCCGGATGGCGCTTCGCGGTAACTCCTATAAAAGACAATGCCCGCCGAGATGAAGCACGCCGCAAGGTAGCCAAACTCCAACTTGTCCAGCAAAAGGTACGCGCCAAGCCAGGGCACGAATCCGAGAGCATTCAGCGCCGTGCTCACATGGATCAGGAGCAGTGCAAGGGGCAGGACATAAACTGCCAGCAGCTTTGCTGTGGTGCGCAGCTTGGATGCACTTCGCCCAGGAAAAACCAAGGCGAAGTGAAGAAGCAGTGCCGGAACGAGCAGACGCGCTCCGATCTCCGACCAATAGATTTCCCAGTCGAAGGTATCGAGCTTTCCGCTGAAGTGGAACGACCACAGGATGAAAGAGGCCAGGCAGAAAATATAAAAGTGCACGGCCCTCGGAGCGTTCCACCGGCGAACAAAGATGAACAAGCCGATGAAGAGGTACAGCAAGCCCACTACACGAAGATAATTCTCCACGACCAGAGGCTTCTTCGCTGGCGCGGTGACCAGAGGGGCTTCGAACTCTTCCCCATTGCGGGAGAGCTGGTAGCCAACCTGCGTCCAGAGACCCACGCGATCCAGCCGCCGGGCGATCTCGGCTGCCCGCGAGACGGAAACCTCGTTGAGGGCCAGCAGGATATCGCCGGCGCGGATGGCCGTGTGACTGGCCGGAGAATTGGGCTCCACAAACTGTGCTTTGACCCCGAGATCGGTGTCCAACCAAGTGACGCCATCGTAGACCTGCTGATAGCGGGTGCGCTGGTCAAAATTGAGAGTGGCAAAAATTACCGCTGCCAGCGTGGCTAGCGCCAGCACCACTGCCCCGAGACTGACCCGCAGATTCTGCTTCATGACCGTCAATCAGCTGAGAAGACCAACACCAGGAATTGGAAGCAAGCCGATGTCCACTGCTTGGTACACTATCATGCTGAAAAGCCAAGCGTCTTCAATAGTTTACAGCGGTGGAGGGCTGGACAACCCCGGTTCATCCAGTTTCTGGGAGGGCAGATACAGCTTTTGAGAACCTTCCAGCCAATCTAGAACTGCACACTCAATCCACCCCGAAATGTCCGGAAGGCGGGGACCAAGACGACGTGGCCATCCCTGCTGGTGGTGGAAACATAGCCCTGTGCCAACAGGTTGTCGCAGTCCGCAATAGCCTCCCATCTTCCCAAAGCCCATTTTGGCAGCGGCTGACGAACTATCAAATGGACGTAAGGATCCATCTGATAAAGAGATTCGCCAAAGCCATCCAGGCGCGAAACCGCAGGGCCACTCGCCCATTTGTAGCCCGCCTTGAGCTTGGTGCCGAGATAAGGCACTCGAGTGGAAATACCCGCGCCAAGCGAGTGTCGCGGAGCGGCCTGCAGTATGTCGCGCAGCGGGTTGTCCGCTTCATTGATAGGGACCAGGGCGCTGGCCATGGAATAAAGCGCGGTGAACTCGGTGTCGCCTTCCAGCTTCTTTCGAAACGCCATCCGCGCTCCCCAGGTGCTGGAAGCGCCGCCGTCGTAGGCAAATCCTTTGGAGAAGTAATCCTGAAAGTAATCCGCGGCCGGCAGAGTATCGCCGGCCAGACCATAAACGGCGACGTGGCGGTTGTCGTCATGGAAGCCGGCGAACTGAAGGACTCCATGTTCGCCGATCTTTCGATTCGCAGAGAATTCTTCATGCCAGCCATTTTGCAAAACGGGACGGCCGTCGCGCATAAGCAAGGCTGGAAAGGCATCCAGCTCATTGAGGGCCGCGGTTAGCATGGTGTTCGATGCGGCTTCCAACGGCCCCGGTGCAGTGGGCATCGAAGCGAAAATCAGCGCGGTGGACCAGTCTTGAGAAATCTGATAGTTGAGCTCGGCGCGAGGACGCAGCGAGGACGCCCTGGCTCCGAGTCCCGCCGCAACATATTCGCCGCCGTAGCGCAGGAGCAGACGATTGCCGAAAGACATGGCCCCGCCTTGATCCAGCCGAGCACCGTGGAAATTCGGGCCGCCAGGGCCGATCTTGGCCTGCCGCAATACCAGCGCTGTGTGAGGACCTGCTCCCAGAGTGCCGGTCGGCAACCAAACCGTGGCGATGCCGCCGCCGGGCGCATCGTCGTCGTAACTCATCTGTCCTGCAAAGAGCAGGTTGCTGGCGCCTCCCAGTTTCTGATTGTAGGCCACCGCGGTGGCTGGCGAAGAGGGAATGTTGGAGGCGGAGGCAGCCCTTCGAGCGCCGTCTGTGAATTCCATTCGCAGGCGCGGCACCTCGGGCCGGCCTCTTTCCAGGCCGAGCGTGGAACCGGACTGCTCGGTCCACTCAAGAACCGGCCGCACGGAAGCTGCCGAGCGCAACACCCACTTCCAATCATCCGGTTTGTTGGAGGTGTTGGAAGGCATGCGCCGCAATTGATCCAAGGTCGCGTACATGGACTCCAATTCGACACCCACCACAGTGGTCAAATTGGGACTGACGCGAACGTGCTTTTCAAGGGTGGGAAGAAAACCGGCAAGGGTAACGCGCAAGGTGTAGAGGCCGGGGACAAGCTTGCTGCCCTGGAAAATTCCCTGCGTATTCGTCAGCAGGTTGTGCGGCGTGGCCACTCCGGCGAATTCAGGAGCAAGTTCCACTGTCGCCCCCATTTGCGGCGTGCCCGCGCTATCACGCACCACTCCCGCAAGCTTCCCAGGAATGGGCTTGGCTTGCGCGGCCGCTGGTTTCACAACAAAGGAAGAAAGGCCAGCTGTCAGGACCAGGGCCCCCAGAATTCGGAGTTGCCCTTGCTTCACGTTTGCTACCTCCCCGGTGCTGCGCTCGCCGCGGTCTTGAATTCCTGCGGCGCCTTCACCGTGAAATCTGCCGTGCGCGAAATGGTCTGATTCGAATGGATGTCGGTGGCGTCCACTTCCAGTGTGTACTTGCCCGGCGGGAGCGTCGCGAGCGGCAGAAAACGCTCGATGGTGACCTGCTCCCCGGTCTGCTTCATGTCTTCCGAGGTTTCCTTGAACTGCATGCCGGGAACCGCTTCGTTGCCCTTCTTCACTGTAAATTGGAAATTCGCGCTGGACTTGTGCGTGGCCTCGTCCGGCTTCAAGTTATAAACCTGCATGTAGATGCCCAGCCGGTCCGCAGTAGTGAAATCGCCCTCAAGTCGCGGCCGGACTTTGGAGGAGCCCAGCACAAACTGGCCGGCGCCGATTTGCTTGGCGGGAACGTGCTCAATCTGGTCGGCAAGAATCAGCGAGCTGGCTTCCAGCTTATCGTCTTCATAGCGAGGCACCGCCAGGCGATTGTTCACCGCCCCGATGTTTCCGCTCTGCACATCTTTCAGTACCAAATCCAGGCGATACAAGCCCGGACGCAGTGGGACGGCCTTCTGATAAATGGATTGCAATCTCAAGGATTGCTGGAAAAGGCTGTCCGGGAAATCGCGGCTCACGATGTCTTCAAAAGTTTGCACGACGCGCCCTGTGAGCGTGGTGATGCGCCCGAAAATATTGACCTTGGCCGAGTGGATCCCTTCCTTGGCTTGGAAGGAAAGCTGACTATTGGGAATTTGGATGGTAATGGGGACGAGCACCGTGTCATTGGTGACCTTCAAATAGTCGGTGCGCCAGTTGAAATGCATCTGATCGCGGACGATGCGCGAAGTCACCACCGCTTCCAAATCCTTGAACTTCACCTCGGGAGGCTTTTGGACTTTGGCGTAGAGTTCGAGGCGGTTGAATTCATCCATGCTGGCGGGGGTCCCGCCGAGGCTCTTTGGGAGGTTCGTGCCGTCGGAACGCGTGAAGCGGTCAGCCTTTGTCGACATGCCCATGGACTCGAGCAAGCTCAAGCCTGCGCCGGGCACGTGCAACAACGCGTCCTTTTCCGATGGATCCATGGTTAGGTGATATTCCCCGGACCCGCTGGGATCAACGAATTCCAAGATGATGTTTTCCCCGATGCCTTCCAGATAGCGCCAGCGCCAGGTTTCCCACGGATAGGTAGAAGTAGAGCCCCCGCCTTCTTCCATCGGCCGGTCGTAGGTGCCGCCCGTGGGGTGCGATTCAATTTCATCTGCCGGGCCCCACATGATGTACATGCGCCCGCGATCCGTTTTCCAGCCCGGGATGCCCGAAGCAAAGTGTTCGTTGGCGTAGGCTATGCGCCGGTAGTGTTCCTCTTTGAAATCGTTGTCCGGGAGGTCTGGATTGCTGCTGCGGCGGAGCCAAAACTGCTCGATGAATTGTTCGCGCTCTTCGTTGGTATCTAACTGCAGGAAAGCGTTCCGCTCTTCCGGCGTAATGATGTAGGTAACATCTTCGGTGAGCCACTGCCGGTAGGCGTTATCGAGCTCCTTCAGGGTGCGCTTCATCTTCTTTTTGGTTTCTTTGTCCAGCTTTTTAGGGACAACCGGCGCGGCGTTAGGATCCTGCGGGTCTTGCGACGGTTGGGCAAAAGCGGCCGGCAAGCAAATCGCAATTGAAAAGACCAATGCGACTACGGTTCGTGCTACCCGTGGCATAAAGACACCTCAGACACTAGGACGTTGGGATTCTACCCCCGGACAGGTTCCCCGTCAATCCGCGCAATCCCCTGCATTTTGTTGCACTTCTCCCCCGCTGGGCATTAGAAATCGTCGGGCAACTTTTGGTTGCCTGACAGTTTTTGGCCTGGACCGCGCTGCAGGGAGAACCGAGCAAAATGGGCGCTTGCAGGGGAGAAAAGGGCGAGAAAAAAGCTGGCTTTGCTCAGCGTGGACGAGAACTTAAGCCGACTTGCTTCCATAGCTTGTCCCATTGCCAGACATTTGGCTCGGGCACGCGATAGCCCAGTTGGCGGGCAAGCATCAGAATTTGACCGCGATGATGCGCTTCGTGCGAGAACATGTAGGCGAACATGGTGCCTCCGGCGGGCCAGGTAGGCACCCAACCGTCGCGCGAGAATTTCCTGACACGGCGCTTCGGCTTAGCGGACAAGGCGTCGGTCAGCATGCGGAGGCACTGCGCCGCGCTTTTCCTGTGTGCCGCAGCGACTTGCCTCATCGAGCACCGATGCGGATCGAGCGGCGCGGGGCAGTTCAGATGCGGGGCGGAATTTCTCAGCCACGTAAGACGGTTGTTGTGCAGATGCGCAAAGATGGCGGCGATGGTGCGGCCCTTCCCCTTTTGACCTGGAAGCTGCGCGCGCCAGGCACGTGGATCAAGATGGGCAAGCAAAAGCTGGTTCATGGCGTCGTTGATCGCGTAGGTCTCCAGCAGCGTGTCGCGAACCTCAGCCAAGGCCCCGTTGGACGGAAAGGCCATAAAAGCTCCACTGCTCAAGAAAGGACGGAAAGGTTACTGAATGCGTTGCGGCTGGCCATCGGACCCGACCAGGGCATCGAAGATTGCCAGCACGTGGCGCCGGTAATCGACCATGCGCTCAAAAACATCTTTTAGTTGCGGGTCGCGTTCGGCCTCGCGGTGCCACTTGGCGAGGACGGCGCTGGGAACCTCGATATCGCGACGCAGTTGGTCGGCGGAATGACCGCGGAGAAACAGGCCGTAGAAAAACGCCGCCTCGCGCTGCGGATACTCGAGATCCTGCAGCGTATCGGCGGGAACGAACTGTGGCAGCGTGGCCATCAAGAAAAATGCAGTTTACCCAAAAGAGTTTCCGCGTCAAGTAGGACTTGTGTTTTCATGACGCTTGGCAGGTAACCCTCCCATTTCTCGACGTTTGCGTACCTGTTCTTTGGACCAGTTCTTTGGACCAGGCAGGCTTCCTGACATTGCAGCCGGCCTTCGAAGACTTTAAGATGAGAGAGAGCATGGCAAAGTTACACAATTCGGCGAAGGCTTCTTTGACGGGCCGCATGGCGCGGCGTTTCCTGAAATTAGGCGCGCTTCGGGGAATGCGCTCCATTGAAATTGACCCGGAAACGTTCCGGCGGCAGCTGGCGGAGAAGCATGGTCTGTGGGTGCCGAATTTCACACGGATGAAGGACGTTCCCATAGATCATCTGGACGCTATCGCAGCGAAATTGATCCGTGATGCGGAGCGCCTTGCGCTGGTCGAAGGTGCGGGGCTTGGGCTGGGAGGCATGATCACGTTTCTCCCGGACGCCAGCTTTTTGACGATCATTACGTTGCGCTTGCTTCAGAGGCTTGCGCTGCTCTACGGATTCGAAGCGGGAGAAACCGAACAGCGCATGGAAATGTGGAAGGCCGCCGCGGCTGCCTCGGGGGTTGATTACGGGAAAGATTTGGCAGGAAAACAGATTTGCGAAAAAATCGCGCCGCGGATCGCAAGGCAACTGGCAGCGAAGCTCGGAACGGAGAGCGCAGAGAAATGGGTTGGGCGTATGGTGCCGCTGGCCAGCTCAGCCATCGGCGGGGCACTGAATTTTACGTTCGTGCGCGGCTGGGGCCGGCGGGCTCAGCGGCACCTCCGCGCGAGACATCTCGAGGCCCAGGCCGCCGCAACGCGGCGGTCGCCTGCGTGCGCCGTTGTGTAGGGAAGCGCGAGGCGCTATCCGGCTTCTGCTAAAGCGCAAGCGAAGATTAACGATGGTTGGGAGGAGCGTATGAGCGGAGTTGCGAGAGTGGGAAGCGCGATGATTCTCTTTGGTGCGGCGCTGGCGTTCACCTTCGTTCCTCTGCCGGCGGCTTCCGGGTCATCCCAACAGGGAAGCTCAACCGAGGAAGGGGCCGATAACGACGTTCCGGCCTATCACGCGCAAGCTCCCAAAGGTGGACTGCCGGAAACCATGAACCCGGACCTGTTCAGCCAACCCATGGTGAAAAACGCGTACGCCATTGCTGCGAAGATCAAGAAGACGCTCTACCAGCAGCCTTGCTATTGCCATTGTGACCGCAGCAAGGGGCACACCAGCTTGTTTGATTGTTTCGCCAGCGAGCACGGTTCAGGCTGCGGCACCTGCATCTACGAAGACTTCTACAGCTACGAACAGGTTCGCAAAGGCAAAACGGCCAAGCAGATTCGCGAAGGAATCAGGAAGGGTGAATGGAAGTCCGTGGATGCCGCCAAGTACCAGCAGTTGCTTCCGGCAAAATAACCAGACCGTTGTTTGGGAAGCGACGAAAGTGGTTTGGATTTCCGGGCGCGTAAACAGAAGTTTCTTGTCAACGGCGTCCGGCACTTCGTAAACTAATCCTGCCCCAGCCAGCATTAGGAGGAAGAATGCATTCTCGCCTCAAGTGGAAAGCGTGTCTGCTAGGGCTCGCCGTACTGTTCGTAGCCACGGCGTTTCCGGCGCGGGCGCAGGACCGGCCGCACGTCATTTCTCTGAGCGACTTGAGCAAAGACGCGGCGCGTTTTTCGCAGACCCGGCGAGCGAACGAAGAAGCCGTACGAACCTTGCTTTCCACCGACCAGGGCCAAAAAGCGCTGAAATCCGGCAAGCTCGATTACCAAAAGGTGGACAAGGCCATCGGCCAATTGAGCGACGAAGACCTCGCCAAGCTGGCGGAGCGTTCCCGGCAAGCGCAAGCGGATTTTGCCGCGGGACGCATTTCCGACCGCGACCTGCTTTGGATCATTGTGATCGCCCTGGGCATCATTGTCCTGGCGCTAGCGCTGCGGTAACTCCAGAACCGCGGAGTCTTTCCTTACGCGGCGGAAACGAGCCACTTTCGGTTTCATCCTGATGCTGTTCCTGGGGTGCGCGGTGCAACCCGCGCCTCAGGACAGTGCGGGAGTCTGGCTTGACGTGCCATTCGTGAAACAGAGCGAGGACGGCTGCGGGGCTGCGGCAATCTCCATGGTCTTGCAGTATTGGAAGGAGCATGGCGTTCGGCTGGACTCCCAGCGGGTGGACGCTGCGGCCATTCAAAAGCAGCTTTATTCGCGCAAGGCGCGCGGCATTTTCGCTTTCGACCTGGTGAAGTATTTGAAATCTTCCGGCTTTCAGGTTTTCTCGATGGACGGAAGTTGGAGAGACCTTCAGGAGCATCTGAGGCAGGGGAGGCCGCTGATTGTAAGCCTCCAGCCCGGCAGTTCCAGTGCCCCGCTCCATTACGTGGTGGTCGCCGGGATCGACTGGCAACACGAAGCGGTTTTTATCCACGACCCCGCTCGTGGCAAGCTTCTCCGCGTAGAGCGCGCACTCTTCGAAAGACAATGGCGGTCCAGCCGCAATTGGATGGTGCTAGCGGTCCCGGAAAAGGCCTCGTGAATCGCTTTGTCCTCGCCCTATTTTTTCTTGCCCTTCCAGGTTTCGGCCAAGATCGCGCCGCCGAGCAAGCGCGGCTCGCGGCTGCGCAAAGTGCATTCGAGGCCGGACATTGGGATGAGGCGGCCCAGCTTTCCCAAGGGCCCGCGGGTCAATCCGCGGAGTTGGATTTTCTGCGAGGGCTCGCCCTTGCACGCCTGAAAAAATGGGAGCAGGCAACCCTGGCATTCGAAACCGGCGCGCGAAAGTCACCGCGCGACTCGCGGTTTCCGGTGGAACTGGCGGGCATCGCCTACAAACAGAAAGATTTCCCTCTCGCCAAGAAAAACCTGCAAAGGGCGCTGCGGCTGAACCCGCGCGACGCCTACACGCACGAGTTTCTCGCTACCATCTACTTTCTCGAAGGAAACCTCGAAGCGGCCGTTAAGTATTGGAATCGCCAGCAGAGGCCTCGCTTGCGAAGCGTCAGTTTCTCGCCCTCGCCGCAAGTGTCGGAGCCGCTGCGAAACCGCGCCCTGGGTTTCAACGCCCCGCAAGTTTTGACCACGGACGCGCTGCACACCGCAGAGTCGCGCCTGGACAATCTGGGCATTTTCACCAGCCGGCGGATGGAACTCACGGCTGCGGAATCCGGAAACTATGACCTTACCGTACGGCTGGCGGAGAGGAATCTCTGGGGCGATTCGAAAGTCGAAGGGGTCATTTCTCTTTTGAGCGGCCTGCCTTATACAACCGTCTATCCGGAACTCTATAATTTGGGCCACCGCGCTGTGAATCTGACCTCGCTTGTGCGGTGGGACGCGCAGAAGCGCCGTGTCTTGGTTGCGGCTTCCCTGCCGGTTTACGGCGATCCCAGCTTGCGTTTACGTATTTTTGCCGATGCGCGGAATGAGAATTGGAATCTGTCGCAAACTTTTTTCGGCGCCGTGACACCGCTCACGGACGTGAACCTCCGCCGGATCGCCGCTGGCACCGAATTTCGCGATGTTGTAAATGGGCTTTGGAGCTGGAGCGCCGGCGCAGAGGCTGCCAATCGCAATATTCGAAATGTTAACAGGGGACTTTCGCCTGCGGTGCGCGGGGTTTCGAGCAGAGGGAGTTCGCTTGCAGGCTGGGTGGGCGTTCAGCGTACTTTGTTGCGCGTTCCCGAGCGCCGCTTCAGGCTCGATTCTTCGATCGAGGCCAGGGCGGGCCGCGAGTTTGCAAACGCGCTCGGGCCCTTCGCGACTTTCCGGGGATCGCTTGACGCGCACTGGTTCCCTCGCGCGAGAGGAGATGACTTCGAGATCCGAGGGCAGATTCGCGCAGGCGCAACCGCTGGCAAAGCGTCTCTCGATGAGCTTTTCCAACTCGGAGTGGAGCGCGACAATGATCTGTGGCTACGCGGCCATGCCGGAGCGATGAACGGCAGGAAGGGAGCTGCGCCGCTCGGGCGGCGATATTTCCTTGCGAACGGGGAGATGGATAAGAATGTTTACGGGAATGGTTTTTTCGCTGTGAAGCTCGGACCATTCCTCGACCATGGCGCTATCGCGGATTCCTCGGGGTTTTTCGGCTCGCGGGGCTGGCTGTGGGATTCCGGCTTGCAATGCAAGGTGCGCATCCTGGGGGGCGTGAATGTGGTGTTTTCCTACGGGCGCAGTCTGCAGGGAGGAAAAGGCGTGTTCTACGGAACAGTTTTGCGCACGCCGTGAGCCATGTTGTCTAGCCGTAGTCTTTACTCCGAATTCGTTGGAATTGAAAATTGGAAAGCTGGCGCTGAAGGAGTGCTTGGTTGCGCAAGAGAGTCAGCCACAGCAAGAAAATGGGGAAGAGTTGCTTTCGCCGCCGAAGTCGAAGAGAAATCCGGAGCGGCGTTGTCCAAATCGAATACCGGCTTCGCTACGTTGTCTTGCGCTTTCGACTCGCTGACCATGTCAAGCAGCAAGAATGCCGACACCCCCAACCCCTTCCTCATTCGCCTCTCCGAGGGCTGCCCCCCCACCAGCGTCAGCCACGCCGCTACGGTAAACAACACCGGAGCGTTTGTCCGCGCCCTTTCCTTTGCGAAGGCCAAAACCAAAAAAGGAGAAGCCGCCTGGAGGAAGCCTTACCGAGGGGAGCGCGTTTTCAGTTCACGCCATCCGCATGTAGGCCCAGACCTTGGTTCGGGAATTCTGCTTTCACCGCAGGGGTGTGCTGGAATCTTCAAGAAGCGCCTTCATAGCGTTGCAGGATGCGCCAGGGAGCGCGTCCGCGAGGGAACTTGAGGCCCACAAAAAAACGGGACTTGTCAAACCTCTCGCAGTAGACGACCTCGCCGTCCATGGGCGGCCCCTGATCTACGGGAGCAACTTGCACAATGTCCCCCGGTTGCCAGCGATGAGCGGAGCACACGCGAACCCCGCGAGAGCTCAGATTATCGGTGTAGGTTTTTTCCTCTACTTCCCCGCCCCCCGGTTCCAAGGCCGAGAGGCGCACCACCACCATGATGGGTAGTCTTTTTTCCGTTCTTCCGGTTAGGTTCTTGTCAAAATGCATACCGTCACATGCCGCGCAAGCTGTTTCTGACCAAGGCAGACGATGTTGCGCCGCACCGGGCTGGTTTGGGGCGCGGGCCTTGCTGGAGAGTCAGTTCAGGGCGTCTGGGCTCGTGCGTGGACAGTTCGTTAAAGTGTGGCGTCCGTCTTGTTTTTGGCGCTTCCCATCGGAGAAGCCACCATAATGAGCCAGGGCCTATTAGAGACTGTTTCGAGAGGGAGCACAATCCGTTGGAGACTGCATTAATCCGTTAGTAAGATCAAGTAGTACTGAGGCCGACTGAGGAGTTTCCTGGCCTCTTTGGGGGCGGAGACCTTAGCGGCCGCGGCGCAAATAGGTGTCGTTCTTACTCAGCCAGTCCTCTCGTGGAGGGTCGAAGATGTCGAGGTCAAGGGTGTCTTCGATGGCCCAGGCTTCATGCGGCATGTTCGAGGGGATGCATAACACTTCCCCCGCACGCACAACAATCTCCTTGCCGCCGATGGCAAACTTCAGTGCGCCTTCGAGGATGTAAGTGACCTGCTCATTGTGGTGATGATGCAGGGGGACATGCGCGCCCTTCTTGAGAAATACGCGGGCGAGCATGATTTTGTCGCCAACTACCATTTCGCGGCCGATAAGCGGACTCAACTCCTCATGTTCCACGCTTTTCCAGGGGATATATTTCAGTTGTGCTGAGCTGCCCATTTCGCGTCTCCATAGAGTTTTGCGGCGTTGTCGTGCAGGTACATGCGCGCGAGTTCCAGAGCCCTTGCTTCCGTGAACGCGCCTTCGGCGACCAACTCGGCGAGCGCTCGGGCGATCGCGGTACGCGCCGATCGCGCTGCCAGCCAAAAAGTTTCTTCCGCGCCGACGGCATCATTAAAAGGGAAAGCGTCGGAGCCGAACATCATTCTTTCGGGATAAAGAGAAATCCACTGTTTAAGGATGTTTTTGAGCTCGGAGGGATAAACGTAATAGCCCATCAGAGACGAATCCGTGTACACGTTTTTTGCTGCGGTCATCCAGATCATTTCCAACGTATGGGGATAGCCCCCGTGAATCAGCACGAACTTCACGTTCTTGTAGCGCGGGTCACGCAACACGTTTTCAAGGTTCAAAGGATTTCCGTTGTTCAAGCTGAAGTAATCGCCGATGCCCACGGCGCTGTGAAAATGCACGGACAAATTCAATTTGCCCGCCTGATCGATCAACACGCGAAAAACGTAATCCTGAAACCTGCGGTACTCCTCCTCGGAAGGCACGCCTCCGTTGCGGAATTTCGCGTAAATTGCTTCGGCAGCGGCCCGCGGGGGATCGCCAAAGTAGAGAGACCGGAAGTAGGCGGCTTCGAACTTCATGGCCACGCCGCCTCGGTTCTTGTTGTCGGCTACCGTTTGGCGAACGAAATTCTCGTATCCGGCAAGATCGGAGGGCAAACCGCTCAGCTGTTCTTGTTTCATGTACCGATGCAGTACTTTTTCCTGCAGCGGGATGTAGACGCCCATATCGGGATTCTTGCCCGTCTGATCGCGGTTGTCGAAGGGAAACAGGAAAGAATCGACGAAGAAAACCCAGTGAAAACGTTTGGGATTCAGATAGGGCGCGAGCGCAACGCGATTGGCGAGGCAGGTTTCTATATTCAGCTTGTCCAGAATGCTGTCCCAATACGCGGTGCTCCCGGAAGCTTCGGCGGCCTTTTTTTTGTCGATGAGCCACTTGGCGTGCTCCGGCTTGAAATCATCGTAGGGATAGTTGAAAAGCGCTTTGGCGGCGGCCACGAATTCCGGATTGTCGTCGCGCAAGCGAATCACGGAACTTTCATCGGGTGGAGCGGCCTGCGCGTCCATGTCGGAATCGTCGGGAAAGGTAGCGTGCGAATGATTGTCGTAGATGGGGATGCGATCAATCTGCTGGAGCAGCCGCTCGTAAATCTTTTGCACGTCGCCAAGGGGAAACGGTTCGGCCTGCGCGTGGGCGGCCGTTGAAGCGAACAGAGCCGCGAAGGAAAGCACGGCCATGCGAATGCATTTTTTCCTCGGCATCATCGCGAAACCGCGGCTCGCCAGTGCATGGAAACCCGCTGCGTGCGTTCGAGCGCATCTTCGAGCAAGTTCCGCGCGCTGGCCAGCGAAAAGCGCAGATAATTTTTCCCGCCCGGGCCAAACGCCGCTCCGGCAATTCCCGCCACGCCTCCTTCTTCGAGCAAAATAGCTTGCACTTCCTCGGCGGAGAGCCCGGTGTCTTGGATATTGACCCATGCATAGAACGCGCCCTGCGGCGCCTGGCAGCGGAAGCCCGGGATTCGATTCAGCCCCGCGACGAACAGCTCGCGCCGCTTGCGGTATTCCTCGACCATTGCATCCACCGCCCCGGCGGTGTCGCGCAGCGCTTCGATCGCGGCCACTTGCGTAAATTCCGCGGCGCAAGTAAACGTGTTCAGCACCAGCAAATCCATCGCATCGATCAGGGGCACGGGCGCGATCGCGTATCCTAGCCGCCAGCCGGTCATCGCAAAACTCTTCGAGAAGCCGTCAATAATCACGGTGCGCTCGGCCATGCCGGGAAGCGCCCAGATGGATTTGTACTCGCCGCCAAACAGAATGCGCGCATAAATCTCGTCCGAGACAACCCACAAATCGTGTTTCCCGGCGAGCTCGGCGATCCTCTCGAGCGCGCGCAAAGCAAAAACCGTGCCTGTCGGATTATTCGGAGAATTGTAAATGATCATGCTGGTGCGCGGCGTGATCTTTCTCGAGATCTCCTCCAAATCCGGTTGAAAGCGGTTTTCCTCTTGCAAAAGGAAAGGCACGGCCTTCGCGCCGAGGCCGCGCGTGAAAGACGGATATATCGGAAAGCCCGGATCGGGATACAGCACTTCGTCACCCGGCTCGATGAGCGCCATCATCGCCAGAGAAAGCGCCATCTTGCAGCCGGGCGCGACAAGCACTTGTTCCGCCGCGACGTCGAGCCGTCGCGTGCGCTTCAAGTAACCGGCGATGGCTTCGCGCAACGCGGGCAGGCCGCGGGTGGCGCAATAGCGGTCGCGCCCAGCCGCCACCGCCGCCCGCACGGCATCCACGATGGGCGCGGCGGGATGAAAATCCGGCTCCCCCAGCTCCAGATGAATGATCGAGCGCCCAAGACGTTCAAGCTCCTTCGCCCGCGAGTACACGGCCAGCGCGCCTTCTCCGTTCAATTGCGAAACGCGCGATGCGATGCGGGTCATCGGTGGTATCCGGAAACGATGGTAGCACTGCTCGGGCGGCCGCAAGGCCCAGAGCCGGTTCCCGCTCATGGAAACTCCAGCAGCCGCAGCCGCATTTACCCCTTAGCAGAAAGGCAATTTGGTTTTGCCGCCCTTAGAACGCATAGCGCAGCGAAAACTGAACCAGCCGCGGCGTCCCCACGGTGCTCGTGATTTTGCCGAACTGGCTATTGGCTCCCCCGATGGTTTCCACATCCGTCACCGTGGGGTTACCAAAGTTGGCGTGATTCCAAATATTGAAAAAGTCCGCGGTGAACCGCAGTGCTTGCCGCTCTGTCAGTTTGAAATTCTTGATGAGCGAGAAGTCCCAATTCTGCTGATGCGGCCCGCGAAACACATTTCTGCCCAGGTTTCCGAAGTCGGTCGTGCAATAGTTCGCGTTTGGCAAAATGTTTGTGTTGGACTGGTTAGGATTGCACAGGCTAGGCCCATAGAGTAATGGCGCCGTCGAGAATGCGCTCGAGTTCAAATACCCGTCGATTCGCTTATGCATGTCGCCGGTGGTCACCGCACGCGCAAGCGTGCTGCCGCTTCCGAGGCTTCCTGAGAGTGTACCGGGTGTAAAGCCGGCCACAAGGAAGGCCGTGCCTGCACCGGAATCCGTCACGGAGAAAGGCGTACCGGACTGGAAGATGGTGATGCCGCTCAGTGCCCAGCCGGCCAACAGTTTTTTCCCAAAACCGGTCGCACCCTTGTAAAACGGCAGTTCGTAGCGGTAGCTCACGCTCAAGCGGTGCGGGCGGTCAAAGTCCGAGGGCCCGCGCGAAGCCGCAAGCGTCGATTCGTCGTTGAAGGCGGTGTTGAACGCGGTGTTTCCAGACGAAGTCGCGTCGGTGGATTTCGAAAACGTATAGGCAGCTTGAAAATACCCTGCAACCCACCGCCGGGAAAGCGTGGTCTGCAACGAGTGGTAGTGGGAATAGGCGTCGTCGGCGAAGAGCTGGAAACCCCCGTAGCCGTTGATGCCTTGGGCCCGCGACCGCGCGACGGCATTCCCAAGCGTGTTGGTGGTAATAACGCAGGGATTGGGATTGCAGAATGGACTATTGACCTTCACGGAGTTGGCTGCGGAAGCGCGCAGTGACTGAAGATTGTCGCGCGTCTCGCGCAAATGCACGGCGTGCGTTCCGACGTAGCCCACCTCGAGAACCCACTGCTTGCCGAGGGAACGTTGCACCGTCAGGTTCCATTGCTGTGTGTTGGGCACAACAAAGTGCCGCGGCACTTGCAGCCCGAAAATGTTCGTGGACAGGAGCGGGCCTGGGCAAGTGCTTCCGGCTGTTGGTCCGTACACGGCGTTTTGCGAAGTATCGGATGTGGGGTTCCCGCTGGAATCGACAAACCCGGTGAGCACCGACAAGCAAGGAACAAAAGTGGGATCGAGCGTTCCGGCTCTCGGCAGGCCGTTTGGATTGGGATTCGGGCAGCCACTTAACGGACCGGTTGCTGGAGGCGGCGTCTCGGAGAAAAAGAGGCCAAGGCAGTTCGGTGGACCTCCGCCAAACGCCACCGGCAAGAACGGCGTCTGGAAGGAAAGCTGGTCGACGTTTCCCACATCTTCGCGTACGTAATAGATGCCGTAGCCTGAGCGAATGGTGGTGGTATGGTGGCCAAAGACGTCGTATGCCAGTCCGATGCGCGGCCCCAGCCCCGTGGAGTAGTTGTTGTCGAGAGTGGTGCGGTTGGCGCTGCCGGTAAGGCCCGCGAGGCTCAGGCTTTTCACGCAAGAAGGATAGACAAACGGAAACCGGCCAGCGTTCGCGAGACCGGGGTTCAGGTTCCCGATATGACAAGCATTATCGTAAAAAGCGCCAAAAACCTCGGTGCGCAGACCAAGATTCAAAGTCAGGTCGCGGCGAATTTTCCAGTCATCCTGCGCGAAGAATCCATAATTGTTGGTGCGGTATTCGTGGTTATAGACACCGCCGCCGCCAAAACTGAATTGTGGCGAACCCAGAAGAAGATTCTGGAAATCGGTATTACCATTTGTGGTGTTAGTGAAGAACAGCTCGCCATTGAAAACTTGTGGAAATAACTTGTCGAGATGCACGCGCGTGTATTCGCCGCCGAAGCGAAGCACGTGCTTCCCTTTCACCCAACTCACCGTGTCCACGAAGTTGTAGTTGTTCTGGGTTTGGTGCTGGTCGGCGAAAGGCGCTGGCCCGATCTCAAAGCCGGAGCTTGCCAGTACAAATTTATAAATGGAACTGGTGACATTGTTCGTCGGCCGGTCAACGCCCAAATCACTCGCCGTCACAGGGGGAAGGTTATCGAGGTTGTCGTTGATGTATACGAACCCGAAACGAAATTCATTCACGAGCGCCGGAGAAAAAAGGTGCGTCTCGGTAAGGTTAAAAAAGCGCGCGTCGACCGGCGTATCGAAAGGAAAATTCAGCGATGCTGAACTGATGCTGCTGGCGAGCGTGCTCCCCAGGGATTCCTGCAAGTCGCCCGCGCCAAACGGAAGAAAGCTTTCCGAATCGGAAAAGAAGAATCGCGCTGAAAGTTTGTCTGTTCCGCCTCGGAATTCGCGATCCCAGTTGCTCGTGAATTGATCGTCGGTATATTTCCCCGGACGACTGACCACAAAGGGCACCGGGTTCGCGGGGTCGCAGAGCTTGGCGCCTGCGGGAACATTCGCTGGTGCCGGGAACAGGTAACCGCCGGCGCCACCTCCAAACTGGTTTTGTTTGAAATTGAGCAACGCAAAGACCACAGGATCGATGCTAGGCACGCCGCAATCGGCTTCCAGCTGGGTCGTCGAAGCGCGGTCCGCCGCCGGAATATAAGGAATGTTGGTGCTTATGAAGGTTCCCGGTGAAAGCCCGCTGCGCTGCCGGGTCCCCTGATAGTTCACGAAGAAAAAGCCGTAATTCTCTTTGACCACCGGCCCGCCCAGGCTCCCTCCGAAAATGTTCTGTTTTACGGCCGGCCGCGGCTGTCCCTGCCGGTTGAGGAAATATTCGTTGGCGTTCAGAACATCGTTTCGAAAGAACTCGTAAGCGTCGCCATGCAATTGTCTTGTGCCGGACTTCAAAATCGCATTGACGTTTCCCCCGCCGTTCCTTCCCTGGCTCGCATCATACAGCGAAGTCTGGACTTTGAACTCTTGGATCACGTCGGGATTCGGCAGCGGAACGTAGGTCGCTTGCGCAACGTTGTAGTCGGTCGCGCTGATGCCTTCGATTAGGTAGTTGTTGTTGTCCTCGCGCTGCCCGTTCACGAACAGTTTCACGCTGCCCCGGCCGAGCTGCGCCGCAGCGTTTAGTTCACTCTGCGCGCCGGCCGATAGTGTCAGCAATTGTTGGTAGTTCTGCGTGGCCAGGGGTAGCTCGCGCACCGTTTCCGTGCCGAGCGACTCTCCGGTCGTGGCGCTGGTGGTGTCGACGGTCGCGACCTGCGCCGAAATCTCCACTTTTTCGCTGACCGCTCCCGGCTTCAGCGTAATGGTCACCTTGGTGGTTTCCGTCACGCGCACTTCAATGCCGTCCGCCTTGGCCTGAGAAAATCCAGATTTGTTCACCATCACCGAGTAAGTACCCGGGGGCAGCAACGGCACAACAAAAGAACCGTCCGAGCCCGCGGGCAGCTTTCGCACGGCCGTTTCTGTGCGTGTATCGATGATCTGTACATCCGCGCCGGCCACCGACCCTCCGCTCGTGTCCACCACCGTGCCGCTGATGGCGCCCGTCGCGCCGCCTTGGCCGTAAGCGCATCGCGCCGCGGACAGGGTGATCAGGAATGCCGCGGTCGATAACGCTCGATAAACGATTGGCATAACCCCCCCTAGCGATGGGGCTCCGCCGCCCCGCAGTGGTGAGCAACTCCAATGTGCCTAAGGCGCACATCCGAGGAAAGACGAACGGTCTTGCGAGAACACCATGCTGACAAACTGCATATCCCCCGCTCGGAAGCTAGCGTTTCGTCTTTGCAGTGTCAAGAAACGAATGCAGCAGATGCATCAGAAACGAATGCCTCAGATTCCGGACGCACCTCATGCGCTTGGCAGCGACGCTCCTAACCCCTCGAATCCCCCTGCGCGCGGCCCCACTTGACGCCGCCCGCTCCCGGCGAGACTATCCTCTTAGGCAGCGTGACGGGTGCAGCGGGACCGCCACCCCTGCCGGCTGATGATGGTTCCCCGCGAGGGGGTGACTTATGACTCTCCGTAGACTGTTTCCCTTGCTTTTGGTTCTCCTGGCGGCGCTGTTCCTCAGTGTGCCGTCGGCTTCGGCTGATTCGGGCCACGCCCGCATTATCCGGATCAGCCTGGTCAGCGGTGACGTGCGCTTTGCCGCGAAAACACACGGCGACCCGCTGGCCGACGCAAAGGCGAACTGGGAAACCGCGCCATTGAACCTGCCCATTCGCCAGGGCTATGTTCTGGCCACCGGTAACGGCCGCGCGGGAGTGGAATTTGAAAACGGCACGCTGGCTTTCTTGAAAGAAAGCACGGTTGTTGAGTTTTATGACCTGTCGTTGAAAGATGGCGCGCTGATTACGCGCCTGGTTTTGCGGCAGGGCAGCGCTTCCTTCCACGTGAATCCCGTAAGCGGCGATTATTTCAGTGTCACCGGGGGCGATTTCACCGTCGAAGCTGGCAGCCGCGCCACTTTCCGTTTGGACAATTTTGACGACGGCAGCACCGTCCTGGGACTCTCCGGCCACCTCACCGTTCTGCATCAAGAGGAGACCACCCCGCTCGAAAAAGGCCAGTCGCTTTCCATGAAAGCAGGCGGGGCATCCTCGGTGAAGATTGGCCGCATGCTCGAGCCGGATGAATTTGACCAATGGGTTTCCGGGCAGATTGCCTCCGTTTCCGACGCGACTTCTGCCGCCATGCAGTACACCGGAACTTCTCCGTATTACGCAGCAGGATTCGCGAGCCTGTATTCGTATGGTTCATTCTTTAACTGCGGGGCATACGGATTCGGTTGGCGGCCTTTTGGCGCGAGCTATGGCTGGTCGCCCTTTACCGATGGGCAATGGATCCTTGATCCCGCTTTCGGCTGGACTTGGGTCAGTTTCCAGCCTTGGGGCTGGGCTCCCTATCATTATGGTGGATGGCTTTTTGACTCGGGCTGCGGCGGGTGGTTTTATTCACCGCCGGTGGTTTACGGATATTACCCTGGCGGTCCCATGCGGCGCCCCCCGCCAAGGATTCGCGCTCCCCGCCCGGTCTACCATCCGGTGACCGCTGTCTTCGTGCGCAACCACAGCACGGTCGGTATCGTTCCCATGCATCCGCTCGATGCCAAGGGCAAAGCTCCGCTGAACCTGGAGCATGGGATTGTTTCCCCAACGAATCCGCGTGGCGGGCTTGTCGCTTCCGAGCCCGGACAAAAATGGGAAACCTTGAAGTCCGCGCCCACAGACGCTTTCCGCAGCGCCCTCGCGCCCGCCGCTGCTCCCGTTCGCGTTTCGAGAACCGTGGTCGAAACCAGCTCCGGCACGCGCGTGGTCTCGACGGGCAAAGACTCCTCGATCAGTTATGATCCGAAGGAGCATCGCTTCGTGAACTCAAACCACGCCGCCAATCCCGCATCGCGCGACGAAAAAGAGAGCCTCGCGCAAGGCGAACGCACGGAAGCGACGAATCGCGATTCCCGCAACCACGTGTCTGGAACTCCGCCTGCCGCAACTTCCGCGCGCAACTTTCCTGCCCCGCCGCGCAACATCGTTCCGCCTCGGGTGCCCCGTTATGCACCCGGCGGAGAGCGCACTTCTGCTGCCGGTGCGGGTGGTTGGGGTGGTTCACACAGCAATTCGGGCGGTTGGGGTGCCTCCCATTCTTCCAGCGCATCGAGCGCCGGCGGCGCTTCCACGCATTCCGCGCCTGCTCCGGCGCCCGCGTCGCACGGCTCTGGCGGCGGTCGCCCGCACTAGAGGATTCGGTTCCAAAAGCGAAAACGGCTCTTTCGTGAAAGCGGAAGAGCCGTTTTTTTGGGGACCCCAAAGCGCAATTCTTACTCGCCGCTCAGGAAAAAATCATGCCTGCGTAGCCAACCACCTGGCTACGATCCCCGGAAACGTCGCCCGACGTCGCGTATTTCACGAGCTCCGCTTTTTTCGCACCCATGGCGTTGAGCGCCGTGAGCATCGCCACCGCTGGTCCCAGTCCGCACATGGAAATCTCCTCCTTGCGGCATGTGTCATACAGTCCTCGCGCATCAAGCCCCAGCAGCCGGTCAATCGCTTTGCCATCCTTGATGCGCGTCGTTGCGTCATCTTCGTAGTGATTCAGATCCGAGGTCGTCAACAGCAGCACGCTGTCCTTCGCACTCCCGAGCGCTCGTGCAATCCCTTCTCCCACGCTCACTAGCGATTCGAATTGCACCGTTCCCAGCGCAACCGGCACAAAGGAAAATCCCGGCGCCAGCACCTGCAGAAACGGCACCTGGACTTCGAGCGAATGTTCCGTGCTGTGCGCCAGGCTGTCCTCGCAGAGCAACGCGCTTTGTTGGCGCAATTCCGCCGCGAGCCCTTCGTCTATCGGCGCGTCCCCCAGCGGTGTGCGCCAGGAACCGCTCGACAGAATGGCCACCGGTTCGCCCCGCGGATAATGCCTCACGCCAAGGACAATGATTTTCCGCGGCAAGGTGATCCGCGCAAACACCGCGCCCGCCACGTGGCCCGAATAGAGGTATCCCGCGTGCGGCAGGAGGCATGCTTTTACGGACATCGGCGAATACCGCGCATCAGCCCGCGAATATTCACGCACGACGGAAGTGAGTTCCTTGGGATCGGAGGGATAAAAGCGTCCGGCAACGGCAGGGAGGCGCAACATGGGCCGCCTCACAAGAAAATCAAATCGGCCTCGAGGGTTTCCCTTTGACCTTCATCGCTTGCATGGTGCTGGGGTTGTAATAAATCGTCACTTTGTCGCCGTACTGGTAGCCGCCCCGGTCCACGAGCTGCTGCATTTTCTGCGAGGCTTCCTGCGACAACGGGAAAGTCAGGATGGTCAGTTCGTTTTCCTTGGAGCGCGCTGTGATTTGCGCGATGTTCGCATGCATCACGAACCCTTCGAATTTCGCTAGCCCATTCGCATTAGTTTTGGGCTTTAGCATGTTTACGACGATCGGTGTTACCAGAGTTACGACGGTCGGCGCCTGTGCCGCGGCCGGGGGACAAAAAAACGCTGCTGCAAGAAACGCTGCTGGCAGCGCCAGTCCCGCCGTCTTGGCAAGACTGTTCATTCCGTGTCGTCCGTGGCAATCCGTAGCGATTTCAAGAACCGCACGTCTTGCGGCGTCATGGCCAGCCGCGCCACCGGTTTCTTTTCCGCATCCTCGGCCGCTGATTCCTGGTCCACTTGGATCCGCAAGGACTCGAGAAAGCGCCGGTCGTGCGTCGTGAGTTTGGCATCCTCAGGCGCGGCCCCATCGCGCTTTGCCAGCCCTATGGTGGCGTCCAATTTCAGCACGATGTCGTAGCCGTGCGCCCGCACTCCTGCAATCGCGCCGGTGATGCGATCGGATTCGGAGACCGTGTCGTTAATGGCGTGTCCCAATTCGCGGAGGAGGTTTTTCAAGTGATCGTCGAGTTGCAAGGGGGATTCTCCCGTACTTCCACTGCCATTTTAGGCTTACGTATGGTTGGATACAAGAGAGCATCGCGCCGTTGTCTCCAATCCGTCCACCCCCCCTTTACTAGCATCGCCTGCGTGGCACGCTGGTTTCCGGCTCCTTTGCGGTTTTTGCGCTAAGATGCTGGTATGTCCACAACCGCCAACGCTCCGGCCGCTTCACCGCCGCAGGGCGGGTTTGGCCGGCTGTGGCGCGTGATGCGCCAGCTTTTTCACGAATTCGTCGGCGCGGTGTTTGCCGTTCTGGCGCTGGGCTGGCTCAACGCAGCGTTTCGCGCTTGGACGCGCGACGCGTCTCGCTGGCTCGTCGTTCTTGCTGTTGCCGTGGCGGGCTTGCTTGTGTTTTTCGCGGTAACTTCGTTCCGCTACGCCCGCAAGTTGTGAAGGCAATGTCATGTCCTTGAACCTCAATCGCCAGACCAAGCTGCCGTGCTCCGTTTTCCATTTTCTTTGAACCGCATGCCTGAAACCAAAGCCAAATCCGCCCCTTCGGCCGAGCGCAAACAAACATTCACCACGCTCTCCGGCTTGCCTCTGGATCCCGTCTACACCGAAGAAAGCCTCGGCGCCTGGGATCCCGAGACCGCCCTCGGCTACCCCGGCGATTTCCCCTACGCCCGCGGTATTTACCCCACCATGTACCGCGGCCGCTTCTACACCATGCGTCAATACGCCGGCTTCGGCACCGCCGCCGAATCCAACCGGCGCTACCGCTATCTCTTGAGCAAGGGCCAAGCAGGCCTTTCCGTCGCGTTCGATCTTCCCACGCAAATTGGCCTCGATTCCGACCATCCTCTGGCCCTCGGCGAAGTCGGCAAAGTCGGTGTGGCCATCGATTCTCTGGAAGACATGGAAACGCTTTTCGACGGCATCCCGCTCGAAAAAGTTTCTACCTCCATGACCATCAACGCTACCGCCGCGATTCTTCTCTGCCTCTACGTCGCGGTGGCGAAAGCGCAGGGCGCCAATCTACAAAAACTTTCCGGCACCGTGCAGAACGACGTCCTCAAGGAATACATCGCCCGCGGCACATACATTTATCCCGTCCGTCCCGCGATGCGCATGGTCACCGACATCTTTGCCTGGTGCCGCGACCATCTCCCCCGCTGGAATACCATCTCCATCTCCGGCTACCACATCCGTGAAGCCGGCTCGACGGCCGTCCAGGAAGTCGCCTTCACCCTAGCCGACGGCATCGCTTACGTGCAAGCTGCGCTCGATGCCGGCCTCGGGGTCGACGAATTCGCCCCGCAGCTTTCCTTCTTCTTCAACGCGCACAACGATCTGCTCGAAGAAATCGCCAAGTACCGCGCCGCGCGCCGCCTCTGGGCCAAAATCATGCGCGACCGCTTCCGCGCGCTGGATCCGCGTTCGCTCCTCCTCCGCTTTCACGCGCAAACCGCCGGCTCCTCTCTCACCGCGCAGCAGCCGGAGAACAACATCGTCCGCGTCGCCATGCAAGCCCTCGCCGCGGTTCTCGGCGGCTGTCAGTCGCTACACACAAACTCGTTGGACGAAGCGCTCGCATTACCCACCGAAGAGTCCGCGCTCATCGCCTTGCGCACTCAGCAAATCATCGCTCACGAAACCGGTGTGACCAACACTATTGATCCTGTCGCCGGTTCTTACGCCATCGAGCATCTGACCAACGAAATCGAGCGCGCTGCCGAGGAATACATCGCCAAGATTGACGCGCTGGGCGGCATGTTGCGCGCCATCGAATCCGGTTTTGTGCAAGGGGAAATCCAGAAAGTCGCGTTCGAATTCCAGCGCGCCATCGAGAAAAAAGAGCAAATCGTCGTCGGCGTCAACGACTTCGTCGCGGGAGAAGAAAGCGCCATTCCGACTCTTCGCATCGACGAAGCGATCGAGCGCTCGCAAATCGCCCGCCTCAAGGCTCTCCGCGCCCGCCGCGATTCCGCCCGCGTCCAATCGGCCCTCTCCGAACTCCAGCGCCGCGCCTCCACCAACGAAAATCTTCTTCCCGCCATCCTCACGGCCGTCGAAGCCTACGCCACGGTCGGCGAAATCTCTGACGCCCTCCGCCGCCTCTTCGGCGAATATCAAGAGTCCGTCGTCATCTAGACTAGTGGCCTTCCGCCCCTGTCCCACGGCACAGGCTGTGATCTGCCGCGCGCTGTAGTATCCTTGCGAAAAGGCCTGCCCTCCGCGTAGTTGCGTACTTTCAGGGGATTTTATGCAAGCCTACTCATGGTTTTTGACGGTTAGCTGTCAGCCGTCCACTGTCAGCTTTCTCCACCAGTCACCCGCAACGGGTCGCTAGCATGAAGCTGATCCTCGCATCTTCTTCTCCCCGCCGCGCAGAGATTCTTCGCGACGCGGGCTATCATTTCACGGTGCTTTCCTCGGCGGTCGACGAGACGCCATTCCCTGACGAATCGCCGCAAGATCTCGTCCTGCGTCTCGCCCAAGCCAAGGCCGAGCTCGCCGCCGCCCGCGCCGTCGGTCCCGCGATCCTCATCGCCGCCGATACCGAAGTCGTTCTCGACGGCCACATCTTCGGCAAGCCGCGTTCTTCTGACGACGCTCGCCGAATGCTCGAAAAGCTCTCCGGTCGCAGCCATTCCGTCCTGACCGGTGTATGCCTCATCCGCCTTCCCGACGCCGAACGCGTCTCCTTTGTCGAAACTACGCTTGTGCAATTCGCCGCTCTCACCGACGAGGAAATCGCCCGCTATCTCGCCACCGGCGAGCCGCGCGACAAGGCCGGCGCTTACGCCATCCAGGGCTATGCCGCTCGCTACATTCCTCGCATTGAAGGGTGCTATTTCAACGTGGTCGGCCTACCTCTGGCGCGCCTTCAGCAGGCGCTCACCGAACTCGGCTGGACCGAAGAGTATTCCTCGGCCGTGATTTAGTTCGCCCCCACTGGCCGATAGAACGTGCTTGCTCACGGCTAGGAAAATAGCCAGCCGTCGCTGTTGAAAACACAGCACTTAGTTGGCTATTTTCGTCCTATCGTTGCGGCTCTCTCTCTTCTGAGCCATGGCCTACTCGTACCTCAAGCAATCAATGGGATCCAGATTCGCTGCCAGATTCGCTGGATAGTACCCGAAGAACAATCCCACGCTCACCGAAATCACAAACCCCATCGTCACCCACAAATAGGAAAGCGTTGCCGGGACCGATGGGATCGTCAGTCGCACCAGCGTCGAAATGCCTGCTCCCATGAGAATTCCGATCGTTCCTCCGACCAGCGTGAGCACGACCGCCTCCAGCAAGAACTGCAGCCGCACGTCCGCCCGCCGCGCACCAATGGCCTTGCGCACGCCAATCTCCTGCGTGCGCTCGGTCACGGAAATCAGCATGATATTCATCACCCCGATGCCGCCCACCAGCAGCCCGATCGAGCTGATGACTGTCGTCAGAATCACGAGCGCTCCTGTCAACTGGTTCCACAGATTGCTCAGAAAGTCGGGAGAGCTCAATTCGAAATCATTTTCCTTCTCCGCCTGTATCCGCCGCAGCCGCCGCATCGCCTGAATCACTTCTCCCTGTGCCGTTTCTACGTTCACGTTCTTGGGAATCGTGAAAATCAGGATCAGCTCTTTCGCTTCCGGATATTCCTTGTGAAATTTGCTCAGCGGGATGATGGCGAAAATATCCACACCGGGGCCGAGAAATAGTCCTTGATCGTGCTCGAAGGTCCCGATTACTTCGTACGTGCTTCCATTGATTCGCACCGTCTTCCGCAGCGGATCCTCATTCGGGAAAAGCGATTCGCTTATCGCCGCTCCCAGCACTACCACCGGCCGCGCATGCGCTTGGTCGAACGCGCTGATGAATCTGCCGCGGGCAATCGTAAATAGCGGCAGGGCTGTCGTATAAGACGGCTCCGCTCCGCGCACAATCAATTTCTCCACGCTGTGGTCGCCGTAGGTGATCAGGTTCGTGTCGCCCAGGAAAAACCCGCGCGTCCCCACGGTGTTGACGTCCTCCACGTCGGGCGCCGCCTGCCGAATGTACTCGGCGTAGTTGTATTCGAAATAGCGTCGCACGCGAATCCGCTGCGGCATGCGCGAAGGGTCCGTCCCTGGGGGAAAGCGCGTCAGGAAATACGTCCGCGAACCCAGCGACTCAACGCGGTCCTGCACGAACTTGTTCAGCCCCTGGATGATCGCGGCCATGGAAATCACGGAAGAGACGCCGATCACGATTCCCAGCACGGTCAAAGCTGACCGCACCTTCGACGACCGCAGCGTTTCCATCGCCGCCAGGAAGTTTTCGCGCGCCTGCTCGAGTGTCATCAGCGCCATCAGTCCGACCTCAACGCGACCACGGGATCGAGCCGCGCCGCACGCAGCGCCGGATAGATCCCGAAAAACAATCCCACTGCCGAGCTCATGATTACCCCCATCACTGCTACGGACGTCCGCACCGAAGCCGGGAATGGCGTATACGTCCGCAGCGCCAGCGCCACCAGAAATCCCAGCGCAATGCCGATGACTCCTCCTGCGATGCACTGCATAAAGCTTTCCGTGATGAATTGCTTCAGGATATCCCCTTGCGTCGCGCCCATCGCCCGTCTTACGCCGATTTCCCTCCGCCGCAGCGTCACGCTCACCAGCATCACGTTCATAATCACGATGCCGCCGATGACCACCGAAATCGTGCTCACCAGGATAAACACCCCAAAAAACGCCGAGCTGATGCTCTTCCACAGCGCCATGTAACTGTCCTTGGTGCCGATAAAAAAGTCGTTTTCCATTTTGCCGCTCAAGTGCCGCCGGGCCCGCAAAATGAGCTGCGCTTGGTCCTGTGCCGGCTCGAAATTAGTCGCGCTCGTCTTCACGTTGATGGTCAGGCTCGTCGCGTGACTCCCGAGGATTTCCAGGAACACCGGCAGCGGCACGATCACGAAGTTGTCTTGATCTTGCCCAAGCACGCTGCCGACCTTCTCCATCACGCCGATGACCGCGAACTCGTCATTGCCGATGCGAATGCTTTTGCCAATGGGATCCACGCCGAGAAACAACCGCTGCACGATGGTGTCCCCGATCAGGCAGACATACGTACGATGCTCCGCTTCCCAGGTGCTGAAGTAGCGGCCCAGCTCCACGGTTCGCGAATCGATATTGGCCATGCTGGGCGTCTGCCCGTAGAAGTTAACCTCCGTCGACTCTTTGTCTTCGTATCTGGCTTTCACCGAAGCGCTGGCCGTCGCCCCTACTTCCCCGCACGCCGTGCATGCTTCTTCGATCGCCCGCACATCGTCCATCTCCATCTTTTTGTACTTCAGCGCCTTGATGATGATGTTGAAGTCGGTCACCGCAAACGGCGTGCGTGCAATCTGGAACACGTTCGTGCCCAGGTTGGCAATCTTGTTTTCCACATAGGCGTTCGCTCCCTGCACGATGGTCATCACCGTGATGAGTGTTGCCACGCCCATCGTCAGCCCCAGCATGGTCAGCGACGACCGCAGCTTGTGGGCATCGAGCGCGCTCAGGCATTGCGCCAGATTGTCTCGAACGGCCAGCATCGATCTAGGTCTAGGGGTGATTTCTTTTCCTAACTCTATCAAATTCACGACGAGGGAGTAGGCGTTGACCCCGCCCGGAGGAATCCCCCTTCACTCTGTCTACGACAGAACCGGCCCTGGAGTTACGCGCTTCCCTTTGCGTCAGGACAAAGCAGCCGCTGACAGAGCCGCAACCGAGTTGCTTCATCGGCAGGATGTCGAAGCAACCGTAACGGGCAAAGCGGATGAGTTGGCAAGGTTGTGGACTGCGAAGCCGTGCGCATCCAGCCCGGCCTACCAGTGGGTAAATCGCGGCCTTGCCAATCCCCGGGGGGCACCCGGTGTGCTGCCACGCGGAAATCCAGGGGAGGCCTCGCTGCTCGGCAAACCAGAAGAAAGCACGACCCAGCCAGGTTGAAAGACTAATGGCCGCCTTGGTCGTTATGAAACTTGAGGGTGACGGTGAGGTGCATGGCGGTCGGCCGCCCGTCCAGCCTCGCGGGCTCATATTTCCACTGGCGCAGTGCCTGCTTCGCAGCCTCTCGCAAAAGCACGTCGCCGTCGAGCACTTTGACATCCCGTACATTGCCAGATTCATCGATCAGCGCATCCAGGGTGACGTCCCCGGAGACGCGGAGGGATTTGGCTAACCGCGGATAGACCGGGGCAGCGGCACGAATCAGGCGCGCTGGCTGAACAGCTCCGCCCGGCTGCAGTGCCTGTTCGACCGGAGCGGGGATGCCTGGGCTCGACAGAGCCGTTTGTAGGGGCACGTCCGCTGGAACCGGCAGGTCTCCGGAAAGCGCCGGCTCCACGAGCGCGGTTGAACTCTGTGTGGAATCCTTCGTCGCGTTCGTCGCGGGATCGCTGGCGTGAGGCGCGCCGAGACTGAAATCATGCGATGGCCCGCTTTGCTTTGTCACCGGGGGTTCGCTTTCCTCTTGCGATGCTTGCTTGTCGCTCGCAAGCGTCGCAGGAATCGCAGAGCTTTCGGCGGTGTGAGCGGCCGTATTCTTGGGGACTTCGCTTGAGAACCACAGGACCGACCGCCGATGATTCGCGTCCAGCACTTCGACAAGGAATGGCGTGGTGCTCTCTGTCAGTCCCCCCTCCGCTTGGCCTGCTGAGGGATGGGAGGTGCTCGCGGCAACTTCGGGCCGTTCACTGAACTTGGATATAAACGCAATAATCCCGGCGACCGCACCGACCGAAGTTAGAAAACTCAGCACCGCCAGAGACCCCACCCGGGTTCTCCGCTGTCTCAGAACCAAGGTCTGTCCGCGTCGTTGCCGCTCCTCGTGCTCCAAGAAGCCGGGAGGCAAATCAAAGCCGAAAGATCCCGCCTCTTGGACCTCAGGCGCTGGCTTGGGTTCCCAGAGGCCTCGCCGATCATCAGCCAAGTTATCCTGTGCCGCAGATTCCGGATTGGGCTCCCATAGACCTTCGGTCTCGGGAGCCGATGCTCCAAGCCGGGCAAAAGCAGACCTTGCTCTCCCCGGCCGTTCCATGTCGTCAGCTTGCTGGTCAAGCGGTCTCGGCTCAAATCCATATTCGGGCTCTTGAGGGGACTGTGCATCGGAGGTGTCCGGATCAAGGCTTGGCGGTTCAAAGGTTGGCCCGGGCTCCCAGTTGGCTCTGGCTTGGGAATCCAGGTTTTCGAGTTCGCCTTCCGAGATCTCGCTGAGAGGTTCGTCGGGCGCCTCGGCGAAGGGCGCCACGGGTTCTTCTACCTGAAAAGGTGCCGGAGTCGCCTCTTGTCCCTCCCGACTTGTGTGGTTATTCCATTCCCGGCTCCATTCTTCGGTCAATTCCTCCTGCGGCTGGTTGCCTGCCGGGGCCGCCTCTTGCCCTGGTGCCGATGACATCCAATGCCGAATCTGGTCTCGGCTTCTCGGAGAGAGCTCCAAAAATTGCACGCCCGCTGTTCTCTCAAACTCCTGTGCCCACACGACCTGGCCAGTCGCCTGAACCGCATCGCCGAAGTCTCTTCGATCGCGTGACAGTGGTCCGCAGCCCATGGCTTCAAAGGTAAAAGTGATAGGTTCATTCAGAGCGGGGGCGTGAGCGAATTGAAAGGACATTCCTCTTTCGCTCAAGTCAATGAGCTTGCCCCAGTTATCCCCGAAGAACACCAGGACGGCCCATTGCAGTGGCTCTCGGTGGCACGAGCGCCGTTCGCCGGTTCTCCAATCATGCTTGTGAGCTGTCGCTGAAGTGTACATAGGTGCATCCCCATTTATCGATCGTTTTTTCCAGGGCCGGGCAGGCTTCTGGAACTCGTCTTCGTTCATGACTCTGAAACTGGTTGGCGATTCAACCCCCCACTGGCATCCCATCCCGTAGCTGCGGCCAGACAGCCGGAAGTTCGACCTGGCTGTGGCTGGCTTCATCAAACAGGACAAATCCGCGGACTCCCCCGAGCCGCTGCTTCACGAATTCCTTGAGTCTCTCCTCATAATGGGAATCCTCCCGAGGCCAGGCAAACGGCTGCGAGATTTCTATGGCCATGCGAGCGTGCTGCCGGGCCGGCAGGAAGACGGGGTAGCTCAGGCGGACTGGCTCTTCCTGGCTGAAGCTTCCATCCGACCTCAACTTGCTCATAATCACCGCGCCCGAACTCTCGGCCAGGCGGTAATCGAGGTCCGTGAAATTACTCAAATCGTAAGAAAGAATCAGCGAAGAGTGCGTCTTATCCACTTCGCGGAGCTGAATGGCCACGTAGGCGGCTTTGATCGCCTCCTGGTTCCACTCCTTGCGAGATTCTTTCGACGGATGCTTGAATGCAGGTGCGACAAGGGTCCAAATAACAAGAACAAACAGCCCCGCTCCCGCCGACCCTAAAATGGTGACCCAATCTTTCCTGGACACTGGGACCTCCGTGTCGTACGAAAATTTCGCCCTGCGATTGGTTTTTTTTTGAGTCCGGCTTCTTCAGCTGGAGTGCACAGCCCCCAACAGACTGACACTCCGAATTAAGTATAATAGAGAACCTTAACTGGGACGTAGAACTATCCCCGGGGATGACTCGATCCCCTGCAAGTTAAGGGAGGCTGGGAGGTACTGTGAAGTCTATGCCCGCTTCCAAGTCTCTGTCAACACGGTAATTGTCTGACAGTGGCCTACTTGAAACCTCTTGGTTCTTGGGCGATGGATAGAGAAAGAGCAGGGCGAGCGAGCAGGGGGGATGCCAGATCCGAGAATGTACCCTTTTGCCGGTGTTTGTAGCGCAGAACTGACGCCTTACTGGCGATGGAAGAAAAGGGCGGCCACACGGGCCGCCCTGTGCAAATCGTGATGAAATCTCTGCCGTAGTGGCCCTTACTTCTTCTCTTCCGAAGCCGGTTGTGCCGGAACGGAGGGTGGAGCTTGTGCCGGAGGCGTCTGCGGCGTGTGCGAAGTGCCGGACATGCCTTCTTTGAAGCTGCGGATGCCTTCGCCGAAGCCTTTCATGATTTCCGGAATGCGCTTTCCGCCAAAGAAAATCAAAATAATCGCAAGTACAACCATCCAATGAAAAACGCTGAACTCACCCATGAACTGCCTCCAAGCGCTCCCCATGGCAGCGCGCCAATATCAACCCTAGCGCAGTCTTTCGTGTGCGGCAAGACTGTCCTGTGGGTAGCACCTATAGGATAACACGCTCGTCACCCGCGCGCCGAGTCACCCGCTCGCGGTCGAGGTATTCGAGCAAGGGGATGGCATATTTCCGAGTGACGCCGGCCAAGTCCTTGAATGCCGGCACCGAGATGCGCTCTCCTTTGGATTTCTTGTAGCTGGCCAAACGCTGTTTCAGCTGCGCCAGCGCCTGGCGGTGAAAAATCAGCTCCGGTGACACGCGCACGAGATTTTTCCCGCGCAGCAGAATTTGCAAGAGCCGCTCGGCGCGCTTGGTTTCGATGGCGAGCCTGGCCAAGACTTCCTTCACCGAGGGAGCTTCCAGGCCGGCCGCCGCGAAAGCCGCCTCGATTTGGTCCTTTGCCTTCGCTTCCTCCGGCTGCAGCGTTACTTCCGAGCCGGCTCTTTTCACCAGTTCGCCGGCTAGCTCTAGTTGCTTTTGCGCGGCCAGTTCTCCGAGCGCGGCTCGGAACGTCTCCGCTCTAACGCGCCTGCCTACGCTAGACCGCAAGTCCTCGCGCATTATTCCCGGAAGCAGCGGGTTTTCTTTTTGAAACTTCTCCACCTTCTCCAGAATCTTTTTTCGAACCTCCGCGAACACCTTTTCGGAGACCAGCACCAGCGGTTCACGGGAGACAGTGTTTACCCGGCCTGCTTCGGAAAGCCTCTTCGCGGTGTCGCGGATTTCGTTGTCCAGCCACGCGGTGCGGGCGACAATCTCTTCGTATCCGAGGCCGAGGACCGCGCGCTCCGTCATGGCCGCGAGAATCTCTTCGCGACTTCCGCGCTCCAGGGTTTCGAGATAGGCCACTCGTCCCGCGTCGCGCAGTGTCGGCCGCCGCGCGAGCGGATCGAGGACTGCTCCGCCTCCGATCGTGACCACCGGGGAAAATTGCCGCAGGATGAAACGGTCCCCGCGCAACACGAGGATTTCGTCCTGCAACTTCAGATTCGCGAAGGCGCTGCCGCCGGGCTGCCCTTCCCTTTCCCGGTGAAAAAAAACCTCAGCGATGGTTTCCTCGGTCCCCGCGTGAAAATGAACGCGCGCTCCGTGCTTCATTTTTCTCCCCGAAGCTAACAACTCCAGTCGCACATCCACTCGACGCGTCTTCCGGAATTTTCCCGGACTTGCCAGCACCATGCCGCGCTTCAGCGCCGTGTGTTCAATGCCCGCCAAATTCACCGCCGTGCGCTGTCCCGGCATGGCGCGATCCGCAGCTTTCCCGCCTGATTGCACGCCGCGGACGCGCAAGCGTTCGCCGCCGGGAAACAATTCCACTTCATCGCCGGCGCCGACGCTTCCGGAAATCAGCGTGCCCGTCACCACGGCTCCGAATCCTTTCATGGCGAACGCGCGGTCAATGGGCAGGCGAAAATAGTGCGACGCATCCCTGGCCGCGACGCTTGCGGCGGCATCGTTCAAAGCTTTCTTTAAATCCTCCAATCCGGCGCGTGTTTTGGCGCTGACGGGAACGAGCGGCGCGTTCTGAAGAAACGACCCGCGCAAATACTCCTCCGCTTCCAGCCGGACAAGTTCGAGCGTATCGGCATCCATCAGGTCGCTTTTTGTCAGCGCGACCACGCCGCGCTGAACTCCCAGCAGCCGGCAAATGTCGAAGTGCTCGCGCGTCTGCGGCTGGATGGATTCGTCGGCGGCGATCACGAGCAGCAAAACGTCAATTCCCGCGGCGCCAGCCAGCATGTTACTCACAAAGCGCTCGTGTCCCGGCACGTCCACAAAGCCGAAGCGCACGCCATGCTCTTCGAGGAAGGCAAACCCCAAGTCAATGGTGATACCGCGGCGCTTCTCTTCTTCGAGGCGGTCGGGATGCGTGCCGGTCAGCGCTTCGACCAATGCGGATTTCCCGTGGTCGATGTGTCCGGCGGTGCCGACAATCACACTCTTGGTGGCCGCGATTTGAGTCACCGTAGATTGCGTCGCGCTAGACATTGTTGCTAGGCAAACTTCCGCCACTCTGGATGCTACTGGAGGAAAGATTCGGGGGTCAAACGCGCGAGGCTATTTTGCGGCGGCGATTTCGTCGACGATGGATTGCGCGGCGGCGCGCGGGTCGGCCGCGGCGAGAATCGGGCGACCAACGACAACGAAGTCGGCGCCGGAACGAAGGGCTTCCCTGGGCGACGCCTTTCGTGATTGATCGTCGGCTGCAGGCTGCACTTCGGAATCTTTCGGGCGCACGCCCGGAGCAACGATCAAAAAGCCATCGCCGCACGCTTTGCGAATGGCCTTTGCTTCCTGAACGGAGGCGACCACACCATCGACCCCGGATTCCTTCGCCAGCAGCGCGAGCTTGACGACCCGCGATTTCGGCGTGCCGCCCACGCCAACTTCTTTCATGGTTTTGTGGTCCATGCTTGTGAGAATCGTGACGGCCAGCAAGCGCGGCCGGTCGGCGCCCATGGGCACTCCGGCGCTGATAGCCTGCGCAGCGGCCACCATCATGGCTTTGCCGCCGAGCGCATGAACGTTTAAGAGCTGAACACCCGGCATCCCTGCCGCGGAGAGCACCGCTCCGGCGACAGTGTTCGGAATGTCATGGTATTTCAGGTCGAGAAAGACGCCGGTGCCGAGCGCGGCGATTTCCTTCACAGCGGAAGGACCGGCAGCCGTAAACAGCTGATTGCCGATCTTGAACATGCCCACAAGATCGGCAATCTGCGAGGCAAACTTCACCGCGGAGGATAAGGAGTCGAAGTCGAGCGCGACAATCAGGCTGCTGCGGGGATGGGCATCGAAGGTGGTCTGGGTCATAGTTGACCCCGGCCTCCTTCGGGGTCAGCGCTTCTCGGGCAACTCCATCAGCTCGAGCCGGACCTGGCTCACGCCCGCGTGGATTAAACCAAGTTTCCGGGCGACACGATAGGATACATCAATTTCACGCCCTTCTTGATAGGGCCCCCGGTCATTGATACGTACCAGTTCAAACTTGCCGCTGCGGGGATTGACGACACGAACTAGGGAACCGAAGGGGAGGTTGGGGTGTGCGGCGGTCAAAGCCTCGGTTGAGAAAATCTCGCCGTTGGCGGTCTTGCGGCCATTGAAGCCGGGGCCATACCAACTGGCATTCCCAGCCCAGGTCTTAATCGGCTTTATCGGTTGACTTAAGTGCGCCACGAGGGGAGCTTCCATCCCCGGAGCGATGAGGAACATGAGAAGCACCCACCGAAACGCAGCCCAGATCATGAAGAGTCGATGTCTCATAGTGTGTGTTTTGTGCTACAAAACTACAAAAAAGTGTAGCAGAAAAACCTCGCTCTGTCAACTGTTTTCTGCAAGGGGGCGATCGCGTAACTCGTTGACACTAAGTATGTTAGCTTCCATGAGCGCGCTGGGGAGGGCATCAACCAGCCGCTCGCTGGCCTTGGGGTCAGCAAAACTGGCCGTTCCGACCTGTACTGCCGACGCGCCTACGGAGACGTATTCAAGCACGTCGTCTACCGTCTCGATGCCTCCCAGACCTATAATTGGTGACCGAGTCGCCTTCCGAGTTTCCCATACGAGCCTCAAAGTGATGGGTTTAATGGCCGGTCCGGAAAGACCCCCGGTCGGACACCCTAGCCGAGACCTTCCGGTGCGGAAATCGAGCGCCATTGCGGGATAAGTATTTGCCACCGTGAGGGTGTCGGCTCCGGCTTCTTCAGCCGCCTGTGCGATAACGCCAATATCTGCAACAAGGGGGGATAGTTTGACCCAGAGAGGCCGGTTCGTGGCTGCTTTTCGTGCAGCTCCCACGACTTCGGAGACCTGACTGGGGTCGCTGCCGAACTGCCTACCTCCCCTCTTGACGTTTGGGCAGGAGATATTCAGTTCATAGCCAGCTAGCCCCTCGGCACTTTCGAGGACCTGAATCACCTCGACATAATCTTCGAGGGTGTAACCGAAAACGTTGGCGATGACGGCGGTATCGAATTCTCTCAGTGCCGGGAGTTTTTCGGCCACGAAGGCGCGCACGCCCACGTTCTGGAGGCCTACGGCATTGAGCATGCCGGAGGGGGTGGGGTAGAGCCGCGGCGGAGGCGCTCCCTCAATGGGCTCCAGGGAGAGGCCTTTCGTGACCAAGCCCCCAAGGCGGTTCAGGTTGACGAGGTGGGCGAATTCGACGCCGTAACCGAAGGTGCCGCTGGCGGCGAGAATAGGATTCCGCAGGCGCAACGCGCCAATCTGCACACTTAAGTCGACCGCGCGGGCGGGAGTCACTTCAGGGAGAATAACACGGACTCGGAATACAGGTCACGTGACGGGTGACTCGTCAGTCGTGAGACGAGTGTCGGATGCCTGCAGGTGCTCGGGTTGCGGTGACGGGTGTCGGCTGGGATTTCCTCAGGGCTTCGGAGAGGACGTGGCCGTCGCGCGGGGCAAGGGTGATGCCACAGAGAGCGGCGAACGTGGGTGCGATGTCCGCAGGAGTGATGGACTGAAAGTATTCGCCGGGCTGGATTCCATAGCCCATGAACAGGACAGGAACGTGTTGGTCGTAGTTGTAAGGCACGCCGTGGCCGGTGCCGTAGGTGCGAGGTTTTCCTATCGGAGTGCTATCCAACAACCAGTAGGGTCTTGGAACAATCAACAGGTCGCCGCTGCGCCCGGGGAAATAGTTCAGGGCGAAGGCGCGAAGCAAGGGGCTCTGCGTCGCGGGCCGGTTGGCTAATTCGTCAGCGCGATAGACGGCGGCGACGCCGGGTTGCGACAGCGCCGCTTCGATGACGGCCTGCATGGCGGCAGGATCGTGCTGCAACTTTTCATAAACGTCCGACACAAAATAAACGTCGCTGCCATTGACAGAGGCAACGGCCGGCTTGGGCAAGTGAAACGGCTCAAGAGCTTTTTCGATCTTGTCTTGGAGTTCGGGCAAACGCAGCAAACCCGCGTCCGCACCGGTGGTTTGCATGTCTTCCGGAACGGGAACGACGCCGTGGTCGGCGCTAAGCGCGACGACGTAATTTCCGCGGCCAACTTTTTGATCTAAGTGAGTGAGGAGGTTGCCGACATCCTTGTCCAGGCGAATGAGAACGTCCTGAATTTCGCGGCTGCGAGGCCCGAAGGCATGGCCGACGTAATCCACCGTGGAATAGCTGATGGCGAGAAAATCGGTTCCGGTTGCGTTGCCAAGTTGCAAGGCGTCGACGGCTTTGAGCGCAACTTCTGTCAGTGCGGTATCGGCATAAGGGCTGCAGGCCCACTGGCTGAAAAAGGCGGCGTCAGGTGCACCGGCACCGGTTTTTCCGCGAAGGGGATGAGGAAAGGCGAGGTCCCAGCCGTCGGGGGGAACAGCACCGAGGGCCTTTTCACTGTATAAGTAGGATTTCTCAGGGAGCGAGGGCGCCCAGGTCTTGCCGAAGTCTGATTTCGGGGGATGCGCCTTGGCTTGCTCCTCGATGAAGGGCTCGACGGTGTAAGGAGTCGAACTGGCCCAGTTGCCGCTATCAAACCACGTGACCACGTCGGCTTTGTGGCCGGCCATGGTGATGGCGGCGCGGGCTTTGAGGGAGAAGGAGACGATGCGGGTGGCGCCGCCAGTTTGAAATTTCAATTCCTCGGCGAACGACGGCACAGCCATGCGCCAGGCGGAATCGCCACCCTGCGGAGTGGCGCCAAGGTAGCCGATGTTTTTCACGCTGGGGTCGGCGGTGCAAGTTGTGAGTTTCTTCGCATCGCGGTCCCACCAGGCGTTGGCGACCATGCCGTGGGTGGCGGGAAAGGCGCCGGTGGAGATGGTGGCGTGGCCCACGCAGGTTTCCGTGGCGGCGTAGGGGAAGGCAGCGTCGCGGAACCACGCACCTTCTTCGACGAGGCGCTTCAGGCCCCCGGTCCACTGAAAACGAAACTTGTCGACATAGTCGGCGCGCATCTGGTCGACGACCAGGAGGACCACGAGTTTCGGTCGGTCGGAAGACTTGGCGGGCCTTGTCTGGATCGTTGGGGCGCCAGCGGTTGCGCCTTGTGTCCGAGCTAACAGAGGATGACACACAAGCAGTGAGAGAAGCGCTGTAACCTTTATCCCTCCGCGTTGGAATGAGCTTCCCGCCCCGCATGACATGGCCAGTGGTCCTCCCGGTGCGACGGCGCAGTGTATCACGGCCTTCCTGTTGCTTTGTTCAATTCCGCTGAGATGCAACGGTTCTGGACAGGCGCGAGCTGCGCACCCGTCCACTTATTACGGCGCAGAGTGAATGCTCGCGGGACGCCCAATTGACCGCGCGGCGGGCACCAATGATACGATTACGCGACCCATGCGCATTGTCGAAAAAGCACAATTGATGTCCGCGGAGGAAATCGACCGGACGTTGCAGCGGCTGGCGCACGAAATCGTGGAAAAGAGCGGGGGCACGAAACGCCTGGCGCTCGTCGGCATCGTGCGGAGGGGAGTGCCGCTGGCACAGCGAATTGCGCAAGCCATGGGCGGGATCGACGGCGTGGAAGTGCCGGTGGGCGTGCTGGACATTACCTTGTACCGCGACGACCTTTCGAAAGTCGCGCCGCAGGCGGTGCTGCGCTCTTCGGACATTCCCTTCGGCGTCGACAATATGGATTTGGTGCTGGTAGACGATGTGCTGTATACAGGACGGACGATTCGGTCGGCGATGAATGGCATTTTCGACCTGGGGAGGCCCAAGCGCGTGAGGCTATGCGTGCTAATTGACCGTGGGCACCGCGAGATGCCCATCGAGGCGCAATACACCGGGCGGCAGGTACAGACCAGCAACACGGAAATCATTGAAGTGAGGCTGCGGGAGATTGACAAAGAAGAACGAGTGATGCTCGTCGATCGCGTGGATTAGTTTTTGGCCGCCTTCGGCAGGAATCTGAGTCTTGCGGGGAATTGCCATCGCTCAAAAAAAGCAGTTCCCTCCGCTCCGGCCAAGCGCGGGGGCGCACCATCCGCGCCTCAGGCCGCGGAAGACCGCGACCTGAGAATAGCGGTTAAGGTTGGGGAGAGAGAGAACCCCCAAGTTTGCCAAGGATCGACTGGCATGCGGCAGCAAGTCGGCCCTCGGAATGACAGGTTGTAGAATTTTTGGGCATGTTGCTAAAATCTGAGCCGGTACATTGACCTACCGCTTCCGCGATCTGCTCGCTCTGGAACCGCTCACGGCGGACGAACTCAGATTTCTTCTTGACCAAAGCAAACCTTTCCAGGAGATTCAGAAGCATCCGCTGAAGAAACTGGCGACGCTACGCGGCAAGAGCGTAGCGCTGGCGTTTTTCGAAAACTCGACGCGCACGCGCATCAGCTTCGGGGCGGCGGCCTCGCGGCTCGGCGCGGACACCATGAACCTGCAGGCCGAAGCGTCGAGCATCAAAAAGGGCGAGACGCTGCTGGACACGGCGTTCAACTTGAACGCCATGAAGCCGGATTGCCTGGTGATGCGGCACTCGGCTTCGGGCGCCGCGGATTATGTGGCGCGGCATCTGGACGTTCCGGTGGTGAACGCGGGGGACGGCGCGCACGAGCATCCTTCGCAGGGGTTGCTGGACGCACTGACAATTCGGGACCGCCTGGGAACGATCGAGAATCTCAAGGTAACGATTCTCGGGGACATTTTGCACAGCCGCGTAGCGCGTTCGAACATTCACTTGCTGGGAAAATTTGGGTGCAGGTTCACGCTTTGCGGGCCGGCGATTTGGGTGCCGCGCGAGCTGGAGAAAATCGCCCCGGGCGTGCCCATCCGCTGCGTTTACAAGATGGAAGAGGCGTTGGCGGGCGCGCACGTCATCATCATGTTGCGGGTGCAGACGGAGCGGCTGAACGATCCGCCGCTATCGGCAAACGACTACATTTTGCTGTATCAATTGAATGCCGAACGGCTGAAGCGGGCTCATCGCGACGCGATTGTGTTGCATCCCGGGCCGATCAATCGCGGCATGGAGATTACGCCGGACGTCGCGGACGGACCGCAGTCCTGCGTGCTTGAACAGGTGACCAATGGCGTGGCGGTGCGGATGGCCATCCTCTATCTATTGATAGCGGGCGCCTCGGAAGGCGGAGAGCATCCGGCTTTGGAAGGGAAAGCCGTGTCTTTTGATGTGCGTGCTGATAAGAAATCCAAGGAATCCGCGAATGCTACTGGTTAGAAACGGTCGGGTGATAGATCCGGCCAGCAAAACGGATGCGGCGCTGGACGTGTTGCTGGACGGGGAAAAGATAAAAGAGGTGGCTCTCACCGGGAAAACTCGGACCGCTCCAGGTGCGGAAGTATTTGACGCGAAAGGCCTGATTGTCGCGCCCGGGTTCATTGATTTGCACGCGCACCTGCGTGAGCCGGGGCAGGAATCGTCCGAAACGATTGAGACGGGAACACGCGCGGCGGCGCACGGAGGCTTCACGGCAGTATGCTGCATGCCGAATACAAAGCCGGTGAATGACAATGCCTCGGTGACGCGATTCATTCTGGACCGGGCGAAGGCTACGGGCAGCGTGCGAGTGTGGCCGATTGGCGCGGCGTCACTCGGGAGCAAAGGCGAGGCGATTTCGGAAATTGCGGGGATGAAAGAGGCGGGCATCGTGGCGGTTTCCGACGACGGCAAGCCCATCGCGACGGCCAAGCTGGCGCGGCAGGTGATGGATTATTGCCGGTCGCTGGACTTGCCGGTGATTGAGCATGCGGAAGACGTTTCGCTTGCGGCGGGTGCGGTGATGCGCGAGGGGGTAAGTTCGACGCGGCTGGGACTGCGCGGAATGCCAGCGGCGGCGGAGTCGGTTTGCGTGGGGCGCGACGTGCAACTGGCGGAATTGACCGGGGCGCGTGTGCATATCGCGCACCTTTCGGCGAAAGCATCGATCGAACAGGTGCGCTGGGCAAAGTCGCGCGGGTTGCGGGTAACCTGCGAAGTGACGCCGCACCACTTCACGCTGATCGATGAGGACGTGACGTACGATTCTCGGTTCAAGATGAATCCGCCGCTGGCGGCGCGCGAGGACCGGGTGGCGCTGTTGGAAGGGCTGGCGGACGGGACGGTGGACGCGATTGCGACCGATCACGCGCCGCACGAGCCGGCGCTGAAAGATGTGGAGTTTGACCGCGCGCCGTTTGGTGTGCTGGGGTTCGAAACGGCGCTGGCGCTGGCGCTGGAACAACTGGTGCATTCGGGGAAGCTTTCGCTGATGCGCATGATTGAGCTGTTCGCGACAGGTCCGGCGCGGGTCCTGGGGATGGAGCGCCAGATTGCTGCGGGCCAAGCGGCCGACCTGACAGTTTTTTCAGCGGACCACGCCTGGACGTACAGAGTGGAGGAGTCGTCAAGCAAATCACGGAATTCGCCTTTTGATGGGCGGAAGTTCAAGGGCCGACCGATCGCTACGATTGTTGACGGACAAGTGGTCTACAAAAACTAAGAATCCCAACGCAAAGACACGGAAACCACAGAGAGACTGCCATCGAAAGGGAGGCCCCCGAGCCGGTAATAAGCCTCAGTGGGTGGCGGGCTCGGCGGCGGGGTGGAGACCGTGCTGGGGCACTTCGTGGATGCCGCGCGCGGGCGGCTCAATGCGCTGACGGTAGAAATGATCGAGGGGAACGCGGCCCTTGCCGATGGGGTAAGCCTTTTCAATGGCCTTCATCACGTAGGCTTTCGAGAGGGTGGCGGCTTCGAGCAATCCACGGCCAACAGCCAGGTGCGCTGTAAGCGCCGAGGCAAACGTGCAGCCCGTGCCGTGGAGCGTTTCCTCTTTGCCTTTGTCGCCCACCAGGGGCATCATTTCGCTGCCGTCGAACAAGACGTCGACGGCCTTTTCCATGTGCCCGCCCTTGACGATCACCGCGCGGGCGCCCATCTCCACGAGTTTGCGCGCGGCTGCTTCCATGCCTGCCACGTCCTTGATGGTCAGGCCAGTCAAGACCTCTGCTTCGGGAACATTTGGCGTAATCACGCTGGCGCGCTTCAACATTTCTGTGGCCACAAACTTGACCCCGGGAGGATCGAGAAGTTCCGTCCCGCCTGAGGATTTCATTATCGGGTCCAGGACGACGTGAGCGAATTTGTTTGCATCGAGGAATTCCGCGGTGGCGGCAGCGTTGGCGCGGTTGCCGAGCATGCCGATCTTCACGGCGGCGATGCTGCAATCCTTTGCGAGCGCTTCGAGCTGCGCGCGAAGCTCAGCGCTAGGCGTGTCGTGAACGGTTTCAACTCCCTGGGTGTTCTGGACGGTCAGAGAGGTGATGGCGGCAATGCCGTAGCAGCCGTGGGCGGCGAATGTTTTCAAGTCCGCAGCGGTTCCCGCGCCGCAGGAGGGGTCAAACCCCGCGATGGTCAAGAGGATCGGCGGGGCGCTATGGCCGTTATGCCCGTTGGTCATCTTGTTGCTTTCTTGTTTTCCTTCCCACTTCTGGCTTTCAACTTCGGTTTGTCGACTTCCTTCATCTTGCGGCTTGCCGCCGCACTTCATTTAGATTCCTGCGGACAGAAGCGCGTTGGCCCTTAATTCACCAAAATTGCTTACCCTAAGCGAAAATTGCCGGCTGCGCTCGACTCCGCGTGACGATTTCTCTACCGCGGCCTCGAAGCACGCCGGCAAATGCGAATGTACGCGCAGATTTTTTCCAACGCAAGGGAAAAATTAAGAAATTCATGCAGGAATCGCGACTCGAAATCGGCCGGAAGAAATCTAGAGGTTCGTCTGAGCCGGAGGTTTCGATTCAAAACACAGGAAGCAATGGCAGGCAAGCATAAGTAAGCGGCTTGGAGCGACCATAGTTGAGGAAAGAAAACGGCTGCGCCGAAGAACGCCCATACCGGGGATAAGACAGCGTCAGGACCAGCAAGGCAAATCAAGCCGACTGGCCGATGACGCTGCCTGAACTCCCATTGCTTACTCCCGCAGAGATTATGGAAAGAGGCCGCGAACGAGGGTGGCTTCGGCGACGCGGCCGACAGCAAGAATCATGGCGCCGGCGCGCGGGGGAACGTGGTGCTTGCGCATGGTTTCGAGCATTTCCTGGAACGCGCGCACCATGACCTTTTGCAGCCGAGCGTTGACTTCGTCAGCGTCCCACATGAGGCCTTCCTGGTTCTGCACCCACTCGAAATAGCTCACGGTGACGCCACCGGCGTTGGCCAGAATATCCGGGAGCACTGTGATGCCGCGGCGCGCCAGGATTTCGTCAGCATGCGGCGTGGTAGGGCCGTTAGCGGCTTCGGCGACGATGCGGGCTTTGACGGCCTCGGCGTTGTGCAGGGTAATGACGTTTTCGAGCGCGGCGGGGACAAGAATGTCGCACTTCATGGTAAGCAGCTCGTCGTTGCTAATGCGGGAAGCGCCGGGCATGCCAACGACTGTGCCGGAACGCTCCTTGTAGCGCATGGCTTTGATGGGATCGATGCCGCGGGAATTGGTGACCCCGCCCCGGGTGTCGCTGAGGGCCACGATTTTGGCTTTCTTCTCGGCGAACAGGCGGGCGGCGGTGGCTCCGGCGTTGCCAAAACCCTGAATCGCGACACTCGCGCCGCGCAGCGGGATTTTTTTCACCTTGCAGGCTTCTTCCACCACGTAAAGCAGGCCGCGCGCCGTCGCTTCGCCGCGCCCTTCGGAACCTCCGATGGAAACCGGCTTGCCGGTGACCACGCCATGAGCCGCATGGCCGATGGTCATAGCATAAGTGTCCATGATCCAGGCCATGGTTTGCGCGTCGGTGTAGACGTCTGGCGCCGGAATGTCTTGCGCCGGGCCGATGAGCGGAAGGATCTCGCTGGCATAACGACGGGTCATGCGCTCGAGTTCGCTCTTGGACATTCGCTTGGGGTCGCAGACGACGCCACCCTTGGCGCCGCCAAAGGGAACGTTCACCGTGGCTGTTTTCCAGGTCATCCAGACGGCGAGAGCTTTCACTTCGTCGAGGGTAACGTTGGGATGGTAGCGGATGCCGCCTTTGCCGGGGCCGCGAGAGATGTTGTGCTGGACGCGATAGCCGGTGAAGACTTTCACCTGGCCGTTGTCCATCTTTGTGGGCAGGGAAACCTCAAGAACGCGCTTCGGGGTGCGGAGGATTTGGCGCAGGCCGGGATCGAGTTTTAGGAATTCCGCGGACATATCGAACTGAATTTGCGCGATGCGAAATGGGTTAAGGTCTTCGCGCGGAGCGATGCGCGGTACCAGCGGGGGTGCTCCGATCTGTTTGCCTGGGATTGTGGGTTTTGCGACCGTGGCCATCAGCGTCGGTCCTTTCGTCAACTTGATTTAAGCGCTCGTGCTAATTACTCGCCTTCGTACTACCTGCCCAATTCGAGCTCTGCTCCACCCTCGCAATCCATGACCGTTTCTCTAGCCGTGCGCGGCAAATTTCTTGGAACCAACAACATACGCATCGCGGCAAGCGATAGAGCAAAAGTGCAAGATTTCATCACCTTCGCGCATGGGAATGGAGAGCGTTTCGTCCACGTGCATTCCGCAAACAGGATCGCGTACCAGCCGGCGCGCTACACTCGAAGTCTGTGCATTACCCGCGGAGTTCCTGCCTGCCTGCCGTGCAGCGGTGTTCTGCGGTAGCGAACCGAAAAGACGACTAAGAAGCCGAACGCTCCAGGAGAGCACGAGCAGCCAAAACAAAAACCGGAGGATGCGGGCAAGAAGTGTCATGGGCGCTAAGACCGACTTACTGCGCTGGTACCCCCCAAGTGCCAGTGAGGTGAGTGTATGTAAGGCGAAAAGCGGTAGTCAAACGAAAAGGCGTGAATTCAAGAGGTTGCGGGGTGGAAACCCCGGGCAGGAATGTGCCAGGGAAGGCCGAATTGAGTGTAAGTCTTTTCTAACCAACAGTTTAAACACGGGCCGAGGTATGCAAACGGAAATGTTGACCGAAAAGCACCGCAAGATCTCGGAGGCGGTTGAAAATACACTATTTAGCTGCGGGAATGCGATCAATGCCCATGTAGGGGCGGAGAACTTCAGGGATTAAAATGGAACCGTCGGCCTGTTGAAAATTCTCGACCACCGCAATCCAGGTGCGGCCCACAGCGAGTCCGGAACCGTTGAGTGTGTGAACGAAGCCGCTTTTGCCGCCGCCCTTTGGTTTGAATCGGATGCCCGCGCGGCGCGCTTGAAAAGCTTCGCAATTGGAACACGAAGAGATTTCGCGGAATTCGTTGCTGGAGGGGAGCCAAACTTCAATGTCGTAGGTTTTTGCTGAGGCGAAACCCATGTCGCCGGTGCAAAGCAGCACGGTGCGATAGTGCAGGCCAAGTTTTTGAAGAATCACCTCGGCGTTTCGGGTGAGAGCTTCGTGCTCTTCGTAACTCTTTTCCGGGTGGGTGAACTTGAAGAGCTCGACTTTTTGAAACTGATGCTGACGAAGGATGCCACGGGTATCTTTCCCGGCAGCTCCGGCTTCCGAGCGGAAACAGGCGGTCCAGGCGGTGACGTTGATGGGAAGCTTTTCCTCGGGAATGGTTTCGTCGCGATGGAGATTGTGCAATTCGACCTCGGCCGTGGGCGTGAGCCAGAAGTCCGAGCCTTCCAGGCGGAACAGGTCGGCGGCAAACTTGGGCAACTGGCCGGCGCCGGTGAGCGAGGCGCTATTCACAAGAAAAGGCGGAAGAATTTCCGTGTAGCCGTGCTCGCGGGTGTGCACGTCGAGGAAGAAATTCGCCAAAGCGCGTTCGAGACGCGCTCCCCAGCCTTTGTAGACAGCAAAACGCGCGCCGGTGATTTTGGCGGCCGCCTCCAGGTCCAGGATGCCTGCGCGCTCGCCGACTTCCCAATGCGGTTTGGGCTGGAAATCGAACTTCGGAGGCGTGCCCCAGCAGCGCACTTGCTTGTTCTCCGCAGCGCTGGCGCCGAGGGGAACTGAAGAATGGGGCACATTGGGAATGGTCAGCAGCAGTTCACGCTGCTTGGCATCGAGTGCGGCGATTTGTTCGTCAGCCTGCTTGATACGCTCGGAAACCTGCTTCATCTCCGCGATCAGAGCGTCGGCGATCTTTTTTTCTTTCTTGAGGCGGGCGATTTCGTCAGTGGCTTTATTGCGCTGGGCTTTCAGTTGTTCGGTTGCGGTAATGAGCTCGCGGCGCTCCTTGTCGAGTTGGCGGAAGCCGTTCAGATCCAGGGTCATGCAGCGCTTCTTGGCCATGTCGGCGAAGACGTCCAGGTGGTCACGGAAGTAGCTAAGATCATGCATGGCGTGAAAAGAATACCGTAATCTGCATGAGGCTTGTAGCCGGTCCAGACCCTATAATAGTGTCGCAGCGTAGAGCGGATTACGACGAGCGTGGCACCTCGCTCATGAGCGCGAGCAGATTGCCTTCGCTGTCGCGGAAGAAGGTCATCCACAGATCGTACTTCGGCATTTGCGCAATCACGTGAGGCTCGTCTTCGAATTTAGTTCCCGCGTCCTTGAGGCGCCGGTGGGTGGCGCGAATATCCCCAACTTGAAAATAAAGGACAGAACTCGGGTGGTCGAATTCCGGTTTTTCCGGCCTGTCCAGCATCAGGCGGACGCCGCCGCAGTCGAAAAAGGACAGTTGGCCGGCGCGAAACAGATGCTGGAGTCCCAAGACGTCGCGATAGAATGCCGTGGCGCGATCCACGTCATGAGCGTTGATGGCGATCTGCCCGATGCGGGCTAGCGCGGTACGGTCTTGCGGGTTCATGGCAGCGGTACTCATAAGGTGGACCTCCACGAGGCACTTTAGTTAGCATAGCTAACTATATCTTATGACGGGTGTCAAGCAGAAAAGTGTTCTAACACCGGCATTGCTGGAGACCGCAGACAAGCTGCACTCCGCGACGATTCATCTTTTGAGGCGCTTGAGGGTGCGCGACCGCGAAAGCGGGATTGGCCCGGCGCAACTTTCGGCGCTTTCGGTGCTGGTGTTTGGCGGGCCAAAGGCGCTCGGAGAGCTTGCCGACGCCGAACAGGTGCGTCCGCCGACGATGAGCCGCATCGTCTCGGGCCTGGCGCGGGCAGGTCTGGTGAAGCGCGAGGCTACCGAAGATGGGCGGCGTGTGCGGCTGGTGGCTACAGCAAAGGGCGCGAAGATCCTTTGGGAGGGGCGCAAGCGGCGCGTGGAGTCCTTAGCAAATGCTTTAGCGCTTCTAGGAGAGGCTGAAAGGGGACGTTTGCGCGGATTGGTGGACTTGCTTCCAAAGATCGTTCGAAAAATCTAAGCGCGACTCCTGAAAAGAGAAGTACTTTTGTACCCAGGCAAAGTACTTCTGTGGGAAGGAAAAGTACCGGGGAGAATGAACCCCGCGACCTATCGACGGGCAATGTTGCAAAAAACAGACTTGACCCGTAGTCGGAAGTGGTTTGGCCCGCTGGAGGTAAAGCTATCTCCTTGGCGCCGGTTGGCCGCTCGCGAGCGCGGCAAATCGCGCCGGCCGGGCCCGGCCCTTTGGATTACGGTTACCCTCCATCCCCCCCACGCCCGAGCGGCCGGTGCCCCCACCGGCCGCTCACTTTTTGAGTTCAGAGTTTCTCATTTGTAAGTTGTAAGTCCGAGGCGGAGAAAACCGGGAAGGCGAACAGTGGACTCACCCTTTTAGCCGGAAATTCAGGAATGCGGCTATGGAAGTACTCAGAGTGCCTATAAAAAACGAAAAAGGGGGCCGGTGCAAGCCCCCTTCTTCATCAATTGACGCCCCTAAACCGGTAACCGAGTCGAGGATCGGTTCCGGCCACCCCGGGAAGCCAATCTTTGTAAGTTAAACAGAAGGGAGCAAGTCTGATGCCAGGGGGGCTTAGTTTACAACAACCTTACGAAGGTCATTGAAACCAAAGTGTTTAGGAGAGAAGAGTGACAGCTGAACATGAAACGGCCGGAGGGAAGCCTACAAAATCCCACAGGAATTTGCAGAGGGTCCTCCATTCTTTGGGAGCAAGCTAACGAGGTATCGTGACGCTAGCGGTTTCATCCTCTTTGCATGGGAGGTAACAAAATCGTTATTTTCCGATCGACTCAACCATATCATCATCATCCGCAAGCCCGGTCAGGGTATCCGAGAAACGACTGGCAAATGTTGGTTTCAAAGTGTGCAAAAAGCGACGCTTAGGCTCGGGCGGGCGGGCCGAGATTGTGCGCGGCGCTAACGGCGCCACGCCGGAATGCCCAGGAGGGCAAGCCAAAGCAAGAGGCTGGGGCCTGACTCGGCGAGAAAAAAGAACCAGGGCCAAGAGACTCTTGAGCGCGCAGCGAAAGCCGTTGATGGTGCATCGAAGCGCTACCGAATTCCAGCGTTCCGGCCGCTTTGTTCAAGCGCCGATCGAGGAGCGCAGGGCGACGGCGAGGGACTGGGTAAAGCGGTGGACATCGGCCTCGTGTTCGGCTTCCACCATGATACGCGCGAGCTGCTCGGTCCCGGAATAGCGAAGAACGATGCGGCCATTTTCGCCAAGAGCGGATTGCGCCTCGGCGAGCGCGCGGGAAACTTCCGGGAGGGAATCGAGCGGCGGTTTCGAGCGCACCTTCACGTTGACGATTTGCTGCGGGTAATCCTTCAGGCCCTGGACCAGCGACTCGATTTTTCCGTGCAGGGAGACTAGAGAAGCGATCTTTACCGCGGTAACGAGCCCATCGCCCGCAGGACTGTCGTCGAGAAAGATGATGTGGCCGGACTGCTCTCCCCCGAGCACGTTCCCACTGCGCAGCATCTCTTCGAGGACGTAGCGGTCGCCGACGGCAGTGCGAGCCAAGGTGATTTTTTCCTGGGCGAGAATGCGCTCGAGGCCGAGGTTGGACATCGAAGTAGCCACCACGCGATTGCCCTTGAGCATATTTTGGGATTTCAGAAAACGGGCGGCGGCGAGAAGGACGCCGTCTCCGTTCACGACTTTTCCGGTTTCGCAGACGAAGAGCGCGCGGTCAGCGTCGCCGTCGAAAGCCACGCCCAATCGCCCTTTCTCTGTGACGACACGCTTCTGCAGCCCCTCCAGATGAAGCGACCCGCAGTTGGCGTTGATGTTGCGTCCGTCGGGCGAGACGTTCATCGCAATCACGTCCGCACCAAGCGAACGAAACAGCTCCGGGCCAAGCTTGTAGGCCGCGCCGTTGGCGCAATCGAGAGCGATGCGGAAGCCGCTCAGCTTGGCGCCGGGAATCAGCCTTTTTTGCAGGAAGTCAAGATATTGGGCATGGAGTGACTCGTCGGCCGTGAGGCGCAACGTGTTCTTAGGCGCTGGTTCCTTGCGATGCTTAAGAATGTCGGCCTCGAGTTCCTCCTCCACGGCATCGGGAAACTTCATGCCTGCGTGGGAAAAAAGCTTTACGCCGTTGTCTTGAAACGGATTGTGCGAGGCAGAAATCACGACACCGGCCTGGAAATCATTTTGGCGGACCAGGCACGCGACGCCCGGGGTCGTAATGACTCCGGCGAAGGCAACGCTCGCTCCGGCTTGCGTGAGTCCTGCAGCGAGAACAGAGGCGATGTGCGGGCCGGATTCCCGCGTGTCCATGCCAATGAGAACCTGCGCAGAGCCATGTGCGCGCTTTAGATAGGTGCCGAGGGAATGCCCAGTGGCGAACAGGGTGGCGTCATCGAGCGGTGGAGTGCCGGGGATACCGCGAATGCCGTCGGTTCCGAAGAGCTCTTTGGTCATGAAACAGAGAGCATTTCCTTCAAGGGTCGCCGCGCGGAAAGGGTTGCGGCAGCGGCCCCGCGTATTGGAGGACAACTCCGAAAGTTTAACATATGCAAACGAGGAGCTTGCAATCGGCCTCAGCTGATCGCTCCGTGACAAGAAATCGCAAACAGAGCGGCCGGCAGATTGAACTCTTAGATCGCGCGGGGAACGCCGCAGGGAAACAATTCAGTACCCTGCGACGTACCGCTTGCGGGAATGTGCTACCTTGTACCGTCGGAGCCGCTTGTGTCCGCTACCCAGTCCCCGCCATCTATCGTGCGTATTACCAGCACCAGCTTCAGCGCGCGGGTGGTCGCCGCCGCCATCATCCTGCTGTTTTTTTATTACGCCGCCGGTGTGATCATTACGCTGCTGTTTTCCATTCTTCTTGCGTATTTTCTGGATCCAGCGGTGGAATTCTTGGAGAAATTCAAACTCCCGCGAACACTGGGTGCCATGATCATAGTCTTGGCCCTCATCGCCATTATGGCTGCCGTTGGTTACGGCCTTGGGACCCGGGTTGCGGATTTCACCGACGACTGGCCGAGGTACCGCGGCCTTTTGCAACACCTAGCCACAAGCGTGCAAGGCAAGATTCAGGGAATCGAGGGTCAGGTTTCACAGATTGCGCGGGACGAAGGAGTTGCTTCGTCTGTGAGCGCGTCTTCGGAACCAAGTGTCGTGCGCACGCTCATCCAACGTGGGATCGGCTCGTTGTTTGCTCTCTTTCTGGTAGTCACCTTCGTGCCTTTTCTCGTGTTTTTCATGCTGGCCGAAAAGCGTCAGGTGTGGCACGGGACCTTGCAGCTTTTTCCCGCATCGCGACGGACACAGGTCAAGGAGACCCTGGAAGACGTGCGCGACGTGCTGCGGGATTACCTGGCGGGAATGAGCTTGGTGACTCTCCTGGTCATTGCCGCAAGCAGCCTATTCTTCTGGGCGCTCGGGATGGAGTTTCCCGTGCTGACGGGGATTGTCTCCGGCTTGCTGAACATGGTGCCGTACATTGGCACCGTCCTGGCCTGGTTGCCGGCCTTCATGATTGCACTTGCAAAATGGACCAATGTCGGCCAATTCGCGTTCATTGCGGTAGTGTTGACCACCATTCACCTGCTGGCGCTAAATCTCGTCGCTCCTAAGCTGGTGGGCCGGCGCGTGCGCTTGAACGCAGTTGCCATTACTGTAGCGCTGCTGTTCTGGGGCTGGGTGTGGGGGGCAATGGGGCTGGTGCTGGCAATTCCGATTACCGCCACGCTGCGGGTGATCTGCGACCATACCGAATCATGGAAGCCGATTGGGCGCTGGCTGAGCGATTGAGGCAACCGCCGCCTCTGTTCGTGTTAAATTTCCTGGCAGGGCCGGGAATCATGAATCGAAAGCTGGTTGTTGCCATAGGTGGGCTCGCAGTTTCTTTTTGTGTGGCTCCTCAGGCCCAAGCTTGGGGCTGCAGGGGACACCAAACCGTTGCGCTTATTGCAGAGAAGCATCTAACACCGGAAGCGCGACAGCTGGTAGACAAGCTGCTCAGCGAAAATCCGATCGATCCGGAGTTGAAGCGCTACTGTGGCAATGCCTCCCCGGACCTTATGGTGGACGCTTCGACATGGGCAGACGACGTTCGCAACGAGCGACGCAATGGTCCTTGGCATTACATCGATATTCCGCGAGGAAAGCATAAAGGCTCGCTCGAGGAGTATTGCGGAGCCGACGGATGCGTGACGCGAGCGATCGAAGAACAGCGCGCCATTTTGAAAGATAGATTTGCCGACGCGGCAAAGCGCGCCGAAGCTGTCCGCTACCTGGTTCATTTTGTCGGCGACATGCATCAGCCTTTGCATGTCATAAACAACGGGGACAAGGGGGGAAACTGCGCTCCGGTCAAGTATCTTCATCACCAGCCGCTGCCCAATCCGCTGCCTCCTGAGCGGGAAGACTACTCTCCTAATCTTCACCAGATTTGGGACACCGAGGTTGTCGAGCGCGATATGGAAGTCTCCAATCCTCACCGCTACGCGGATGATCTTGACGAAAGGTTCCGGGCGGAGGGGGCTAAGTGGGAAGCTACCGCTTTTGATGTGGAAAAATGGGCCTGGGAAGTTCACGAGCGCGCGGAAGCAGACGTGTACGGCGCGTTGGCAGCGAAAATTCCCGTCGAACCGGACGTGAAGCCGAAAGGTTGTTCGGACAATAATCACATCGGGCGGCGTATGTTCGAAAAGCATTTGAGGGCCGATGAGGCTTACCAAGACAGAGCCGCAAAGGCCGCCGAGACAGGCTTAGCGGAAGCCGGAGTGCGGTTGGCGATGATCCTCAATGATGCGGCAAAGACAAATCCCTAGGCTGCGGCTGACGAGGTCCAGAAAGCAATGTTTCAGTCTTGGCGGGTGTGGCACCCAACGATTTGAGGAAACTCACGAGTTGCCAGCGCTGCGGCTCGGGCAGCTTTGCCCACACGGGCATTCCCTTTCGGACGACACCGTTCGTGAGGATCCAGAAAATCGCGCCGGGCTCGGCGTTTTGAATCTCGGGCGCGCGCAGGCCGGGTCCCTTCTTCCCGCCTTCGGCGTTGTGGCCATGGCATTCGGCGCAACGCTGTTCGAACAGGATTCGGCCTGCCGCAATTGCGTCGGGGTCTTTTTCTAGAGGATTGCGTTTGGCACGGGCTTTTTCCGGCGCCTTGCCGATTTCGGAGTAAACCGACTCTGCCTTGGGGTTTTGGGGGGAGGCGGTGCTGCAAAGCTGCTGTGTTGCCATCGCCGGGAGAATGACGGAGCAAATCAAGAGCGTGGTGAAACCGAGGCCACGAATGTTCATGGACGGCCCCGGAAGAGTCGGCCGATCATCGAGCCAAAGCCGCTGATTTCCCGCGAGAGGCCCCAGCGGAGCAGAAATTGGTGGCTATTCTCATTCAGCCCGAAGCCGGGAGAGATTCTGAGCGTCCAGCCTGAAGGAAAATTCCAACCCATCACCGCCGCGGCGTAGTGCGACGTATCATGCAAGCCGAAATGATAGCGGTCGCCAAGCCCGCCGTACATTTCGGCTCCGGCAATGAAATTCTGCGGGCAGAAAGAGCAACGTCTCGCGGAAGCCTTTAATGCCAGAGGCCGGCTCGCACCGAGCGCGTAGCCAAATTCCCAGGGCAAGTTGGAGAAGTTCTTCGCCGCCAAAGTGTTTTCCGTGAAGTTCCAGCCTTTGCGAGTGGTGGAAAGAATGAGCTTCAGCTCCATTTCGTTGCTAATCTTCCGCCGTGCCACAGCGTTGGGCGTGAGAAAGTCGGCTTCGAGGTCGTGCCCTTCGCCTTCTTTCAGGATTTTGTCGGCGCCGCTCTTGTGTTCGTATTCGACGTACAAGAGGGGATTGATGAAGTGTTCTTGCTTGAAGGGGCGCAAGCGGTTCTCCCAGCGAATCCCCGTGAAGATGGTGCTGTCGCCGAAGGTGGTCTGGCCGTCGAGATAGAACTCGGTGGTCCACCAGGCCTTGGCGCCGTATTCAAACTCCATCCAGTAGGCTTGAAAGTCATTGCCCTGACGCTGCGTGCCAAACGTGGAGAAAAATTCAATCTCAAGGTTCCCCGGCTCCTCTAGATAGTGGTCATAAGCAACAAAATAGGGGTTTTCTTGCGCTCCGGAGATTGCGGGAAAACTGGTGATGGTGAAAAACACCACAAGGACAGGGACAAGGGCCTTAAGAAAGGTCACGAAAGAGGCGCTCCTTGCAAATTGTTTGCAACTAGATATAAGACTAAAACAGTCCGAGATTGTTTTCAACCCTGGCTTTTTCCAAGGAGATTGCGCCTCTTCCCTGGCAACAGAGCACTACTAGGTTCAGCGGGCCGAGGATTACTTCCTGGTAGCCATGGTAGCGCTTAATGCTTGCCCTGGAACTCAGTCTAGATAGACTTGCTGGTGTTAGGAATGCGAGAACGCTCGCATCAGGTAAACTTGCCCATAGGCCCGACCCTCTCGCCGACCGGAAACACCCCCTGCGAACGCCCCTCCGTTCGGAAAGACACAGCGCAATGGATGGCTCATCGCCTGGCCCATGAGCATCTGCTTGCCGCTCTTCTTGAATCCTCGGAAGACGCGGTGGTCAGCCTGTCGCTTGAGGGCGTTATTGAGACTTGGAGCGCTGGCGCTGAACGCGTTTACGGTTACACCGCAGGGGAGATGGTCGGACAATACCTGAAGCGTCTTTTGCCGGTTTATGAACTGCCGCAACTGGATAGCTTTCGCTCGCCAAGAGACGGGTCTGAAAGCAAGTGGATCGAGATAGGAGAGCGGCTCCACAGAAACGGCTCACGGATTCTTCTCTCCATAAGACGCAGCGTCATTCGCGGGGCAAACGGCGAGGCGGAAGGGGTTCTGGAGATGGCCAAAGTTCTCGACCCGCAGGAAGCGCCCTGGTCGCCACAGCAAGCTTCTCTTCGCCTGATGATGGAGCAGGTGCCGGGGCTCCTTTGGACCACGGATCGGAATCTGAGAATCTCCGCCCACTGGGGCATGGGATTGCCGGCGGCAAAGATTCGTCCCGGTTCCTTGGCGGGAAAAGATGTTCGTGAGTTCCTGGGAGCTGCCGATCCGCGCTCCACGCCTATAGCGGAACATTACTCCGCTTTGCGCGGAGTTGTTTCGCGGTTTGAGCACACTTGGAAGAGCAGCGTGCTCGAGATACGCGCGGGACCTTTACGCTCGGCTTCCGGCGAGATCATCGGATGCCTCGGCGCGGCGGTAGATATCACCGAACACAAAAAAACCGAAGAACGGGCCCTCCATCAGGCGCGCCACGATGGACTGACGGGTCTGGCGAATTACCGCGAATTTATGGATCGATTGGAGCGAGAAGTGCGACGCGCCGAGCGCAGCCACGATTCCTTCACGCTATTGCTTCTCGATCTTGACGAACTAAAGCGCATCAACGACCTGCAAGGCCACCTGGCCGGAAATCGCGCCCTTCGCCGGGTGGCCGCGGTCATGATGGAGCATTGCCGGTCAACGGATGTGGCGGCGCGCTATGGGGGCGACGAATTTGCCGTGTTGCTGATCGATTCCGACCGCGGCATGGCGGAACAGGTTGCCCAGCGCATCGAGCGGCGGCTGAGTGCGGATGACGAGAAGCCTCAGCTCAGTGTCAGTATGGGGATAGGAGTTTATCCAGACGATGGCAGAAGTCCAGCCGAGATTATCGAGGCAGCCGACCAACGCCTGTACCGTCGCAAGAAAGATCCCACACAACACACCGTTGCGGCTCCCTGAAGAGCCTCTCAGGAAGGTTGTGATTCGTGCGCGCGGCGGACTCTAAATGATCATGCACTCTACTTGATGATCAGGTCGGCCCGCGTGGTGAACACCAGCCGGGTTTCGGCGGGAAACTCGATGTCTTTCTTGCCCGTGGCGGCAGCGCCAGCGGTGCCCGCTCCCGCGCCCGCCGCTGCGCCGATGGCCGCGCCCTTGCCTCCTGCTGCGAGAGCGCCAAGGGCCGCTCCACCGGCCGCGCCCCCGCCGATGAAACCGGCATCGCGCTTGCCCTTGCCTTTCTCGGTTCTGCCGGCAGAGTTGGTTGCCATGGTGTACGCCTTGCCTCTCACGGTCACCGCGCGCAACCGCAGGTAGAGTTTCGCGGGCGTTGAAAGCCGACCCGAAGTCTGCACGCTGCTGACAGACAGCTTGACCTCGGAACCTTTCGGAATTACGACCTTGCCCCCTACCAGCACATCTTTGGCCAGCGAGCCCGTGATGGTCTGCCCGACCTTCGCATCCTTCGAACTGACCGCCTGATCCGTCACCACGGGAATGCGCGTTCCTGCGGGAATGGTCCCGCCGGCCGGCGACAATGTGGGGAGCAGAAATACCGCCAAAAGAAAGACTGCCACCGCTCGAATACTAGAATTCATTTCCGTCACCTCAGAACTTGGAGTTGGAGCCGGTGAGAAAAATCTTAGCAGAACGAATTCTTGAACCGCAGCAGAACTCCAGAGGGAGGACGCTAAAGATGAAATGCCAAATGGTCGGAGCCGGGGGACTTCGGCTCCAGGTAGAGGTTATCAATTAGCCGCGTCTTACCGATGAAGACGGCGAGGAGCACATAGCACGCTTTGGCGACTCGCGTCACTGGCTCGAAGGATTCGGCATCCACAATTTCCGCGTAATCGATGGCCGCGAGCCGTTCGCTTTCGAGTTTTCGCCGCAAAGTTGCTTGCAAATGCAACGCGTCGCGGCTTCCCGCCTCCAGCTCCTTTTTTACCGCTTGCAGCGCGCGGAACAAAACTGTGGCGGCTTTGCGCTCTTCCCCATTCAAGTAAACGTTGCGCGAAGAAAGAGCCAGCCCATCCGGGTCGCGCACAATGGGGCAAACGGCAATCTCCGCGTCGAGATTCAGGTCGCGGACCATTAGCTCGATGAGGCGCGCCTGCTGGGCATCCTTTCTACCGAAGTAGGCTCGATGCGGCTGCACAATCTGTAGCAGCTTCATCACGATGGTTGTGACGCCGCGGAAGTGCCCCGGCCGCGAGCGGCCTTCTAATCTTTCGCTGAGACCCTCGACGTGGACATAGGTTGAAAAATCTCTTGGATAGATCTCCGCCGCCTCCGGCGCGAACAACGCATCCACGCCGGCCTGCTTCAGCTTTTCGGTGTCGCTTTCGAACGCGCTCGGGTATTTTGCAAAATCCTCGTTCGGGCCGAACTGTTTCGGGTTGACGAAAATCGATGCGATGACCGGAGAACATTCTCTTTTCGCTCTCGCGATCAGGGAAGCATGGCCTTCGTGCAGCGCGCCCATCGTCGGCGCCAGTCCGATGATGCGATTCTGCTCGCGGGCCTGCCTCGCCATCTCCTTCATCCATGCAATCGTTCGAATGATTTCCACTGGAAGAAATGCAAGAAACTACGCTCCCGCGGCCGCGGAGCGCTCGCGGTAAAAGTGCATCAGGTCGGTCAAAATCGGCGCGGCCCCGAGTTGCCGCAAAAGCGTAGTGACTTGGCCCCGGTGATACGTTCCGTGATTCACCAGGTGCTGCATCGATTGCCACAGCGGATTCTTGTAAACGCCGAAGTTGAGCGTCTTGTATTCCATCACACGATCAAGATCCGCCTGGGTCACCCCGCGGACAAAATTCAGAAGCCGGGGTTCGAACCCGGTCCACCGCTCTTGCAAGCTGCTTACATCCTTGAACTGCGCGGTGTCTGGAAGCGAGGACGGCGAACGGCCCTGAAAACGCTCCAACCACAACCACTCCGCTCCGTAAATGTGCGCCAAGGTGTCGCGAACGGATGCGAAGCTCGAGCCCATGGGCTTGAGGAACTGTTCGGTGGTGAGTTTGGAAGCGGCCTGCAACTGGCGATGGTTGGCCCAGGAATTATAGTCATAGAGCGTGCGCATCTCTTCTGGTGACATGGCCCCCTCTTGTCTGGCCTGCGGCCAAAATGCACTTGGTGATCATTTCGTGACCGTGGATTTTTCAGTTTGACTGATGCTGACCATGAGAGACGTTCTCCTTTCTACCAATCGCCGTCGGTGTTGACGGGCGCCTCTCTCTCTTCCTTGGTCATCGGTCCGGAATGATACGATTCCGCGTCAGACGGGAATCTTCCGCTCAGCACATCCTGGCAATATTCCCGCACCGCGTTCGAGATGATTTCTCCGACCTCGGCGTAGGGCCGTGCGAATTTCGGCAAGGGGCTGAAAGACAGCCCCAGGATATCGTGGAGCACGAGCACCTGGCCGTCACAGTCAGGCCCAGCGCCAATGCCGATCGTGGGAATCCGCAGCTCCCGGGTAATGTGGGCTGCCAGTTCGCGCGGCACGGCTTCGAGCACCACAGCAAACGCGCCCGCGGCTTCCACCGCGCGCGCATCGCGAATCAAGTGCTCCGCGGAGTCTGGCGTTTTTCCCTGTACCCGGTAACCGCCGAGCGCGTTCACTGATTGCGGCGTCAGGCCGATGTGCCCCATCACCGGAATTTCCGCCTCGGTGAGGCGGGCGATCAGCTCTAAGCGCCGTTCGCCCCCTTCCACTTTCACCGCCTCCGCTCCTGCTTCTTTCACGAAACGAACAGCATTGCGCAGTGAATCCGCCGTGTCCGTGTGGTAGCTGCCGAAAGGCATGTCTGCCACCAGCAAAGCGCGCCGCACGCCGCGCCTCACCGCTCGCGTGTGATGCAGCATGTCCTCGAGAGTGACAGGAAGAGTGCTCTCATGGCCGAGCACGACCATGCCCATGGAGTCCCCGACGAGAATCACGTCCACGCCGGCTTCATCAACCAGCCGCGCGGTCGGATAGTCGTATGCCGTCAGGGAGGTAATCTTGTTTGGCTTGGAATAAGAACTGGCGGCCTGAGCCTTGCGCTGGAGAAGATCCGGGACGGTGATCTTGCCGTTCCCAGGATTAGGAACAACGCTCATCTTGTCCTCCGGTGCCGCTCCTTGACTTCTGGATGCAGCCCTGTACCTTGGACTCCGCAAGAATAACAAAACGCGATGCGAAGCTCCAGGAATTTTGATGCCAGGTAGGCTTCGAGAGATATGCGACGGTCGGGCGGGGCGTCTGCCAAAAGATCGCGCTTGACAAGTTCATGCGCTTTGCAATACAAAGTACTCTATGGGGGTTGCCATGGACCGTCCCGCAAGCTCGACCAAACTGTTTGCCGTTGCTTTTACGGAATGGCTGCTGATTTTGCCCCCGGCCCTGCTTCTGGCAGCCGCCGCGCTGCGCCTCTTGCAGCCCCGTCAATACGAACCAGCTCGGACAAGCTGGGCGATCTTCGAGTGGGCCGGCACGCACATCTCGCGCACCGGCGCGGCTCTGCTCTTTGTTGGCTTGCCGATGGTTGCCGTGGTCGCAGGCTGCGCTGTGCTCCTGGCTGTGTGGCGCGGAAATGAAGCTTTGCGCCAGGACGTGCAAGCGATGGTGGCAAATGTTCGCCGGCATTTGGCTATCGCAATTCTGGGATCAGGAACGTTGCTTGCCGGCGCGATTCTCGCCGCTGTCCTGGCTCACCTGATCACCGATTGAGGCTTGCGGAACGGTTACGATGACAGCATATGGACCCCCGGTCAGTTCAGGTTTTCTGCGGCGTCTGTGCGCGGCCTTTCCACTGTCCGCCTCGGCCGAGCCAGTAGCGAACGGCTGAAACACACGTGGCGTAAGCGTAGAAAAGAACGGCAACAGGCAGAGTCAAAGCCCAAAGCCAAGAAAGTCCGTAAAACTTCACCGTTACCGCAAAACAAGCCGCCATCAACGCGGCGGTCGTGTCCACAAGCAACCAAGCTTCTCCCGGGTAGACAAAGAAGAGCACCCAAGGCAGCAAAAAGGTCACGAAGAGCCCTCCAAGCGTGCCCAGCAGCAAAACAAAGGAGTAGTGGAGCTGCGTGAAGGCGGTGCGCGCAATCATGTCGCGAATCTCGGCGAAGCTGGCGGAATCGCGCAAGCTCATACTTCCGCGGGTCAGTCCCATCCAGATCTTTCCCCCGCTCTCTTTCACCAGACGCGCGAGAGCGCAGTCGTCAATGATCTCGCCACGAATCGCGGCCATGCCGCCTAAACGCTCGAGCGCCGCGCGCCGCAACAAGATGCAGCCCCCAGCCGCGCCGGCGGCGCGCGACCTTGGATTCTCAATCCAACTCGGCGGATAAAGCATGAGGAAGAAAAAAAGAAACGATGGAATGAGGAGCCGCTCGGGAAAAGTTCTCGTTTGCAGCAACACCATCAAGGAAGCCAGGTCGAGGGAATGGTTCTCTGCGCGAGACACCAAGCGGCCGAGGGTATCCGGTGCATGAACGATGTCAGCATCCACAAACCAAAAGTATTCGGGGGATTTTCCTGCGGCCTCCGCAATTCCTTCTTTTATGGCCCAGACCTTTCCCGTCCAGCCCGAAGGAAGACTGGCGGCGGTGTGGATTGCGACTTTGCCGGCTGCCCCGGATTGTTCGGCAGCTTTTCGCGCCAGCTCGGCAGTGCCATCACTACTCTGATCATCCACCACGATTACAAAAAGCTCCCCGGGATAGTCCTGGCCTAACAAGGAAGCGACGGAGCGCTCAATCATTTCCGCTTCATTCCGCGCGGGAACTATGGCAGCAACTCGTGGCCACCGTTCGAGTGGCGTCGGCTCGGTACGGTCTTCCTGCAACTGCCAGAAATTTCCGCGGGCAAAGAAAAGGTACAGCCAAATGGCCAGCGGAACAGCGGCGATAGCTGCGAGCGTCAGGGGCACTTGCTATGGTGCAGCAAAGGGCGTTCGGGGCTACCCTAGGTCCTCACCGCGAATCGGCAAACGGCGCAGCCGCTTGCCGGTGGCGTTGAAAATGGCATTGCAGAGGGCCGGGGCAATCACGGGAACGGTTGGCTCGCCGATGCCGCTCGGGTCCTCTGAGCTAGGCACGAGGTAAACGTCGATCGGCGGAGCTTCGTTCATACGGATCATTTCGTAATCGTTGAAATTGGCTTGCACAACACGGCCGCGGTCTACGGTGATAGCGTCCTTGACGGTCGCGGCAAGCGCATAAATCGCCGCACTTTCTACCTGGGCGCGCACGCCGTTGGGGTTGACCACGCGGCCGCAATCAACCGCACAAACCAAACGCTTGACCTTGAACGAGCTGGGATGCGCGGCAACCTCCGCTACCGCCGCCACGTAGCTGAAGAAGGAGTAAAAGGCAGCGATACCGCGGCCTTGGGCCTGGGGAAGGGGCTTGTCCCAGCCCGCCTTTTCGGCAGCGAGCCGCAGTACGCCTTTCAGCCGAGCGGTGTCGAGCGGATGATAGTCCTCTCGGCCTTCGCCAAACTGCGGAATCTTGCGGTCGTCCCCAATCAACTTCAGGCGAAAGGCAAGCGGATTTTGTCCCGAAGCATGGGCTAGTTCATCCACAAAGCTTTCCATGACAAAGCCGCTGCTGGAATGTTCAACCGAGCGCCACCAGGCGCGAGGCGCGCTGGAATGCGCAAGCGTGTATTCAATGCGGACGTTCGGCGTGGAATAAGGAATGGTTGCCCCGCTACCGAATTCTCCCATCCCCGGATCATCGGCACCTTTTTGGCTCCACTTTGCGGCAATGGAAGTGGAAGTCTGAAAATGCTTCCAGGCGGCCAGCTTGCCTTCGCCATCCAGGGCGCCTTGCAGCCTGTGATAGGACGCGGGACGATAGAAATCGTGCTGCATGTCGTCTTCGCGGGTCCATAGCACCATGACTGGGTTGCTGGAAATCTTCGCTACTTGTGCTGCTTCCATCACGAAGTCCGCGTGATAGCGTCTACCGAAGCCGCCGCCCATCAAAGTGGTGTGCACAACTACTTTTTCCGGAGGAAGTTTGGCAATTTCCGCAATCACGGCCTGCGCCCACTGTGGCCCTTGGGAGGGCACCCAAGCCTCGGCGCTGTCCGGACCAATGTGCACGGTGCAATTCATTGGCTCCATGCAAACGTGGGCCGCAAAGGGTAGTTCGTAGATCGCTTCCACTTTCTTTGCGGAAGCGGAGAGGGCGGCATCCGCGTCGCCGTCGTTGCGAAGGACGTTTTTTCCAGGCTTCGCTGCGTTTTCCAGGAACTGCTTCCGCAGCTCGTCGCTCGATTCGTTTGCGGCCGGGCCTTCGTCCCAATTCACTGCGAGAGCTTTCCGGCCCTGGATGGCAGCCCAGGAATTGTCAGCAAGAACGGCCACGCCACCGGTGGTGGAAGCTCCCCGGCCGCTGGTCTTTATCTCGAAAACGTCGCGCACGCCGGGAACGGCTTTTGCTTTGGTGGCATCGAAGGAAGCCACTTTGCCTTCAAACACGGGGCAACGCGCAATCACCGCGTAAAGCATACCGGGCACGCGCGAATCGATGCCGAATTTGGCCGAGCCGGTGGATTTTGCTGCCGCGTCGAGGCGGAGCACTTCGCGGCCAACGATGACGAAGTCGCTGGGATTCTTGAGCGGCACCTTGTGCAGGTCGGGAATCGGGAGCTTTGAAGCTTCGGCGACGAGTTCGCCAAAACGGAAGGACCGCTCCGGATGGCCATGAACAACGTAGCCATTCTTGGCTTTGCAAGTGTCCGCGCCAACCTCCCATTTCTTCGCCGCGGCAGCAATCAACAGCTCGCGCGCGGCGGCGCCGGCCTGCCGCAAAGGAAGCCAGGAGCCCTCGACACTGCCACTGCCGCCGGTTCCGAGGTCATAAATCTTGGGATTGGTAGGGGCCTGCTCCACACGCACCTGTTTCCAATCCGCGCACAGCTCTTCGGCAAGAATCATCGGCAAGGAGGTATAGACACCCTGACCCATCTCCGACTTCCCCAGGACCAACGTGACGCGGTTATCCGGCGTAATGCGCACCCAGGCGTCGAATGGATTCGGAGTCTTCTCTTCCTGATCCTTCGCCTGATCGCCAAATGCCCGCGGGCTCAAGTGAAAACCAATCACCAGTGCCGCGCTGCCCGCGGCGCTCTTTTTTAGAAAGTCACGGCGATTCACAACGGGAGCAGTTGCCATGGCACACCTCGGGACGGAATGGTTAGAAAGCGATCGAGATAGAATTACGCGGCTGAATGCGCCTTGCCCGCCATTGTGGAGGCGGCGCGGTGAATGGCTTTGCGAATTCGCTGGTAGGTGCCGCAACGGCAGATGTTGCCGCTCATGGCATCGTCGATGTCGGCGTCGGTCGGGTTGGGTTTCTTGGCGAGCAATGCCACGGCAGACATAATTTGCCCGGACTGGCAGTAACCGCACTGGGGTACGTCTTCCTCCATCCAGGCTTGCTGAACGGGGTGCAGGTGGCTTTCGTCCGTGGCCAGACCCTCGATGGTGGTGACCTTCTTTCCAGCCACGCTGGAGACGGGCGTGATGCAGGAGCGCGTAGCTTCACCGTTGATGTGCACCGTACATGCGCCGCAAAGTGCCATACCGCAACCAAACTTCGTGCCGGTCTTGCCCAGTGTGTCACGCAGCACCCAGAGCAGAGGCATGTCCGGGCTGACGTCGACCGATTCCGGCTTGCCATTTAGGGTGAAACTGATTGCCATGGGGACCTCCTAGCTTAGCTAGCGAAGGTGGATATCGTACAACAACTCAAGCCCCGAGCGGAAATGGGCCAATTCGCACCATTCGCACCCGCCGATTTTTCTTTGGCCCGGTCCCAAAACGATGGAAACAACCTCGGCACAAAACTTCGTGTCCCCGAGTGAAGCCGTGGGTCATTTCGTCCGCTTCCACATACCTCCCCTGCGGACGCAGAGCGAGTATTTGTCCTGGCGTTTGTCCCTGCATCAGGTAGAGGTCGTAGAACTGCGAGAACACCTTCACCGCGTCATTCACTCCGGAAGCTGTCTTGCCTTGACTTGTGAGGCGCACCCGCTCGTTTTCAATCATGTGTTTGAACCAGGTCCGCCCCCGGGAGCCGGCCACGATGAACCCGCGCACCGGATGCCGCCGCGAAAACTGGGGAGCAAAACGAACTTTCTCCGAGCGGCGGAGAACAGAGAGGTGCTATTGCCGTCTGACGTTAGCGTGATTCGAAAGTGAGCAGGATTAGTTTCCCGCGACCGCCGCGGGTTTAGCAGGAGCCTCAGGAAGCGTCGGCGCCGGTGGTCCTTCCGGCTCGACGCCGCGCCAGCCCACGGGCCGGCCACGCACGGCCTCCTTTACCGAGCGGAAGAGCACCACGTACATTAACTGGCGGTAGTAGAAGCGTTGCAGGAGAACGGGAACAAGCAGGGACCAGTCTTCTTTTCGCTCCAGCGCGAAGGCAAGGACGCACGTGAACACGTCAATCAGCAAAAAGCCAATGAAGAAAAAGATGGAGCGCATCAAGTCGCCGGTGGTTGCATGAAGCGTCGGCAACCAGGAGAGTTGCAGCTTTTCGAGCGCCCACAGCGCGAGGGACCAGAGGAAAAGCAAATCAATGATCGGTGAGATAAGAGGAAGGACCAACTGAAAAACGAAGATGTTTGGCAGGGCAACCCACCCGAGTGTTCCATACTTCGGGCGGAACAGCGTGCTGCTGTGTTTCCAGAAGGATTGCAATGTGCCAAATGTCCACCGGAAACGCTGGCGGATGAGCTGGGCAGGCGTTTCCGGAGCTTCCGTCCAGGCGATGGCCTCCTCATCGTAGCCGATTCGCCAACCGAGCCGGCGAATTGCAATCGTAAGGTCGGCGTCCTCGGCCACAGTGTCCGCCGTGATTCCGCCCGCGGCTTCGATGGCTTGCCTGCGCCAGGCGCCGAGAGCTCCGGGAACCACGGTGATGCAATTCAAAAGGTCGAACGCGCGCTTTTCCATGTTCTGGCTGGTGATGTACTCGAGTGCCTGCCAGCGTGTGAGCCAGCGCGAGCGATTGCCGACTTTAACGTTACCGGCCACGGCGCCCACGGTAGGATCCGCGAAATGCCGCACCAGTTTGCGAATGGCATCCGGTTCGATTTCTGTGTCTGCGTCGATGGTCACTACGATTTCGGTTTCTGCTTGCGACATGGCGACGTTCAGCGCTGCCGCCTTTCCGCGATTCACTTGATGAATGATGCGCACACGGGGTTGGCGCGAGAAGTGAGCGTCCAGCAGCTCTCTGGTTTTGTCCGTAGATCCGTCGTTCACAACGATGATTTGCAGGTCCAGGTAGTCCGATTCGAGCACCGAGTTTACCGTTTGGATGATGACGCTCTCCTCGTTGTGCGCGGGAATCAGGACGGTCACACCAGGCAGCGGCCCGCGAATTTCCGGACCGTCTGGCCGCAGCTTCTCAATCAACGCGAGAATGCCGATGATGAGCGTGCGGCCGCTGACCAGAATAATCCCCAGAATAAACGTGGCGCTGATGACCACCCAGGACCAATGGTATATGCCGAAAATAAAGCCGTCGGCCCGCGCCTCAAACTGTTCTTTCCTAGATAGCGGCAGCATGACCTGGGCGCGCGTCTTGCCGATAAGCTCCGGCACCGACACAAATTCGTATCCTTGCGCACGAAGAGCATCGATGAGTTGGGGCAGAGCGAGCACCGTTTGCGAGCGGTTGCCGCCGCCATCGTGCAGGAGAATGATGTTGCCCTCGGGTGCCTCGCGCAGGGCGTTCTCTACGATGGTGGCCGCGGGAAGCGGAACGCCCGGACTCAGCTGGCTCCAATCGTGTGGATCCACCTTCTGGCCGATGATGATGTATCCCATCTCCTGCGCCGTCGGAAGGTGCGCTACTTCTTCCGCGAATTCGGGCTGGTGGTCGATGCCATAGGGCGGCCGGAAGAGCAAAGGCTTGGCGCCCACTAGGCTTTCGATCAAGCGCTCAGTGAGATTGAGTTCCCAGCGGATTTGGGTCGCAGAGAGATTGGGGCTCTCCCAGTCCGGATGAGAATAGGTGTGATTCCCGATTTCGTGCCCTTCCGCGTATTCCCGGCGAAGAATTTGCGGCCACTTGTTCGCCGACAAACCAATCACGAAGAACGTCGCCGGGACATTCTTTTCCTTCAAGACGTCCAGGATTTTTGGCGTCCAGGTTGGGTCCGGCCCGTCATCGAAGGTGATAGCAAGTTTTTTCTTGGCTGCTCCGATCTGGTCGATGTGGTAGGAGAGAGGATAGGCATCGTACTTCTCGCTGGTAATGAGGTCAGCGGTGGAGTCGTAAGTAAAAGTGCGGTGACCGCGTTTCGGAGTATCGAGGAAGTGCCACACGTCCCCATCGCCTTCCAGGATGAGATCCGGGCCCGGAGGAAGGTCTTCCAATTTTTGACGGATGGCGTCGTCCGGGCGGGTGGCGTCCCAAACCGGCCAAAGCGAAGTGTCGGCGGAGCCGAGCCGCCACAAAGCCGTGCCCTGCACCCCCGTGCGCTCGCTCGCGCGTAGTTCGTTGTAGGCGGTCACGGCGTCGAGCATCCACACTTGATGCACGTGACCGTGCTCGTCGGAATAGGAATAATGCGGGTTCAACGACGCGGAATCGATCTCCACCTGCGTTTCAGACTCAAAGGCATGAAGAAGGGCTTCCTGTATGGTTAGGGACTGCGCTGGCTCATGAGTTTTCGTCGCGGCTTCCGACCAGTCGTACGCGTAACTGCCCACCGCGACGATCAGTTTCCTCGGCGGCACCACTTCCCTGATTTGCCGCAGGTTCTCCACATACCAGTCCTGGGAAGCAATGGGGCCCGGCGGTGAACTTTGCCAGTGCTCGTCGTAGTTCAAGAGCACGATGGCGTCGCACTGTTGGGCAAAGAATCCGTAGTCATACGCATCGTCGCGCGCGGGGAGCTCAAGCATCAACTTCAGGCCTACGGAATGTAGCGCGGGCCCTAGTTCAGCGGCGAATTCTCGGTAGTTCGCCTGGCTTGTATCCGGGACTTCTTCAAAGTCCACAACGATCCCGGCCTCATGGGATTGCACTGCGAATTCAACTGCGTCAGTCACCAGCCTTTGACGCGACGCAGGGTTGGCCAGCAGCTTCACCATATCGTCGATCCGCCAATGGACGCCGTCGTAGTTGTTCAGCAATGCCATCATCGGAAGTTCGACGGGAGGATTAAGCGACTTCATCCACTGGTGCAACTCGTCTTGTTTCAGGATGGCGATGGCTTTCGTCGGAGAAACTTTGGCTCGATTCTGGCCATGCTCGTAATCCACGACCGTCAAAGCGCCATCGGCGCTCACGGCATGAAGTTGCTCCGGGATCAGAAGGTCGATTTCGCGGTAATGCTTTTTCAAGGAAGCGAGGCTGTTGGGGTCCCAACTCACGAAAAAAGCAGCGCGGACAGGGTCGTAGCTGGCAGGCACGCTCCCAATGTTGGCCACGCGGCGCCGGCGGCCTTCGCGCACGGGCAGGAGCTTCTTCTTCGTTTTCAGCGCGTGGTATCCGAGCTTGGTATCTGGAAGCAGGCCCGCGGGCAAATCCACGCTCGCCGCGATGGTAATGAAAAAATAAACCAACAGCAGGGTGAGCAGCGCTCCGCTAATCTCCAGCGCACGGCGAGTGTGGCGCCAGCGCACACGCTCTGCGTCGTAAAATATCGGCCTTCGTTCTTTCATTGAATCTGCTTAGCCTTCGGGATGGCGGCCAATACGGCTCTCGGGTGCGGGGAGCCTTTCCGCGCGATTCCGTCTCCCCTATTGTAAGATGCGTTTCGTCGATGAAGCGACTTTTCTCGAGGGCGGTTTTTCCGCTGGCAGCAGGGCTGTGCCTCCGTCTGTTTTTCGTGCTGAAATTTCCGGCAAATTCCGGCGACACCGCTCTTTACGAAGAAATCGCTACAAACTGGCTAAAGCACCATGTCTATGCCATGGACGTGCATGGCTCTCTCACGCCGGTCGATCTGCGCATGCCCGGCTATCCCGCTTTCCTGGCGTTGATCTACGCGCTCACAGGGCGCACGGGAGAGTCGGCGCGCTTGTGGGTCATGCTCGCTCAAATTGCCGTGGATCTTTTTTGTTGCCTGGTGATCGCTGCTCTTGCCGCCGCCATGTTCATGCTGGCGGATAAAGGTGGCTCGATCAAGCGGGTTTTCAACGCCGCTCTATGGCTGGCGTCGCTGTGTCCCTTCACTGCCAATTACACGGCCGTTTTGCTCACCGAGACCATGGCCACGTTTTGGACCGCCACGGCGCTTCTATTCCTTGTCGCGCTAGCCGCCAGCAGTAATGATTTGCTTTTCCCTGAGCCAAGGAAGCGGTGGGAATGCAACGGGTCGGAGGACTTCCGCTTTTTCGCGCCTTCGGCTGGGTTGGCGACCGGTTTCGGAACGCTGTTTAGGCCCGAAGTGCCTTTGCTTTTGTTCGCTGCCTGGGTTGGCAATGCTTTCTTACTCTTGTCTCACGGAAAAGCCAGGCACTTGCTCCGCATGATTCTCTTCACGAGCTTAGCCTGCGTGTTGCCTCTTGTGCCCTGGGCGATTCGCAACGCCCTTGCTTTTCACGAGTTGCAATTCCTGACCCCGAAATACTCCACTTTGCCTGGAGAGATAGTTCCGCGGGGCTTGATGGCATGGGAAAGGACTTGGCTCTTCCGCGTGAAAGACTGTTACCTCGTCCCGTGGAAAATCAATGAAGAGTCTATCGACCCGGACACGATCCCCGCTCGTGCCTTTGATTCCCCGGAAGAAAAGCAGCGCGTCGCTGCCATCCTCGAACAATACAACGACGACTTGACCTGGTCGCAGGAAGAGGACGACGCCTTCGGGCAGATCGCGAGGGAGCGCGCCGCCCGCCATCCTTTGCGTACCTATCTGTGGATTCCCGCCCTGCGGGCCGTGGTCCTGTGGTTCACGCCGCGCATCGAGCTGCTGCCGATTTCCGGCAATGTCTTTCCCCTTGCGCAAATGTTCGATGAAGATCCGGCGGACCAGGCCTGCACCATCCTGCTTTTCTTCTTGAATATCGTCTTCGTTGGTCTAGGGGTCTCGGGTGCTGCAAAACTCTGGCGCTCCAGCGCCGCCGTCCGCCCGGCCCTGGTGTTTCTGACCATTTTCATCGTGCTGCGCACGGCGTTTCTCACGACGCTCGAAACGCCCGAGCCGCGCTATGTGCTGGTCTGCTTTCCCATGCTCATCGCTCTCGGCGCTCAGCTTTTTGGTGGCAAGGACGGGCCCGAGCCAAGCATTTGATCCCGCGCGAGTCACAGCCATTTTTGGTTCACAACGGAAAGTAGCATAGTAGAGCCAGCCACCGCTATTTCTCATCCGACGGCTCCGGATGGATCGTCACGCGATAGATTTGCTGAAAGTTTTCCTTCACGCGGTCTTCCAAAGCGGCGGTCACGTCGTGGACTTGCGTGATGGGCAGTTCGCTCTTCATCGTGCAGTGGCAAGACACAAGGATATGGTGCTCGACTTGTCTCACCCGCACGTCATGGCAATTCACCAATTCATCGAACTCCGAAGGCAGGCCGTTCAGGAAATCCTCGATGGCCTTTGCGAGCTGGGCCATCTCTCCGGCGCCCGCGTCCGGCGTGGCAATGTGGCGTCCCAGCGGCTCGATGTGAATGTTCACCTCCATCGCTCCATCGCGCAGCTCGCGAATCTTGTCTTCCAATTCGCTGGCCCGCCGATGCGCCTCGCGCAGGCTCAAATTTTCATCCACTTCCAGGTGCAACTCGATGAACAGACGGCCGTCCTGCTGCGATGCTTGCAGTTCGTGGATCGCCAATCCCATCCGTTGCGCCACGGCGCGGATGGCCTCAAACAGATGCTCGCCCGCGGGCGCGCGCGGTTCTACGTGCACCATCACGTCGGAAGGAACAATCTCCCCGATGCGCTTCTCGATGGCGTCGCTCAGGGTGTGCACCTGCTCCAAACTGGCCGTGCGCGCCACGCTGACGGTCGCGTCCACGAAATGCCGGTTGCCCGCGCGCCGCACTCGCACTCGCTCCACGTCCAACACGCCGTCCATGCGTTCAAGCGCCCGCGCGATCTCTTGTTGCAGTCCCTTCGGAGCCGCGTCCAGCAGCGCGTCCAAAGTGCGCCGGCCGAGCTGCGACCCGACCCACAGGATCACCCCGGCGACGGCCAGGCCCGCCAGCGCGTCCGCGTAAATCAGCCAAGGCAGATTCCAGGTCTCGCCGGCCCACACCAGCCCGATTCCGGCGATGACCACCGTGGTGCTCCAAACATCGGTCGAAAAATGCAGCGCATCCGCCTCCAGCGCTTCGCTCGAATATTTCCTGGCCGCCTGCCGGAGGGCCCGTGCCCGAGTAAGGTCGATGAACAGGGCGACGCATAGCACCACGATCGCCGTGGCACTGGGCTGAATGTGGACGCTGCGGAAAAACAGGCGCTCGAAGGCCTCATAAATGATGTAAAGAGCCGTCAGCGCCAGCAGACCGGTTTCGACGAACGCCGAAAAATTCTCGAACTTTCCATGGCCGTAAGGGTGCCGCTCGTCGGCCGGCTGGTCCGACATGCCAACCGAAAGAAAAGTGACCATGGCGGCAATCAAGTCCAGGCCGGAGTGCAACGCCTCGGACAAAACTCCCAGGCTTCCCGTGCGGACGACCAGGAAAGCCTTCAATGCAACCAAGAGCGCCGCCGAAACCACGCTCAGAAGCGCGGCGCGCTTCTTCTCGCGCGCCTCGATTGGCGCAAGCATTTCCATCGCGGGTCTAGACTACCCCAGATTTTGCATTATTCCCGGATTTACAAGTGAACGGTGCGCGGTCACTAATCGAACGGTCATTTTGACGCCGTCAAGGGCGGCGGGGGCAAGAGTGGAAGCCGCTTGGCCTCGCCGCGCTCGCCGCGGACTTCCACTTCGTCGAAGAGAAGAGCGGGCGCGACAAGAGAAGCAGGCAAGCAAGCTCCAGGTTGTGCCGATCCGAAAGCGCTCAGCGCCGTGCCCGCGAAGCCGTTGGCCTGGCTTTGCATGTAGTTGTACACAAAACTGTCGCTCCCGATCCCGGCGATGTTCCGCAGCGCGCGGGTATTCAAGCCAATGATGCGCGCTCCGCGGATCATTTCTTCGCGCCCGCTGTCGGGATAGATGCGATACACAACAAGCGGCAGGCGGTCGCCCGTTCCCGCACCTCCGCCGAAACTCGCCAGCAACTCGGAGAAGTCCTCCTGATGGAGCAGGCTCAGCGCCGGGTTGTCCATCTCGCGCACGACCAGGCAATACTGCTCGCGCTCCGACTTCTTTTCCGCGCGGCATTGGTCGAGAAATTTCTTCTTCAAGTCTGCCGGCGAAAGAGTCTCCGAGGAAGAAAAAACCAGGTTGCTCATCGTGGGCTTGGCCTCGTTCAAAAACGCGGCGCGCCCGTGGCCGTTGGACCGCTCAAAATCCGGCCCCGGTCGGCGGGACATGAGTTCACTCTTAAGCATGCCGTTTTCTACGAGCCTGACTTTCTCGCCTCGCACACCTTCTTCGTCCACTCCGTATCCGCCGATCAAGGGGGTGCCCTGGAACTGCCTTTCGCTTGGGTCATCGACCAGCGTCACCGTGGACGGCAAAACCCGCGCGCCCAGCCGCCCGACCCAGTCGCTCTTTCCTCCCAGTCCGGTCAGCATTTGTTCCAGCACCGGGCTGAAAGAAATAGGCGGCCGTGCGCCACTAATCGCCGGGCTAAGCACCTGCGCCAGGAGCGCCCCCGCCGCTCGCGCTTCAAAAAGCACTGGTCCGGCGTAATCCTGCGCCGGTGGTGCGGACCGCAGCGCCATCAATTCGGCGCACGTGACGTTCAGCGCCTTGCGCACCGAGTCCACGTTCGGCAAGTCTCCGGGACCCACTGCATACGTGGCGTAATAATGATTTACCGGAACGCCATCGTCGGCTACCGCGTTCATTCCTGCCTCGATGGCCGCGTACCGGCGATTCTGCCGGACTTCGGTCCCTTCGCTCGTGAGCAGGTATTCCGTCGCGTAAACCAAGTAATAGGTGACGCGCGATTCGCGGACCTGCGAAAACGCGCGCATCACTGCGGAACTGTCACGCGCCTCCTGTTCCCAGTTGCGGTTGGTCCAATCCGGAGTCTCCAGCGGCTCGATGAGTTGCACCGGCTCGGCTTTCGAGAAATCATCGATGTCGGACTGGCGGGCCAGGCTGCTCAAGTAGCCTTTTTTCCTGGAATACGTGTCCACCGCTTCCTTGAAAGCCTGGTCGGTCGCGATCCACAAGTCCTGCCGAAGCGAATCGTAATCGCGGTCGATGCCCACCGATCCTTGCGGCCCAATAAAGCCGCGGAAGGCGTCGTCACTGACGAAGTTCGAGCTGTCCAGTTTGTAACTGCCGACGCGCGCCGCGACATTCATGGAGCGGATTCGCGTGTGCGTGCTGGAAAGCAAATCGCCGAACTCCGCCGCGATTTCGCGAACGTCCAGGTCCAGCAAGCGGTATTCAATGTAAAACGGGCGCACCGGTTGATTGCTGTTAGGAATTTTCAATTCCAGCCGCGCCTTCGAACGTGCCATCTCATCGCGCATGGCCTGCAGCGTGTGGTCATTATCCTGTTGGGCCAACGCCGTCTCGGCGGTGCCGCAGCTCGACGCCGCCAAAAGAAATGCTGCTCCCACAATTCTTGCTGCGCGCTTCACAGCCCGCCTCCCGTTTTGACCACATCATGCGCGGGCGGCGGCAGAATGGGCGGCCGGTCCGTCGAACTTTCTTTCTTTTGCACTTCCAATTCGGAAATGAGAATCGCGGGCGATGCCGCGGCTACCGGAACGGAGCCGGATTCAGCGCCGCAGTATCCGTTGAACACTTCCGGGGTGTCCCCGGTGGCCACGATCTTGGTCAGAGCCGCCAGCGGCGTGCCGACAATGTCCACTCCGCGTACCAGTTCGTCGGGCCGGCCATCCGCGAACACTCTGTAAACCACCAGCGGCTGCACCTGAAACGCTTGCGGTTGACCGCGGCCGGTGAACGTAAATCCTCCGGCGATATCGTCGATCAGCAGGCCATAGACTTTGCCTTGCTCTTTGATCAGGTCGATTAGTTTCGTGCGGAGCTTGGCGTTGCTCATCGTTTTGCTGCTTTGCACGATCAGGTTGCCCTGTCGCGAAACCGGAGTGAAGCCGAGTTGCCGCCGGCCATGCCCATTCGAGCTCGGAAAGTCCACCAGCGGCGACCGCGACATCTCGAAATTCTTTAGCACCCCGCGGTCAACCAGCGTCACCCGCTGGGCCGGCACGCCTTCATCATCAAACGGGTAGTAGCCCAGCAGATCCTCTCCTCCGAGTTTCTTCATCGTGGCGTCGTCTGCGATGCTCAGAAAATCCGGCAGGATTTTTTCGTCGACTTTTTTGGAAAACGTCTGTCCTTCGGTCACGTCTTTTTGCCGGTGCCCTTCGGCGCGGTGTCCGAAAACTTCATGGAAAAACACCGCGGCGGCGCGCCCCGTCAGGAGCGCCGGGCCGACCGTCGGGTCGTTGATCGGCGCGGCGACCAGTCCCTCCAGCTCTTTGCGCAACGCGGCTTCCTCCGCATACACCGCCTTGTCGTCGGGGGCCTCTTTCGGATTCACCCAGTCAAAGTTGTAGTAACGGTCGATGTCCATCCCGTCCGGCGCCTTGCCTTGGATGAACAGCTCCAGCCGGTAGCGAATCTGCCCGTATTGAAGTTGCGTGCCTTCACTGGTTGCTTGAAGGACGTTTTGCGCCTGCGCGCTGAAGGTGACAATGGAATTGATAATGGCCGCCGAGTCGCGAAACACTTTTGTATACGCTCGTACTTTGGCTTCCCAGGGTGCGCGGTCCACCGCGATGGAAACCTGCGGCCCGATGTAAACATGAGGCTGCTCGCGCGAAAAATCCGGCGCGTTGCCCTCCACTGTTTCCACCTTCACTTCTTTCCCTGTCTTGATCTTGATCAGTGCTTCTTCGGCGGCCCGGTATTGCTTGTCCGTTTCGAGCCAGGCGGCGCGGCGCAGGATTTCCGCGTCGTCGTCCACAGGCACGGACACACCCGGGCTCCCGCTCAGCATTTGCCGCTCGCCCACTTTGTGCGTGTCGTCCAGTTGGTGGCTTCCCGTGCGAACCGAAACTTCCAGCCAGCGGTTGCGCGTCTCGTTGCTATTGAGCAAAGCGCCGTTCGAGCCGGAGACATCCACTCTCTGCGTGTCCGTGACCGTATATCCCAGGTAATACGCGGGAATGTCCTGCGCGCTCAAAACTTTCATCGAGCGGTCCAGCTCGGCCTGCAGCGACGCGAGCAGCGGCGAACGCTTCGCCGGAATATCCGGCGTGTTTGCCTGCGCTTTCGGTGCCAGGGGGAGAGCCAAACCAGCAAGCAAGCTCAGCCCGCCAAAGAAGTGAATCAATCCACCGCGATTTACGTTGATCAAGAGATGCCTCACTCGATGTTAGACCGGACAGCGAAACATTCAGTGTACGCCAAGCGAGGACGAGCTCCAAACACCCAGACGCGCGACTTTGGCCGTTCCAACAGTTCTTTGGACGGTGATTCCGTTTTTGGCGTTGCCTCCGGAAGCGGACTATCGGACCCCGAGGGCCTACCGGCGGCCCCATTTCGAGTATTGAAACACTGTCGCGGCCAGGCCATCTTTCTGTTCGCATCCGCCTGAAAAGCTGCCCGTGGCAGCGAAGATCTTCTCGAGCAGCCCCCGCGGCCTAGCAAACCGATTCTCAGCGCCGAGCCGATGCAAGCGTTCCACCCCGAATTGCCCCCGAATTGTTCCGCGGAAGCATCGGAAGCATCCCTTTCGATACCTGGTATTGGCCGCGATGGATACGCCTACTCGGTCGAATGCTCGGGCACGGATTTCCATATCACCGCGCGTCATCGGCGGGCGCCCGACGACGCTCCAAGCCAAAGCGAAGCAGGGAAGCCCGCTTCCATTCGCTTCACGTCCATCCGGAAACTCCACGGAACTTTCCCGGCCCCTCCTCCGTACCTTCTAGTCGAGGCGGTCCCCACAGCACACAGGGCGCCCTGGGAGGCGCACGGAGGAAAGAAGGAGCGCGGTATGGGCGGAGATATCATCGGATTAGTGGCTGTCATCATGTCTTTGGGCGTTCCCCTTGGCGCTCTCTACACGTATTACCGCGTTCGAAAGCTGCGCAGCGAAGAGCGCATGGCCGCGATCGCGCGGGGCGCCACCATTCCCGTGGAACCGGAGCTGAATCAGGCGGCGCGGTCCCGCCGCGCAGGTATTCTGCTTGTTAGCGGTGCCATCGGCTACATCCTGGCGTTCGGCCTGATCGCGCAAATCCAGGCCGATCGAGACGTCTGGACGGCCGCCGTACTTGGCATCATTCCTTTGGCGGTAGGCGTCGGCTATTTCGTCGATTGGAAGCTGATTCACCGCGACGCCGGCGCATAAATAAACGCACGCCCATAAGCAAAGAAGACACCCAAGCCGGAGGCCGCGCGCAGCGCCGTCAGCCGGTCTGTTCCCATTTAAATCTGCAACGCCATAAAATGTATATGCATGTAACCCGACGTGAGGGAACGAGTCACATCCGTGCCGGCCCTTTCGTGCCTGTGCGCCACGCTTCGCCGGGTGTCGCGGGCCCTGACCCAGCTCTACGAACAGGAACTGCGGCCGTTGGGCATGCGCGTGACTCAGCTCACAATCCTGCAAGTGCTCTCCCGTGCCGGAGACCTGACTCAAGGCAAACTGGGAGAACTCCTTTCCCTGGACAGCACCACCCTGACGCGGACTTTGAAAATCATGGTCCGGCAGGGTTGGATTGCGGAACTGAGCGCCATGATGGAGCTGCCGTTGAGCCTGATTCCAACTTTCTTTGTTCCTCTTCTTTTGATCCTTCACGTCGTTTGCATTGCTCAAGCGAGACAGTGGCAGACACAGCGGCACGGGCGGTTCGAGAAACACCTGGCAGCCTCTCAAGCATAATCCGGTCCGGCCGAGCCGCCTGCTCTCAACGCGGCTCGCTGGCCGAGGCCAGTCGGGGTGCACCAAAACAAGGGCGGGGCGGCGAGCCATGCTGTTTGGCATAGCCGCCGGCCCGCTCCCATGGCCCAATCCGGCGAAGCCACCGACGTTGCGCTTCCTTTATGGCGTGCGCTTTTGGTCCACGACTAGCACGCCCGCTTCCGCATAATTGGTAGCCGGCACGTCGTGAAACGATACGTGAATGTTATCGCGCTTCGCTTTGCCATCCTCGATTAGCACTCGGGTGACGCGCTCCGCAATCTTCCGCTTTTGTTCTGCGGTTCGTCCTTCCACCCAGGTAATTTGCACGTACGGCATCTCCCTCCTCCTTCGAGCGAACAGTTCTCTTTTCCTTCCCAGCAGCAACCGCAGCATTTTATCCGCTCCTCACCGCAGTCCTCCGGGCATTGCACGGGACAGAGCGAGCTCAAGAAAACAAACGCTCCGGACCACCTAACCTCTTCTCTGGTTGCAACCTTTAACTTTGCACTTTCAACTTCCTCGCACTCCCCCCTTTCCGTGAGGGCCGCTGCGGCCCTGTGATAGAATGAGCGTTCCATGCATCCGGCGATCCCCCATCTGATTGAACTCCAGCGGGTTGACCACCAAGCTGCTCTTCTTCGCGACGAACTGGAATCCTTTCCCAAACGCCTCCGCGACGCCGAATCGAAGCTGACTGGCGCGCGCAGCGAAGTCGTGGCCGCCAAAGACGGCCTAGCGAAGATGAACTCCGAGCGCAAGAAGTACGAGTTCGAAGGCCAGGAATGGAAAGACCGCGCGCGAAAATACCGCGACCAGAGCGGCGCCGTGAAAACCAACGACGCCTACCGTGCGCTCCAGCATGAAATTGCCAATGCCGAAGCCGAAATCGCCAAGTCCGAGGACCGCCAATTGGAAGTCATGATGAAAGCGGAAGATGCAGAACGCCGCGTGAAAATTGCCGATTCGCAGCTGAAAGAAGCGGAACAGAGCCTTGCGGCAGAGAAAAAAACGATCGAAGCGCAAGCCACCGAACTCAAGAAGAAACTCGAAGCCGCCACGGCCGAGCGCGAAAAAATCATTGCGCCCGTGCCGGAAGACTTGCGCGACCTTTACGCCCGCATCGCCAAGCGCCGCGGCGGTACGGCCATGGCGGCAGTCCGCGACGAGCAGTGCCGCGGCTGCGGCCTGCGGGTCCTGCCTCACATCGTCCAGGAACTTCGCTCCGAAACAAGCGAGGAAGTTTACCGCTGCGAAGGCTGCGGCCTCATTCTCTACGCTCTGGAGCCGATTCCCTACACCAAAGCCGCGGACGGCTCCGCGAATGCTTCTTCTCCGGCGTCTACCAACTGATGCCAAAACGCCCTCCCACTCCGCGCGGCAAAAGCCTCTTCGGCGAAGCCGCTCCCGAGGCGAAGCCCGACGCGGCGGCGTACCGCATCAACATTGACGGAGGGTCGCGCGGCAATCCCGGCCCTGCCGCCTATGGCGTGGTCGTTCGCGACCCCAACGGAGGAATCGTCACCAAACTCAAAAAGTACATCGGCCGGTTCAGCAACAACGTTGCCGAATACTACGGTCTCATTGCGGCGATGGATTATGCGCAGTCGCACGGCGTTCCTGCGATTCGCGTAGAGAGCGACTCCGAGCTGCTCGTCAAGCAAATGCGCGGGCTGTACAAAGTGAAGAGCGCCGACCTGCAGCCGCTCTACGAACGCGCGCAGAAAATGTCGAAGGCCTTTGACTCTTTCCGCATCGACCATGTTTACCGCGAACAGAATCGCGAAGCCGACACCCTCGTCAACGAAGCCCTCGACGAAACGGAAGGCAAACCCGCGAATTCGGTCACTCCGGCTAAACCCAATTCACCCGAGAAATCCGGGCCGCGGCGAATTCCAGCGCGGTTTCGCGGCGGCGTTCTTTACCTTCTCGAAGACGTTGGCCTGCCCGACGGCACGGTTGTCGAAGTTTCTATTTTCCCATTGCAAAAGCGGGAATCATCGTAACCGCGGTGCTGGTTTACCCGGAGGCGCCACAAGTCCGAGCTTATTTCAACGCGTAGCAGCGATACAGGGTGTCGCGTTGGGCGGGAATAAAGCCGGCGTCGGAAATGATGCGGCGCAATTCGCCTTCATTGGTGCGGTTTTTCACGCCGGCGGCAAACACCACATTTTCTTCAATGAGGATGCTGCCGACGTCGTCGGCCCCGAACTGCAAGCCGACTTGGCAAACTTTAATCCCCGGCGTGAGCCAGCTCGACTGGATGTGATCAACGTTGTCGAGATACAGCCGGCTGACCGCTAACGTTTTCAGGTAATCGACCGCCGTAGTCTCCTGCACCTTTTTGCCCAGCGCTGTATTTTCCGCCGCGAACATCCACGGAATAAACGCGGTGAACCCGCCGGTGTCTTCCTGAATGCGCCGGATGCGCTCGAAGTGATTGACGCGGTGGCGCAGCTCTTCGCCGCAGCCGAACATCATGGTCGCAGTCGTGCGCAGTCCCAGCGAGTGTGCGATGCGATGGACCTCTTCCCACTCGTCGCTGGTACACTTCAGTCGCGCGATACGTGCGCGCACTTCGTCGTCGAGAATTTCCGCTCCGCCGCCCGGGATGGACTGCAGTCCCGCCTCCATCAAACGCTGAATCGTTTCTCGTATGCTAATCTCGGAAACTTCCGCGATGCACAGAATTTCCGGCGCGGAAAAGCAGTGTAGATGCACTTGCGGGTAGCGCGCCTTCAAAGAGCGCAAGAGATTTTCGTAGAAGCCGATTTGCAGATCGGGATGCAGGCCGCCTTGCAGCAGAATTCCGGTACCGCCAAGCTCCAGCATCTCGTCGATTTTTTTGTAGATTTCCTCGAACGGCAGAATGTAGCCGTCTTTCGCCCCGAGCGGGCGGTAGAACGCGCAGAACGAACAATACTCGGTGCAGAAATTCGTATAGTTGATGTTGCGGTCGATCTGGTAAGTCGCGACACGCGGGTCGTTCTTCTTCAAGCGCATTTGGTGCGCTTCCATGCCGATGCCGATGAGGTCGTCGGATTCCAGCATTTCCAGCGCTTGTTGTTTCGTCAGTCCCAAGATTTATCCCTTTTCGAGCCGCCAACAATTTGTTGAAGTACGCCCCAACTTGTAATTCCGAGAAGCCAAGCCGGTCTCGAGCTCTTACTCCCTCGCAGCGTGGGACGCGCTCCAAGCGCCGCCCCTACCGCTTCACGGCTTCGGATTTCGCCGCCGCCCACGGAATCGCGCCCGCTTGTGGAATCAAGCCGAGTTCGGCCGCATGCTTGAAATAAAGTTCCAGGCCGCCGCGGTTTTCCGCGTCGAGCGAATAATCAATGTTGTTGCGCAAATAGGATTCCAGGGCCCGCTGCGGCAATTCCAAATCCTGTGCCGCTTCGTAACTGATTTCGTTGAGATGCGAAAGCCCGAAGTCGCGCGAGGCCAAAAAATCCGCGGTCAGTTCGGCCGCAGCCAGTTCGCGCCGTACCGCCCACACCGCCAGTACGGCAGGCCGCCCCGTCAGCGCGCGCCATTCGCCAACCACGTCGTATATATGAAGCAATTCGGAGCTGGTGATGCCGAGGGTGGCCGCCCGGCAGACCGTCTGTCCGGGCGCGCCCGGCCAACTATCTTTTTCGATGCCGAGCGAAATGCGCAGAGCAGGATCGCCGATGAGGAGCGCGGCATCGGCATGGTGCAGCATTTCCGGCAGGTCGGGAACCGCCTCCGAGAACCGCGGTGCGATGCGCCACTTCTCCGCGCACAAAATGCGCGTCAGCACTTGCGTGCTGCGCGAGCTGCTGTCCAGCGCAAGTGTTTTTATTTGCTCGATGGGCTTGTTCGCCACGATGAGCAAGCTGCGGACCTGATTTTTCGAGGCGATGGCCATGTCCGGCAAAATCGCCAGGCCTGGAATGCGCTGGTACTCGATGGCCGGGATGATGGCCACATCCGCGCGCCCCAGGCGCAGGTCTTCCGCGCACTGCGAGGGCACGGTGAACGACAGGTCATATTTCCCCTGAAGCGGCCCGTTGGTAAAGCCCCAGACCAACGGCGCCGTATTCAGGTATTGCACGATGGAAATGCGCAGCTTGCTCACGATTCGTGTTTCCCCAAAGCCGAGGTCAGTATAACAGAGCCACTTTTTCCCGTGCGCACCGCCTGAAAGTTAGAAGAATTCGGCGGAGTGGAAACCTCTGAAAATCGCGGGCCGTGCCCCGCGATCTGTGACCGGTGGAGCGGAGAAGAAGGAAAAAAGACCACTCCGAGAGTCCGGGACGGAGATTCGCAGGGCGGAGTCTTCCGATGACAAGAGTGAGATCCAAATTGGGAAGAGAATGGGGTACACCCCAGCCGTTTTCCTAACCGTGGCCAACAAAGGACTTACGTCCAGGCACTGTTTTCGAAAGCCCCGCAAGAGCGCCGGACGGGTGGTTTAGCCGTGACAAAAGGGCTCTTCGGTCGTCTATAGCTGCGAGGAGGGCTCCATGCGTCCACGTAGCGACTTTTCCGTGATTCTCGGCTCGATCTTGATTGTAATTGGGCTGTCACCTTTGCCTGCGGCGCCGCGCCATCCGCGTCATTCTGTGAACCTGCACGGTGGCCACCGCCACCCCATTGCCGATTGCTCCGATCTGCACATTGAGTTTGACGACCGCGACACCGTGGTGCGTTCCGAGGAGCGCACGCTGACTAAGGCGCAAGCCCCGGTATTGAGGGTCCATCCGCACGCGAACGGCGGAACGCAGGTGGTCGGGTGGGAGCAGGACAATTATTCCGTGACGGCTTGCAAGGCGGCGGCCGCCGGGGATTCGGCCGAGCGGGTACTTTCGCAAATCACCGTGTCCATTGATGGAGGTACTGTTTCGACGCACGGGCCTTCCGGCGAGCACGAAGATTGGACCGTGTACCTGCTGATTCGCGCGCCAAAGTCGGCAGTCATCGATTTGGACACCATGAACGGGCCGATTTCTTTGTACGACGTCGACGGCAAATTGACGGCGCACGCGCACAATGGACCCATCAGCCTGCACAATTTTTCAGGCGACGCGGAGATCAGCGCACAGAATGGCCCCATCAGCCTGGAAGGCAGCAGGGGCAACATTGGCATCAAAACGGAAAATGGACCAATCACTGTCGATCTGAAGGAGACCAGCTGGAAGGGCACAGGACTGTCTGCCGACGCGCAGAACGGTCCGGTTACATTGCGCGTGCCGAACGGGTTCCAGTCCAGCTTCGTCGTGGAATCTACGCGTCACGCGCCCATGAGCTGCCGCGCCAGCATCTGCAAGAGCGCACGCAAGACGTGGGACGACGAGCATCGCCGAATCGAATATGGCTCGTCGCCGGCCGTGGTGCATTTGTCCACAGTGAACGGGCCGGTGTCGGTGGAACAAGCACGGGATTGAGACTGATTTTGCCCCCGCAAGCTCGCGTGCCGTACAAGCGGTTCGTGATACCGCCGGGAAGCGCCAAAGCTCGCCCCGGCAAAGGCCTGCCCAAGCAAACTCTTTTCAACAGTTTCGTGCGGCTTGCTTCACTGACGTGGACGAGGTTGCGCTATTGCAGATAAACTTTGACGAATGCTGCAGGAAGCACGCGTCGCACATCGTGTAACGGAAGCGGAAGCCGCGCGACTTGCCCGCGAGATTTATGGGCTGGACGCGTCTGCACGGGTTCTTCCCGGCGAATACGATGAAAATTTTCAACTGACCGCAGCGGACGGCCGCGCGTTCGTGCTGAAGGTAATGCATCCTGCCCGCGAGCGTTCCTTCATTGACCTGCAATGCAAGTCGCTTGCGCATTTGGCGCAGCGCGCGCCACAATTGCCCTTGCCGCGTGTGCTGCCGAATGGCCACGGCGGATGCTTCTCTGAAATTACGAGTGCCGATGGTGCCAAGCGGCTGGTGTGGCTGCTGAGCTTCCTCGAAGGAGCGGTTCTCGCCGATGTGTGGCCCCATACGCCAGAGACCCTCCGCGACTTGGGCCGGTTTCTGGGTGAAATGGATGCGGCATTGCAGTCGTTCGAGCATCCCGCTGCGCATCGCGAATTGAAATGGGATTCATCGCGAGCGGGCTGGATCAAGCAGTTCATTCCAGAAATTGAAGGCGCGGAACGGCGTGCACTGGTCGAGAAGTTTCTCGCGCTTTATGAGGCGGAAGCGGTGCCGCGCTTTCCACGCCTGCGGAGCAGCGTGATTTACGGCGATGCGAACGACTACAACGTTTTGGTGAGCGATCCATGGCCACAGCCGCGGAGAGTTGCGGGACTGATCGATTTCGGCGACCTGCACTATGGACTGACGGTTTCGGAAGCGGCGATCGCTTCTGCTTACGCGATTCTCGGGGAAACGGATCCGCTGAAGGCCGCGGCAGAGGTCGTTTCGGGCTATCACGGCGCGTTCCCGCTGAAGGAAGAAGAAGGTGCCGTTCTTTTTCCATTGCTGGCGGCGCGGCTGGCGGTGAGCGTGACCAACTCGGCGCACTGCAAAAAAGGGAAGCCGGACGACGCGTACGTGACCGTCAGCGAAGAGCCGGCGTGGAAAGCGCTCGAGCAACTGGCAAAAATTCATCCGCGCTTTGCACACTACACGTTCCGGGCAGCTTGTGGAATGAAGCCGGTGCCAAAGGCAGAGAAGATTCAGCGTTGGCTACTAGCCAACGCGACATCGGCGGCGTCCATCCTTGACTTGGATTTGCGAACAGCGCCGAGTCTGGTCTTCGATTTGGGTGTAGGAAGCCTGTTGCTCGGCGCAGATCCCCGTGCTTCGGAAACCCCCGCACTAAGCGAAACAATTTTTGGCGAAATGAAACGCGCTAGGGTGCGCGTGGGAGTCGGGCGCTACAACGAAGCGCGGCCGCTCTACAGCTCCCCGCGTTTTGGGAACCTGGACAATCCGGTCGAACAGCGTCGCACCATTCATTTGGGCATCGATCTTTTTGTGGAGCCCGGGACGATCTTGCGCGCGCCACTCGACGGAACGGTACACATTCTCGCCAACAACGCCGCGCCGCAGGACTACGGGCCGCTTGTAATTTTGCGGCACGAAACCGAGGATGGTGAAGAATTCTTCACGCTTTACGGACACTTGACCACGCAAACGCTTGCAGGACTCGCCGTCGGCCGGCGGATCGCGCGCGGACAGGGATTTGCGCGCGTGGGAACAGCTGCGGAAAACGGCGGCTGGGCGCCGCACGTGCATTTCCAAATCATACTCGATTTGTTGGACCTGGGGGCGGATTTCCCCGGTGTGGCGTACGCTTCGCAACGGGCCGTTTGGACGAGCCTTTCGCCCGATCCGAATCTGCTGCTCGGAATTCCGGCAGATGGATTTCCCGCGCAGGAAGCAGATTTTAGCGAGACGCTGGAAAAGCGGGGTGCGTTCCTGGGAAAGAATTTGAGCCTTTCCTATGAGCGTCCGCTAAAAGTTGTGCGCGGGTGGATGCAGTACCTCTACGACGAGACGGGGCGCGCGTATCTCGACGTGTACAACAACGTGCCGCTCGTCGGGCATAGTCACCCGCGCGTAGTGCGCGCCGCGCAGGAGCAGCTGGCGCTGCTCAACACGAACACGCGCTATCTGCACGACAACGTGAGCCGCTATGCGGAGCGGCTGGCACGGAAATTCCCGGAGCCGCTCGGCTTGTGCTTCTTCCTGAACTCGGGAAGCGAAGCGAATGAGTTGGCGCTGCGGCTGGCGCGGGCGCACACCGGCCGCGAAGATGTGATCGTGCTGGAACACGCTTATCACGGCCATACGAACACGCTGATCGACATCAGCCCGTATAAATTTGATGGGCCGGGAGGCTCCGGCAAAAAGCCCTGGGTGCATGTCGCGCCGCTGGCCGACGATTATCGCGGACTGTACCGGCGGGGCGACGAGGAGGCGGGTGCGAAATACGCGCGTCACGTCGCGGAGATTTTGGAGCGCGCGCAGGCGGAAAGCCGGCGTGTCGCGGCGTACATTGCGGAAACCTTGCCGAGCGTGGGCGGACAAATTGTTTTTCCGCCGGGATATTTACAAGAGGTGTACAAGCACGTGCGAGCCGCGGGCGCGGTGTGCATCGCCGACGAAGTGCAGGTCGGCTTCGGGCGCCTGGGGACGCAGTTCTGGGGATTCGAGACGCAGGGGGTCGTGCCGGACATCGTCGTGCTCGGGAAGCCCATCGGGAACGGGTTTCCGCTTGCGGCAGTGGTCACGACGAAAGAAATTGCGACGTCCTTCGCAAAGGGAATGGAGTTCTTCAGCACGTTTGGAGGGAACCCGGTGGGTTGCGCGGCGGGGCTTGCGGTGCTCGATGTGCTGGAAGAAGAAAAACTACAAGAAAACGCGGTGCGCGTTGGGGCTCACCTCAAGAATGGATTGCTGGCGCTGCGGCAACGATATGCGCTGATGGGGGACGTACGCGGATCGGGATTGTTCTTGGGGGTTGATCTTGTCCTCGATCGGACCACGCGCGAGCCCGCGCCGCTGCAAGCGTCTTATGTCGTGAACCGACTTCGCGAATGCGGGATTCTCACGGGCACGGACGGTCCGCATCACAACGTAATCAAGCTGCGCCCGCCGCTGGTTTTCGTGGAAAAGGACGCAGACCTCTTCGTGACGACGTTGGATGCAATCCTAGAGGAGGATCCGGCGCAGCCGCGGACCTGAAACCGTCAACATCTTCCTCGCGAATGGGAAGTTTTAAGAACGCTATTTGGCCCTCTATTTCTGAAAAGCAGATCCCTCACCCGGTTCGGAATGACCAGCGGAGCGTTTTGAGGAGCTTCTTAAGGTTTCAACAGAAGAAAGCGCACCCGTAATAGCGCCACGGGAGCTGCCGCTCTGCTGCGAGACGCTGGAGACCGTGCCTGCGGGTAGTCCCCTCGGGGCAAAAGTCACCGACCCCCGAATTTCCCGTTACGTTCGCGGTGATCTTTGCGGGCGTCCCGTCCTGCGGAGCCAACGCAAGACCTAGGGGAGCCAGCCAGCAGAACACCATTCGAAAGCGAGTCTGTTTGGGACGGTCCATTCCCACCCGAGCTCAACAAAATGTAGTTTAATCAGTGTGGGGTCTCCAAGGAAGGTGTTGCATGCAGTTTGTTCGGCTGCTCAGAGGGATGCTGATTGTTCTCGGCATCTTCGCTGCTGGGCAAGCCGGAACGGCGGACTCGGCGGATTGCTCCGGCATCGTTCTGGACGAAAACGGAGTGCCGGTTGTGGCCGCGCAGGTGAAGCTCGAAGACGCCGCCGGGCATTCCTATCGGGCGGAAACCGACGCAACGGGACGTTTCGTCATCCACAACCTTGCTTCCGGCGACTACAAGACGGAAGTCCGCAAACAGGGTTTCTTCGTGCTTGCAGGCCAGGCTGTTACGCTGCACACGGGAAACAACCAACTCTCCTTGCTCTTGAATCACGAGGAAGAGGTTCGTGAAAAGGTCCAAGTCACCGCGCCCTCGAACCAGATTGATACGCAAGACACGACCCAGCGGAACTCGCTTTCCGCGCGAGACATTCGCGACATCCCGGTGCCCAATACCCATATCCTGCAGCGAAGCTTGATTGCCATGCCCCAAATCGTCGAGGACCATCTTGACAATTTGCACGTGGCGGGGGCTCGCTCGGCCGAAACGCAATACCTCATGGATGGCTTTGAGATCGGCAATCCGGTCAGCGGCGCTTTGACTTCACGCCTCAACGTGGATGCCACGCGGGCCGTTGAAGTCCAGTCCGGCAATGTTTCGGCCGCGTATCCTCACTCCGGCGCCAGCATCCTTAGCCTTGCGACTCCCGATGGCGATGACCGCTGGCGTTTCGGAACGACTAACCCTGCTCCGGGGATCAACATTCAGGAAGGCACGCACTTGGGAAACTGGTATCCGCGGTTTACCTTTTCCGGCCCCATCGAGCGGGGACGCTTTTGGTTTTCCGATTCCGTGAGCGTGCAGCATACCTTTGGCGTCGTGAAGCAGCTTCCTTCGAACGCCAACACTTACGAAAAGTGGGCCGGAGACAATCTCTTGCGCTTGCAGTACAACTTTTCGCCGAAACATATCCTGCACGCGAGCGTTCTCTACAATCGCGCGAATGACGACCATTTAGGCCTCGACGCGCTCGACCCGCAGTCGACTACTGTCACCGGGGATCAACGACGCGGTTTCGTTTCCCTGAAAGATCAAATTTGGCTTCACGAAACGCTCTTTGAATTGGGAATCGGGGCCGATGACGGCGTGCTGCATTACGCTCCCCAGGGATCGCTACCTTACACCCTGCTTATCAACGGCACGGGGGGCAACTATTTCCAGCACTTGCGCCAGCGGGGAAGGCGTTTGCAGGGGATGATGAACATGACGGCGGCCTCGCGGCATTGGCACGGCACGCATCAGCTTGCCATCGGCGCTAATATCGCCGGCCTGGCTTTGCATCAGTTCGCGCAGCGCGGAGAAATGGATGTGCTCAACCCGACCTTCACGGCCAGCAACGGGACAACTTCGCCTTGCACGTCGGCCGACGTGAATACGCCCGGTTGCCTTAGGCGCCGGTCCACGTTTACGGGAGGCGCCGGGCCCCACCTTTCCAACACGCAGGCGGGTGGCTATGCGCAGGATAACTGGTCCCTCAGCAGACATTTTGTTTTCCAAGCTGGGTTGCGCACGGATTGGGACCGCTTCACGCAAAGCGCGATGGCCGAACCGCGCGTTTCAGCCAACGTGCTGCCTTTCGGCGACGAACGCGCGAAGTTTTCAATCGGCTGGGGTATCTACAACGCGCCTCTCAACCTTGCGCTCATCGGGCAGGCGTTCGACCAGCAGCAAGTTGACACTTTCTATGACACCGCGGGCAACGTGGTTCCTCCCGGCCCAGTCGTCAGCCAGTTCGCGCTGCCTGGGAAAGGCTTGCAACAGCCGCGTTTTGCCACAACGAGCGCCGGCTGGCAGGAGAAGTTTGGGCGCAGCACGCTTGTGGGCCTTGACCTGGTCGCGCGCAACGGGTCTCACGGTTTCGCCTTTGTGGACCAGCCGCCGCCCGGCGGAATTTTCCTGCTTCAGGATCACCGGGAGGACCGCTATCGGTCGGCAACGTTTTCGGCGCGGCATGTGTTCTCGGGAGACACCGAGGTTTATGGCGCGTACACGCGGTCGCGGGCGCATTCGAACGAAGTCCTTAATCCCTCCTTGGGATCCATCTTTTATGTTGCGCAGCAGCCGGGGCCCGTGGCTTGGGACGCGCCTAACCGCCTGCTCACTTGGGGCTGGGTGCCAACCCACGTCTGGAGTACGCAATTAAGTGGCTTCTTCGAATATCGAACCGGGTATCCCTACAGCATCGTCAATCTTCAGCAACAGCTTGTCGGTCCGCCCAATTCTTCGCGCTTCCCCGGCTACGCCAATCTGAATCTGGGCCTCGAAAGGAAATTTGAATTGCGCGGTTATTTGTGGGCTGTGCGCGTGGAAGCGGTCAACATTCTTGGCCGCCAGAACCCGGATTCAGTGGTGAACAATATTGATGCTCCTGGGTGCTCGAGCACGGTTCGGTCGGGATGCTTTGGGGCCTTTGCGGGCGGGCAGAGCCGGGCGACGACGTTGAGGGTGCGCTTTGTCGGCAGAAAGTAACCCTGGGGGACCAAGGGCAACGCAACTTGCACGGCCTACGGCACGCAAATGGCGAAGCGCCCGGGGCGGGAACTCGCGGCGCGCGGGTTGGTGATGGTCAGCGGATTGGCGGGGCATGGACGCCGTCGCCCGCCAGGGCGCGAGGGGGCTCATGGACGTGCAGGGGCGTGCTGGGGACAGGAATCGACGTCGGTTATCCCCAGGAGAACAAAATGGCTCCGAGAAAAGGCTCTACGAGTTTGCTCCAGCGCCGGGCAACCGGTGCATAGCAGGAAAATCGTTGAAACGCTCCGGCTTGAACTCTTCCGACGTTCTGGCTACGCTGTTTGACTTGGAGATGAAGGGGATTGTCCGGCAGTTGCCGGGGGGCAGTTCGGCAAAGTGTTGTTATAGAGGGGGATAGCGGTTGAGTTATGCCGTCTCGGGCAGACTGCCATCTGAAGAGAAGGAACCGGTAAGGCCGGCAGATGCATCACATCATAGGCCGGACCCACTCCAGGGACATGCGCCAAAGGTAGCGAGAAGGACACACGCCCCGCGGTTTGCCCTTTCCGAAAGACAGACCGGAGTTACAAAAGTTAAATGGCTCGTTCGCTTGTCATTGTCGAATCGCCCGCCAAGGCGAAGACCATCAATAAGTATTTGGGACGGAACTATACCGTCAAGGCCTCCATCGGCCACGTGATGGACCTGCCGACGAAGACGATTGGGATTCGCCTGCCCGGTGAGGATCCCGCCGGCAACAAAAAAGCAAAAAAGAAAAAGGGAGCCAAGAAAAGCGCGAGAGCTGAGGCAAAAACTCCAAAGATCAGCATAAACGACGAAAAGATTTTCGAGCCTACGCTGCAAATCATCTCCGGCAAGGGCAAGGTCATTCATGACTTGCGCAGAGCGGCCCACTCCGCGGAAGCGGTCTACTTGGCGCCCGACCCGGACCGCGAGGGCGAAGCCATTTCCGCGCATTTAGCGATGGTGCTCTCGAAGCCCAGCCGGTTCGTGGAAGCGGAGGCTCCGGGGAGGCAGAACGGCAAGGGTGCCGAAGCCAGGGAAGAAGCAAACTCCAAGGCCGCCAAGCGCGCCGCCAATGACGAAAAACTGGCCACCGACATTCCACCGGCGGACCCCAAAAAGATTTTTCGCGTGACCTTTAACGAAATTACGCCCAAGGCCATCCGCGCGGCCTTTGAGCATCCTAGAGGTCTGGACACCAATCTCGTTGAGGCGCAGCAGGCTCGCCGAGTGCTCGACCGGTTGGTGGGGTACAAAATTTCTCCCCTGCTGTGGAACAAGGTTCGCCGCGGCCTATCGGCCGGGCGCGTGCAAACGGTGGCGTTGCGGTTGATCGTCGAGCGCGAAGAGGCCATTCGGGCATTTGTCCCGCAGGAATATTGGACTATCCACGCGATGCTGGATGCGGGCAAGCCGCCGCTGTTCGAAGCCAGGCTCATCAAGCACAAAGACGCGGACATCGAGGTCAAGAACCGGGAAGCCGCCGACAAAATTGTCGCCGCGGTGAGCAAGGCGAGCTGGGAAGTTGCTTCCGTGGCGCAAAAGGAAAAGAAGCGCAACCCCCCGCCGCCGTTCACGACCTCAAAACTGCAGCAGGCGGCGTATAACCGGCTGCGCTATACGGCCAAGCGAACGATGTCGCTGGCGCAGAAGCTCTACGAAGGCGTGGAGCTGGGCTCGGAAGGCTCCGTGGCACTGATTACCTATATGCGCACCGACTCCGTGCATGTTTCAAACGACGCGCTCGAGCAGGTCCGCGAACTCATCCCGCAGCGGTTTGGGGCCAACTATCTTCCGGAGAAACCGAATTTCTACAAGTCGAAGAAGGACGCCCAGGAAGCGCACGAAGCCGTACGTCCTACCGATGTCACGCGCACGCCCGAGGACGTGCGGAAGTATTTGGACGACGACCTCTTCAAGCTTTATCAACTGATTTGGCAGCGCTTTGTAGCTTCGCAGATGCTTCCGGCGATTTTTGACCAGACCACCATTGATATCCGCGCGGGCGAATATACCTTCCGGGCGAGCGGCTCGGTGCAGAAATTCGATGGCTACCTTCGGGTTTATCAGTTGCCGGCGTCGGCCGCGGATCGCGAAGAAGACGAGAAGGACGAGGAAGGCGAGGGCCGGAATCTGCCCGAGGTTGCCGAGGGTCAGTTGCTGCGGCTGGACAAGATTCGTCCCGACCAGCACTTCACCGAGCCGCCGCCGCGCTACAACGACGCGACGCTGGTGAAAGAGCTCGAAGAGGACGGCATCGGCCGCCCCTCGACTTACGCCGCCATTATTTCGACGCTGCTCGAGAGAGAGTACGTCACGAAGGATCAAGGCCGTTTTTCGCCGACCATGCTTGGCGAGCGCGTATGCAAGCTCCTGGTAAAAAGCTTCGAAGACATTTTCGATCTCAAATTCACCGCGCGGATGGAGGAAGAACTCGACGAAATCGAAGAGGGCAAGCTGCCGTGGCGCGAGTCCGTGAAAGAGTTCTGGGAAAAGTTCGTCCTCGACCTCGACAAGGCCGATTACGAAATGCTCTCTTACAAAGCCGGCATTCCTACGGGAAAAAAATGCGAGAAATGCGGGCAGGGCGAACTGCTCGAACGCATCAGCCGCCACGGCTTCTTCCTGGGCTGCTCGCGCTATCCCGAGTGCGACTTCATCGAAGACCTTTCGCCCGTTGAGCCCGACGCCGGCGACGAGAACAAGACTCACTATTGCGATAATTGCGGCAAGGAAATGGCTATCAAGCGCGGGCGCTTTGGCACGTTTCTGGCTTGCACCGGCTATCCGGATTGCAAGACCACGCGGCGCCTGGTGCAGGGGACGCGCATCGCGCATCAGCCGGATGAGCCGCTCGAGGAGAAGTGCCCCACTTGCGGCCATGGCCTGGTGAAAAAGCACGGGCGCTTCGGCGAATTCATCGGCTGCTCCGCCTACCCCAAGTGCAAATACACGCGGCCGATCACGATGGGCATCAAATGCCCGAAGTGCCAGGAGGGAGAATTCGTGCGCCGAGGCAGCGCCGGAAAGGGCGGGCGCGGACGCCCACGGATTTTTTACGGCTGCTCGCGCTATCCGGACTGCGACTTCACCACGCCTTACATGCCGATGGCCGTGCCTTGCCCGAAGTGCGGCGCACCGTTCATTGTCGAGAAGCGGTCAAAGATCGGTACCGTGCACGCCTGCTTGAAGGAAGGTTGCGACTGGGAGAAGCTCGCGCCGGAACTGCCAGCTCCGGCACAGGCGGAGGAAGCCCCGGTGCCCGCAGCGGTTAAATCCTGACCCACCCGCATCTAAGGAAACATATCTTCCATTTCATCGCCCGGCGCCGGCAGCGGGCCTATACTGTTTCTGGATATCTTGGTGGGGGTTTCCGGGCGGTATGAAAGAAGAGATCCAGAAGTACCTCGAATATCTTCGCAACGTGAAGAATTCTTCGCCTCATACGCTATCCAACTACGGAAACGATCTCCGGCAATTCCTTGTGTTTCTCTCGCCGCCGGGTTCCGCCCCGCCTGCTCTACGCGCCGTGAAGCATGGCCTGATCCGGGAATTTATCTCGCACCTGCACGACCACGGCCTGGAAAAAAGTTCCATCGCGCGAAAGCTCGCCGCTTTGCGTTCCTTTTTCAAGTATTGCGTGCGCGAAGGGCACTTAAAGGAAAGTCCCGCACGCCTCGTGCCCACGCCAAAGCTCCCCAAGCGCATCCCTTCGGTGGTTTCTGCCGAAGAGATGAACGGTTTCCTCAATCACCTCGCGGGGATGGCTCAAGAGAGAGGAGATGGCCGGAACCCTGCCGCTAAGCGCGTTCCGGCAAGAATCCCTCCGGCAGCCGAAACACAAAAAAACTCGCGACCGCCGGTCGCAGCCGAAGAAGGGCTGCTCCTGCGCCGCGACCGCGCGCTGCTTGAACTTCTTTATGCCGCCGGGTTGCGCGTCAGCGAACTAACCGGCCTGAATCTGCTGGACGTCGAGCAAAAGGAGCGCATGTTGCGGGTGCGCGGCAAGGGAAACAAAGAACGAATCGTTCCTTACGGAGAAAAAGCGCAGGAAGCGCTGGAGAAATACTGGCCGGTGCGGGAACAGCTTCGGAAGCAAGCGAACATATCCCTTGGCAACGGCGATGCGCATGCGCAGGCGGTGTTTCTCAATTACGCCGGGCGCCGGCTGAGCCAGCGTTCCGTCGGCCGCATCGTCAAGAAGTACGTGCGCCTGGTCAACGTCAACTGGGACCTGCATCCACACTCGCTGCGGCATGCTTTCGCCACTCATTTGCTCGCGGATGGCGCGGACCTTCGCGCGATTCAGGAGCTGCTCGGTCATCAGTCACTCTCCACCACGCAGCGCTACACGCACGCCTCCATCCGCCAGTTGATGGAGGTCTACGACAAGGCGCACCCGCACGCGTAGTTCCCGCAATCCCCGCAATCGACTCCTTTTTGTGGTCAAACCGTGTTGCGATACCCTAGCAGCTAGTTTCTGTCTTGAGCAGCTTTCGAGGGATGGAGAGAAAGATTGCGCATCGCCACCGTCTGCGGTTTTCTCACTGTTCTCAGCGCGACGCTCTCCGGTTCCGCTCGGGCGCAGGACAATTACGAGATTCAAGTGTATGGCTACGAGACCGTCGAGCCGCATCACACCATGGTGGAGCTGCACAGCAATTTCACTTTTGAGGGCTCGAAAACGTTTGATAACGGCCTTCTGCCCACCAATCATCAGCTTCATGAAACGATTGAAATCACACGCGGCTTCACGGATTGGTTTGAGACCGGCTTGTACATCTTTACGTCGGAAAAAAGCGGCCAGGGCGTGCAATGGGTGGGCGACCACATCCGGCCCCGCGTGCGAATACCCAGGGAATGGAAGTGGCCCGTCGGGCTCAGCCTTTCCAATGAAATCGGCTATCAGCGGCGGGAGTTTTCGACCGACACCTGGACCTGGGAGATGCGGCCGATCATCGATAAGCAATCAGGGCCGTGGTACTGGTCGTTTAATCCCGCGTTCGACCGTTCCTTCCATGGCGACAGCGTCCATCAGGGAGTGATCTTCTCGCCGGACTTCAAGCTCAGCTATGATTTCACGAAAAAAATCACCGGGGGATTCGAGTACTACGGCGCAGTGGGCCCAGCCACGGATTTTCTTCCCGCCGGCCAGCAACAGCACCAAATCTTCCCGACGATCGACCTTAATCTTTCGCCGAATTGGGAAGTCAATTTCGGCCTCGGCGTGGGAGTGACCCATTCCACAGACCATCTGATCGCCAAAATGATTCTCGGCTATCGCTTCAATTTCTGAAGGGGGCCGAGGCAAATTCTTGTTCCACTTTTCAATTCCAAAAGGCATCCTTAGATGGCCAGCCGTCCCCATGTCCTGTTGTAGAATCAGAGTCAGTTTTTGGTTAGCGATGTCCGCCGTGGCCGCCTCGGCCACGGAATCCACCGCCGCCGTGGAACCCGCCGCCATGCCCGAATCCCTCATGCGCGAATCCCCTGCCTCGCCAGCCGTCCCGATCCCAGCCTCGGTGAAAGCCACGCCCGCGCCAGTCGTCCCGATCCCAGCCGCGATGCCAGCCCCAGCCGCGGCCATACCAGCCAGGATGACGCCAATACCAGTGGTACCAAGGCCCCACGCCAATGAATACGCCATTCACAAACCATTGGGGGCCGTAATAGCCGTACGGCGCGCAAGCGTAAGGGTAATAGTCATAATAACCATAGGGGCAGACCGGCGGTGGGCCAACATAAACCGGTCCGTAGTAACCAGGGCCAACACCCACGCCGACGAACACTCTTTGCGCGCTCGCGAACGACGCGCAGAACAGGCAAATGCCAAGCAAAGCTGCGAACCTTAGATATCGCATTGCCGGATCCCTTCCTGGCGCCTAGCTCTGTTCCGAACCACTCAAGTGCATCCACCCGGTGCCGTCAGACTAAGCCGCCTGCTCCATCTAACCCTGTCGCGGCCAGAAGGTTGCTTCTGCATGCGCTCAAGTTCTTCCCGCTCTGCAACGTCATCTGAGAAATCTAATATCAACTGAATCTGCTGGAGCTTGTCTTTGAGCGTGTCATTGTAAACGTCTATATCTGTTTTCAGGTAAACCGGACGGTCTGTCCCCAACGGTCAGCAAGAGATACCGGCAAAACAAAGTGGCGAATCTTCACCAGATACTTTGTCAAATAAGCATATCGATTTAGTTTTCTTCTAATTTGTCCAACCACAATTCCTGGGTGCCTCTCCATGATGGGAGAAAACGCCAAAACGGCGCTTTCTTTGTAACCAGTTGTCAAGCTTGTCTGACGGTGCCCAAAAGATAGACGCTGCGTCGTAGCTATTCTCTCTTCTTCCGAAATGGAGACGGTCGCTGCCTCCAAATCGACATCTACCAATCTCCGGGCTAATTCCCCTTTTTCCGTTCAGGATGGGGTTAATGGCCTGTTCCGAAACTCCCAAGATGAAAGCTAGATCACGCTGCGACCAACCGCGTTCCTCCATTTCCTCCTTGATATAGTGGCCGGGATGCTTCACGCAACTTTGTTACGGCAATCGGCAGCCCCGTTTTGGTTGCATCGTCGGTCTCTATCAGCGCCAGCTTTGCCCTGCTATGAATTGCACAACTGCGTATAAATCGAAACTGAGACACAACCTCGCTGCCCAGAACCTTGCATTTCCATGGTCAGGATGGCTAGATTCCTTGCATGAGCGCGCCGGTCACAACACCTCGCGCGGAGCCGTTAAAACCCATTCTCACAGCGCATCTTTTCCCCCGGGTCGATGGCCTGCTGCTCAAATTGCTGCTCTCGCTCTCGCCCGGGGACTGGGAGCGGCAGACCGTCTCGCCCAAGTGGAAGGTCAAGGACGTCGCCGCACATCTTCTTGACACGCCTCTGCGCGGCTTGTCCATGGGCCGCGACAGCTACCCGCCGCCCGCGCCAAAGCTCGATTCGAACGCCGCCTTGGGCGCTTACATCAACCAGCTAAACGACGAAGGCGTGACCGTCTACCGCCGCCTGAGCCCGGCCGTGCTGATTTCGCTGATGGAAGTTGCTTGCAAACAGCTTGCGGACTATCACGCTTCCCGCGACCCCTACGCTATGGCTCCTTATGGTGTGAGCTGGGCTGGCGAGGAGAAATCCGCCAACTGGTTCGACACCGCGCGGGAGTACACCGAGCGTTGGCATCATCAGCAGCAGATTCGCCTGGCCGTCGATCCTTCGGGAACGGCGGGTCCGGGCATCGTAACACGCGAGTTTTATTACCCCGTTTTGGATTGTTTCCTGCGCGCTTTGCCGTTCACTTACCGCAACGTTTCCGCCGCTCCGGGAACGGCGATTCGAATCACAGTTTCCGGTAAGTGCGGCGGCAGTTGGCATTTGTATCGCGAACAAGCAAGATGGGCGCTCACCTCGGACGAACGAGCCCAGCCCGCGGCGGAGACCGTCATTCCTCAGGAGATTGCCTGGCGCATTTTCACGAAAGGCATCGATCATGAATCGGTGTGGTCTCAGGTGAAAACCGCAGGCGATCGTGCCCTGGCGCTTCCCGTTCTCGGCATGGTCTCGATTGTGTCTGCCTAACAACTTGGGTTCATCGCGCATCGAATGGCAGGAAGCGTTCTAAGGCCGTTTCGCGGCGAGGTGTAAGACTATGCCAGTGCCTGGCGCGGGAGAGGAAATTTACGAGGCCCTTACGCGGTGGGAGAAAATCGCGCACGCACCGCACCGCTTTGGCGGCACGGAGTTTCGCGTTGGCCGTCGTGAGGTTGGCCATGTGCATGGTGACAGTCTTGTAGACATTCCTTTCCCTTTGCCGGTGCGCAACGAATTGGTGGAAGACGGCGTGGCAGAGCCACATCATGTGCTTCCAAAATCCGGATGGGTGAGCGTGTATCTTCGCAATCCAGGCGATGTTGCGCGGGCCATACAGCTGCTGCGCAGGTCTTACGAGATGGCTCTCGCCTGGCAAGCACCTAAAAGGCAGACCGCCTAGTCGAAGCGCCAGTTCCGACTTGCGAGCTATTTATAGCAAAGATTCGATGGCTTTGCTGATTTCCTCTAAGTCGATGAGGCCTTGCACCTTCTTTACGATCTTGCCATCACGAGAGATGACAAACGTGGTGGGATAGCCGAGCAACCCGCCGAACTTGTCTGCCACGGCATCATCGCCCCGCAAAACCGGATAGTTCATGGGGAGGTTCTGGCCATTCACGTTGAAGCGTTCTTTGTCCGCATAGGCCGAAACCGTTTTATTGCTCTCGTCGTCCACGTCCACGCCAAGAACCGTGAAGCCCTTCGAAGCGTATTTCTGCTGCATGTCAATGAGCCACGGAATTTCCACCTGGCATGGTTCGCACCAGGTGGCCCAGAAATTTACCAGCACGACTTTGCCTTTGTATCGGCTGAGGGGCACGTTCTCGCCTTCGAGATTTGTGAAGGTGACTTCGGGCTCGGGCTTGCCGATGGCGGCGTAGGCATCACCGAGCTTCGCCCCTTTCGATTTGACGCTTACGCGCGTGGCCCTGTCTGCATAAACCGTCACTCCAATGAGCACGACCACGGTGCCAATGATCAACAGAACTTTTTTCATTCCAAGTTTTCCGACGCGTCGAAACGCCCTCCACTGATGTTAAAGTGAAAAACGATTCAAGAAGCTGAGCTTACTCGAGAGCCAAGTCAGCCTGTTGAAGAAAACCAAACCGCCGACAAACAGCAGCAAAGCGCCGCTGAAAAGCTCGACGGCGTGAAGGTATTTTCGAAAATTCTTGTAAAACGCCATGAATTGGCCGATCCCCAGCGCTGTGAGCAAGAACGGGACCGCCAGGCCGGCGGAATACACCGCGAGCAGCAGAACTCCGCGGGCTATGGTATCGCTGGCCGCCGCGAGCGCCAAAACCGTCGCCAGGATCGGGCCGATGCAGGGAGTCCAGCCAAACGCAAAAGCCAATCCGAGCAGGAAACCGCTCCAGATCCCCGGCTGCGCCATGCCGCTGCGAAGATGTACGTCGCGGTTGAGCCAGCGCGCCAGCGCAGGACCGAAGAAGCCAATCAGCGCGAGCGAGAAAAAGTGCATGGCCCGGAGCCCGGCAAATAATGGAGCTTGCCGAATCCATGACGCGACTCCCAGACAGGCGAGGACCATGCCGAGAATGATCCCCATGCGGAGCTTGAGCTTGATCAGCGCGCCGATGAGATGCAACCCAAACAGAAGAATCAATGCGCCGGCAACGGGAGCCAGAAGATTTCGGTTTTGCTTAAGAAACGCGCCTACCGCGCTCGCCGATGCCCCGAACGCAATGAACACCACGGAAAAGCCTGCAACAAAGGCCAGCGCGGAAGAGAAAAGGCCCGAGCGCGGAACCTCGCCCTGGCGCAACTGCTCCATGCCGATTCCAGAAAGCATGGAGATATAGCCGGGCACCAAGGGCAGCACGCAGGGCGAAAGAAACGATACCAGCCCGGCCAAAAACGCTCCTGCGAGGGAGACATCCGTCATATTCGCATCGCACCTTCAATCTTGCATCATACCCGTAATGGAGGGATTCGCGTAATCCCCGGAGTTATTCGGAAAGGCCCCGTTCGAAAGCAGGCAGGCTCAAGCATTAGACGCGCCGGAAGAGAAAAAGCAACAATGAAAAACTTCAAGCCAATGGCCGACAGTTGAAGCATTTGGCTGGCGCGCTATCCAAGCGCTATTTTGCCTCGCGCTTGCAAGGTTTTGATTCTAAAGGCGCTGCAAAGAAGGCAATTGGCACTGCGCTTGCCATCTCCGGCAAGTGAGCGCACGGGAGGAGCGCCTTGGCATGCCCTTCGAATGGACGCCCAACAAACTGACACTGCTGCGTGTCGCGGTCGGATTCGCCGCCGTTGGCCTTTTTGGCCGCGGCGCGTGGCCAAATCTTCTCGCGGTTGCACTTACGGTTGCATCCATGGCCCTGGACGCGCTGGACGGGCACATCGCCCGCAAGAAAAAAATGGCCACACCCGTTGGTGCGCAGTTGGACATTCTCGGCGATCGCATGATCGAGAACGTTTATTTCACGTATTTCGCCGTTGCAGGCATGGTTTCGCTGTGGCTTCCGATTTTGTTTTTCGCGCGCGGTGCGGCGACGGACTTTTTGCGCGGGTTGGCGATCAAGGCCGGTCACTCCGGGTGGGGCGCGAACGCGATGGTGCAGACATGGTGGGGACGTGCGTTAGTGGCATCGCGCTGGAGCCGCGCGCTCTACGCGGCGATGAAGTGCCTGTGCTTCTGCTATTTGGGTTTGGAGTTGGCGCTGACACGGGGCCCCGTCGCGCTGGTAAGCGGGCTTGCGGTTGACATCCTTACGATCATTCGATCCGGCGCGCAACTGCTCACGTGGGCGACGGCCGCATTTTGCCTGGTGCGCGGATTGCCGGTAGGGCTGGAAGGGTGGAGGTATTTTGCGCGCAGCGTGAGGCAGAGCCGCGGAGCCAAGCAGGCAGCGGAGGCGCCATGAGGGCAGAACAAGGCGTAAAGGAGATAAACGAAGTCAAGAAACGCAATCGGAGAATAGCGGCGTTTTTTGACTTGGATGGAACACTGATTCCCTGGCCGTCGCTGGAGCAGCGTTTTTTCCGAATGTTAAGTTGCCGGCGCGAAATTCCGCTGCAGAGCTATTTCTCGTGGCTGCGCGAGGCCATGCGCTTGCTTCCACAAGGAATCACGGTGATAGCGCACGCAGACAAGATGTACCTGCGGGACGTGCGGAGTTTCGACGAGAGGGGCGGGGAGAATCGGATCACCACTCCCCTGCACAAGAGCGGCCGCGCTTCGCAGCCCAGCGAAAGCCGGGACGAGGGACAGCCATCGACGCCTCCGACGCACAACCCACGATGCCCTGTCCCTCTTTTTTTTCAGGAAGCAGTCGAACGGGTTGCCTGCCATGTATGCCAGGGCCACGCCATTGTGATTGTGAGCGGGACGCTGGAGCCGCTGGCGGCGAACGCAACCCGAGCCTTGGAAGTCGAACTGGAGGCTCGAGGAGTTGCCACGAAGATTCGCCTGTGCGCGACACGGCTCGAAGAAATCGACGGGAGATGGACGGGGCGAATCCTTGGCGAAGCGATGTTTGGAGAAGCAAAAGCACGCGCCGTTCGCGCCCTTGCGAAAGAAATGCGGCTGGACTTGTCGCAATGCTGGGCGTACGGCGACAGCGCGGCCGATCGGTGGATGCTTATGGCCGTAGGAAATCCCGCATGCCTGAACCCAACAGGAAGGCTTGGGCAAATCGCTCGAAAGCGCGGCTGGCCCGTCTATCGAGCGGTGAATGCTGCACCAGAAACTCAAGAACGACCACTAAGTATGGAGCCATGTGGATGAACGAACTCCCCCGAGGGAATTATCAGGGCAGCGATACGGCGATGGCGTGGACAACGCAAACAGGCCGGCTTGGCTTGCCAACGCTGATGGCCAGGGAATTTTCAGCAGCATGGGCGGCATGCGGGGCCTTTGAGGAGATTGCGCTGGGCTATTTAGGATTGTCCAGTGTTTTGATTGCGCTGTTCCGAGAGAATCTCGTTCATCCGGCAAGATTGATGGGGGTACAAGCCGTCGTCGCAGCCCTCATTTTGCTCTTGAGCCGCGCGGGAACAAGATCCGGGGAACTCGTCAGGCTAACCGGCAAAACATTTTCTTCAAGGCTCTGGCATTTTTGGCGCCACTGGTATCCGCATCTTTTCTTTCTTTTTTGCTTCGAAGAAATGGGCCGCCTCGCGCACTTGGTGAACCCCGGTTGGCAGGACGCGAAGCTCATGGCCTTCGACCGCTGGCTTACCGGCGTCAATCCCTCGCTGTGGCTCGGAAGATTCGCGCATCCCGCACTGACTGAATTCATGGAGTTCTCCTATTTCACCTATTTCGTTTACCTGCTGATCCTCGGCGGCGTTCTGTACTGCCAGCGCGATTTGAAAAATTATTGGGCCGTGATGACGTACTCGGGGGTCGGGTACGTTTTCGGCTACCTCATCGCGATTCTATTCCCCGTCGAGAGCCCATGGTTCACCTTGGCTGGCCAATGGCGCGCGGAACTGACCGGCGGGCCATTTACGGCGTTGATAAATCTGATCGAGAAATACGGGCGAGTGCAAGGAGCCGCGTTTCCTTCCCAGCACGTGGCCGGGGCGATGGCCGCGCTGTTGGGCGCATGGAGGCACCGCCGCTGGTTGTTTTGGATTTTCCTTCCCTTCGTGGCCTGCATGTACGTTTCGACGGTGTACGTTCGAAACCACTACGTCGCGGACGTGCTGGGGGGGATGCTCACCGGATCGTTGGGCTATTTCGTAGGCTTGCGGGTGATGAAAGCCTATGGCTCAGCCCTAAGCAGCGCGGGGATAGGCCCCACAAAAGCGCCGCATCAAGGTTTCAAACGTTAACCGCATCTAGAAATTCGGGCTCGGCCCGGACTTGGGCTTGGTCATTACCCCACACACGCCTCCGCCTGCGCCCCAAATTGGATGTTGTACCGGGCCCCCTCTCTGCGAATCTAACTTTTTACATACCACGGGTGATCTCCGGAAAGGAGCGGCTTCCATGGCTTCTACGACCATTTCGCCGCAAATCGACTGGCGCCAGGAGTGGTTCGAATTCGAAGACGCGACTTATTTGAATCTGGCGGGCCAGTCGCCGCTTCCGCGCGTTTCCGTTCGCGCCGTGCAAGCTGCGCTCGAAGCCAAGAAATTTCCGCACCACAAGACCGACGCCACGTACTTTGAAGTGCCCAATCGTATCCGCGAGTGTCTCGCAAAGCTGATTGGCGGCCAACCGGAAGAGATTGCCCTTACCAGCGGCGCAAGCGCCGGCGCAGCCGCGGTCGCTTACGCGCTGAAGTGGAATCCCGGGGACGAAGTGGTCGTCGCCACAGGTGAATTCCCGCTGCAGTACACGGCCTGGAAACCGATGGAGGAGCGAGAAGGGCTGAAAGTGAAGATTGTCGCGCCACGCGAGAGGTTCATTACGGCAGACGATTTCATCGCGGCGCTCACCCCCAAGACACGCATCGTTTCGGTGAGCCTGGTGCGGTACGACGATGGGTCGCTGTTGGATGCGCCCCGCGTGGCGGCGGCGTGCCACAGGCAAGGCGCGCTGCTTCTGCTCGATGTCAGCCAGTGTTGCGGCGCGATGCCGATGGACGTTCGCAAACTGGGAGCCGATTTTCTTGTTTGCGCCGGGTACAAATGGCTGCTCAGCCCCTTTGGCACAGGATTTTTTTGGATTAAGAGCGAGCACTTGCCGGCCATGCGGCCCGGACCGTTCTACTGGATGGCAGTCCAAGGTTCAGAAAATTTTTCCGCGTTGAATTTTGACGATCCCAAGCCCGCCCCGAACGCCAAACGCTGGGATGCGCCGGAATGGGCCAGCTATTACAATTTCAATTTAGCGGCCATGGACGCCTCGGTGGAATTCGTTTTGCGCGTGGGTCCGGAACGCGTCGCGGCGCACAACCGCAAACTCATGGATTTCATGTTTGCTCGTCTTCCCAAGGATCGTTGCATTCCGGCGAGCCCGCTCGACGCCGCGAGACGCGGCCCCTACGGATGTTTCTCCGCGCGCAGCCGCGAGAAGACGACCGAGTTGTACCAGCGCCTACGCAAAGAAAACGTGATCGTCAGCCTGCGCGAAGGCAACATTCGCGTTTCTCCGCACCTGTACAATACCGAACGCGACATCGACCGGCTCATCAGCGTGATCACTCCATGAGCGAATCGCAACCGTGGCCCAGAATTGCCGTCGTCGGTGCCGGCGCCGTCGGCGGATATTTTGGAGGTTTGTTGGCCCGAGCGGGTGCGCCGGTAACCATGATCGGCCGCCCGGCCTTTGTTGATGCGGTCAAGAAAAACGGGCTGTTCCTCGATACCTTGCAATTTCAAGAAAAAGTCCGCGTCGAGGCTTCCCCGGAAATTAGCGCGGTGCGCGACGCGGAACTCGTTCTCTTCTGCGTGAAGACCACCGACAATGCCACAACGGCGCGCGCCATCGCGCCATGGCTTTCGAAGGGCGCGCTCGTCCTGAGTATGCAGAATGGCGTAGACAACGTGGAACAAATTCGCGCTGCCGCCAAGATTGACGCGCTTCCCAGCGTGGTTTACGTGGCCGCTTCGGTACCCCAACCGGGCCGAGTCAAACACGTTGCCCGCGGCGACCTGGTGGTTGGCCCAAAAAACGAAAAAACCGAGTGCATTGCGGCACTCTTTACGCGTGGAAACGTTGCTTGCCGCATTTCGGACAACATCGAAGGCGAGCTCTGGACCAAGCTGGTCTGGAACTGCGCTTTGAATGCGGTGTCGGCGCTCGGTCACGCGAAGTATGGCCAAATCGCGGGAAGCCCCGACGCCTGGAAAGTCGTGGAGACGGCCGTTTACGAAGTCCTCGCGGTCGCCAAAGCGGGCAGGATTCATCCGCCGGGACTGGAAGACCCCCAAGCAGCGCTGGCAGGCGCGCTGAAAATTGCCACGCAGATGGCCGAAGCGCTTTCCTCGACGGCGCAAGATAGGAATCGCGGCAAGCGCACCGAAATGGATTCGCTGAATGGGTACGTGTCGCGCCGTGGCGCAGAACTGGGAGTTCCCACGCCGGTAAACCACGCGCTCTATGCGTTAGTGAAACTCGCCGAAGGCCGTTCCTGAGGGAATCTTCTTAGTAGCGATTGTCCCGGGCGTGAAACGGGATGTGCACGATGGCTTCGAGTTCCACCGGCTCACCCAGCCGCGTGGCCGGCCGGAACTTCCATTGGCCGAGCGCCTTCATGGCATTGGCGTCGAGCTCTTCATCAATTCCGCGCACCAGCTGAATGCTGTCCACCGAGCCATCGCGGCGAATCGCGGCGTAAAGCACCACTTCCCCTTCCACATGTTCGTTCATCAGCGTTGGCGGATATTTGGGATCCACTTTTCGAATCGGCACAGGCCCGCTAAGGTCCGAAGAAGGCGGCCGCGGCGCATCGGAATTCACACGCAGCTCGGTGAAATTCAAGATCCAGCTCCCCGTCGCGCTGTTCAGGTTCGGCATGTCGATTTGCATTTTGTAAATCTTTTTCGATTCAAAGATCTGTTCTGGTTTTGCGCCCGCCGGAAGCGCAGCGAAATTCGGTGGGCCGGTTCTCACCGGCTGGTCGTCGGAGGTGGCTTTTGGCCCAGGCCGCGTGAGGAGCGCATGCGGCGCGGGGGCGTTGATCTTGGCCGCGTCGGCAAGGCCCGAAACCGCTTGGTTTGCCGGAGGATTCCCGCCACGGATGCTGATGTCGATCCCATTAGTGTTGGGCGCATGGTTGCCGGAGCCGCCGCCGGTCCCGCCGGTGGCCCCGGGAGTTCCCTTCGGCGAGCCGCCCGGCACTCCGGGTTTCTTGCCTTCCGGCGAGATGGATACGCGCGCCGCAAGATTTCCTTGCGGCGGTACAACTGGGGAAGGCGGAGCGGGCGTTGCCGCGAGCGCAATCAAGGTCGCCGGATTCCCGTTTGCCCCGGCAAGCTCCGCGGCTCCAACTTCCGGCGCCGGTCCCGAGTCACCAGGCTGCGCTTTAGGCGCGATGCGCGGCGAAGCCCCGGCGTTCAATTCGAGGCTTGGCCGCGCGGGGGCGTTCGGCGAAGCCATCAATGCCAGCTCGCCAGGCTTCTGTTCGAACATGGGCACGTCCGGCGGGGGCGCGTCCGTCACGGTGGCTAGGCGACGCTGTTTTGGGTGCAGCTTGGCGAGTTCCTCCTTGCTGATGACCAGGCGCGGCCGCGCTGGGCCAGCCAGGTCCTGGATTTGCACCATGTTTGGCAGGTTCGGAAGAATTTTTGGCGGCTCCGGCGGCGCGGCGGAATTGATCAACGTCTGGCGCGGATGATTTGGACGCACGGGATCGCTGAAAATGTGCTGGCGAGGATGGAACGCGTCGGCGCCTTCCCGGGGCGGAGGTTTCTCGGGTTCGCTCTGCGGCGTTGGCTTGGGCTCAGGCTGGGGTTTTGCGGCCTTCAGCTCCAGCAAAGGCAGATCGTTGACTGGTCCGGACCAGGAAAGTTCGACGTTATCAAACGCGGGATTAGGATGCGCTCGGGATGGAAGCTGCGGATACGGCAGCACAAAAAACACGACGTGCCACAAAGCCGCCGCGAGGATTGCGCGGCGCGGCAATTGGCCTTCAATCCAGCAGTATTTGAAGAAGCCTTCGATCGTGAATTTCTCAGGTACCGGCGATTTGCGTAAGAGCACGCCGAGGCTGCTGCTGATTCCTTGATGAAAACTTCCCCAGGCAATATCCAGCTGCGGCCTACGGCCTTCGGGCAAATGCACTGGCGCTCGTGCGGCGCCCGTCGCCTGTCCGGCGTTACCGAATGAGCCGAAGCGGTTCAATGACACCTCCCTTCGATTCGGCGTGGCGCGCGCTCGTTGCCTGCAACGCCGCAGAACACTCTCAGAAAGTTAGCCTCTGCTTGAGCGGGTTTACGGAGCAGAGTTGTTTTTGCCGGCAGCTGCGGCAGCGCGGCGGTAGAAACTCAGAGCCGCACCACCCTGTTTGAGTACGCGGTAGCACTCGAGCGCGCCCGTCTCTTCCGGCAAATCGAAGTTGCGGCGGTGCTCCGCGATCACCACGCCGCCCGGTGCAAGTAGATTCCCCCAACCCAAAGATTCTAGCACGCGAACATAGTCGTTGGCTGCAGCATAGGGAGGATCGAGAAAAACATAATCATACGCGGAGGCCTTTCCCTTGCTTGTTGAACCGAGCTTCTCGAGACTGCGGAGGGCATCCATGGCCAGCACCGTCGCTCCCTTTCGAATGCCGAGCGACGCGAGATTTCGCCGGATTAATACCGCGGCGGGCGCGTGATTTTCCACGAACACCACTTCGGCGGCCCCGCGGCTCAGCGCCTCAATGCCAATCGCCCCGGTTCCTGCAAAAAGATCGAGAAACCGCGAACCGACCACTTCCGGCCCCAGCACATCAAACAGCGTTTCGCGCAGGCGATCGCTCGTTGGCCGAAGCGCCAGGCCCTTAAGACGCTTCAGGATGCGGCTGCGATAGCTTCCCGCGATGACGCGCATGAATTCCGTTATTAGCTTCGGTTGTTGGTTCCAAGTCAAGAGCCTTGCCGGGCCGCAAGCGGTAGCCGAGGTCGCTAAGGGGCGCTGTCTACAGAGCGGGTAATGGAGCCCCTTGACCGGGGCGCGCAGCCGCCTAGCCCACCTTTGCCAGATGGTAGCGGCGCTGCCATTCTCCGGGCAGCATTCGCAAGACGCGCTCGAGTTCCTCGTGCTGCGCTAGGTCTTCGACAAGGGCGAATGCCTCTTTGCGCGCCAGTTCGAGCAATTCCTTGTCGCGCAACGGGTTCGCAATGTGAAAGCCCAGTTCTCCGGATTGCCGCGTGCCGAAAAATTCGCCCGGGCCGCGAAGCAGGAGGTCCGCTTCGGCGATCTCAAAACCATTCGAAGTGCGCACCACGGTATCGAGCCGGGCGCGCGCCCCGTCGGTCATTCGAAACGGCGCCACCAGTACGCAGTGCGACTTTTGCGCGCCGCGGCCGATACGCCCGCGAAGTTGATGGAGTTGCGCGAGCCCGAAGCGCTCAGCATGCTCGATGACCATCACCGTGGCGTTGGGCACATCCACGCCGACTTCCACAACCGTCGTAGTCACGAGGATTTGCACTTCGCCCCGGTGAAAGCGTTGCATCACGTCGTCTTTTTCCTCGCTGGAAAGCCGGCCATGTAAAAGCCCCAGCTTTAGTCTTGGGAAAACCTCTTTGGAAAGCCGCTTGTATTCATCGATAGCCGCCTTCAACTCGAGCTTGGATTCTTCGATGACCGGATAAACGATGTAGCCCTGATGCCCGGCCGCAACTTCCCGCCGAAGGGACTCCCAGACGCCGGGAAGATGTTGTTCGGTGGTCACCCGCGTGATGATGGGCGTGCGACCCGGCGGCAATTCGTCCAATACGGAAACGTCCAGGTCGCCGTAGAGCGTCAGCGACAGCGTGCGTGGAATCGGCGTGGCCGTGAGCACGAGGACATGCGGCGCATGGCCGTGGGAGGCCGCTTTGTCCATCAGCCGCTTGCGCTGCAAGACTCCGAAGCGGTGCTGTTCGTCAATGGCCACGAAACCCAGGCGCGAAAACTGGATGTTTTCTTCGATCAGCGCATGCGTGCCGATCACCAGTTGCGCTTCGCCTGAACGGATGCGTTCAAGCGCCGCCTGCTTTTCCGCGAACTTCATGCCGCTTATAAGCAGCTCAACGCGGTAGCCTGCTTTACTCAGAATGCGCCTTGCCGATAGGAAATGCTGGACGGCAAGAATCTCCGTCGGCGCCATGAGCGCGGCCTGCGTACCGTTCTCCATGCCGATCACCGCGGCTTGCAATGCGATGATGGTCTTTCCGCTGCCGACATCACCCTGCAACAGGCGGTTCATCGGCGCCGGCTTTTCCATGTCCGCCACGATCTCCGCGAGAACACGTTTCTGCGCTCCGGTTGGCTTGAACGGAAGGATACGCTTCAATGCTTCGCGTATGCGGTCTTCGCGGACACGGAAGGCGATGGCATTTTCTTTGCGCGTCGCGCGGCGGTCCAGGCCCAAGCTGAGCTGATACAGAAAAAACTCCTCGAAGATCAGCCTCTGCTGCGCGGGCGAGCGAAACGTGTTCAGCGCGTCGAGCGATTCAGTGGGCTCGGGGAAGTGCGTATGTAGGAGCGCTTCGCTACGCGAAGGATAACCCAGCCGGGCGCGCAAACTTTCCGGCAAAACATCCGGCATCCGGGAATCGAGGAGTTGCACTGCGGCGTACATGGCGCGGCGAATCTGTTTCGAGCTAATTGTGCCCATGGCTTCGTAAATCGGCACGATGCGGCCCGCCTCGGTGGAATCCACCTCCTCGCTGTTCAGCAGCTCGATTTGCGGATTGATCATCTCGAGCCGCGCCGGCCGCAGCCGGTCAACTTCCGCTTTGCCGTGGAGAATCAGAAGTTGGCCGGGCTTCAGTCGCCCTTCGAGATAGCCGCCATGAAAAAACTTGCAAGGCAGCAAGCCGCCATCCTCGTCTCGCACCAACAAATGGTAGATGGCATCGCGCCGGAATCGCATGTTTCGAACGGCCTGGCCGCTCATCACGCGCGCGCGAATCGTATACGTGCCGTTCGGCTGGATGTCTTTCACTTTCGAAAAGTGGATGCGGTTTTCGTAGCGAAACGGCAGGTAGTCGAGTAGATCGTCGAGCGTGTAAATGCCGCGCTCCGCAAGCAGCTCGGCGCGCTGCGGGCCGACGCCCTTAATCATGCGCACTTCGGTCCTGAGGCTCATGGCCATTGACTATTGTTTATATCATTGCGGGAACGCGGATGCGGCCGTGCCAAAACTTGCGCCGTGCCCGCGCCTACCGATAGAGTGAGAGATTCCCGTCTCCTAAAGGGTGCGTCTAAGCGCAGGCAAGGGAAGCCAATAGGAGCAATTTGTTTCACGTGAAATATTCTTTACCGAAAGGCCCTGCACAGGGTGGCCCTGGTGGCAGCTGAGCGTCTGACCCCTTCGGAAAAGCGCGCGCTACTTCTATGGGTGGTCGCGGGATTCGTTGGCCTGCTCTTCGCGCGCAACTACTTCTTCCAGGCGTTTCCCGAAGCTTCCGTCAATTTTCAGGTTTCGCGCGATGAGGCGCTGGAACGCGCGCAGGAATTCATCTCCGGCCTCGGTGAGAACGTTGGCGGCTACAAGTCCTCCATCATTTTCGACCTGGACGAAGACGCCAAGGTCTACCTCGAGCGCCAGCTCAGCTTGCGCGAAGCCAACCGCTTGATGTCGTCGGAGCTGAATATCTGGTATTGGGAGGTGCGGTTCTTCAAGCCGTTACAGGAAGAAGAATTTCAGGTGCGCGTCAGCCCGTCAGGCCAAATGGTCGGCTACAACCACAAAATCGAAGAGGCCCGCGCGGGAGCCAAGCTAGACCGTGACTCGGCCCAATCTGCGGCGCTAAACTTTCTTAGCGCAAAACTGGCAATGGATCTGCGCGCCTGGGACGCACTCCCCGAGGAGTCCAATTCCCAAAAGAAGCCGAACCGCACCGATTGGACGTTCACCTGGGAAAAGCACGGCTTTCGCGCAAAACAGGCGCCATACCGCTTGCAGGTAAAGGTGCAAGGCGACCGCATCGGCGCCAGCGAAGAATTCTTGAAGGTTCCCGAAGCCTGGGAACGCAGCTACCAGCGGCTGCGCTCCAGCAACGACACGCTGGCCCTGGCTTTCACCGTCCTCTACATCGCTTTGCTCGTCGTGGCCGTTTGGTTTGGAATCAAGCTGACGTTGCAAGGCCAAACGCGCTGGCGCGGCGCCATTTTGCTCGGTCTGCTGGTGGCGGGCCTGCTCTTTTTGCAGGGTCTGAATGACTGGCCGTTGTGGAACGCCAGCTACGACACAAAAGTCTCCTACGGAACATTTCTTGCCGGAAGAGTGGGTGGGGCCCTTTTGTTTGCGGCCTTATCCGCTCTGACGATCACGATTGTTCTTCCGGGCGCAGAGCCCCTATACCGCTCTTCGTGGCCGGAGCGCCTGCGCCTTTCCAAAATCCTTACTTTGCGCGGATTGCGCTCCAAGGAGTTTTTTTCTGCGGCGGTTGTGGGCCTGTCGCTCGCCGCCGTGCACATCGGCTATGTCGTGGCATTCTATGTCCTGGCGAACCGGTTGGGAGCGTGGGCCCCGCAGGAAGTGAACTACGAAGAGTCCGTGAACACGCTCTTCCCGTGGCTCTCGGGCGCGGCGATCGGCCTGCTGGCTTCGACGAACGAAGAATTCACCTTCCGCCTTTTTGCCATTCCTTTTTTCACGAAACTTACAAAGTCCCGCTGGCTCGCCGTGATTCTTCCGGCCTTTCTCTGGAGCTTTCTGCACAGCAATTATCCGCAAGAGCCGGCTTATATCCGCGGCATCGAGATCGGGCTGATTGGCATCGTCGCGGGAATCGTGATGATGCGCTGGGGCATCCTGGCAACGCTCATCTGGCACTACACCGTGGACGCCTCGCTCGTGGGCCTGTTTCTCCTGCGTTCCAACAGCCTGTACTTCAAAGTGTCGGGCGCGGTCGTAGCCGCCGCCGCGTTTGCGCCGCTGCTGTTTGCCGGAGTCTGCTGCCTCGTGCGCGGCGGATTCGAAGCCGATGAAGGCCTGCAAAACCGCGCGACGCCGCTCCCGGACCTGGACCTTGCCATGGCTCAACCATCCGGCGCTTCCGCCGCCGCGGCGCGCCGCTACGACGCTCTTGTGCCGGGGATGATTGCGTTGCTTGCCGGATGTTTGATTGCGGGCGCGGTGGTCACCTGGCGGCTAAAACCCGAATCCATCGGCGATTATTTGAAACTCTCCGTGAACGCGAAAACCGCGCGGGCTAAAGCGGACCAAATCCTCCATGCCCGCGGGGTGGACCCTGGTTCTTACAAATGCGCCGCAGTGTTTGCAGACATCGCGGACCCCGTCACCAACGAATTCCTGCGCGAGCGCGTAGGAATCGCGCGCGTCAATGAAATCTACGACAAGCAAGTGCCGGCAGGGATATGGCAAGCGCGATATTTCCGCGACAGTCAGCCGGAAGAGTATTCCGTCAAACTCAAGCCGGATGGCTCTCTGTTCGCCCTGCAACACAAAATCGCCGAAGACGCCGCCGGAGCCTCGCTGAAAAAGGAAGAAGCGGTAGCGCGCGCGGAAAGGTATTTGCGTGAAGGAAAAAAGCTAGACCTGAGCCAGTGGACGCTCGTCGAAACTGATTCCGAAACGCGCCCTCACCGCGTCGACCATCTGCTCACCTGGCAGCAGAACACGCCGCTGGATTCGAACAGTTCCGCGCCACGGGGTCCGAGCGGGCATGCCTATCTGCGCGTAAGAGTTGCCGTTCTCGGCGACGAAGTTACCGACTATCGGCGCGCCTATTTTCGCCGTTCCGGCTCCGCCGATGAAGACGAGCCGGCCAGCGAAGGCTTCAGCGCGTTCATCAAAATTCCCGATGACTGGCGGCGCAAGCAGGAGGAAACGACGCTTCCGCGCGAAGCCTTGGCCTTTGGGCCCATCGTGCTTCTCGGCGGCCTAGGCCTCACCGTGCTTATCATTTTCTTTAAGAATCTGCGCTCCGAGCTGGCTCGCGCCATTCCATGGAAGCGGCTTTCTCTCTGGGCCGTTTGGGGACTCGCTGCTTTTTACGCAGTTTTTGCGTTGGGTGACCGAATTCCCAACTTCCTGAACGTATACAATACCGCGGTTCCTTACAAAACCACGCTCGGAGTCCTCGGCATTTTCGCCTTGCTTGGTGGCCCTTTCGCCTTTGGCGTCCTGGTGCTGCTTTTCGGTGTTGCGTGGTATTACGCAAACCTGGCTTTCGGAGGGGAGCGCCTCCCTCGCTGGGCAGGTATGCCTGAGAAATATTACCGCGATGCGTTATGGATTGGATTGGGAGGAAGCGCGGGACTGCTGGGCTTGGAGCGGCTCCTCACTACGGCTTCCAGGCATTGGCCGACCGCGCACCGCTATCTCGATGTTTCCTTCGGTCAGAGTTTCGACGCGATCTTTCCTGCCGCGTCGATTTTGGGAGGCACATTGCTGGATGGTTTGAGGATGACCGCTTATGTCGCAGTGATCGCCTCCTTCATTGCCGCCAAAATAACGCGGACGTGGCTTCGCGTTTTGCTGTTCTTTGTTGCTGCTCTAGCGGTTGTTGGAGGAAGCTGGGGCACGCCTGCTGACTTCGCGAAGCAATTCATCGCCCGACTGATCCTGCTCGGCGTTCTGGTTTTCGGCGTGCGCTTCGTGATGCAGTTCAACTTGCTGGGATGTTTCCTGGTCGTGGCGGGAACTTCGCTCGTGAGCGCGTCGGCCGAGTTGCTGGCCCAGCCGGACTCGTTCTACCGCTCCAACGGCTATGCCGTGTTGCTCGTGCTGATCCTGCTCTTCGCCTGGCCGCTAGCGGCTTGGCGATTAGGCTCGAACAGCACGATTGCTCCCACCCGAAGCCCCGGGGGCGGCGCCCGAGGAAACGAATTCAATTGAGCCCATCGAATGCCTGAGTCGACCTGCGGGCCCGGAGCGGGGCTCGATTCGGTGCCTTTCTGGAAACAAAATCCGCAGGATTGACGTTGTTGCTAGTGGGGAGCTAGGCTCACAGTTTGGGCGTTGGTGCGTCCAATTTGGATGATACCGCGGTAGCCAGCCTTAAACAGAATGCAGAATTCTGCGCTAACCTGTTGTTGTGCAAGCGGTAAGTTGGCCACGCGCGAACAGAAAGCGAAAAATGCAGCTCCCCAGATGGGCTTTTGCCTTGGCCGATGAAAACGCTTGCTCGGGCAGCACCAGCGCCGCCCTAGTCTCGGTGACCTCATTGCCCAATCTCGACGAGCGCGCTCTGGTGGCGGAAGCGCAAGCCGGCAACCGGGCGGCTTTCGAGGAATTGGTTCGCCGCTTCGACCGCGATGTCCTTCGCCTGGCGCTGAACCTGATGAAACGCCCGGAAGACGCCCGCGACGTTTATCAGGAATCTTTCCTCAAGGTTTACCGCAACCTTCACCGCTTCCGCTTCGAGTGCAGTTTTTACACCTGGCTCTACCGCATCGTCACGAATGTTTGCCTGGATCATTTGCGTCGTCGCCAGGCCCGGCCAGAGGATCAAGCTCCGGAGCTCAAGGCCGGCCATCAGGAAGAAGGCATCACCGACTTTTTTGAGCGCCAGCGCGAACACCGCCCGACGCTCGATCCGGAACGCTCCATGATGGGCCAGGAAATCAAAGCGCGCATCGCCCGCGCTATGGAGCGCCTATCGCCCCGCGAGCGTGTCGTCTTCGAAATGAAGCACTATCAGGGCCTGAAGCTGCGCGCCATTGGCGACGCGCTCGGCACCACCGAGGAAACGGTGAAAAATTCGTTGTTCCGCGCCACGCGCAAACTCCGCAATGAGTTGGGAGGCTTGCGATGAGCCCGTTCGAAAAGAAGACGAACTGCAGGGATGTTGCCGCGCTCTTGGTTTTTTACGTTTGCGACGAAGTCAGCGACGAGGAACGCGAGGGGATCGAAACGCATCTGGCAAATTGCCAAGCCTGCTCCGCGCAACTTGCCGAAGAAAAGGATTTTCATTCCACGCTGACCTCCGCCCCGCCATCCGCTGACGAACTCGAGGCCTCCGGAATTCTCCTTGCGCAGTGCCGCAGCGAACTCGAGGAAGTCCTGGATGATCTTTCCGCCCCGCCGCTTCAAGAACATTGGCGGCCTTTTGGCTGGCTGCGTCGCTGGATGGCGCTGCGGCCGGCTTGGAGCGGAGCGCTTCTCATTCTTGTGGGCGTTCTCGCCGGAACTCAGCTGGTTCCCTGGCTCCAGCAAAACTCGAACAGTTCCGTCCCGGCCATGAATGTGCGCGCGCGACAGCCGCTCACACCGGATCAGTTTTCCAACATGGTGATCAGCGGCGTAAATGTTTCTTCCTCCCCAGGTTCGAACTCTCCCACCGTTCAGTTGCAGGTCAGCGCGGAGCAGCCCATGGTGCTCTCCGGTACCGTGGAAGATCCCAACATGCGCCAGGCCCTTACCTATGTGCTGCAAAACGGCGAGCGGTTCGATGCCGGAACAAGGCTCGACTGCCTCGACGCGCTTAAGGCCGCCGCGCGCGACCTGCAAGTGCGCAGCGCTTTGCTCAACGCGGCGCGCGAGGACCAGAATCCCGCCGTGCGCATGAAGGCTTTGGAGGCCTTGCGCGATCTAGCGGCGGAGGACGACGTGCGCCAGACGCTGCTGGACGCGCTCGAACATGACACCAACCCCGGAGTGCGCGTGGAAGCGGTGAATCTGCTGGTGGGTTCTCTGGATGGCGAGCGGCCGGCGGCCGACGCGGCTCCGGTCCTGGCGCCTACACCGGCGCCCCAAGCAGCAAGCGACGAAGACCCCTCGTTCGCGCATGTAGTGAAAGTGCTTCAGGATTTGCAGCGCCGCGACCCCAGCCGCGACGTTCGGTTGCGCAGCGCCGCCGCTTTACGACAGATTGGCCCGCGCGAAGTGCAGTAATCGGAACGGGCGAAGAACTTAATTCTTGCGATGGATTCCATTTCTGATCGAAGGTCTTCTTTCCGGGCGCGTCACGGCGCGTTGCGCTGGACGCTCGCGGGAATTCTTTCCGTTGCCCAATTTTCCCCCGCTGCTTTCGCCGCTGATCCCAAACAACCTTCAGCCCTGCCCGAAAAAGCGGCCGACCCCGGCGCGGCGCGCACTTCGATCTTCCGCAGCGGCGTGCTGGAAACCAAAGAAGGTTTGACTCTCCGGCTGGTCGCCGACCTCGGTTCTGTAAATATCATGCCCATCCAAGCAGGCTCCTCTCCTGTCGTGCGATATACGGTGCATGTTGAGACGGATGCGCGCGGAGCCGCGGCGGCGCAACTTCTGAAGAATTATTCTCTCAAGGCTGGAACCTCTTCGACTGGCGTGGAAATCGCTGGCCAGCTTTTCCCCCAAGGCGCGCACTACACCAATGCGCAGTTCTGGGTGCAATTCGAAATCGCCGTGCCGCGCAATTACAACCTGGAGGTGAACACCGACGCGGGCGACATCGCCACCGGGGACCTCGGCGGCGCCGCCGTCCTGAAAACGCAAGGCGGAAACATTATCGCCGGAAAAATTGGCCGGGCGGGATTAGCTCTGCACGGGCGTCCCGTCGCTAAGCTCGAAACCGAAGGCGGGCACATCAAGGTTCTTGACGTCGCGGGGGACTTGACCGCTTTTACCGCCGGCGGCCACATCAATGCCGGCAACATCTCTGGAGACGCTTCCCTGCATAGCGGCGGCGGACATATCCGCGCGCGGCAGATCGGCGGCCGCGCGGATTTGGAAACTGCCGGCGGAAACATCACGGTTGGTCAAGCCGCCAGCTTTGTCAGTGTCCACACCGGCGGAGGCCAGATTGATTTCGGTGAAGTAAAAGGCTCGGTGCGCGCGCAGACCGGCGGCGGCGGCATTCATGTCATTTACGTTTCCGGGCCCATGGAAGTGGAATCCAATGGCGGCAGCATTTGCCTGACGGGCGCTTCCGGCGCCGTGCAAGCGGCCACTTCCGGAGGCAGCATCACGGCCTGGATCAACCCCAACGCCCCGCCCGGAAGCGGACCGGTACGCCTGGAAGCCCCTTCGCAGCTGGCCTCCGGCACAGGGGACATCATTGTGTACATTCCGCGAAACCTCGCGGTCAATATCGATGCCGTAGTGGCCAACGGCACCGAGCAGCACATCGAAGCGGACGCGGGCCTGCATTTGACCATGCAGAGGCCCCCGAACGGAGTTGGTCAGGTTCGCGCTGTGGGGGTTTTGAACGGAGGCGGCGCTCCGCTGAAATTGCGGACCACGGCCGGCAAAATTCGGCTGCAGTATCTCGACGCTCAAGTGGCGCTGCGCGACTCGCTTATCCAGGAGCAACAGGACCGCCTCAACAAACGCTTCGTTGAAGTGGGGTTTCCTCCCCTCTCTTTCATAGGGCCGGAGTCTCGGCCTTCTATTCCGCCCCCCGCTACGCCAGATAAAATGGAGCAGAAAAACAGCGGCACCGATTGGCTTGAAGATTTCCTCGGTGATTTGGAACGCAGGTTTCGCGGAAGCATCAGCGAAAGTCAGGATGATTTCCTGAAGCGGCTTACCTATCATCCTGACCCCATCTACCCAACTCTTGCGCAGCGCGCGGGAATCCATGGTTTCGTGACGTTGCAGGTCAAGTTCACGAAGGACGGTCGCGTCGAAGTGGAAAAAGTTCTGGAAGGGGAACCAGCGCTGGTAGACGCTGCCATTGACGCCGTGAACCGCTGGCGAGGGACGCCCGCATGGGTAAAAGGAAAGCAGGTGGAAGTTGTTTCGACTTTGAAATTCGATTTTCAGTTGCGCTGAAAGGCTTTCCTTTGAAGCGCCGCTGATTTGTTCGGTCCTCGGTTCTCTAAATCGCAGTTCAAGGGGGGTAGAAGGTTATGTCACGTCACGGTTTCCGCCCGACGTCTTTTTGCTTTTCCCTTCTTCTCGCGGCCGGAATTTGGGCCGCTCCCGGCTATGCCATCAGCAAAGACTTCAACCAAACCGTTCCGCTGCAGCCTTGCGGCACGTTTGAGCTGCAAAACGTCAACGGGCCTGTTGACGTTCAGGGGTGGGACCGCAACGAGGTGGAGATTCATGCCGTAAAAACGGCAAAGAACCAGGAAACCGATCTCGAGCGCGTGGCCATTGAGGTCGAGGCGCGTCCGGATTCCGTCGTCGTGACCACGCGCTATCCCCAAAATGAAGGCGTGGAAGTCGCCGTGGAATACACCATTCATGTTCCGCATCACGTCCTGGTCGAACACGTGGGCACGGTAAACGGTACGCTGCGCGTTTTCGGCCTCGACAACGTGGAAGACCTGCACACCGTGAACGGGGACATTGAAATTTTTGAGGCCGGTGGAAACGTTCGCGCTCATACCACCAATGGAAACGTGCGCCTCGAACTCGCACACGCCCCCGAAAAGGCGGGCGCCATCGCGGAAACGACCAATGGGTCGCTGGTCGTCGCCGTGCCTTCTGACCTGCAGGCGGACATCGAAGCGAAATGCATGAACGGAAACTTCTCCTCCGAGCTCCCCATCACCATGGAGAGCACCGACCGCCTGCGGGAGATGCGCGGCAAACTGGGCCGCGGCGGTCCTCCCATCCGTCTTCGCACCGTGAATGGCGGCATCCGCTTGACTATCCTGCGCTCGAGCGTCTGACGATTTTCGCTCCGCTGCGTCTAAGAGATGAGGAGGATGGGACGAAGATGAACAAACGCAATATCTTGATTACCGGAGGCGTCGCGGCACTCAGCCTTGCCCTGATCGCTCTGCCCGCCCCTCCTGCAAATTCGCAAACGCCTTGCCCGGACGAGTCCGCCATGACTCGACTGGAACGCAAATTGGAACAGCTGCAAGCAAAGCTTCAAGGACGCCAAGCTCGGTCCGCCAAGCTCGCGGAGTTGCAGGCGAATCTCGCCTCGGAAATGGCTCTTGCCCAGCACTCCCAGGCCATCCAGCAGCTGGAATCCCTTCCTGCCATGGCTGGCGATGACGACGGCGTCCAAGTTCTCTTGGATGACGAAGGCTCCAGCTGGCTTGGCGTAGAACTTCGCGAGGTCAACGGCGACACCGCGAAGGAGCTGAAACTTCCCGCCGAGCGCGGCGTGGTTATCCGTTCCATCGTTCCGGACAGTCCTGCCGCGAAAGCCGGCCTCAAGGAAAACGACGTGGTTACGGAAATCAACGGCCAGCGCGTCGAAGGCGCGGCACAATTTCGCCGCATGATACGCGAGATTCCTGCCGGCCGCACCGCGCAACTCACCGTGTGGCGCGACGGCCGTGCCCAAACGGTGAGCGTAACCCTGGGCAAAGCCGAAGAGCGCCACTCCTTGCGCGTGTTTCCTTCCGCCCCGGGCGCTCCGGGCGCGTTTGCGTTTGCCATGCCCGAGATTCCGCCGATGGAATGGGACGGCGGCAAATTCCTTTTCGACGGCCAGCCACGGCTTGGCATTGACGCGGAAGACCTCAATGGCCAGCTCGGCACATTCTTCGGCGCCCCCGATGGCGAGGGCATTCTCGTTCGCGAAGTGAATCCCGGCTCGCCCGCGGAAAAGGCGGGCCTAAAAGCGGGCGACGTCATCACCTCCCTCAACGGCGAGCACGTTCGCTCCGTCGGTGACTTGCGCGAGAAGCTTGCGGCGAAGCATGAAGCCAAGGACAAAAGTCAAACTGTGAAGCTCGGCGTACTGCGCAACAAGAGTGAAGTTTCTTTGACCGTGGACCTGCCGCCGCGCACTCCGCGCACCAAACACTTGATGACCTTCGGTGTCACCAGCATTTGAAGTCTTAACCTGTTCGTGTGGAGCCCGAGGCCTAACGAGCCTCGCTTCGCAAGCCCCGACCTTCCGGAAGCGGGGCTTTTGCTTTTACATTCCACAATCTGAAAAGACAGTAGCACTGCCAAGCCTCAAAACCGTGTGGGTTCAGCCTTCTTCTTCGCGCAAAGAGGCCAGCGCCGCATCGAAAGCGGCGTAGTGGTGATGATGCCCTTCTGCTTCATTCAGCGCCGCGCCCTCTCGCTCGACCCAGGCATGAGCTTCGAATTTGCCGTTCTCTTTGCGTATCCCGATGCGCAGCTGCGTATTAATTCCCTGCCGTCCAAGCAGCCACCACAACGTCAGCGATTTTGCGAGGCAGGAAGGATGAACCAGCCCGTGCTTGTCTGCGGCGTTGACCATCCGCGCCGTCAAAGCCGCGCGCTTCTCCACAGGGCAGGTAGCCTAGCCCGGCTCGCGGACTCCCCGCCAAAAGAAAAGGCCGACCCACATGAGTGGACCGGCCCGAATGAATGCGCTATTCGTTCGCTACGACTTCTTCTTCTTCATGTTTACCTTGGTGTCGATTCCCGGAGCCATTTGCTGCAACGCCTCCAGCCCCTGCTTTGCTTGCGTCCCGTACGGCCCGTTGGCATCCAGCTCCACCGCTTTCTGATACGCCTCCACGGTCCCCGGCTGGATCACGAACACCAGCTTGTCGCCCTCTTTTTTCGTTTCCATGGCTCCCACGAGGGCCGCGCCCAGCAAGTACCAGGCTTGTGCGCTCTTGGGATCTAACTCGGTGGCTTTCTTCAAAGGCTCGACTGCCTCTTTCAATCGTCCCGCGTTGTAGAGGCTGATGCCGAAGTTCCTCCACGCCGTCGCCGCGTTTGTTGGATCAAGTTCTGCGCTCTTGGTATAAGCGGCCTTGGCTTCGTCGATTTTTCCTTCGCGCGCCAGCACGTTTCCCAGGTTGTTGTAGTAGCCCGGCACCTCTGGCTTGGCGGCGATGGCTTGCTGGTAAGCCTGCACGGCTTCGTCGTTGCGCCCCGCCGTGTCGTAGGCTTCCGCCAGCTTGGCCCACAGCAGATGCAAGTTGGACTCTTTCTCACCGGCGGATTCCTGTGCCGCCTTGTATTCCTTCGCCGCCTGGTCGGCAAGATCGGCCAGTTTTTGTTTGGCCGCGTCGCGCTGGTCCGCAGGCGCTTTCTGCAATTCTGCTTTCGCCGCTTTTTCCTGCTCGAGCAGCGCGTTCCCCGCGTTAAAGTGCGCCTTCATCCCTTCGAACTTCGCCTTGGCCTCCTCTTGATTCTTCATCTGCTCCTGAGCGGCCGCGCCTTGCTTCGCCATGATTTCCTTGAAGTTCGCATCGGCCTTGGCATCTTCTCCGCCGCCCACTTTTACCTTGGCAAAGTCGTAAGCGGGCTGCTTGTCGTTGGGCGGAGGAAACCCCGTGATTGTGACGGTATAAATCCCTGGGCGCAGGCTGGGGATGCTGTATTTGCCGTCGTTGTCCGTCTTGGCAGTCTGTTTCGCGCCTTGATCGCTTGTCGCCTGCACGGTCAACTCGGCCCATGGTTTTCCATTGACATCCAGGATTTGCCCGCTGATCGACCCTGTCTGGGCCGCCGCCCGCGGCGCCCCTAGGGAAACCAGCGCGGAGGCAAGAATCGCAGCTATTCCAACTGACTTATTCAAAATCCTCATGCTCCATTCTCCTTTTTCTGAGGGAGCTGGTCCGGCTCCCCGGACCCTTTCGGCCCCATTATCTCTCTTGTCCGTGCTGGATTCCAAGCCTGCCCGCCGGCAAGTCTGCCACGCGCGCCGCCAAGCCTCTTCTTGATGCTTGAGAGTAGGTGCTGCGATAGCCGGCGGGCTCACCGCGATGCGGGAACGACACGCCGGTACGGGATGGGGTCCGCCGTTCCTGCTTCTCCAAATGCGCGCAAACGTAGCCAGCAGCTATCGCAGGCGCCGCAAGCCACCTCTTCCTCCTGATAGCACGACCACGTCAGGTGCAGCGGCGCGCCCAGCTCCAGCCCGCGCCGGACAATCTCGCTCTTTTTCATCTGAATGACCGGCGTTACGATTTCAATCCGTGTTTCTGGCCGCGTTCCCGCGCGAATGAGCTCTTGAAACACGCGGTAATATTCCGGCCGGCAATCTGGATAGCCGGAGCTGTCTTCCGCTACGGCGCCAATAAAAATGGCCCCGGCCCCAAGCACTTCCGCCCAGCTCACGGCCACGGAAAGAAAATGCGCATTGCGAAAAGGAACGTAGGTCGCCGGAATCGCGCTGCCGTGCGGTGCTGGCGCGCCCAATTCATTTTCCGGCACCGCAATCTTCTCGTCGGTCAGCGCGGACCCGCCAATCGCTCGGAAATGGTCCAGCTGCACCACCAGCCGTTCGCGCACGCCGTAGAAGTCCGCGATTTCCTCGAAAGCCCGCCGCTCCCGCCGCTGCGTCCTTTGCCCATAGCCCGCGTGAAGCAGCGCGAGGTTCCCCGCGCCATGCCGCTCGCGCGCCATCGCCGTGCTGACGCAGGAGTCCATTCCCCCGCTCAGCAGCACCACCGCTTTTCGCAAGTGTGTCATTCTTTCCGCCGATTGCGCAGCCTCCGCCATTCGGCTCTTCTCCTTTCTGTTCCTCCACTTCCTTTACCTCAAACTCCCTTTGTCGCCGGATCCCAAATAAACTTATGTAGTTGCAGCCCCAGCCGCACCGGCAAGCCATCCGCCAGAATCCATTCCGCCAGTAAACGCGGCTCGAGCCCCGGCCACTTTCCTTCCGGATCCTCGAACACGGGAGAAAACAGGACTTGCCGCACGCGCCGCTCCAATCCGTGCTGCCGCGCGAATTCGCGCGCAAATTCGTAGTCGCGCCGCGTCGAAAGCACGAATTTCACTTCATCGTTTTCTGTCAGCTCAGCCAGATTCTTCGTATCGAAGGTGTCCGGCTCGCCCGAATCGGGGCACTTTACGTCCACAATCTTGATGACTTCCTTCGGCAGTCGCCCGATGAATCGTTCCCCGCTCGTCTCGATCATCACCGTGTAGCCCGCCGCAAGCAGCCTTTCCGCCAGCGGATAAATCTCCTCTTGCAGCAACGGCTCGCCGCCTGTCAATTCCACCAATGGCATTGCCGAGGTTTTGCGGGGTCCGCCTGCTGTCTGCCCCGGCCCTGCCAGGGAGGCGCACCGCTGCGTCGCGTCGCCCGCTCCCCGCTCCGCCGAACCCGCCTTTCGCCCCGCCAACTCTTCTACGCGCGCCACCACTTCCTCGATGGTCATCTTCTTCCCACCGTGGAAGGCATATGCCGAGTCGCACCAGGTGCATCGCAAATTGCAGCCTGTCAGCCGCACAAAAATACACGGCAAACCGGCGCGTGTGCTTTCGCCCTGGATGGATTTGAAAATTTCCGTGATTACCATGACTGGAATTATGACGGCGCGAACGCTCCCCGAATTACTTTACGCCTTTTGCGCTCCGTGCGCTCTTTCTGGGCCATAGCCAGAAAGCGGCCGCGAGAAAAACCACGCCGCCAACAATGAACCGCGTGTAGGTCGGCGCGAGCCCCAGGAAACGGAAAACCATAACGTAGCCCAACGCCACCAGGATCGCAGGAACGAGAATGATGAGGAACGCGCGATTCATTTCTTCACCTGCGGCCTCAGCCGGTTCACTGCCGCGCTAGCGCGGGCAATGGAAATCCTCCGATCCATGGAGGAGGACGGGGGGTTCTCTCAAACCGTCGAAGCCGCAATCTGAGAAATCAAATCCCTACTTAGAACTTACAACTAACTCAAGACTTAGAACTCCTTCAATTTCCCGGCCGGTATTGCGCCCGGCTCGTGTCGGTCTCCCACAAAACCACGTCCGTCACCTTCGCACCCGGCGGCATCTCCTTCAATTGCTTCGTAATCTCATCGTAAAAATACTTGGCCACGTTTTCTGCCGACGGATTCACGGTCTTGAAAGGCTCCAAATCGTTCATGAACTGGTGATCCAGCCGTCCCATCACCTCGCGGATAATCTGTTTCACTTGTAGGAAATCCACCAGCAAACCGATCGAGTCGAGCTGCGGCCCCTCGACGGTCACACGCACGCGGTAGTTATGCCCATGGGGATTTTCGCACTTGCCTTGGTATCCGCGCAGGGCATGCCCCGCGGAAAATGTCTCTTCCACGCTGACTTGGTACATTTCGCTCCAAAGATCGCCGCCAGCTTCAGGAGATTTTCTTGTTCGTGACGCTTCAGGCGGGACTAGCCGGATGGGCCGCTTTTCCCTTGCTGGTTCCGTCCAAAAACCGGGCCACCTCGTTCAATTCGTGGGTCACCCGGTAGCGCGGCAGCGACTCCAGAAAAATCTTACCATAGGGCATGCGCTGAATCCGCGTATCGAGCAGCGCCAGCACGCCACGGTCGGTTTTCGTCCGGATCAATCGTCCGAATCCCTGTTTCAAGGAAAGCACTGCTTGCGGCACCTGGAATTCGCCAAACGCGTTGCGCCCTTCTTCCTGCAATGCCGCCACGCGCGCCGCCACGATCGGATCGCTAGGCACCGCAAAGGGCAGACGGTCCACAATCACGCACGACAACTGTTCGCCCGGCACGTCCACGCCCTGCCAGAAGCTGGCCGTCGCGAACAAAACCGCTCCCTCGGTATTCTTGAACCGCTCCAGCAACGCCGACCGCGGCGCCGTTCCTTGCAGCAGCAATGGAAACGAAACACGGGCGCGCACCCGTTCGTACAATTCCTTCATCTGCGTGTAGCTCGTAAACAGGCAAAAGGCCCGGCCCTGGCTGTGTTCCAGCATTTGCACGATTTCGTCCGCCGCTTTGGACGAAAATCCCGCATCGCGCACATCCGGCATTTTGCGCGGCAAATACAGCATTGCTTGCTTCGGATAATCGAACTCCGGAGGCAGCGTGCGTTCTCTTGCGTGATCGATGCCCAGCCGCTGTCGGATATAATCGAATCGCCCGCCAACGGTCAGCGTCGCCGACGTCAGAATGACCGTGTCGAATTGCTCGAATAGCTTTTCCCGCAGGATTTGGCTCACATTGATGGGCGTGGCCGTCAGGAAAACGCCTTTGTTCCGCCGCTCGTACCAATACACGAAATTCTTTTCGTTTGATTCGAACAGGAATGACAATTCCTGCCGCAGCTCGAAGCTGCGCCGCGCCATCCGCGTCAATTCTTCCGGCCGGTTGACCAGCGCGGCGAGTTCCGTTTCCAGGCTTTTCAGGGAAGAGACCAGCGCATCGTACATTTCGCGGTTCTGCTCCAGAAACGCGGCGCGGGCGTTCCCCGAGAAGGAAAATCTGCCTTCGCGTGGCGGAAACAATTCGAAGAAACTCCGGCTGCGCTCCCGGATGCGCAGCGTTTTCTTCAGCAGCGAAGGCGTGCCCTGATGCAGCAGCCGCAGCGTCTGGTCCGTGTCCCGCGCCAGCTCCTCGAACCGGAAATTCGAAATCTGCCTCCCGAAATATTCGCTCGCCACGTCTTCCATCTCATGCGCTTCGTCGAACACGACGGCCGAATACTCCGGCAAAATGCTGCCGAAATCGTCTTGCTTCAGCGCCAAATCGGCAAAGAACAAATGATGGTTGACAATGATCAGGTCGGCTTCTTCCGCTCGCTGGTGCATCCCGGTCACAAAACACGGATTGAACGACGGGCACTTTTTCCCCGTGCAGGTGTCCCGCCGCGCGTCGAGCTTTCCCCACAATCCCGAATCGTCCGGCAAAAACGTCAGCTCCGCTCGGTCGCCTGTCTCGGTTAGCTTTGCCCAGTCCTTGATCTGCCGGAAATAATCCATTTCCTCGATGCCCTTCAGCAGCCCCTGGTCTTGCAGCTGATTCAATTTCGCGATGCACAGAAAATTCGAGCGCCCCTTCATCACCGCGACTTTCAGGTTCGGCGCAAAATGCTTGTGCAAAAATGGAATGTCTTTCTGGAAAAGCTGCTCTTGCAAAGATTTGGTCGCCGTAGAAATCACCACGCGCCGCCCGCTGCAAATCGCGGGAATCAGGTACGCCAGCGTCTTCCCCGTTCCTGTGCCGGCTTCCACGATCGCGTGGTGATGCGTTTCGAACGCGTCATGCACCAGCTCGGCCATTTCCAGTTGAGCGGGGCGATATTCATAGTCGGAACTCACCACCGAACGGTCGAAGCCGCCCTTCATGCACTTTTCAAGGAACCCGTCCGGGCCAAATACTTCCTTCATCGACGGCTTGGCGCTCTGGCTCTGGGTTTTGCTGCTCGTGCTTTCGAACTCCGCCTCACCCACGTTCGAATCATCGTCCAGAGGCACATACCCCCCCTTCGAAGTCTTCGCCGCGCGCTTGCCGTCGCCTGCCGGATTCCGGTTCGAATTGGTGGTGGTCTTTCTCAGAAGTTTGCCCTTGCTCTTTTCCCTGCGCGAACCACCCTGAGACCAGCTACGATAACATACCGGTAGCCGGGCCTCACCGGCACCGGCGTTCTTCTCCAAGGTTCCGGAAACTGAGCATCGCAATGGATTTAACGGCCTTTAGCAGTTGCACAACGGACGGCTTTTTGCGATGTTAGCTTTTCTGCCGGGGCGCTAGATTCTTTTGTGGGGCGTTTGAGCGTTTTTCCCGGCCAGGGATGACAAACGCACTCGATCCACCGCGGGGTGTTTGATGGCTCGCTGCAAATCTTTCGTTTTCATCTCCATTCTCCTGCTCGCTTCTTTTTCCCTGGCTTCCTGCACGCTTCACAGAAAGGGCGGCGGAGGCGGCGGCGGAGGCTCCGGCGCTAAGGTGAGCTTTACTGTGGTTGCCGATACTGTTCCGGCGAATCCTTCGCTTCTTTCCTTCAAGGTCTCTATGACCAGCGTCGTGCTCACGCCTTCCTCGGGCTCTGCGCAAACCCTCACGCCCGCAACGCCAGTTGTGGACCTGATGCGCTTGCAATCCGACAGCGCATTCCTCGGCACCCTCACGAGCGTCCCCTCCGGGACCTATACAGTCACGGTGGCGTTTTCCAATCCCGAAATTGTTTTCTTGAACGACACCACTTCCACCATCACCGCCGGCACAGCGAGTTGTTCCAGCGGCTCGGTCTGCTCCTTCTCCCTTTCCGCTTCCGGCACTCCTGTGATTCCCTCTTTCAACTTCATGGCGACTTCCTCGGGGCAACAAGGAATCGGCATCGACTTCAATCTGAAAAACGCCATTTCCCTTTCCTCCTCCGGCGCCTTGTCTGTGAACTTTAACCCTTCTTCCCCAAGCCCGGCGGTTCTGAGCGCTTTCACTTTGCCGCGCTCCAACTCCAACCTGAGCGGTAGTCAACTCGATCTCATCGAGGATTTCACCGGCGTCGTCGGCCTGAACGGCAGCGCCGTCACCCTTACTTCCCCCACGCGCGGAACTCTCACCGCTTCGGCTGTCTCCGCCACGAATTTCGATCCGGATCCCTCCGGAACTCTTTGCCCCAGGCCGACAACGACGTTGTCCGCCTGCGTTTCCTCCGGCCAGGTGGCCAGCATGGACGTGATTCTCGATTCGGGCGGCACTTTCTCCGTCCAGGAAATCGAACCTTTGCTTTCGTCGCAACAGGACCTTGTCGAAGGCACCGTCTTTGCCATCGGGGGCACGACCCAGTTCGCTATCGCGCTGACCGACAAAATACAGGCGGCGACGAACTCCCTAATCGGCGGTCTGAAGACCGGCGATCTTCTCACGGTTAATATCCCTGCTTCCACCGTGAGGCCTTTTCTGGTGGACACAAAAGGCTTGGCCGTCCCTGCCGCCAGCCTCGGGCTCTTTCAGGGGCAAACCGACACGAGCGCCATTCATCCAGGACAGGCCATTGCCATTCACGTCACCGCCTTTACTGCCGCAAGCGGCACGACCATTGCTTCTGCCACGGCCGACACCGTCACGCTGCGCTGGTCTCGTTTGATCGCAAACACAATCGGGGCCGCTTCACCTAGCCAAATCAACGTGAATAACGTTCCGAGCTACTTCTTGACTACCAGTTCGTCCATTTTTACAACGCAGGTATTCACCGGTACTTCGGGGGCCGATGGCGTGACAAACCTGGAGGGAATCGCGGCAGGCGGAACGCCTATCCCGAGCCCCCCTCCAGTCGGCCTGCGCGTTCTCTATCTGGACAACACTTCCCATAGCGCGCCGCTGCCGTTTATGGCCGCTAAGATCCGGCAGCATTAAAGTTCGCGCGCAGCGCGAGCTGCTTTTTTTCTCCGCCTCCGCAAAAGCATCGGGCTCCCCAAAATGTTCGGGGGAGCCCGCTCCCTCATCACCAAGCCCTGCCAGCGGCTTTTTTCCGTGCACCGCTACCGAGAACCAGCTTGCTAAGCTACGATCAGAACAAGTCACTCGCGTTGTTTTGTCCTTGGGCTTGTTTAACTCAGCGCTGTAAACGAAACTTGAAAACCGTAGGCGGCAAACTACAAACGGTAAAGGCAAACCGTAAACTGCAAGCGGTAAACGGCGAACTTCCTCACGCTGGCAACGGCCCGCCGATGGTCGTGTTTGGCGGCAGCGGCTGCACGGCAGGCGCCGTCGGTGCGCCGCCAGCGGCGAGGGCCGGCTGGAACCGCCGGAAAATCGCCAGCGAAATCGCTCCCACGCCCCAGAGAATCGCCACAAACTTGACCCAGCCGCCTACCTCCGGAATCGTCGTGAGCAGGCGCACAATCAGAACGCCCACGGTCATCCTTCCAATGAACGGCCAGAATTCGCTGGTGCGGCCCATCAGCCATTGTCCGACCACAGTTCCTACGATCACTTGCGCGAAATACAGCGACGCATACCAAAGGAACAAAGTAGAAAGTCCGATGAACAGTCCCACCACGGTGACGCATGCAATGAGGGCGGCGATGGGCACGCCGAACAGCGTCAGCACGCCAAGCCCCGCGGACGCGCCGTATTGCTCCGCGGACTTCACCGCTTCCTCCGCGAATCTCGGCATCAGCGAGAAGAGCACCAAGCCGTACAGGATGAATGCCGCCAGCCAGATGACCTGCCAGACGTAATAATGCCCTGTCCGGTAGCCTTCTTTCTTCTCCATTTGCTGGAACTCCACGGGCGAGGCCAGTTTCGCTCCCGCAGCCACTTCCGCCGGCTTGTTTCCTTCAAAATGAATCGTCCCTTCCACTTGCGCGTTCGAGCCGATGATCAGCATGTTTCCTTTTTCCCGGACGCTTCCGCTGCAAACGCCGTTCAAGTTCATTTCTTCGCCGTAAAAAAGAATGTCGCGGCCCACATGCCCGTCAATGGCCAGCGTTCCGCCAAACATGGTGATGCCGTGCACGACTTTCCCCGTGGACTCCAGCGTGACCGCGTCGCCGAACCAGGTGATGTTTTTTCCGACCGTCCCGGAAATCACCACCGTGTTCCCCGCCGAGCGCACGTTGCCGTCCACAATCCCAGGAATGCGCAGATAGCGTCCCGCGGTGATGACGTCGCCCGTCACGTGCCCGTCAATGTCGATGTCCTTACCCGCCGCAAAGACGTCGCCATCCACCGTTCCTTCCACCCGCACGCGTTCTCCCGAAAGGAAGATGTCGCCCTTAATCGTTTCGTCCTTGGCCACCGTCGGGTTCTGTCCCGTGCGTTTCTCGGCGGCCGGAGCTCCGGGCGTCAACATCAGGGCGGCGCAAAGGCTGGCAAATACCAGCGCCAGCGCCGAGCCGCGGCGGATTCGCCGGCGCAGCAACATCGCGCCCACGCCGCCCAGCGTCACCAAGGCCACTGCTTCGAGAATGGTGATCATGGATTGCCACCCTTTCCACACCGCACCCTGAAAAATCAAAAGCCCCAGCAGATTCGAGCCGCCGAAGCCCGCTTGCTCCAGCTGCTGCTGCCAGGGCTCAATGTATCCCGTGTAAAGCGCGTACGCGCCGGTTGCCGCCAGTCCAAACGCCAGGCCCCAGATCCATTGCATCGAGCGACGCGCTTTTTCCTGGAACTGGGCAAGCCGCGACGGCAGCGGTTCCGTGTCTTCCAGCATCGCGCGCATCAGCAGGCGCGACTCGCGCTCCAGCGCGCGCAGCAGCGTGCCGCAGGTATCGCACTGTTTCGTGTGGGCGGAAACTTCCAGCCCTCGCGCGCGGTCGAGCTGGCGCTCGAGGTACAGCAGGCAGGTCATCTCGTCCAGATGCTTCAACTTTTCTTCCCCGGATTCGCTCATGAAGCCCCTCCTGCCGCCAGCGCCGCATTGCCTTCCAGCGCTTGCCGCAGTTCGTGCCGCGCGCGCAGCAACACCACGCCAACGAAGGCCCGGCGCACTCCCAGCGCATCAGCAATCTCGTCATAACTCATGTCCGAGTAATAGCGCATCACCAGCGCCATGCGCGCCCGAGCGCTCATTTTCTCGAGCGCCTTGCGCACTTCTTCGCTGGAGCGCTGCTCCATCAGTTTTTCCAGTTGGCTTGGCTCGGGATGCTCCAGCGCCACGTTTTCCAGGTCTTCGGTTTCTTTGTCCTGGCGAATCTTCCGGCGGCGTAAGATGTCCCAGCAATGGTTCGCGGCGACTTTGTAGAGCCAGGCCGAGAACGACCGCGTCCGATCGTACTGGCTGAGCTTGCTCTTCAATTTCATGAAAATTTCCATGGTGGCGTCTTCCGCATCTTCGCGGGTCGGCATGGCACGCCTGCAGAAACGGAAAATGGCCGGCGCGTATTCCCGGTAAAGCTGGCCCCAAGCCTCGGCGTCGCCCGCCCTGGCACGGGCAATCGCCTCGCTCGACTCCGTTGTTCCCGGCGCGCTCATCCGGCCTAGCTTCTGCGTTTCCATAGCCTAGTACGCACAAAAGCCTGCAAATATTACATCCTGCAAACCGTGGTGATAGTTGCCGTCGATTCTAACCCCTGCATTCCCAGGTGATTACGTCCACATCCCCGGCCAACCCCGCCCTCCCAGCAATATTGCTGGCGGGCAGTCTTATAAATTCGTTTCGGGAATTCGCACTCGATTTCCGTTTTTTCCGTCTCTCGCCAGTCCTCAGTTCTGACTTCTGCTTGCTCACCCCACATCGAGCGCTAATTTCAGTGCCTTATCGAGCTCCGCCTGCTTTGCGGCTCGAAGCGAACCCCCATAATGCGTCAGATCGGCTTTGCGCAGGCTTACGAGGTTATCGCCCATGATCCGGCTCGCGTGCTGCAGTCCTTCTTCCGGCCCAATCGCTACTTGGGTGGCCAACCCCTCTCCGCCACGGTACACCGGCGCGCAGATGACCGTGGAAAACCTGGAATCGAGGAGCGCCTAGCGGCTCACCATCACGAACGTCCGGTACAGGTTCCGATCGCCGCCCGGTTTTTAGACCGGATAGAGTTCACCCCGTTTCATGTGATCACATCTCTCGTCAGGTGCCTGTTGAGTTCGCGGAGAAATGATGGCGCGGTCTTATTCGCCTGATGCCTGGTATTCCAAGACGCCCTCGGCTTCCCGGTTCATCCGGTCCTTGAGGTATTTGCGGAGCAAGCGTTCAATGAACGCCGAGCGCGATTGCTTCGATCCCGCCAGGCGGTCCACTCCTGCCAGAAGATCCTTCGATAGTGTGATAGACGTCTTCTCTTTCATACCATCATCATACTACTCGGGGGGTGCGTTTGCGGCGCCGGCGGTCGCCGGGACGTTCTTCAGGCGGCGGGGAGTTCGATGGTGACGGCGGCGCCGTGGGGGTGCAGGTTTTCTGCGTAGATCTTGCCGTTATGTTCTTTCACCGTGCCGTAGCAAATGCTCAGCCCCAGGCCGGTACCTTTGCCCACGGGCTTGGTGGTATAGAAAGGATCGAAGGCCCGGCCGAGATCGCTGAAGCCGGGGCCGGTGTCGCTGAAGCGCACCACGATTTTCTTTGCTTCCAGATTTCCTTCAACCACGACTCTCTTTTCGGGCGCTTGCTCCACGGCCTGCGCGGCGTTGGTGAAGAGATTTACGAAAACCATTTTGAATTGGCCCTCATTGATCGGAATGCGCGGCAGGTCCGGCGGAAAATTCAGTTCAAACTGGATGCCCGAATTTTTCCATTGGTACTCGCAGAGCATCAGCGAATCGCGCACCACCGTCGCGATGTCCAGCGTTTTTCGGCCGTCCTGGAGCGGCCGCGCAAAACTGATGAGGTTGTCAATGATTCGTTTCATGCGCCGCGCTTCGGTTCCCAGCCGTTCGAGTTTGTGCCGGACGCCGTTGTCCGGGGCTTGTTCCTTCAACAAGTCGGAGTAGCCCATGACCGCGGTTAGGGGATTATTGAGTTCGTGCGCTATGCCGGAAACCAGCTGGCCGATTCCTGCGAGCCTTTCCTGCTGGACCATTTGGATTTGCGCGTGCTGCAAGCGGTCCAAATTCTTTTTGGATTCGTGCAGCAGGCGTGTCATTTCGCGCGCCATCAGCATTTGCCGCAGGAAGACGCACACGCCTACCAGCATGATTCCAATCAGCGTCACCATCACGCGATACGAGCGCAACTGGTCGGCGGGAACGAGGTACAGCACGAACAGACCGATCAGCGGCATGGACATCACGGCCAGCACGGCGAGGAATGCGGATACCTCGGTTTCGGGTTCTTTTTCATCTCCGGCGAGTTTTTCTGATAGGACGTGACGAGCGCGCACCGCAATCAAGATGAGCCAGCAGATGGCGGCATAGTCGGGAACATCGTAGATGCTTCCGCTGTAGTATTCATTGCGATTCAGCGCCGCATTGAGCCACTGATAGGAGAGGAGATATAGCGCGCTGGCGCCGAACAGATGCCAATAGATTTTGCGCCAGGCGCCTTCGGCCACCAAAGCCATGCCGCCCAGCACGATCATCTGGACGGAGAATTCGAGGATGAAGAGCGAGAAGTAGTAGGCGTTGTACAACGCCTGGTTCAGGATGAGGTATTCGTTCGGATAGACCAGGAACATGTAGAGGTAGACCCACCAAAGAAGGAGAATGAGGAAATTCAGGGAGCTGAGCAGGAAGCGCTGCTCGCGCTGACGCGAGCCCGGGCGCATCGCCGCGGCGGCCATCATGGGAACCGGTTGGAGGAACAGCGGAATATCGGCCCAGAACGGGTTGGGAGGCTGGCGGCCGGTGATCACTTCATAGTAGAGCCAGCCGGCGAAGTTGACCCACACCATCGCCGCGCCGAGGGCCATCAAGAACCAGAACCAGCGCGTCCGGCCCCTGTTGCTGAAAGCGGCGCGGAGCAGGACCACGACCGCAATGAGCCACAGGCCGGTCCCGCTCATGTCGGAAAAGGCGGTGAGGGCCGCCCCGGGCTTCGCTAGCAGGGAAACGAAAGTGTACACCAGCAGAAAACCGGCAACGCTCCCGACTTCCCAGTGCGTGAGCTTTCTCATTCCTTCTTGTCCGACTCCCAAGCGCCAACCGTGGAGCTGCGCTGCCAACTTTCACTGTACGGTGCTTTGCCGGGGGACAGCCCAACAGGACACAGTTACTCGCTAGTTTATCGGGGAAACGCGTTGGTCAACCTGACCGTGCTAAAAATTTGCTGTGAAGGTAACCGCCGAGGCGCAAACAGAAGGGGGACCTTACTTCAGTATTTCTACTTAATTCTGAAGGACGGCCGCATCGCGGGGGATTCGAGATTCGAATCGTGCCGCGCGATTCAATTTGCATGTTTTCGTGTTCACGGTTGGAAACAGGGATATGAAGAAATAGCGCCGCCATGAAACCATTTTGCCCGCGAGCCCGCGAGGCAGATTCTTGACCGGGTTCTTTAACTCCTGGTATGGTGAAGAGTTATTGTGGGCTCAGTGTTGGCGCTGAGCGCAAGAGCTCCTGTGGAGGGAGCGCTTTTCTCTCATGGGCCTGACCAAACTGGTAATCCGGGGCGCGCGACAGCACAACCTGAAAAACATCAGCGTGGAGATTCCCCGGAACACCTTGACGGTCATCACCGGGCTTTCCGGCTCGGGAAAATCCTCGCTCGCCTTTGACACTATTTATGCGGAAGGACAGCGGCGCTACGTGGAATCGCTTTCCGCGTACGCGCGGCAATTCCTTGACCAGATGGAGCGGCCGGAAGTGGACGGGATCGAAGGGCTTTCGCCGTCCATCGCCATCGAACAGAAAACCACGACGCGTTCGCCGCGCTCGACGGTGGGCACGATCACAGAAATTTACGACTACCTGCGCGTGGTATACGCCTCGGTCGGTGTTCCGCATTGCCCGAACTGCGGGAAGCCGATTACGCGGCAATCGAGCGAGCAGATCGTGCAGGCGATTCTGCAGGGCGAGATTTGCAAGCCCGACGACCGGATCATGATCCTGGCGCCTATTGTTCGCGGAAGGAAGGGCGCGTATCGCAAGGAGCTGGAAAGATTCGCGCAGGACGGATACGTGCGCGCGCGCATTGATGGCGAACTCATCCCGCTCGACGATATTCCGGCGCTGGACAAGCGCAAAAACCACACGATTGAAATCCTCGTGGACCGGTTGCTCGTAAAACAAGGCATTGCGGCGCGGCTGGAACAATCGATTGCCACGGCGCTGAAGCTGGCGAACGGGCTGGTGACCGTGGCGGTTGTGGGCGCGAAAGAGCACACGTTTTCGGAAAAGCTGGCGTGCCCGGATTGCGGAATATCCGTTCCGGTGCTGGAGCCGCGGTCGTTCAGCTTCAATTCGCCTTACGGAGCGTGTCCGGCGTGCAACGGGCTTGGTTCGAAATATGATTTCGATCCGTCGAAAATTATTAATGATTGGTCAAGACCGCTTTTTGATGGCGGGCTGGGGCCGGGATCCGGCTCGGCGATTTTGAAGCGGACGCTGGAGCTTGGCGCGTATGCGCACGGGTTCGATTTGGATACGCCGTTCGAGAAATTACCCGCGCGGATTCAGAACATGCTGCTGTATGGGTGTCCGCCCTCGAACGGCCGAGATGGCGCGGGTGAAAACGCGAAAGCGGGGAGGAAATCGAAAGGAGAAAAGGGTTTTCGGTTTCCGGGCATCCTGCAATTTCTGGAACGGAATTTCGAAGAGTCTGGTTCAGACTCGTACCGCGAGTGGATGACGCGGTACATGTCCGCGACGGTGTGCAGCGTTTGCCACGGCAAACGGTTGCGGCCGGAATCGCTGGCGGTGAAGCTGGCGGGCTGGTCCATTGCAGATTTCACGGCGCTTTCGCTCAGCGCAGCACGGCCGGCGGTGGACAAAATCCTGACGCAGCTCAACGAGCGGCAAAAGGAAATTGCGGGGCGGCCGCTGGAAGAAATCGCGGAGCGCATTGATTTTCTTTTGGCGGTAGGCCTGGTCTACCTGAGCCTGGAGCGGTCGGCAGCCACGCTTTCGGGAGGGGAAGCGCAGCGCATCCGGCTGGCGACGCAAATCGGCTCGCGGCTGCGCGGCGTGCTTTACGTGCTGGACGAACCGAGCATTGGGCTGCACGCGCGAGACAATGCGCGGCTGCTTGGTTCACTCGAACATCTGCGCAATCTCGGCAACACCGTGCTGGTAGTCGAGCACGACGAAGACACGATTCGGCGCGCTGATTTCGTAGTGGATTTGGGCCCGGGCGCAGGAAAGGCAGGCGGCTATCTGGTTGCGCAGGGAAAGCCGGAACAAATCGAAGCTACGGCGGAGTCGCTGACGGGACAGTATCTCAGCGGCGCGGCAAAAATTTCGGTTCCGGAAAAGCGCCGCAGCCAGAACGGAAAAGTGATCCAGATTCTCGGAGCTAGCGCGAACAATCTCAGGGAGATTGACGTCACCATTCCCCTGGGGTTGTTTACGGTGGTCACCGGCGTGTCGGGGTCGGGAAAATCCACGCTGGTGAACGACATTTTGTATCGCGCGCTGGCGCAAAAACTCTATCGCTCCTCGGAAGCGCCCGCGGCGCACAAGCAGATCGTTGGCACGGAGCACATCGACAAGGTCATCGAGATTGATCAGGCGCCGATTGGACGCACGCCGCGCTCGAATCCCGCGACATACACCGGCGTGTTCGCGCCGATCCGCGACCTGTTTGCGATGCTGCCGGAGTCGCGCGAGCGCGGCTACCGCCCGGGCCGCTTCAGCTTCAACGTGAAGGGCGGACGCTGCGAAGCCTGCCAGGGAGACGGCCTGCGGCGCATCGAAATGAACTTTCTTCCGGATGTTTACGTGATGTGCGAAGTGTGCCGCGGGCGCCGGTACAATTCGGAAACGCTGGCGGTGCGCTACAAGGGCCACTCGATCAGTGACGTGTTGAATTTGCCGTCAGCCGATGCGCTGAAACTGCTCGAAAACATTCCGCAGATTCAACAGAAGCTTTCGACGCTGGTGGACGTGGGGCTCGGGTACGTGACGCTGGGGCAGTCCGCCACGACGCTTTCCGGCGGGGAAGCGCAACGCATCAAGCTGGCGCGCGAGCTTTCCAAGCGGCAGACGGGCCGGACGCTCTACATTCTCGATGAGCCGACGACGGGATTGCATTTTGACGACGTGCGAAAACTGCTCGACGTGTTGCAGCGGCTTGTGGATTTGGGAAACACCGTGCTGATCATCGAGCACCATCTCGACGTCATCAAGCAAGCGGACTGGATTATTGATTTGGGTCCGGAAGGCGGAGAAGGCGGCGGGCGCATTGTGGCGCAAGGTCCGCCTGAGCAGGTGGCCCGGACGAAGAGATCGTACACGGGGCAGGTGCTTGCGCGTGTGCTGGGCATGAACGGACATTCCAACGGGAACAACAGCAAAGGGAAATGACGCTTGCCAAAAGCAGATTCCTCGCTTCGCTCGGGAGGACAACGCTGGCGGGCGGGGAAAATGCGCAGCATTGGCGCGGCCGAAATCAACTTTTCCTTGCGGCTCGTCGTGCTTCTCCGTAGAGTGAAGCACTTATCATGAGCGTTTATTCGATCCAGCCCTTGGTGCTTGGTGAAGTGCGGACCTATCCGCTGGCGTCGCGGAAGAGCAAGGTGAATGTGCGGGAATTCGCCAAGCCTGACGCGTGGAACACTTCTCTGACAAAATTTCTGGATTCGCTGCCGCAGATTCTCGCGGGGCGGGAACTTCGCCAGCTTCTGACGGCCATCCATGCGGCGCGCAAGCAACGCAAAGCGATTCTCTGGGGCCTGGGCGGACACGTCATCAAAGTTGGGCTCGGCCCCGTGTTGATCGATTTGATGGAGCGCGGCTACGTTTCGGGAATGGCGATAAACGGCGCAGCGCTGATTCATGATTTTGAGATCGCCCTGGCCGGAAATACTTCGGAAGACGTGGAGGCCGCGCTTGGCGAAGGCCAGTTCGGGATGGCGGAGGAGACCGGCAAGTACCTGAACGAAATTGCCAAACTGGCCGAGCGAATTCGAATCGGATACGGCGAAGCGGCGGGACAATTTCTTAACTGCGGGGTCATTGAGGTCAAACATGCAGAGTCCAGCGTTTTGGCGGCGGCGCACAAGCGGCGCATCCCGGTGACCGTGCATCTGGCCATCGGGACGGATATTCCGCACCTGCACCCATCGGCCGACGGCGCGGCTCTCGGCTACGCCACCTATCGCGATTTTCGGCTGTTCTGCGCGCTGACCGAGCAGATGCATCCCGGCGGCGTGTATCTCAATTGGGGATCCGCGGTCGTGCTGCCGGAGGTCTTTCTGAAGGCTGTTTCGGTGGTGCGGAATCTTGGCGTGCCCCTTCGCCCCATTACCACGGCCAACTTCGACTTTATTCAGCACTACCGCCCGTTGCAAAATGTAGTGAAGCGTCCCACCGCTTCCGGCCCGAACCACAAAGGACCGGAATCCCGCGGCTTTGCGGTCACGGGCCATCACGAGTTGATGCTGCCCCTGGTTGCGGCGGCGCTGGCAGCAGGTTGGCCGAAGAAGCGGTGACCGGAGAGGGATGAGCCTGGTTGACGAAAATCCGCTGGATTCACCGGGAGAGCCAGGCGAGTCAGAAGCCTCAGCTGCCGGGAGTTCGGAATCTTGCTTGTCGGAATCCCCTGCCACGCTCGCGGGCGATCCTATTTCCTACGTCGCGGCTCATCCCGAGGCGGCTCATCCTCCAGGTTCCAACCTGCCCGAGGACTTGAGGATCTCGTGGTCCTGGGTGCACTTGGTTGTCTTCGGTTTGTTCGGGTTCATCAGCCTGGTCGTGGTGCAACTGACTTTCTCCGTTTATTACATGCCGGCGCGCCAGCATTTTGCCAACAAACACGAACTCGAACAGTTCGTCTTTTCAAAACCGCTCTTTGCGGTCGGAAGCATGGTGGTGTGGGAAGCCTCGCTGCTTTTCTTTCTTTACGTAACCGTCGCGTTGCTTCCGAATGCGCCGTTTTGGCGGTCTCTTGGCTGGAGACCTTTAGGTGCACGTGATCCGCGCGAGCCGCGAAAGCCGTGGCCGTATTTATTCCTGGGATGCGCGCTTTCCATCGGCGTGTTCATCGTGAATGCGAAGACCAGCACGCCCGAGAACGCGCCGATCGAGGAGTTGTTCCGGCACCGTGGCACCATGTTCTTGTTCATGGCCATGGCGGTGTTGTTTGCTCCGCTCGTGGAAGAAACGCTCTTTCGCGGCTACCTTTACCCGCTGCTGGCGCGGTTGACATCCTCGGTTGCCTCTGCATTTGGAGTAGGGCCATCGGTCGCTGTACGGCGGGGCGTGTGGACCAGCATTGTTGTGACGGGGGCGATCTTCGGTCTGGTTCACGGCTATCAACTCGGCTGGAGCGTGGGCCTGGTTGTCACGCTCATGGCGGTGGGAATGGTCTTTACTTATGTCCGCGCGCGGACCGGGACGGTGTACGCGAGCTATCTGCTTCATCTCGGATACAATTCGACGATTGCGTTGTTTACGCTCATCGGCTTCGTGGCGACCAAGGGCTTTACGAAAATGCCTCCACATCACTGAGAAAAAGCGACTCGTGTCTCGTGGTGCCCCCGCATCAAAGAGATGTTTGCGATGTCGGGGTGTTCGGTGCTTGCGTGTGTGGTTCCAAGATACAATGAAACCTTTCCAGGATGGCAATAGAATGTACGTAGCCCAACCCATCGAATGGACGGACCGCGGCGTGGTAATGCTGGACCAGCGGCGTTTGCCCGCAGAGGAAAGCTATTGCACTTACACTGACTACCACGAGGTGGCGAAAGCCATTCGCGAAATGGTGATTCGGGGCGCGCCGGCGATTGGCGTAGCCGCGGCGATGGGCGCTGCGCTGGGAGTGCAGTACTCTTCCGCGAAATCTGTGGAAGCGCTTCGCGGCGAATTCGCTGAGATTTGCGAGACGCTGGCGAAAACGCGGCCTACGGCGGTTGATCTCTTCTGGGCGCTCGAGCGAATGAAGCGGCGCTTTGGCCATTTGACAGAGAAAACTTCCGACCTCGCAAAAATCAAGCTGGGGATGGCGGAGGAAGCCCAACGAATTCATTTGGAAAAACGTGCGACGGATGAGGCCATAGGGAGATTCGGTGCGGAATTTATGCCGCGGGAAGGGCAAGTGATGACCCAATGCAACGCAGGCGCGCTGGCGACAGCAGGGATTGGCTCGGCGCTAGGCGTGATCCGGGTGGCTTTTGAACAGGGGCGAAAACTGCACGTTCTTGTGCCGGAAACGCGGCCGTATCTTCAGGGCGCGCGGCTCACGGCGTGGGAACTGCACAAGGGCGGCATTCCGCTGACGCTCATCACGGACAACATGGTTGGGCACTTTTTAAAAAGCGGGAAAGTGGGCGCGGTCGTGACCGGAGCGGATCGCATTGCCGCCAACGGCGACACCGCCAACAAAATCGGAACATACCAAATCGCCGTGCTGGCGAAAGAAAACAAAGTGCCGTTTTATATCGCCGCGCCGATTTCGACTTTCGATCTTTCGCTTCCGGATGGCGAGCATATCCCCATCGAGGAGCGCTCGGCTGCGGAAGTGACGCATCTGAAAGGGTTGCGCATTGCGCCGGACGTGCCCGCGGCAAATCCGGCCTTTGATGTGACGCCGGCTCGCTATATTGTCGCAATTTTCACGGAACGAGGGGTTGCTCGCGCGCCTTACAAGGAATCGCTTCGCGCGCTGGCAGAAGTCCCGCAACAGCACGTGGCCTCGCGCGTATAAGAAGTCACCAGCTCCTACGCCGATTGACGATGGTATGAGACGCTAACTATAGTCCCAAAGGCAGCGAGGGAATCCTATCCGGCAGATTTCTTATTATCAGGTGCTAGAGGCATGGGCACAGTTTGATTGTAGAAGACCTGCACCTCGGCCAGCGCGTGGCGCTGAAGTTTTTGCCGCAAGATTTGGCGCGCCACCACCAGCAGGCGCTCGAGCGGTTCAAACTTGAAGCGCGCACCGCCTCTTCCCTGAATCATCCGAACATTTGCACGATCTATGAAATCGTCGAAGCGGACGGCGAATATTTCATCGCCATGGAGCTCGTTGAAGGCGAGCCGCTGGACCGCTACTTGTCACGCCACCGGCCGGACTTGCAGGAGCTACTCGATAGTGGCATTCAAATTGCCGATGCGCTCGATGCGGCACATTCGAAAGGCGTGATCCACCGCGACATCGAGCCGGGGAATATCGTTATCACGCCGCGGGGACAGGCGAAGATTTTGGACTTCGGCCTCGCCAAACTGGTGGCGGGTCGAAAAACGATCGACTTACGCTGGCGCAACCCTGGCCACTGCCTCGGAATACCTCACTTCGCCGGGGATGGCGGTCGGCACTATTGCTTTCATGTCTCCCGAGCAAGCTCGCGGGAAAGAGCTCGACACGCGGAGCGATCTGTTTTCTTTAGACGCGGTGCTCTATCAGATGGCGACCGGCAAGCTTCCTTTCGAAGGCGACACTGCCGCGACCATCTTTGATGGAATTCTGAATCGGCTTCCGCCATCCCCGCTCGAGTTGAATCCCCTGCTCCCGCCAAAACTCGACGAAGTCGTTCGAACCGCGCTTGAGAAAGACCGGGATTTGCGCTACCAGAGCGCGGCGGAAATGCGCGCAGAACTGAAGCGGCTGAAGCGCGACACAAGCTGTGTCGCAAGCCAGCGGCATCAGCCCTGCCGTGAGGGCATCCAAGGTTCGCCAATCGAAACGAGGGTTTATCGCCATCGTCGCGGTAGTTGGACGTCGTCCTGATGAGCAATTTCCGTTAGTGCGGCCGTGAGGTGACGTTTTCGCCCAGCGGCGGGAAAACGGTTGCGCTTCAATTCAAAACGAGAATCAAGCCGGCCGAATCAGGAAAACAACGCGCTCGTGTTTACGGAACATTGCGAAGAAATCCAGCAACTGCTTCCAGGGAACATATTTCTTGTTCAGCAACTGCATACCGTGTTGGGCTTCGCGTCCCGAGAGTATCTCGGCTCGTGCGGGGACCCAGTCGCCCTTTACTCTGCCGCTTGCATTGCATGGCACAACGTTCACCCGCGGATTGTTGCGAATGCGCTTCACTTTTCCCGAGACGCCCATGGTATACACGTACAGCTTCGCGTCGTTCGAATCGAGCTTTGCGGAAGGATCGGCGGCAAACCAAACGGGGGTCTTCACGCCCTGGCCGCTCTTCTTGAAGCTTTCGAGGTTCAGATACTTCTGCCCAGCAAAAGCTGCAAATCCCATCGCATCACCTCGCGCCGCGCGGTCAAAATGCGGCCGTTCCTTCGATGCGGGGCATTCTAGACACGTCACAGACACAAGGGCGGGCACTTTAGCCTGCCCTGGTTGAACGGCCGGAATTTGGTTTCGAGGAAAATACTTCACGCGGACGTAGGTCACCTCTTCGGTGATTGCGTCCTCCTGGTCTTTGCGAAAAGTCCAAGTGGTCTTGAAATGATCGTTATCGAGGAATGTGTACGTGGCGTGATGCATGTGGCCGTCATCGGCGCTCTTCAGGGTTGGAGATGCTCACTAAATCGAACGTGAGCGTTTTGGTTTCCCGCGAATATGTGCCGCGCATGGCTGGCTGGTTGCCCGCCATGCAGTAGTGCGCCAGCTTCACATCGCCGCCGTCCAGGTAATACAGCGTGATCATCTGGACAGACTTGCCGTCTTCCGTCTTCAACCATGTGCGGCTTTTCGAGAATGGCGATGCCGCCGGAGGTAAGCTCCAAATCGAGCGAGGCCTTGTTCATGTTGGTCTTGTCCGTTTCCCAATGGCCGACCAAGGACTTTAGTCTTTCGAAGGCTTCTGCACCATTGCCCGGCGCTGGCTCTCACTGCCAGGATGGCAATTCCTAGAATGATCAAACCAAAAGCTTTCATCCACGTCTCCATTTTCTTCTCCTTCCTTGCATGTTTTCCGCAGTTCATTGCCATGCAGAGGCTTCCACTCGCGTTCCGAACTTCTGCGTCGCGAATCCCACAATCAGTCCGAGCAGCATTCCCGGCAGCATGATGTCCCAGAAGAGGCCCGGGCCTGCCCTGAGGATCACCAACAGGCTCAAAAGAGCGGCAATGACAATCCCGGCAAACAATCCCAGTGGCATGGACCGGACGCGCTGCGAAAAGAAACGCATCGCCAGGCCAGAGAGGAGCCCCTTCAGCATGGAAAACGTAATCACGCTGGTCATCACTGGAGCGAGCGATGGCTCGAAGAATCCGCTCAGCCTGTCAAGCAGTCCGAGTGTTCCGCCGGTGTTTAGGCCGAGCATTGGCTTTGATAGACTCATCTCTTGCGCAGTCCTTGCCTTTCATCAAGCTACCGCGGGGCGCTTGATGTGGCGGGAGCCGCGCCATATCTTTGCGTCGCGTAGCCTACGATCATCCCAACGATGCTGCCAGGCAGGATGATCTCAAGGTAGTAGCCATGCTGCATGTAGGCCACAAGGAACGCCAGCACAAACCCCACGGCGAGTCCGAACAAGATTCCTAAGGGAAGCGACTTTACTTTGCGGGCAAAGACTCCCGCCGCAACTCCTGCGATCAAGCCCTTGATTGTGGACCCAACAATGATTCCAACCATCATCGAACGAGCGGCCGGCGTGAACCATGCGGTTCCTCCGTCGATGGCACCCAAGACAGCACCCAACAGAAGTCCCAGCAGTACTTTGTTCATGCTTCCTCCGGGTTGTTTGGTATCTACCGTTCAATACAACGCTTTCGCAAAATCCTTTAGCCCTACCGGTGCATGAAGAACAGAATCAACACGCGCATCAGTAAGTACGCGCCAATCAACAAGATAAAGAAGCGGTAACGGCGGTAAAACCGCGTCAGCGTTTCGATGAAGCTTTCGCGGTGGGCTTCTATCGGAAGGCCGTCGAGATAGCGCGAGACGTCTTGAGCCATTTCCGGAAGGGTGGCATAGCGGTCCCCGGGATTTGGCGCCGTTGCTTTCGAGCATATGGCTTTCAGAGCTTTGTCCAGGCGTTGCTTTCCGGCAGCCGGGTTGGATGCGTTCGAAACACTGGCAATCAAGAATCGCAGGAGCGCTCCAAGAGAAAAAATGTCGCTGCGCGCGTCCAAGTGCTCGACGTCGCCGCGCGCTTGCTCCGGCGACATATAGCCTGGCGTACCCATCACAGTTCCGTGCCCCGTGACGACGGAGCCCCCCGCGCTACGGTTCGAATCGTCTCCCCGCACGGGCTTCTCGAAAATCGTGGCATCGGGATCGGCAGCTCCCGATGGCGGCCGAACTTCTTGATTCAGGAGCTTCGCCAGGCCCCAGTCCATGACGAGAACTTCGCCGAAGGACCCAATCATGATGTTGGCGGGTTTGAGATCCCGGTGCAGCACGCCGTGTGCGTGCGCAAAAGCGACGGCGTCACAAATGCGCAGGAAAATCCGCAGGCGATGCGTAGTGGACCTAGAGGGCTGGATGTATTTGTCGAGGCGCTGGCCCTGGACAAATTTCATGGTGTAGAAAACGCGGCCATCGGAGAGCGTTCCCACGTCGTGCACCGGAACGATGCCCGGATGCTCGAGGCGCGCCAACACCAGGGCTTCCCGGACCAAACGGTTGGCGAGATCGCCGTCTGCCCCCGGCATATCCAGAACTTTCAGGGCAACGCGGCGCTCCAGCTTTTCGTCTTCTGCGACGTACACTACACCCATGCCGCCGCGCGCGACGCGCCCGAGCAAACGGTAACGAGTGCCGGTGAGATCAGGGATTTCCGCGGCTTCGCGCAGGCGGTCCATCGCTTTGTCCGAAAGAAATTTCATTTCTCGTGACTGCCGAACGCGGCGCGAGCTTCGCGCTGGAATTCCTCTTCACTGCCGCAGAGTTCATGCAGGCGCTCGAGCGAGATTCTACGAAATTCGCGGCGCGCCCAGGCCAGCGCGTTGTTCACGTCGCTCACGGAAATCGCATATTCCTTCGCGAGTTGGTCGTAGGAAATCTTGTCATGGTCTTCGAGGTCGTAAGCCTCGAACAAATGAAACGTACGCTCGCGCCCGCGGGCCAAGCAAAGCTGGTGCAAGTCCTCGACTGCCAGAGTGAACAAGCTCCGAAGCCATTCTTTTTCAAAGAATTCGTCGAGCGATTCCGGCGAAACAATCCTGGCGGGATCCATCACCGCATTGCCCAATTCCTCCTCGGCGGCGGCAAAATCGAGGGCCACGTGCGGGATGTCTCCGCCGCGCTTCTGGCGACGGTCGGCTTTGTCCTCGTTCGAAACAAAACTGTCCACGCAAACGCGCAGATAGGTTCGCAGGCGGGCCTTCTTTGGCTCGAACTTTTCGAGCAATTCGCGCTCGAGCACCCCGACAAAAAATCCTTGAGTCAGATCCTGCGCTTCGTCCGCTGGCCTGTCCCAGCGCAGACGAATGTATTTATAGATGGGCTTCCAGTAGGCCGCGCAGAGCGATTCCAACGCGCGCGCTCGTTCTTCCGCGTCAATGCTGGCCACGGCTTCGATGACCGACCGGCGCGTCGGGGGAAAGCGATCGCCGCCAGTTCCGAGTTCTTCTTCGTTCATGTGCGTGTTCATTCCCCGTAGGATTGTACCTTCGAGCATAGGAAAAATGAGAAGTCACTCGTAGCGGAGGGCGTCAACGGGACCAAGGCGGGCGGCTTTCCAGGCAGGATAAACTCCAAACACAATGCCAATCAGCGCGCAAAGGGTCACCGCCGGGACCACCCAGAACAAAGACAGGACCGCCGGAAAATGCAGGCCATAGCGAAGGAGCACGCTGAGTCCGGAACGGCACATCACTCCGATGACCCCGCCGAGGGCGCTCAGCGTGACGGCTTCGATCAGGAATTGCGCGAGGATAATGCTGCGCTTCGCGCCGATGGCCTTCCTGACGCCGATTTCCCGCGTTCGTTCCGTCACCGACACGAGCATGATGTTCATCACCCCGATGCCGCCAACAATCAGTCCGACGGAAGACACCGCAAACATCAGAAGAAAGATCAACCCGCTGATCTTGTTCCAGAGATCAAGAAAATAGTCGGACGTAAACAAAGCGAAATCGTCCGGCATGTTGTTGGCGAGCCGCCGCTTGCGGCGAAGGAGATCGCGAATTTCTTCGACCGCCTGGGCGACCTGCGTGGGGTCGCTGGCTTTTGCAAAAATCACGTAATCCCTCGGATTGGGATAGAGTTTCCGCAAGGAAGTGACGGGCATGACCGCAATGTTGTCTTCGGGATTGGAGCCACTGGAAAGCCTTGACGGCGTTTATCCATCGTGCCAATCACCGTGAAAAGCTGGCCGTCGATGATGACTTCCTGGCCCACGCCTTTATCCGCGCCTGGGCAGCCGCCAGACCGCTCAGCACCGACCAAAGCCGCACAGCGCTCGGCAGCGGCGTCAGCCAGGAAACCACCTCCGCAACCATTACGCCAAGGAGCACACCCAGCGCACTGCCAATCCCGGCAATGGTTGAAGATTCGATAAGAAACTGGCGCAGGATGTCTGCGCGCCGTGCCGCCGACAGCTTTGCGCATGCCAATCTCGCGGGTGCGTTCCGTGACGCTCACAAACATGATGTTCATGATCACGATGCCTCCCGACCACGAGCGAGATCGAAGCAATAGCGATGGTGACCGCAAGAATGAGCTGCTGATGTCCTTCCACAGAGACAAGAAGGAGTCGCTGGTCTCAATCGCGAAATCGTCTTTGGCGTTGTACGCGAGGTGATGGCGCCCGCGCATGATTTGGCGGACCTCGTCCACGCTGGCTTGAATCTTGGCTGCCGAACCGGCCCGCGCGGTGCCGCGCAGAGAACTCTGCTGGTTGCCGAACTCCTTGAGGTAGGTGCTCAGCGGCAAGATGAACCAATTGTCCAGGGAGTTTCCGAGCGAGGAGCCTTCCTTTTTTCCAACGCCAATCACCTGGCACGGGACATTGTTCCACCGGATCTCCTTTCCGAGAGGGTCGACGGAGGGGAGAAGGTTTTCGACAAGATCCATTCCGATCACGCAGACCGGAGCGGCGCTGCTGAGGTCCGCTTCCGTGGTGTGCCGGCCGGCGACAAGATCCACGTCGTACAATTCGGCCATTTGCGGCGTCCACGCGCGGAGATTGGTGTCCTTCAGGGAGTTCAGCCCGCTTTTCACCTCGACGCGGCCGCCGAGCGAAGCGCCGATCTCTTTGCACGTTTTGCACTGTTCGCGCACAGCCTCAAAATCATCGTAGGTAAAGCGTTTGCGCTTCTGGAATTCCAGCCAGTCGTTCACATTGGTAATGATGGAGGGTTGCCTGGATAACCCGAAGACGTCCGCACCCAGCCGGAACACGCGTGTGGCGACGTATTGATTCGCGCCGTTAATCAGGCTGACCACGGCGATGACCGCCGACACGCCGATAACCACGCCGATCAGAGTAAGGATACTGCGCAGCTTATGCGCCCATAGGCTGGAAGTGGAGATGGCCACCCTCTCGGAAAGGTTCATGGTCCTGCGCGACCGCAAAGCGGTAGCGGCTGCCTGCGAACCGGGCGGGGGCGGGGGCGTTGGACGTAACATGGATCCCTAAGGGGACAAGAATATCTGTCATCCTAACATACGCATGACGGAACATCGCCATTACACAGGTCCTTTGGAATAGCTGGCGTGTGCTCCTGCGAGGTTTAGATTTACTCGAGGAAACCAAATGACTGTCGTTCAATTGGGCGTGCTTGCCCTTTGCAGTTTCTCTATCATTTGAAGAACTCCCTGAGCCATGGAGCCGTTTGGATCGAGCCGTAAGTATTCCTGGTATTCGTGAAGAGCTCCTTGGGCATTGCGCTCACGAAGCAGAATGTTTCCAAGGAGAACGTGTGGTGGAGCCAAGTCCGGCACGTCGGCGACCGCCTTGCGGGCGTGGGGGGCTGCCTCCTGCCATCGGCCCAGCGCCCAGTACGTCTTGGCAAGTTCGTAGTGACCGCCCGGCGCTTCGGGATTCAACTCTAAGCCTCGAAGCAAGGCTGCTTCGGCACGTGGATATTCCTTGGTTTGATTCAACACGGCGCCCAATTCGAGGTACGCCTCGGGAAGCTTGGGATCCAGTTTGATGGCCGCCTGGAGTGCGCTCTGGGCCTCTTTCCAATTCCGTTGTCCAAGATATGCCGTTCCAAGCACTGTGTACGCCTGTGGGAAGGTGTCGTAAAGTTTGATTGCCTTGCGCAGATGCGAGACGGCGTCCCCCAGCCTGTTTTCTTTTAGCCCGTTCTGGCCCTTTTCAAATTCTTGCCGCGCATTCTCTGGAACGCTTAAGTCCAGAGCTGATACCACGTTGGAATCCCCCTTTGAAGCCGCTGACAACGTCTCCGCCGACACCTGTCCGGGAATTGGTTTCAGCTCCAAAGTCGCATATCCCCTGGAGTTGCCGATCAATTCCACGCGTACAGTCACTTCCTGGTAGCCGCGTTCGCTCATGCGCACCATGTAAACGCCGCTGGAAGCCAAATTGAACTGGCATTTGCCGCCTTCTATGGTTTCGCAATCGCCTGCCGGGCCGCCTTCAGCGGCCTCGAGCCGGATATGTATATTGCGCGGTCCCGGTTGCCCGTCAGCATAACGGACTTGTACATCGATTACACCGCCGCTGGGCCGCGCGGCTCCAGGTCTCTGTGCATACAAGGCAGGAACTGGTGCGAGAACGATGAGCAGCAGGAAAAGACTACGTGAGGGGCGTAACATCAAGTTTTCCTCAACGCGACACAGGCGAAAGCTATGAAGCGGCCTTTTGCGCATGAGCTGCTAAAGTTCAGAGTCACCCCATTCACATTCGCACGCTTGATAGAGAGCGCTGCGATAAGTGAAAAAGGAGGGCGTTGCGAGGCGCCCTCCGGGGTTGGGTTTGTGGTCCCTTAGAACGTAAGCTTGATCGAGGCCCGCGAACTGAATGGGTCCACAAAGCCCTGGGTGATGAACTGGGGCTGAGTAAACGGCTTCTTGAAGTCCGCGTTGTTGAGCCCGAAGCCCTGGTCGAAGGCTTGGTTCACCGTGGTTTCGCGCTTTGTGTTGGCGATATTGAACGCATCGAACGCAAAATTCAGATGAAACCGTTCCGTTAGCCGCCACGGATATTCGATGTGCCCGTCCACAGTGCCCGTCACTGGGGACCGCCCCAGATCACCACGGCCGAAGATAGGCACTTCGCCCGCGTTCTGATAGGCCTGCTGGGCTACGAGAGTGGTCAGGGGCACACCCGACTGAACGGTCAGGCCGCTGCCGAGCACTAGCCCCTTCAACCGCCCGTTAGGCACTACATAAGTTGAATGAAAGTTGAGCACGTGCTTGCGGTCGCCATTCAAGAAACCGATACTCTGCTGATTGGCAAGGAGGCCGAGCTTCCCTTCGGTGAAGTCAAAAAGCGAACTGATGCCTGGATCCGCTTGGCCATTGTCGTTGCGGAAAGCGCCTTCGTAGTTGCCCCGGAGCTGTGAGATGCGGTAATTAGCGGAAAGTGCCCATCCGTGGCTGAAGGACTTGTTGACTTCAAATTCCACCGCCTCGTATTCCCGCTTCGGGTCTTTGTAGGTGTCTGGCTTGCCGTCTGGGTAGAACTCACCGCCAAACGCTGCACACTTTCCCTGCACCTTGCTGTCAGCCCTGTTTGTGCAGTCCGGCAGAAGGCTCCAGGCTCCGTTTGAGAAAGCGCTCCAAGTGCCCGTGTTGACCGCGGGGAAGCAAACGCTTCCCGCCGGTGGACCTCCTGTGGCAGCGTTGACACCAGTAGTCTGATTAGTGGCTACGAAGGGTGTCGCGAAATTGTTGCTGTCAATGCAAGAGGCCGGGAAGCCCAGAGCCACCAGCGCCGCTGCGCTCGCTGCAGTGGGATTCTGATTGTTCGCTTTGATTGCTGATTTGATGGCCGCTTGGTTGACCGTCGTTCCGAGTCCAAACAGCGTTTCATTCGGATTAACAAAGATGTCTTGGGCCGCGTTGGGGTTGCCGATGACGTAAGTCAGAGGAACGCCCGAATTGAATTCCTCCACGGAGATACCACCCTGGTCTTCTATGACGCGCTTCAACCTGCGGTCGATGTACCGCACACTGGCCACGATTCCACCGCGGAACTCACGGTCATAGCCCACTACGAACTCATCCGTGTATTCCATGCGTGTCCCAGCAGCGAATGCCTCGCCAGGACCGCTTACTAATGAGCCTGCATTGATTGGGACTCCGCCGTTCGCATTATTGAGCAAATGCCCTTGATCCGGCTGGAAGGTTGCGGTGTTCTGTGCGTCCAGCACGACGTTGCCGCTAGAATCCGACACCGGCGCCCAATAGGTGTTCTGAAGGTCAGCCTCCGAGCTAAGGGACCGTACCGCCGCGTCCAGCGGCAGAATGAATGCGTACCGGCCGTAGTTGGCATAGAACTTCGATTTGCGGTCGCCCTTGGGGTCCACGATTACGCCGACCCGTGGTGACCACATGTCATTGAAAAGTTTCTGGACAAAGTTGCCCCTGAGGCGCTGCTGTTCCCAGCGCACGCCAAGGTTGAGGGTAACGTGCTTGCCCATCTGCCAGGCATCGTTAACGAAGGCGGCGTGATACTTCCCAGTGCTGGTAGTTACACCCTTGTCGAAACGCCCGCGCACCTGGTGCAGAACAACAGGCACAGGACTTGCGTAGCCCGGCACATTCATAAGCGGGCAGAGCGTGCAGATGGTGCTGTTGTCTGTTGTCCCGCAACCCGCAAGTTGATTGGACGTAGTGGGCGACGAGACACAAGCAAGCTCAAGCACTAGGGCTGCATTAGCGCTAGATCCGGCAACCGGCGGGTTGTTCTGGCTGTCGTATCCTGGGTCAGTTCCCGTGGCGTTCAACTGGGGCACTGTAAAATGCCCCCCCGAATAGGAAGTAATGTCATCGTAATGTGGGAATTGCCAGTTATATCCCGCGCTGAGGGCGTGCTGGTTGCCAAACAAACGGAGAATCTTGGTGACGTCGCCCTGAATGCCCTTGGTTTGGGAATCGTACGGCTCCGAAAAGCCAAAGCCCTGAGCATTGAAGGAACCGCGTTGGTTGGTCTGCGAATAAATCTGGGTGTTGTCGATAATCTGGGTGATGTCGAAGAGCGGTTGCTCGTGGAAGTGGTTCCAAGCCCACGTGAAGCCACCGTCAACGAGGAAACTTGAGCCAAAGGCGCCATCGTAACGAACTGACCAATTCCGTGTGCCATAGTTCCATGAGGAATTCGCGGTCTTGTCGTTCGCCGTCAGGGTGGCGTAAGGCGCAGAGTTGGTATGGGATGGATCAGCGGAAACCGTGGACTCAAGGGTATGCGAGTTGCTGATCTTGAAAGTTAGCTTGCCCGCGTAGTCCCAACGTGTCGTCTGACGATCCACTAAGCCATTGTAAATCGTGAAGAGACCGGAAGCCGGTGCCCCGGTGACGAGGTTCGCAGCTGCCGGAGCAAAATACGCGTGATTCCACGATGGATTGAAGGTTCCGAAGAAGAATAACCGGTCCTTGAGACCGTGCAGCGGAACGTATCCGCCAAGTTCAAAGTCGCCTTCGTAGTTGGCGTTGTTCAAACGTCTGCCCACCAGGTTGGTGACTCCGAACTGTGGATCGTCGGCGTTGGCGTAGTCGGTCTGCATCATTCTGCCGTTGAAATACCCCCCCATCGTTCCGAAGAACTTAGTCCCGCCGGACTTGGTGACCAGCTGCACGATGCCGCCGCTAACGTGCCCGTACTGCGGCTCAAAACCCCCTGTCTTGACCTGCACCTCTTTCACGAATGAGAGGTTGACGCCCGTTCCCAGAGGACCATAAATGCGCGACCAAACACCGATGCCGCCGAATGCCGGGTCATTGATCGAGACGCCGTCTGCGACATACAGGTTTTCGAGGCCTGAGGACCCTGAAATCGAAGGATTCTCGACGCCGGTCCCTCCACCACTCACCACGCCTGGGGCCAAGTAGAACAAGCTGCTGACGCCGCGGCCTAGGGGTATCTTCGAATAAAAGTCATCGGAAAAATCGGAATTAACTGATGTAGCGGTAGTGTCCACTGTCGTGGCCGCAGCACTGACTTCCACACTCTCTGAGATTTGGCCTGTTTCAAGAATCACTTCCACGCTGGTGGTCTTGTTGATGAGGACTTCAGCGCTCTTGAAGCTGGCAACCTTGAAACCAGCCTTTTGTACCTTAATGGAGTAGTTGCCGGGAATCAGGGTTGAGAACAGGAAGGAACCCTCTTCCGTGGTCGTCTGGGTAAGGCTGCCAATCGGGCCAGTAATCGTCACCTGTGCTCCCGGAACCACGGCCTTCGTTGAGTCGTAGACCAAGCCACTAAGATTGCCACGCGCCGAACTCTGGTCCTGCGCAAGGGCCGAGGGATAAAGTGTTCCCCCAAGCACCAACACCAAAATGAAGCGAAGCCAACGATTCCTCATGAATCCAGTACTCCTTTCCGCAGTTAGGTTCAACCGGAGAACTTGAAGTTTGGCTAGGACGAAAGACCGAGAGTAAACTCCGGGTACCCGAATCTCCCTAAAATCGGACAACGCCCCTCAAAAACGATGCACAAAGTCCACCAAAGCTTAGCTAAACTTGACATGCACTAAAGGCTTCTGATTCAAACATTTATATCTGGCAATACTAAATCCGGCGAAACTCCGGAAGAAACTCCATCCGGTTTCTCGTATTATTATGCGGAAATATGGATTCTTAACATGAAGGGCTGGTCTAGAACTGCTCAGCCGCATTTTCCTCAGGATTTTCAGGCAGTAGTCAGTCCTTCGCAGGGGCCGCCAATGACTTGGCCTTTTCCGTGAGCTCCGCTGCTTTCTCGGTGCTGCCGATCTCGCTGTAGTATTGCGCAAGAGCCAGATACAGGAGGCCTTCCTCGGGACGCGACGCCATGGCCTTCTCAATGACAGAAATGGCCTGCGGTGTTTTTCCATTCTTCGCCAGACTGGTTGCGATCCGGAGGAGGGTCTCCGAATGCGTGTGTTCAGTGACTCCAGCGTCCGAATAGAGGCTAACTACCGCAGCATAATCCTTCTTTGCGTAGTAGGCGTCCACAAGCCGCGCTCGGGCAACCTCGTTGGAATGATCCAGTTGCAATGCGCGCCGAAACCATGCGCGTGCCTCATCCAACTGGCCGAGTGCCCAGTAGCAGAGGCCGCGCTGCTGATCAAGGACGCCCTTTTCAGCATCCTGAGCAATTCCAGGCTCGAGCACGTCCCAAGGTTCCGGTGCGGGAGGCATATCGAGTATCTTGAAATTCAACGTTCCAAAGCTTCCCTGTTTTGTGTCCGGGCTGTTTACGGACACCGTGAGGATATAGTTGCCGTTGACTTGATCGAGAGACAGCCTTTTTCCCGTCGCCAAGGAGCCGGCCGCGTTGAACTGATCCATGCCGACTTCTTCCTTGATCTCTTTCGCGCTGCCTGGGGCGGCGGGCCTGCCATAAGCGTAATGCACTTCTAGCTTCTTCCCGAGATTTTGGCGAGGGTCCTTCGCCGGGGCCCAGATTTGATACACCACTTGGAGATTTGTCCCTGGCCCCAACACGGGATCCTTATCAGCCCGTGGAGTAAACTGCACGCCCCCAACTGCGAAGGGCATCAGATCGGCGAGACTTGGGTCTGCGTTCTCGGCGGAAATAAAGGGCAGTACGCTCGGTACAACCAATCCGTCTTTTGGCAATGCGGGGATTTCCACTTCACGCGTCGTATGGTACGCCGCCTTTTGAGACCAGTCCGTGAATTGGAGATCCAATCGGTATTTTCCGGGCGGGAGAGGAAGAATGCCTTCGTAGCCAAACACTTTGTCCTTTAATGCGTCGAATCGAGCCTTGGTCACTGAATCCGCGAGTTTCTTCTCTTGCGTGAAGATGGGCTGATTGTCTTTGCTGAGTACGGCCACACGTACTTCGATGGCATAGGTGTATCGCCCGTCAGGTTCCGCGGTCATGCTCAAATCCTTCGGATTGTGAAGGCGGACCGCGTAGTCCAGCCGTGTCAATCCTCGGGAATCGCGGGCCGGGAAGGTCACGATGTCCAGATTACGGGCCTCCAGAAGAATCCGCGAGCTCACAGTTTCCCTCAGAGTTCGCCGCCTAAGGATTTCGTCGCGGTTGACCGGCATATTTGCAAGATTCTTGATACTGTCCAGCAGGACGTCGGATTCCAGGCTCACGATTCCCGTGGATTCATCCACAGGCTCGTCCGGCAAGAGACTTAGCGAAACGCGCGCTACTTCCGGCCCGGCGGAATCCCGGATCAACTTCAGCGCCGCCACTCGAGAATTGATGGCCTCGACGCCTGTAGCTAACTTGTCGGGGCCATCCGCATAGGGGCTATAAAAGCGGTAGTCCCCGCGGCCTTCGCGCTGGTAGAACATCACATAAAAGAACGGAGGCAGAGCCGGGTTCGCGCCGCCGTAGAACCAGATCTCAATTGGGTACAGATTTGCGGAATTGCGAAATACCTGCTTTTGCTGCGGGGGCCCCAGCGTGATGTAAGTGCGCCCCCGGTCCGTACGCCATCCCTCCACACCGGAGCCGATGCCGAATCGAGCGTCGGCAAAAGCAATGCGCTGATAGATTTCATCCTTGTAGGAGTTCGATGGCGACCCGGGATTGGGGTTACGGATCTCCCAGAAGTCCTCGATGAATTTGTCACGCGCTTCGTTTGAGGTCAACCGCAGGAACGCATCTTTTTCGTCTTTCGTGATGATGTAAGTTACGTCTCGCTCCAGCCATTCGCGATAGCTTTTTTCAAGTTTCTGCTTTTTTTGGCCAAGCACGGGCTGCGGAACGCAGAAGGCTGCGATGGCCAGAAGCGCCACAAGGTTGCGGGAAACTCTTGTCTTTATAGGCCCCCCGTTCAGCCTAGTCTCATTCATGCCAGTCTCTTCCGTTTCCGCTTTTCATACTCGAATCTTAGATGAGAACTTTCTCGCCGACTGCTGTACTGGAGTTGACGTGCCAAGATCCCGAATCCGCTTCTCAGCCTTGGTGACGAATGCGTTCGGCCAGCGAGCGCGCCCGTTGTCGCGCAATATCCACAAACTTCGGGTCGCCGGCGATTTGCTCCAGCATGGGCAGCAGGCGCTTCGGCTCCGGCAGCAGGCTGCGATTCAAGTCCGATTCGAATTGCAGCAGCGCATCGTTGACGCCCAGCCGGTCGTACTTCATCCGGCGGGAAATCAAGTCGGCGTTTTCCTGCTGCCGCGTGAGGCCCTCGAAAATCTGCAGCAGTTGTGATGCGGCAGCGTTCATCGTGTAATTGAATTTCGCCTCATGGACTTCCGCGCCGCAGTCCCAGTGAAAAGTTTTTTCGCCGAGATAGGCAATCTTGCGATGAACATCGAGGTCCTGGCCCTGAAAATGCTTCAGCTCGGCGGCAAGATCAAACATTTTGCTGCGCAATCCCGCGCTGACTTGGAACGGTGAGGCGCCGGCATCCTCATCAAGTTGACGAATTTCATAAGAAGCCAAATCGGAGTCTTCCCGCACGCTGATTTCGATGAATTCGGGGGAGCTGCCCTTGAAAACACGCCGAAACGTCATTTTCGAGGAGCAGGGCGCCGGAGCGGAAAGCGTGGACCCAGCCGAAAGGCAAGCTGCTCCGAATAACAGAAGACATCGCTGGAACAAAACTCTCATTGTCACGTCTGTCTTCCAATCGCTCAACACGCTAGGATGCGCGAGGGTCTACCTTGCTTTGCGCGGTCAACTCAAATTGGCGACGCAGGGCTCCCAAGGCCCCTAACGCCCGCACGACACCGCGGTTTTGCAAATTCTTTCTCCCGAGGCAGCCCGAAGCGCCGCCGGGCTTGCTCCATCAGCAAATGACACAAGGCTACCGCCAACGCGTCGGCCGCATCCGGGGGCTCCGGAGTTGAATTCATCGAGAGGATTGCGCGCACCATGATTTGCATTTGCCTTTTGTCAGCATGGCCATGCCCCGCGATGGTCGCTTTGACTTTCCGCGGCGCATAACTATGGACTTCGACGCTATGCTGTGCCGCAGCCAGTAACACCACGCCGCGTACTTCCGCTAGCCGCAGCGCGGTTCTCACGTTCAAAGCGGAAAAAATGTCCTCTACCGCCATAACGTCCGGAGCAAATTCCTCAATCAACCCGCAGAGCAGCCCGTGTACTTCTTGCAGCGCTGAGCCGTCGTCATTCCCTGGCTTTTTAGAGGTGACTTTCAGCGCGCCGTAACGCAGCATTCGGCACCGCCGGCCGTCGCCCTCCACGATGCCGTAGCCAGTTGGCCCGGCAGCGGCCGGATCAACTCCCAAAACGCGAATCCAGCCCTTGGATGGTGCTGTTTCGCGCGAGGTGGTTGCCGGCTTCATCGCCTCAATTTTACGGCGAACATTTCTCTCTCGCCATAATTTTGTGAGAGCTCCTGGCCGCACTAGGCCTGGCGGTGGCGCATTGGGCAGCCAAAAAAAAGGAAAACGGCCACTGCGATTTCGCAATGGCCGGAACTCCGACTCTGAAAATTTGCCGAACGCGAGGGCGTTAATTTGCACCCACCGCCGCTTGGATTTCCGATTCGTCGATGTCGAAGTTGGCGTAAACGTGCTGCACGTCGTCGTGTTCTTCCAGCGCTTCCACCAGCCGCACCATTTGCACGGCCTGGGGACCGGTTAGTTTAATGTAATTCTGCGGCACCATGGCGATTTCCGCGGAGGGTGGCTTGATTCCCGCTTTCGTTAAGGCGTCCTTTACTTTCTCCAGCGCTTCGGGCGGCGTCACGATGTACCAGGCAGAGCCGTCGTCCTTCAAATCCTCCGCGCCCGCATCGAGCACCAGGTCGAGCAGTTTGTCTTCGCTCGCCGCTTCTTTGGGAACGGAGATTTCGCCTTTCCGGTGAAACATCCATCCCACCGCACCCGCTTCCGCCAGGTTCCCGCCGTTCTTGCTCATCAAGTGGCGGAACTCTCCCACCAGCCGGTTACGATTAGTGGTGACAGCTTGAATCAGGATGCCGACGCCACCCGGGCCGTAGCCTTCAAAGGTAACTTCTTCATACTGTTCGCCTTCGAGTTGGCCCGTACCGCGCAGAATGGCGCGTTCGATGTTGTCGTTCGGCATGTTCTCGTTTTTCGCGGCGGCGATAGCCGTGCGCAGGCGCGGGTTCGAGTTGGGATCGCCTCCGCCGATGCGCGCCGCAATGGTGATTTCTCGTATGATTCTCGTGAACACGCGGCCGCGCTTGGCGTCGGTGGCCGCTTTTTTATGCTTAATGGTGGCCCATTTTGAATGCCCGGACATGACAAATCCTCATTTTTCTCTTGACCCGGCTCTGGCCTGGGCCACCGATTGGTTGTAATTTCGCGCCGCAAATGGCGTCGCACAAAGCCGCCCATTCACGGTCGCGCAAAGGAAACGACACCAGTGCGGAAACTTTCGGTGAACCGCAAACCCCTGCGGAACTGCCTTAGTCTAGCACACCCGCCTGCCTTCCGAAACGGGTTATACTCTCTGCACTCTCTGCCCGAGGCTTCCCTTTTGAAAACCACAGCTTCTCCCGCGGCGATGTCGCACCGTGCAATTACGGCAAGTACGGCCAAGTTTCGTTATGCCTGATCAACGCTATCGCGTCCTATTTATTGCTTCTCACCCTGTGCAATACCAAGCCCCGGCCTTCCGCCGGCTTGCTGCCGAGCCGAGTCTCGATGTGCACGTTGCGTATTGCACTTTGAAAGGCGCAGAAGCTGCTCATGACCACGATTTCGGAGCTCGTATTCAGTGGGACGTTCCGCTTCTTGAAGGATATTCCTGGACAGAAGTTCCCAACCGCGGCTCTGGCGGCGGGCTTTTTAAGAGGCCTCCAAGAGCAGACTGACCTTCGGCTTCGCATCGGGGCGAGGGCTCGCCGAACCGCACTGGAGTATTCCCGGGATCGCAACGCCGCAGCAGTTTGGGAATTGCTACAACGAACTCTCGCAAAAGAGATAGCTGTGGCACCCTAAGCGTTTTATTTTCATCACTATATAGCCCTTCCGGGCGGCAGCTTGTGATTTAAGGAACTCTCGCCGGATTGTAACAATTCCGTAACAAAGGCACGCCAAACTTCTGATAACTAAGCAAATCCACGTCTGGAGATACGCATGAAGCGCATCGCAGCAATCTTTCTGGTTGGACTCGGCCTCGCCGGTATCCTCTTGGCGCAGGGCGTTTTGTCCATAACTGGGGCGGGAGCCACTTTCCCCTTTCCCATGTATTCCAAGTGGTTTGATGAATACCACAAGAAGAATCCGAACGTGCAGATCAACTATCAATCCATTGGCTCTGGAGGAGGCATCAAGCAGGTAACCGAGGGTACCGTCGATTTCGGCGCCACGGACGGCCCCATGAATGATGAACAGCTAAAGGCTTTCCAGGAAAAGCATGCCTGTGCTGTTCTCCATTTCCCTACCGTGCTCGGCGCTGTCGTTCCCACGTACAACATCCCCGGAGTCACCGGCTCCTTGAATTTCACTCCCGAAGCCTTGGCGGGAATCTATTTTGGCAAGGTAACCAAGTGGAACGATCCACTCATTGCGGACGCAAACAAGGGTGTCAAACTTCCTGCCGACGACATTATCGTGGTGCATCGCGCAGAATCGAGCGGCACAACTTACGTTTGGACCGACTTTCTCTCCAAGGTTAGCGAGGAATGGAAGAACCAAGTTGGCAAGGCCACGGCCGTCAAATGGCCCGTCGGCTTAGGGGGCCAGGGGAATGAAGGCGTCACCGGAACGGTCAAGAACACCCCCAACTCCATCGGCTACGTCGAGCTAATCTACGCGGAATCCAACAAAATCCCTTATGGCAACGTGAGAAACGCCGCTGGGGTTTTCGTCAAGGCCTCCCTTGCCGGCGTTACTGCCGCGGCCGCCGGCGCGGCAAAGTCGATGCCCGACGATTTCCGTGTCTCCATCACCAACGCTCCCGGGAAGGAAGCCTATCCCATTTCCAGTTTCACCTGGCTGCTGATTCCCTCCAAGATCTCCGATGCCGCCAAGCGCGACGCCATCAAGGGCTTTCTTTCCTGGATGCTTTCCGACGGACAGAACTACGCCGAGGCCCTTTCTTACGCGCGGCTTCCCAAAGAGGTCGTCGCCAAGGAAAAAAAAGCTTTGAGCAACATTCAATAGCGTGGCCACGACAACTACCATCGTTCCGAGCGGGGGTCCCGTTGCGGGCTCGCGCTCCTTTTTGTCGCGGTTGCGCGACGGCGACGAGATCGCGCGCCTGATCACTTTTTTGTTTGCGGCTTCGGTTGTGTTGATTACCGCCCTGCTGGTTTATGAGCTGTGGCAGGGATCCGCTTTGCCGCGCCACCAGTTTGGTCTCAATTTTTTCCGCACCTCGGTTTGGGACCCGGTCTTCGATCAATTTGGGGCCCTCCCCTTTATTTACGGCACTCTGGTTACGTCCGCGGTGGCTCTCTTGATTGCCGTGCCTCTCGGAATCGGCGCGGCTATTTTTCTTGCGGAGCTTGCGCCGTTGAGGCTCTCTGACACTCTGGAATTTTTCATCGACCTCCTGGCCGCCGTTCCCAGCGTCATTTACGGGCTGCTCGGCATTTTTATTGTTGTTCCTCTGATGCGCAATGGCATTCAGCCGCAACTCAAGCAATATCTTGGATTTCTCCCGCTCTTTAAGGGACCGGCTTACGGCTTGGGCTTCTTGACGGCAGGCGTTGTCCTCGCCATCATGATCATTCCTTACATCATCTCCGTCTCTCGCGAGATTCTCCTTTCCGTGCCGCGTGACCAGAGGGAGGCGGCATTGGCTCTTGGCTCGACGCGCTGGGAATCAACCTGGAAAGTCGTCGTGCCGTTCGCGCGTACCGGCATCATTGGCTCCGTATTCCTAGCCCTGGCTCGTGCTCTTGGCGAAACCATGGCTGTGACCATGGTGATTGGCAATACTCCGGTCATTAGCCCCTCCCTGCTTTCTCCCGGCGACTCGATCGCCTCCGTAATTGCGAGTCAATTCAAGGAAGCCACCGGCGAACTCTACACGCAGTCCCTGATCGAACTAGGCCTGGTTCTTTTTCTACTGACCTTTATTTTGAACGGCCTGGCTCGCTTAATGATTGTGATCACTTCTCAGCGTGGCAGCGGAACGGGGCTCGCATGAGCGCACGACTGCGCTGGCGCAAATTCGTGAGCGCCTTCATGCTCTCGATGACCGGTGTTTGCGCCGTGGTCGCTGTCTGCGTGCTCTTTTTCATCCTCGGCTACCTGGTCTACCACGGCGGCACTTCGATCAGTTGGAATTTCTTTACCAGGCTGCCTGCTCCCGTAGGCGAGCCTGGCGGCGGCATGGCCAACGCCATCGTCGGCAGCGCGAAGCTGCTCTTCCTTGCAACGTTGATCGGCGTGCCGGTCGGGTTTTTTGGCGCCATCTATCTTGCGGAGTTTAGCGGCACCGCAACCGCTTTCATTGTTCGCTACGCAGCAGATCTGTTAAATGGTGTTCCCTCGATTGTGATCGGCATCTTCGCGTACAGCCTTGCGGTTCTGCCTTTCAAACACTTCTCCACGTTTGCGGGCGGATTTGCCCTCGGGCTGATGATGATTCCCATCACCCTTCGCAGCACCGAGGAGTTCTTGCGCTCCGTTCCGATCTCCTTACGCGAGGGTGCTATGGCCCTTGGCGCCGGCAAATGGAAAACCATCGCCACGGTCATTGTTCCCTCCGCTTACCGCGGCATTCTGACAACCATTTTGTTGGCCTTCGCGCGCGTTGCCGGCGAAACCGCTCCACTTCTCTTCACCGCCCTCGGCAATCGGTTTTGGAGTCCCGGCTGGAGCCAGCCCACCGCTTCGCTGCCCGTCGCCATATACAACTACGCCATCTCTCCGTATGAAGATTGGCATCGTCAGGCCTGGGCTGCCGGGCTGGTTTTGCTCGCTTTGATCCTTATAATTAACATTGTGGCTCGTGGCATACTTGCTCGCAGCGTTTCGGTTTCGAGGTCCTAACCAATGCATGCTTCTGTGAGGCCGGCCGTGTCTGTCAATATTCCTCCCACCGGGACCAACACTGCGGCCCGCGAATCTGCGGCGGCCCTCTCCATGCGCATGACCGTTTCCAAGGTCAATTTCTTCTATGGCAGCAAGCAGACGCTCTTTGACATCAGCCTGGGGATTGCCACGAATAAGGTCACCGCTCTCATCGGCCCCTCCGGCTGCGGAAAGTCCACTCTTCTCCGTACCCTCAACCGCATGCATGAGACCGTTCGCGGCGCTCGTCTCGAGGGCGAGATTCTTCTCGACGGCAAAAATATTCTCGGCCTGGACGTCACCGCGCTGCGCCGGCGCGTCGGCATGGTTTTCCAGCGGCCTAACCCTTTCCCCAAATCCATCTTCGACAACGTCGCCTACGGCCCAAGAATCAACGGCTCGAAGGAACCTATCGGGGAATCCGTGGAAAAAAGCCTGCGCCGCGCGGCTCTTTGGGATGAAGTGAAGGACCACCTTCACAAGTCCGCTTACGAACTCTCCGGCGGGCAGCAGCAGCGCTTGTGCATTGCGCGCGCGCTGGCGGTTGACCCGGAAGTCCTGCTGCTCGACGAGCCCTGCTCCGCGCTCGATCCCATCAGCACCGCCAAGATCGAAGAGCTTCTTGTGCAATTGAAGGACTTTTGCACCATCGTGACCGTTACCCACAACATGCAGCAGGCCGCCCGCGTCAGCGATTTCACCGCCTTCCTGCTCATCGGCCAGCTCATCGAGTTCAGCCCGACGCCACAGCTTTTCACTACGCCCGCCGATCCTCGAACGGAGGCGTACATTACCGGGCGTTTCGGATAACACCGGCCGTGTGTCGCGCATCTTAGTTGTCGGGGTGAGCCTTTCCGATAAGGATTAGGCACGGGATCTCATGGGGTGGATCAGCTGGAGTTACGAATTGCAATTCAAGCTCGTGCACTAGAAAGAGAAGCGGATGGAACGGCACTTCGAAAAAGAGATGAATGCCCTCAAGGAGCGCTTGCTCTGGATGGGCAGCCTTGCTGAGCGCTCGGTGCACCAGGCGGTTCATTCTGTCTTAGAATCGGACGAAACCCTGGCCAAGCGAGTCCTCGAAGAGGAAGACGCCATCAACGAACTCCAGATGGAAATCGACGACCGCGTCGTTCAACTCCTCGCCCTGCACCAGCTTATGGCCACCGATCTTCGCTTCGTCCTGGCCATCTCGCGCATCAACAACGATCTCGAGCGCATCGGCGACCAGGCTGTCAACGTTGCCCAAGGTGCGCTGCGCATCCTCCGCCATCCGCGCGTGAAGCCTTACGTGGACCTTCCTCGCATGAGCGACCTCGTCGAGGAAATGGTGCGCGACGCCCTCAACGCCGTCGTGCGCCGGGACGTCGAACTGGCGCACAAAGTCCTGGCCACTGACGATCAGGTGGATTACTACCGCGATCAGATTTTCCGCGAATTGCTTACCTATATGATGGGCGATTCCAGCGTGGTGTTTCCCGCCTTCGAACTCATCCTCGCGGCGAAGAACCTTGAGCGCATCGGCGACCACGCCACGAACATCGCCGAGGACGTCATCTACATTGTGCAGGGCCAGGACGTCCGCCACCCCACCGTCGACCGCCGCTAGAGCCGGTCCTATATATTATATTATAGTAGTCTTCTCGCTGTGTGCTATTGGGCTGACGGCACCGTGAAGTCCTGATCCACATAAGCCGCGAGGAGAGCGCCCTGCCCCCCTTGTGGACTGCTCTTAATTTAGCGGAGGGCACAAGCTGTGGTTGGCCTCTCTTGGTCATTGCGACTGGTTCCTAGTTCGTTGTTTCCGAAGAAATGCCGCGCAAACAGCCAAGCTCGCCAGTGACAGCGCATTTCCAACAGTCCGATCCGGTGTGCGTCCGAAACCCACCTTGATTCCCTCCGTGCCAGCAGGCAGCGGAAGGATGACTTGTGTTGTCCCTTCCGGGAATTCCGGTTTCACTGGCTGGCCGTTTATTTCCAAACGCCACGCCGGGTAGTCCAGCAGCCGAATTGCTAGCCGCAGCGGCTGGGGGGAAGTAACGCTGAGATCTTTTTCTTCAGCCGTCCAACGGGCGATGTGAATCTCGGCTTTGGCCGCACGCGCTTCCCCGCCTTCCACTGGCAGCAGCAGCACCGGCGGTGCTTTTGCCGGCAAATTCGAATGATCGTCTCCCGCCGGATCGTATTCGTCGGTGCCGTCAAACCCTTTGCCGCTTGAGATAGCTTCTTGCAGCGAGGGGATGTCGTCGGAATCCCACCAAGCCTTCCTAACCAGAAACGTAGCTGTCCCGGCCATAGCAAGAATCACGACGACGCACCAAATCCAAGCGACGCGTCGCGGCGCGACTGCCGCCGCGCCGAAACAGGCGTAAGCCAGAGCGAGAATGCCCATCCAGCGCCATGGGAATTGCACGAATCGCAGTTCCGGCAAGTACTCCCAGAGGATTGCGCTCGGTCGAAGCATGAGCAATGTTGCTGCGGCGCCAAGCACAATCAGTGATTGCCAAAGCGCTTTCTTCTCCCACGAGGCTTGCGCTTCCGTTATGTTTCGATACGCCAGGGCAGCGGCAATCCACGTCAGCAGCTTCAATAAGATGGCCACGCTCGAAGCGATCCAGTTAAAGAGGTTATGCTCCGGATCCGCAATCTTGGTGAACAGAAAGTTCTCCACAGGCCGCAACCCGGAGGAAAGCGCCTCTCCAATGTTCACCCATCTTTGTTCGTAAGCTGCCGGCACGAGATAAAAGCAGGCCAACCCAAATCCCAGGGCCAGACCGCCGGCTCCTCGCAATAAGGGCAGGAAAGACTTTTCTGATATCGCCGCCCACGCAAAGAGAAGCGCCATGCTGTAACTGGCCAAAACGCCTGCCGGCGCATTCGCAAGCCAGATGGCGGCGAAAAATAGCCCAAAAATTGCTGCCGACCGAGGTCCCGAGCCCCAGCGGTTTTCCATCAAGCCGCTCCGTTGCAGCGCGGCAAGCAGAAACGCCGGCAAAAAAGCCCACGCCAGTTCCTCCGCGAAGTCGCTGCGCAGGTAGACGACCAGCAGCGCATACGGATTGGCGGTATAACAAGCCGCCGCGAACAGGGCTGCTCCCGCTGGAAAAAATCTGCGCGCGAGCGCGAACATGGAGACTCCCGCCAGCGTTTGCACCAGCACGATGAAGGTTCCCGGCACCGCGTTCCACGGCACGACAAATCCCAGCGCCGCCCCCAGCAGCCATGAGAGTGGCGGATAAAAAATGAATCGCGGCTCCCCAAATCCGTTGTTCGCCCACTCGCACCATCGCGGAAAGACGATTCCTTCCTTCCACTGTCCCGCAACGTCCAGCCACGACGACGCATGAAACGCAATGTCGTGGCCCGACGCGGTTCCCCGCCAGAAAAATGGGGAAATGATCAGAAATGCGGTTCCCAACGAAACGCCCAATGCCGCCATCCATCCTCGGCGAGTGGCCTTGGCGTCCAATGGGTCGGGAGCATCCGGAGGAGAGGTCATTTCGCGTTCATGTCATTGTAACCGCGCGGGAATCGCACTTTAATGCTTCCAGCGCTTGCGTGCGCCTGCCAGACAGTTGAGCGATAATACACGCGCGCATGAGCACTGCAAACACAAACACGGCGCTTGATGCAACGCCCGAGCCCATCATCGAAGCTCGCCAATTGGAGAAGCACTATCCCCAGGCGGACGGCAGCCGCATTCAAGTCATTGCGCCCATCAACCTGGCGATCTATCCGGGACAAATCATCGCTCTGCTCGGCGCGTCCGGCTGCGGCAAATCCACGCTGATGCGCATGCTCACGGGACTTTCTCCCGCCACTGGCGGCTCCGTTTACTGGCATGGCCAGCCCGTCAACGGAAAATTCCCCAACGTCTCCATTGTCTTCCAAAGCTTCGCGCTTTTCCCCTGGCTCACCGTCATCGAAAACGTGGAAGCTCCACTCGAAGCGCGCGGCATTCCTCCCATCGAGCGCCACAAGCGGGCTCTGCGCATCTTGGACGCTGTCGGCCTGGATGGCTTCGAATCCGCTTATCCCAAGGAGCTTTCCGGCGGCATGAAGCAGCGCGTTGGCGTCGCTCGCGCCCTGGTAGTCGAACCGGAAGTGCTCTTCATGGACGAGCCATTCTCCGCTCTCGACGTGCTCACGGCCGAAACGCTTCGCGGCGAACTCCTCGAACTGTGGCTGGACCACAAGATTCCCACGCGCGCCATGTTCATCGTCACGCACAATATCGAGGAAGCTGTCGTTCTCGCCGACCGCATCATTGTTCTCGGCCGCAACCCCGCGCACATCCACGCGGATTTCACCGTATCCATCCCTCATCCTCGCGATCGCAAGAGCGCTGAATGCATCGAGCTTGTGGACTCGATTTACCGCGTCCTGACCCACCCCGCTCACAAGGACGAAACCGTTCCGCCGCGCACTTACGGTCCGGGCGCTCCTCCTAAATCAAAGGTAGTTATGCTTCCGCACACCCGGCCCGGCGGCTTGGCTGGCTTGCTGGAAATCCTTGTCGACCGCGGCGGGCGCGTGGACCTGCACCGCCTCTCCGAGGAACTCAGTCTGGATCTGGAATCCCTCCTCCCTACTATCGATACGGCCGTGTTATTGCGATTTCTCCGCACCGAGGAAGGCGACGCCATCATTACCCCGGACGGTTACGCCTTTGCGCAGGCCGACATTCAGACACGCAAAGCCATCTTCCGCAAAGCCGCCCTTGCCAACGTGCCTCTGCTCCGCCAAATGGAACAAGCTCTCAGGGCCAAATCCAATCGCACGCTCAGCGAAGAATTTTTCCGCGACTTGCTTGACGAGCACTTCAGTGCCGAGGAGTCCCGCCGCCAGCTCGATACCGCCATCCAGTGGGGCCGCTACGCCGAGATTTTCGATTACGATTCCCAGTCCGGCAAGCTGACGCTCACCGAGGCTTGACGGTCCCGTGAACGCGCCCGCACTTCGAGCCGCCGAGCCCGCGCCGCTTCCTCCCCCAGCGAAGCAGCCCGCGGGCTCGCGCTCGAGCTGGGGCTTCTTGATTGACATCGTCGTTTTTCTTTTTGTCTTTGCCGCAATTTTTGGACTTTATGCGATCGGCCGCGCCTGGCTCGCTCCGGCGCGCCCCGAAGCACAGATTTCACAAGACCCTCGCGACTTGCCTCTTTACGCGTTTTATTCCTTGGTGCGCATGGCCGTCGCCTATGCCCTCAGCCTGGTTCTTGCGGTTGCCTACGGGTACATCGCCGCTAGCTCACGCCGCGCCGAAATGATTCTGATCCCGCTGCTGGATATCCTGCAGTCCATTCCGATCCTCAGTTTTCTTCCCGCCATCATGCTTGCGATGGTCGCCCTTTTTCCTCACAGCCAGTTTGGCATCGAGCTTGGCTCCATCCTGCTGATTTTCACCGGCCAGACTTGGAACATCGCATTCAGTTTTTATTCTTCCTTGAAAAACGTTCCGCGCGATCTTCGCGAAGCCGCCATCATTTATCGCTTCAGCCGCTGGCAGCGCTTCGCGGAACTGGACCTGCCTTTTTCCACCATCGGGCTGGTTTGGAATTCCATGGTCTCCGTCGCCGGAGGCTGGTTTTCCCTCATGGCCTGCGAAATGTTTGTGCTCGGCAATAGGGACTTCCGCTTGCCCGGCCTGGGCTCGTTCCTGCAAACCGCAGCGAGCAACGGAAACACGAGAGCAATTCTCTGGGGCGTCGGCGCCATGATCGCCTTGATCGTGTTGCTCGATCAATTGATCTGGCGTCCGGTCATTGTGTGGGCGGACAAATTCAAATTCGAGCAGGTGAAAAGCTCCGCTGCTGCTCACTCGACCCTCTTCCATGTTCTTGGCCGCGCTTCGGTTGTTCATCGCTTGTACCAGCGGCTTATCCGGCCGTTTTTCAATTGGCTTACGATTACGCTGACCCAAAGGGCCTTTCGCGCCGCGGAAACTTTCGGCGCGCGAAAGCCGGGCCGTGCGCGCACCTGGATTGGTTTTTTGCTCGTTGCCGCGATTCTTGTGGGTTTGGGATTTGCCGTCTTCCATGCCGCCCGCGAACTTTCTGATCTTCACCGTGAAGATTACATCGAGCTTCTGCGGAGCGCGGCGCTCACGTTCCTTCGCGTAAATTCGGCGCTCCTCCTTGGTGCTCTCTGGACCGTCCCCGCCGGAGTTGCCATCGGCTTCCATCCCCGCTTGGCGCCCTTCGCTCAGTCTGTCGTTCAGACGGCCGCCTCCGTCCCGGCGACCGCCTTGTTTCCCATCCTCCTCCTCTTTTTGCTTCGTCTTCGCGGCGGCCTCGAAATCGCTGCCATGCTCCTCATGCTGCTCGGAACGCAGTGGTACATCCTGTTTAATGTCATCGCCGGCGCCACAGCGATTCCCACCGACCTCAAGGAAGCCGCCCAGGTTTTTCGCTTCGGCTCCTGGGACCGCTGGCGATACCTGATCCTGCCCGGCATTTTTCCCTATCTGGTCACCGGCATGGTGACCGCGTCCGGCGGCGCGTGGAACGCCAGCATCTTTGCGGAGTATTTTCATTTTCAGGGGAGAATCGTTTCGACGGCAGGGTTGGGGAGCACGATTAGCGGCGCCAGCGACACAGGCCGCTTCGACCAGCTGCTGGCCGCTACACTGATCATGGCCACCATCGTGGTGCTCATCAACCGCTTCCTCTGGCGCCGTCTCTACCGCCTCGCCTCCTCGCGCTTCAAGCTCGAAGCGTGATAGACTAAAAGGAGTTCCAATCCCAAACCTCTATTTCCAAACAACCATGGCCGAAACCAATTCTGGCTCCGGCGCCTGCGCCTGGAGCGACGAAGATTTTCTGCGCGCTTTCGAGGACCTCTCTTTCCCCGCGGACCGGTTTCACCACCGCGAACATATTCGCGTCGCCTGGCTCTACTTGAAATCCTCGGACGCCACTCGTGCCGCCGAGCGCATGGGCGCGGGCATTCTGCGGTTTGCCAATCATCATGGCGCAACGCAGAAATACCACCACACGCTCACGCTGGCTTGGATGCGCCTGGTTGCCGCCGCTTTAGTGGAAACTCCGGTGGGCTACAACTTCGCGCAGTTCCTTTCCGATCACCCGGAACTGGCCGACAAAAATCTTCTCGCCAAGTACTATTCGCAAAAACTCCTGCAAACCAACGCCGCTCGCGAAGGCTGGGTCGAGCCCGACCTCCGGCCGCTTAATCTACGGGTTTTCCGTTGCTGTTGATTTCTTCTCGTCTTTCTTCGGTTCGCTGGGTTTCGACTCTTCCGGTTTTTCGCCCCAAATGTACTGTGCGAACCACTTTTCGTTTTCTTCCATCACCGCGCGCTGCTGCTTGGGTTTGTCGATCCCGTGCCCGAATCCCTTGTAGACCACCATCTTCACCGGCACGCCGCGGTCTTCGAGCGCCTGCCGCAGTTCGTAGGCATTCGGAATCGGCACGCGCTTGTCATTTTCTCCGTGCTGGATCAGCGTGGGCGTCCGCGCCTTCGCGATGTTGCTGATCGGCGAAGTCTTCCAATAAATTTCCGGATCGTCCCACGGCGTCGCATGAAGGTACTGCCGGGTAAACGGCGTAATGTCCGTATTCACGTAATAGGTCGACCAGTCGGAAATCCCTGCGCCCACGGAAACCGCCTTGAAGCGGTCGCTGAAGGTCGTGATGTACGCCGAAATGTAGCCGCCCTGGCTCCAGCCCATCGCGCCCAGGCGGTCTTTGTCCACGAACCCTTTCGCGATCAACGAATCCACGCCCGAAATCACGTCCGCATAATCGCCAATGCCCAGGTTCCGCACATTCAACGACCGGAATTTCTCTCCGTAACCTGCCGAGCCGCGATAATTTGGCCGCACCACCACCGCGCCTTTGGCCACAAATCGCTCGATGGGATAGTAGCGGTCCGCATTCACGACCGGTTGATCCACGCCCGTCGGCCCGCCGTGAATCACCACCAGCAGCGGGTATTTTTTCTTGGCGTCGAAATTCGCCGGCGTGTAAAGCACGCCTTCAATCGTCGTTCCGTCCCCCGACTCCCACGAAGCCACTTCGCGGTGCGCCAGCGTAAATCCTTTGAGCTGCTCTCCCATCGCCGTGAGCTTCTTGCCTTGCCAAGGAGTCGCGCTGGTCGTGAAAATCTCTGCGTATTGATTGTCGAGCGCCGCACGATACGCCACCCTCTTGTAATCCCGCGAAAACGAAAAGCCCCCTGCCACCATGCCTTCCGGCTCGCTCAGCCTCTCCACCGCTCCCGTCCCCGGATTCAAACGAAACAAGTGCACGGAGGTCTTCTGCACCGCGCCAAAATAAATCCCATCCGGCCCCCACGCAATCAGCCCGGGGTTTTCGTCAAACGACTCGGTCAAAATTTGCACCGCTCCGCCGTCCGCGCCCACCACTCCAATCCTTCCATTGGTATAAAAAAAGTACTGCGACCCGGCGGCCGTTTGAAACGCAATGTTCTTCCCGTCCGGCGACCAGTGCGGATTTCGGTCCGGCCCCGCCGTGCTCACGATCTTTTTCACGGTCTTGTCGTTTACATGAACCACGTACAAGTCCGATGTGTCCCCGGAAATCAAATCCGGATTCCTTTGCGCGCTGAACGCGACGCGCGTCCCATCCGGCGACCACGAAAAATCCCCCACGCTGAACTTGTCCCCTTCGGTCAGACGCTTCGGTTCCGCGGCCGTCGTGCTTCCGTTCGAAAACTCAACCGTCCACAGGTGCGTCATCTGGTAATCGCCATGCACCACCGAGTATTCCCCATACTTTTCTTTTCGGTCTTTCATGGCCTTGGTTTCCGGATCCGTCATGGAAATGGCCATGCGTTTCGAGTCCGGCGCCCAGGCAAAATCGTTTACGCCGTTTTCCACGTTCGTGACTTGTTGCGCCTCCCCGCCGTCTGCGGCAATCACGTACAGCTGCTTCTTGGCTTCCGGGGTTCCGGCAATTTGTCCCGGCCGGTCGGAGAGAAACGCGATCCATCTTCCATCCGGCGACCACTCTGGATTCGTACTCGATTTCTTTGCCGTAGTCAGCGCATGCGTTTCGCCGCTCGCGATATCGCCGATCCATAGGTTCCGGTCGAAGGCGTTCTCTTCCCAGTTGGTTTTCTGCGCCTCGTAAACCACGCGCTTCGCATCGGGCGAAATCTTCGGATTGAAGGCGCTTTGCCATTCGAGCGATTGATCGATCGTGGGCACCGCGGATGCCGCCGTTTGTGCCGCCTTCGCGGCCACTTGCGCTGGTGTGGAAACCGCAAACGCGCTTGCGCACATCATCGCAACGCCCATCAAAGACACGCTTCGCATTGCCATCCACCTCTCCATTCGGTCAAAAACGCTTTCTCAGGATTCGCGGTTCCAGATGAGGAATCCAACCAGAAGACCAACACCCACAATGGCAAATCCCACGTAGAGGTGCCATCCATGCAGCTCCGTTGCCGACACCGCCGCCCCCAACGCGGACAGCACCAGCAAAAGGGCAGCCTTGCCCTTCGTCAGTTGTTTCTGCGCGACCACTCGCGTTACACACCGCTCGCCTGGACGCCCGCTCTGCGTCCAAGCGAAGCTTTTTCCCAGCCTTAAGCCCTCGCCAGCTCTCGGCTCAGGTAAATAATCTGTCCCACGTGATGATAGGCGTGCCCCGCGCAACGCACGAAAATCTGGAAGCGGTTTTCTGCTTCCGGCTCGCGTTCCGCGGTATACACTTTCCCCCAGTCCTCCTCGCGCTGCTTTCGAATCGTTGCCATCACCATGCCGACGGTCCGGTCAAACGCCCCGAGCGCTTCGTCCTTGTGCGGCGGGTTCGCGTCCGTGAACTCCTTGTCCCGGTTCCTCACATACCCCGTTTCCGCGATTCGCGCTCCGATGTAGTAGCTCAGATTCCCCGTCAAATGCAGTACCAAGTGTCCCACGCTGTTCCCGTAGGGATACGGCTTGCGCCAGAACTGCTCGTTCGTCAGCGGGTCCACCCATTTGTGCAGATGTTCGGCGACATATTCGTAATACGCTGCCAGACCATTTGCAACTGTTTCGTTTAGTCCCGCCACCGCGCTGTTCCTCCCGAGCAAATCGCCCTGTTTGTGACGCCGACAATATCGCGCCACGCGCAAAAGTCAAGCACGGCCCATTCGCTTCCGCCCTCGACCACGTCTCCAGAAAAAGGACCCAAAATGGACCCAAATTTTTTCGTGCGGCATCCCTGCTCGGCAGCTTTTCCCCGCCTTTTTCCACACTTCGACTGGGGGGAGACCTTTCGTACTATTGCGCCTGTTACTGCCAAGTGACGACACTAAGGACAAGATGGCCAGATACTCAGCCTTTCTCGGTCGTCGGGTGGAAGTGCAGTATCGCGCTGGCGATATTCTTCTGCCCGCTTCCGGGGTTTTCGTCGCTGATTCCGGCCGCTCCATTTTCCTTGAACAGAATTTCGAGCAGCGCGGCAAGCACGGCCACTTCCGCTGGGAAATTCCTTATCAGTGTCTGGTTCGCATCCAGGAAAGACCGGACTCCGGCGTCACCGCAAACGCGGCTACCGTAGCTGCCAAGCCTGGGCCTGCTCCGGAAGCTCCGGTCGACGCGAATTCCGAGGGCGAACCTCGCGCCGCCTTGGCTGCCGCGGCCCACAAACGCGCTGGCTCACGGCGCCAAGACCGTCTGAACCTCCGCTCCGACACCGCACTCGCTTCGCAGCGCCCAAAATCGGTACAATAACCTTCTTTCATTTGGCAAAACGCTCGCCCTGGAAGCCAAACCATCGTCGAGGAGGTCTCTCTTGAATTCCCCCGCAAAACACATCGGGCTCATCGGTCTCGGCTTGATGGGTCGCCCCATGGGCATGAATCTCATCAAGGCCGGCCATTCGCTCACGGTTTGGAACCGTACGCCCGCGCGCGCCGATGAACTTGTCGCCGCCGGAGCCAGGCTCGCCAAATCTCCCCAGGAGGTCGCGGCCGCCTGCGATTTTCTTCTGACCATCGTCAGCGACCCTCCGGCTCTCGAACAAGTTCTTTGGGGCTCCTGCGGCGCGGTGCCAGCCCTCAAACGGGGCAGCATCTACGTCGATTCCAGCACGGTCTCCCCCGCCTTGGCGCGCAAGATTGCCGCGGCTTGCGCCGAACGCGGCGTGCGCTTTCTCGACGCCCCTGTCACCGGCGGCGATTGGGGCGCGAAAAAAGCCGAGCTCGTCTTCATGATCGGTGGCGATGCAGCAACCTTAAAAGAAGCCGAGCCCGTCCTGAACGTCATGGGCAAAAAGCTTTTTCATCTCGGCCCCCACGGTGCCGGCCAAACCGTCAAGCTCGCCATGAACGCGATTCTCGCCTTGCAAGTCGACGCTCTCGCCGAAGCCCTGGCTCTTACCACGCGCGCCGGCATTGCCGGAGAAAAGCTTGTCGAGGTCATGCAATCCAGCATGGCCCGCTCCGGCGTCCTCGACGTCAAAGCTCCCAATCTCCTCAAGGGCGAGTACGTGCCGAGTTTCCCTTTGCGCCTCATGCACAAGGATCTCGGCCTCGCCCTTGACCTGGGCAATCAACTCGGCGTGGCCTTGCCGGCCACCGCCGCCGCGCGCGAAATCTACAATGCCGTCAAAGGCGCCGCCAAGGAAGACCTCGACTATTCCGCCGTCATGCAATTTTGGAAGCGCTGAACTTGCCCGCGCGTCCGCTTCACGACGGCTGACCCAGATCGAAGTGCACGGTCACCATCATACCGACGGCGATGGGCTGCCCATTCAGCAGCGTCGGTTGGTACTTCCACTGCGCCACCGCTTGCATTGCCGATTCCACCAGCAGCGGAGGCCCCGACACCACTTTCAGCTGCGTCACGTGTCCTTGTTGGTCGATTACGCTGTCCAGCACCACGTCTCCCTGGACTCGCGCTTGCTTGGCCAGAGGCGGATAGACCGGTTGCACTTGGTAGATCAATTTCGGCGCTTGCACCTTGCCTCCCACGCGGTAAGGTCCTTTGCGTGCTCGTGGAGGTGGCGCCGGTGCCGGCACTTGACGGCTTGCTCCTAATATGCCGCCGAGCACGCCTCCCAGTTGTCCGCCCGGCACTCCCCCGGCCACGCCTCGTTCCACACCGCTAAGTGCTGGCTCCGGAGGCGGAGCCTCTTCCCTCACTTCGGCAATTTGTTTGGGAATGACTTTCGGCGCGAACAACTTGCCTTGCGCAAAAAATGATTTTGGCACGTGCGGGGTGACATGGACTACCGCTGGCGGTGGCGGCGGTGGTGGGGCCACCAGCAGTGTCTTGTCAAACTGCGGCATATTGATGGCGTTCGTGAAATACAACGGCAACAAGATCACCAACGCCACCACCATGCCATGGCCAAGAACCGAAACGAAAAAATCATCCCAGGTGCGTGGCTTTTGCAGGTGAGGGGTTCCCACCATTCCTTCGTCAAACTGCGATTCTTGCCGCTCTTCACCCCGCTTGGTGCCGCACCTCCGCGAGCGCTCTGCTATACTCTCCCGCGTGAAAAAATCGAAATCCGGCAGCCGCAATTCTCCGGCAAGGCGAGAATCCCGCGCGAAAAGTGTCAACGAATATTTTGCGCGTGTCCCGAAACCCGCCCGCAGCGCCTTGAACAAAATGCGCGCCGCGATTCGCTCGGTTGTGCCGCCAGACGCTGGCGAGACCATCAGCTACGGAATCCCTGCCTTCAAAACCAAGAAAGTGCTCGTATGGTTCGCCGCCTTCTCCGACCATTGCAGCTTGTTCCCGACTGCCGCGATCATCGACAAGTTCAAAAACCAACTGAAAGCCTTCTCCACCTCCAGAGGGACCATCCACTTCCGGTTGGACAAGCCCCTCCCGATTCCCCTGATCAAAACAATCGTGAAAGCCCGCGTCGCCCAGCTCGAACCCAAACCCCGCTGACCCCGCACCCCTACCATCTGACTTGTGAATCAGCGCGCCAGGCGGGGTCGAGGCGTAAGTCTCTCCGGCCTCAGGGGGTGACGGAAGGAGCGGACTACTGTTTGATGAACACCGATTATGAGGCCGGAAGATGTTTCGCCTTAAACCTTGTACCCTGACTTGGTCGGGGCTAAGGGGCGCCGGGATTGGCGATGAATTTCGGAGGCCTCGCCTCGTTTGCGAATTGGTAGCCCGTCAGGTACGACAGACGCAGAATCTTAGCCATCTTCGCGTAGTTGATCCTCTCGGCGGTGTCCGTCGTGTGGTGGTAATCGGGATGAAAGCCGGTGAACCACCAGAACGACGGAACATTGTGCAGCAGGAATGGAAACTGGTCGCTGCGGAAGAAAATGTTCAGCGCATAGTCCCGGTCGAAGCGGTAGTCCAAATCGAGGCCGACATATCTGTTTTCTTCCACGACAGTACGGTTATAGTCCGGGCTGTACGATGCACCGATGAGGTTCAGGCGGTTGGTGGTGTCGGCGGGAATTTCGATGAGCCCCTTGGTCTGGTCGCTTTCCGTTTCGTTGCGGCCGATCATGTCGAAATTAATGACCGCCCGAGTGGTCTCGAGCGGCCGCAGCGGATGCGCGGCCAGGTAGAACGAGCCCAGCAGTCCGCGCTCCTCGGCGGCATACACGACAAAAAGCAGGGAGCGCTTCGGCTTTTCGCCATGCGCGGCGTTAGCCGCGTAAGCGTGCGCCAGCGCCACTACGCCCACGGTGCCCGAGCCGTTGTCGTCGGCGCCATGCCAGATGTCCGTGCCGCTAATGCCGTTGTGATCGTGGTGACCGCTAAACAAAATCGTTTCCGCCTTGAGCTTGGGGTCGCTGCCCTCGAGCAAACCCACAACGTTGTACGTTTTGCCGGAGCTGACCGACGCGTTGCGGTAATGTAGCGCGACCTGCGTGTCCGGCAGCGCGCGCGATTGCGGCTTCAGGTCCCGGTCAATCTCCGCCTGCAACTCCGAAAGAGCCACTCCCGCGGTGGCGAAGAGTTGCTTGGCCACCGCGTCGGAAATAATGGCCCCGGGTGTGTGGAGCGCATCCTCGGCAAGTGCCTGCGACGGAATGGGCACGGCTCGGGTTTCCGAACCGCCGATTCGCGCGACGCGCTCCTGATTGGACGGATGCTTGCGGTTCGGCTCCGCGACAATCAGCACGCCGACCGCGCCATGCTCTTGCGCGTTCAGGATTTTCACGCGTCCCGTGGCGTAGCGCGTGTTGCCCGTGCCGTTGAAGATCGAGTGGGGATCGGTCTCCTGCGGTTCGTGATCGAAAATCAGCACGATTTTTCCGCGCGCGTCGATTCCCTGGTAGTCGTCGTAATGCAGCTCTGGCGCGGTGATGCCAAAACCGGCGAACACCACGTCCGCCGTCACATCGACGTCCGAACGGTACGAGCCCAGCGCATCAGGATATTTCCACTGCTGCTCGCTGCCGCCGCGCCGGAGCGCCACGTAGCAGTGCTCGCGGTCCGCGCGATATTCAATCAGCTCGACGGGCTGCAGGAAGCTGCCCTTCGCGGCAGGTTTTAGTCCGGCCTTCGCAAATTCCGACGCGATCCACTGGATGGCCACCTCGTCGCCCGTTTGCAGCGACATGCGGCCTTGCAGCGCGTCCGAAGCGAAAAACGTCAAGTCCGCGCGCAACGTGTCTTCGCGAATCGCGTTGAATCCCGTCGCCAGATTCGCCGGCACCGCCTGCTGCGCCTGCGCCACAGTCACCATGCTCGATAAAGCAAGACCGGCAACAGCGGTGAACGAAATTTTCGTCGTCTTCATGGCAAGCAACATACGCAACACCGAGCTGATACGCAACAAGGGTGTGGAACCACTATTCTTCGCACTCCCGAGCCGGGGGTGTATGATTCTTCCATTCATCGGGTCTTGCCGGATAATCAGCCAGGGCCGTTGCGGTGTGCGTCCTAGCCCAGCTCGTTCTTGGCCACGTTTTTCTCGCCGGCGCCTTTCCAGGCGAACCTGTAGTTCAGCCACTGTCCTCTGCTAACGCTACAGGCGCGATTGTATCGGCTCAGCCAACGCAAACCAGTTCCTCCGCGGACCTGGACATTTACGTCTTGGAACCCGACAACACGCCTGCGAAACAGACCGTTGCAGTGACCTTATTCGACTCCCCTGGGCAACAGTACAGGCAGGGAATCACGATGAAGGGTCACTGGCGCCTTACGGAAGTAGCTCCGGGCCAATACGAGATCCGGGTGATCGCCCCCGGGTTCGGGGATGCGGTGCAACGGGTGGACGCCACCGCGACGGGCGAGGCCAGGGTGGATGTTGAACTACGGCCGCTCACGAGCGAGCAGAGAACCTATCCCCCTCCCGCCGATCCCGAGGTGAATTACGTGTTTGGTCTGTACGCTTAGCGGTTAGAAAATGCAAAGCAGGCCAAGATTTACTGGACGAAAGCTCTGGAGATTCTTCTGTTTTCCGTGGACGAAAAGCAGCGAATGGCAACACCAAAAGCCGATCGCTAGTCTTTCTTAAGCCCTCGAGAGAAACGCAATCTGGTGCCTTCCTTCGAGAGGTGCTTCTGGTTTGCTTTAGACCCCTCTATTCGTACCGCAGCGCTTCGACGGGGTCGAGGCGCGCGGCTTTGATCGCAGGATACATTCCAAAGAACAGCCCGACGCTCATGGAGACGGCCACGGCCATCACGATGGCCCATAGCGGAACGTAAGACGGCAGCGACGGAATCGTCAAATTAATCAGGAGGCTGATGCCTCCGCCCGCGAGCACGCCGATGACGCCGCCCGAGCCGGTGAGCACAATCGCCTCGGTGAGGAATTGCCAGATGACGTCGCTGCGCCGCGCGCCAATCGCTTTGCGCACGCCAATTTCCCGCGTGCGCTGCGTCACGGACATCAGCATGATGTTCATCACGCCCACGCCGCCTACGAGCAGCCCAATCGAGCTGACGACGGAAATCAGCAGCGCCACCGAGGAAGTAATTTGCTTGAACTGGTCCGCGACTTGTTGCGCGCTCGCCATCCCGAAATTATCCGGCCTGCTGTAGGGCACGTTGCGCCGCCGCCGCAGCACGCCGCGGATTTGGTCCTCAGCTTCCGCCATGCGCCCCGGATACGCAACGGCCCCCACCAGGTTCTCGTCGTCCATCGGCAGATGCTTCTGATACGTGCGATACGGCACCAACACCGCTCTGTCCGCGGACTGGTCCTTCACCAATTGGCCCTTGCGCGGCTCAAGCACGCCAATCACTTGGTAGGACACGCCGTCGATCAGAATCGGCTTGCCCAGGGGATCGATGTCAGGGTACAGCGTCTTGGCGATGTCTGAACCGATCAGCGCCACGTCGGCGCGGTGCTGGTTTTCCGCTTCGCTGAAAAATCTTCCGCGCGCGGGACGTGAGTTGAACACCTCTTCGGTTGCCGGCAAATTGCCGCTGTAATCAACGCCCGAAACTTCTTTACTCAAGTAGCGCGCGGTGACTGGGCCGCGCCGCGGCCCATCCTCCTCGAACCGCGGATACAAGCTCGCCGTGACCGCGCGCACGGCCGGGCACAAATCCCGGATCGCTTCCGCGTCCTCGAGCGTCAGCGGCTTGCGTGCGCGTTCCTCGGGCGTCAGCCGCCCGGTGTGGATGCCCGGATCGAACCGGAAAATGAACAGGGTGTTCGGCCCGTAGTCGGAAAGGTATGCATTCACGTCCGCGTACACGCCCATCAGGATAGACACCACAGAAAGCAGCGCGGTGATTCCAATGACCACGCCGAGCACCGTCAGGAAAGAACGCATCTTGTTCTCGCGCAGCGTGGTCAGCGCCATCACCGCGTTCTCTCCTAGCTGCAAGCGTGCCCTGATCTTCACGTACGCTAAACCTCCTGCCGCAGCGCTTCAATCGGCTGCAACGCTGCCGCTTTTTTCGCCGGATACACGCCAAAGAAAATTCCCACCGCCGCAGAAATCACTTCCGCGATCAGCACCGCCGCGAACGGCACGTTCATCGGCACCGACGTTGCCGCCTTCGTGAGCCCGGCAATGGCGTACGCGAGAATAACGCCCATCGCTCCGCCAATCGCGGCCATCACCGCGGATTCAATCAAGAATTGCAGCAGAATGTCGCTGCGCCGCGCTCCCAGGGCTTTGCGGATGCCAATCTCCCGCGTCCGCTCCGTCACCGTCGCCAGCATCACGTTCATGATGACCACGCCGCCGATGACCAGAAATACGGACACGACGCCGACCATGGCCGTGGCAATCACTCCGGTCAGGTTCTTCCACAGCTGCATCAGCGTTCCCTGATCGAAGATGCCGAAATTGTCGGGCTCGTTTGGCGGCAAGTGCCGGCGTGCCCGCATCATCGCGCGTGCCTCGTCTTCCGTGCGCTCCATCCACTCCGGCCCGCGCGCCTGGATGTTGAGCCAGATGGTGTCCTGCGTTCCGTACATCTTGAAATACGTTTGAATCGGAATGTACGCGAAATTGTCCTGCGATTGCCCGAACGCCGTGCCGATGGTCTTGGCGATGCCTACAATCTGGAACGGCCGCCCGTCAATCAGCAGTTCGTGCCCGATGGGGTCAACGTTGGGGAAGAGTTTGGTGGCGACGTCGTTGCCGATCATGGTGACCAGCGCGCGGCTCTGATCGTCGCCCTCGGAAATGTAGCGGCCGTCGCGCGGCGTCAGCGGATCGATGTCGCCCATGTTGGCGGTGACGCCGCGAATGTTGGTATCGTTCAAGCTAAGCGAGCCGGCGCGCACTTTTCCGTCGATGCGCAACTCGACGCCCACGCGCAGCGGCAGCTTCATGTTGGCGCCCAGCGCCTCGTAGTCGTCCCAGGTGACTTTCTTGTTGCGGCGGTTCGCCTTGACGTATTCCTCGACATCAGTGATGAGCGGAAAGCGGGTCAGCAGGAAAACGTTGGAGCCGAGATTGGCCACGCGGTCGGCGATGTATTTGTTCACGCCGGAAATCAGGGAAATCACCACGATCAGGGTGGAAACCGACAGGATGATGCCCAGCAGCATCAGGAAGGAGCGCATCTTGTGCTGGCGTAAAGTCTCCAGCGCCACGCCGACCGGCTCGCGAAACAGCACGCCGCGCTTTAGCACCCCCCGCTTCATTGGGCCACACTTTCCCTCCTCATTTTACGCATAAACCGAGCCCATTGTTTCGTTCCGCCGGCGATTGCGAGGATGCCGGGTGAAAAGCAAGAAAACGGAGTGGTCTTGGAAATGCGTGGGCCAACGTCTCCCCAACCGCTTGTTGAAAAGCTCGGAGAGCAAATCATCCGGAGGAGCCAGGCGACGAGAGATCCGCTTCTTCTCCGTTTTTATCAAGAAGTGAAATCCCTCGTTTCGCCCGGTTCGCCGCCAGAAGCCTTTTTCAGCCAGCTGCTAAAAAGCAGGGCGACAGCACGCAACTCCGCTGTCGCCCTCGTTTTTCTCCCTGGCCTTTCTAGGATTGTGTCCGAACTTGCGTGAAGGCGTTATACAGCAACGACAGCACCAATCCGGCGATCGCTCCGTCCACGAATCCCTCGATCGCGACGGGACGGCGCGAAAACAGGCGCCGCTTGGAACAAAAAGCCGGCGCAGGAAAACATTGCCACTGCAAGGACCAGCCTCATTTGCATTTCTTGGATTCTCCTTCCCTGGATCTCACCTGGAAAGCCAACCGCACAACTGCCGGCTCCGCCCGCGTGCGCAGACGCACCAATATATCGTAGTGCGATATATATAAACCCGGTTGCAGCGAGGAGGGCGAAGCTCACTGCGCCGTGTTGTGGTAGCTTCCTGGACAGGCGTTTAAGAGAGCCATTTCACGCTTTCTTTGCGTTGGCGTAGGCATCCGCGCCAAGAAAATGCAGCGACACGTAGGGCTCGTGATCGAAAGTAATATCCAAATTGGAGTTCACCCTACGTTTGTAAGCCCTGCAAGGCGGACGATTTGGCGCAGCCTCGGGCAGCCAATGAATCGGCGGCTCCAACGCTTAACGCGTTTCTTCGCGGTTCAAAGTAAAATCACCGCATGAGCCTCAAGCTGATTGCGGAGCCATGGTGGGTCAACCTGCTCGTACTGGTTCCGCCATTGGCCTACTTTTTGTGGAAGCGCAGCGGCGGCGTTGCGCTCGCGGCGCGGCAATTGCTGACGAGCGGAGTATTTGCGGCAGCGTTCGGTTTCGTCGAAGCCACCGTGGTCGTTTACCTTCGCGCCGCCACGGGCCTGCTTCCTGGTTATCAGGGCACGCTGGCGGATGTTGTGCGGAGGTCGGGAGAGTTCTACCAGCAATCGCAGGCGATCAACCAATTTCCCCAGAGTTTGCTCACTCTGGAAGTGCTCCGCGAGGCCGCCACGATCGTTATACTGTTGAGCGTCGCTTTTCTTACAGCAACGAAAGTCCGCTCGGGCGCAGCGGTTTTTCTGTGGGCGTTCGCGATTTGGGATATCAGCTATTACGCGGTGCTTTGGGCCACGGTGCGCTGGCCGCTGTCGCTCAGCGATGCCGACGTCCTCTTCCTGATTCCGCAGCCGTGGATTTCGCCGGTCTGGTTTCCGCTGCTCGTAAGTATGTTGGCGATCGTCGCGGTGGTCTTGTCGCGGGCAGCTCCGCCGAAAAGTGAAATCAGAGCCGAGACGGTGAAGTAGCAAGCAGGTTTGGGAATGTAGGAGCTCCTTCGTGCCTCGGCGCGCCGGAGATGTGCCCGTTGGGTTTCCCGGGCATCGAACAGAAGCAATGTCGCGAAAAACGCATCCCTGGGGCGTGTCGCCATGGACGGTGGGTTTTCGTCCAACCGCCGCCGAGCGCCTTCCTGACCAGGTGGATTTCGCCATGGTTGGCGGCGGCTTCACGGGACTTTCGGCCGCGGCGTGGTTGCGGAAGCTCGCGCCGGAAAAATCCGTGCTGGTGCTTGAGGCCAATTCACTTGGCGAAGGCGCAAGTGGGCGTACCGGCGGGCTCGTGCTGGCGGATACCGCGGGCGGGCGGCTTCCCGGACTCGGCGACGTGCTCGCGGGCTACAAGAAAATTCTCCGCGGGCTCCGCATCGACGGCCGCTTGGAGCTTCCGGGGGTGTACGAATTAGGCCGCTCGAATCCAGCAAAAGATTCGCCGATTTGCTGGAACGATTCCGGCGACTTGAGAGTGGTTCGAGCGGTGCCGGGCGGGGCCATGGATCCAGGGAAAGTTGTCGCCGGGCTCGCGCGCGCCGCGCAAAGAGCCGGGGCACAAATCATGGAGCACGCTGAGGTTGACAGCATCGAGTATTCGAATCCGCCAAGCTTGCGCGTTCGTCGCGCGGCTCACGGTCGAGTCCAAAGGAAGGAGATTCGCGCCGGCCAGATTCTTCTGGCCACAAACGCCTTCTCTCTGGAGCTTTCCGGTTTGGATGGTTGGACTCAGCCGAAGCTGACTCTGGCGCTGGCAACTGCGCCGCTTTCCTCCGCACAGCTCAAAGCCATCGGTCTTTCCTCGCGCCGTCCGTTTTACACCTTGGACCTTCCCTATTTGTGGGGCCGCCTGCTGGACTCGAACGGGATTGTTTTTGGAGCGGGCCTGGTTCCCATGCCAGCTTCCATCGCTTCACTTTTCACTAAGCCCAATCAGAGCGCCCGCGAATTCGCGGCGCCGAATTTGTACCGCTTCGACGTGCGCAGAGGGGAAGCGGCGGAAAGGTTGCGCTGGCTCGACAGCCGCGTGCGCCATTTGCATCCCGCGCTGAAGTCCGTGCGCATCACACATCGCTGGGCCGGGCCGATTCTGTTCACCGAAGGAATGCGTCCGATTTTCCGGCACGATCCGCGTAGCAAGAACATAATGGTTTTGGCCGGCTATAACGGCCACGGCGTCGCGCTGTCCGTTTATCTCGGCCGCTGGGCTGCTGAGGCGCTGCTCTCTCGCCGGCCGCTCCCCCGGTGGGACTCTAGCGGCACGGAAGACTCGAGCCACGCTTAAAATTCGCACCTGGCGCCAGCCCATCCCTCAACGGCCGCGTCGTTGGCGGCATTTTCTTTAGGTCATGGTTTGTTGGTGTGGTGCTACAATCTGCGCCGTTCGACGGAGGGCGAAAGATGAACGGAAGGATGCGGCTGGCGATGATTTTGGCGGCTGCTGTGGCGGCGATGGCGCTGGGCCGAACGGCGTCTGCGCAGCAGCAGGATTTTTCCAAAGTGGAGATCAAGGTCAGCAGAGTCTCCGGGAGCATTTACATGCTGGAGGGCGCCGGCGGGAACATTGCCGCTTCCGTGGGCGAAGACGGCATCGTGATTGTGGACGACCAGTTCGCGCCGCTGGCGGAAAAAATCCAACGAGCGCTGAAAGATATTGGCGTCACGGACAAGCCTGTACGCTTCGTCATCAACACGCACTACCACGGAGATCACACCGGCGGCAACGAGCCGTTCAACAATGCCGGTTCAACCATCATTGCGCACGATAATGTGCGCAAGCGCCTGGAGACCGGAGGCACGGCGGGGAACGGCGCCTCGATCAAGATGGAAAACAAGCCCGCGGCAAAAGCGGCTCTGCCCATCATTACTTTTCAGCATGAAGTGACCGTCCACCTGAACGGCGAAGACATTCGCGCCATGCATTTTCCTTCGGGGCACACCGACGGCGACTCCATCATTTTCTTCCCGAAGAATAATGTTGTGCACATGGGCGACGATTTCGTGCGCTACGGCTTTCCGTTCATCGACGTGGCTAGCGGCGGCAGCGTGCAGGGGATCATTGACGCGATGGAAAAGACCAGCATGCAGCTTCCCGCCGACGTGAAAGTCATTCCCGGGCACGGAGCGCTGTCGAATATGGACGACGTTCGCGCTTACACCAAAATGCTGAAGGAAACTACGGCGGTGGTGCAAAAGGCACTCGACGGTCACAAGACGCTGGAGCAGATGAAGCAGGAGAAAATTCTTGCGCCGTGGGAGAAGTTTTCGGGCAACTTCGTCAACACCGACGCGTTCATTGAGACGCTGTACAACTCGCTGACCGGGCACAAAGGCGAATTCATGAAGCACAACTGATTTCGAAATTCGAAAATCGAAATGCCAGAAGCGACTGGTGGCTCGTGACTTGTGACTCGTGGAACCCCAGCTTGGGCTGGATTTGGTATCTGGCTGAAGCCGAAAAACGGAATTCGAAATTCGAAAAGCAAAAGAATAGGGACCCGAAAATAGTAAGGGTGCCTCATATGGCGTTTCTGCGTCGCGGTCCCCGCTAACCAGCCCAAGCCCCGGAATTCGAGTTTCCAGTTTCGATTTTCAAATTTCAATTTCCGGCTTCACTCACGGCTTGGCGTTGGGGGAGAAGAAGCCAATAGGCAGGTCGCGCGAGGTGCGCAAGCCCGCCGGCGCATCGAGAATCACGGGAATGGAGTTCACGACAACGGAAGCCGTGGCAATGTCGCCGTGCGAGCCGCCCGGAATGGCCAGGCTGATGTTGGGGTGGCCGGTAAGCGTGATGGTGTCGGCGGGGTCTTTCGCGCCGACATACATTTGTAGTTCGAGGTTGACCAGTTCCTTGCCGTCTTTCGAGAGGCCGCGGCCGATTTGATGGACGCCAGCAGCTTGTCCCTTCTCAACAGTCAGATACTCTGTCTGCACACGATCGGTGGCGACCTTAGGGTCGATCGTCTCGGTGATGGTCTCGACGGGAAGATTTAGAGAGTCCGCGACCATGGCGACGGACTCGGGCAGGCCCACATGCTTGACGACGCCAGCTTTGACTTGCGCGCGAAATTCATCGACGGTCATGCCCGCGCCAATTTTTTTCTGCAGCGGAAGGCGGCGCTTCGAGGCGTCCACGATGCGCAGCGCCTTGGCGTTTTCGATGTGCTGCGAAACGGCCGCGAGGGTCACCACGAGCTTGTCCATCACGAAGCCGGGATTCACTCCCGTGCCCACCAGCGCCACGCCCCATTCCTTGGCCGTGGTGTCAAGCTTGGCGGCGAGTTCGGGATGGGTGCGAAACGGGTAGGACAATTCCTCGCAGGTCGAAACGATGCAAGACTGAGCTTCCAGGCAAGCAGTCAATTGGTCCATCACTTTGGCCAGCGAGGAAGAGGTGGAATGAATAACGACATCAGGATTTAGGTCTAGCGCCTCTTTCGCATCAGCGAAGACCTTTACGCCCCAGGGCGCATCCTGAGCCCCGACGACTTCACCGAGGTCACGGCCGGCCTTCGCGGGGTCTAAGTCGATGGCTCCGATAATTTCGATGGCTTGCTTTTCGCGCATCAGTTTCGCGATGGATGCACCGATGGGGCCGACACCATATTGGATGGCGCGAATCTTCTTTTTCACCAGATTCTCCGTATTGTGGCCGCAGGGCACCTACCGCCTGTTTGGGCAACTAGAGAAACCCCTAGAATAGAAGATTTTGCAGGCGCATTCAATGCAGAAGCGCGCGGTCGCGCGGTCGAGGCGTGGCGGGGCCAGGCTTTCGGCCTTCTGCCGCCCTGGAGAAGGACCAGGGAAAGATTGCCGCGGGCCGGGTCGCGCCGCATAATGGCACCGACGATTCGAAACACTCTGGAGGAGATGGCTATGGCCGCGAAGAAACTGAGCGAAGCGGAAGTCTCGGCGCAGTTGCCGAAGCTGAAGGGATGGAGCGTGGTGAACGGCAAACTGCATCGCGAGATCTCCTGCAAAGATTTCGTGACCGCCTTTGGCAGCATGACCCGAGTGGCGCTGGTGGCGGAGAAAATGGATCACCACCCGGAATGGTTCAACGTGTGGAACAAAGTGGTGATCGATTTGACCACGCACAGCGTGAAGGGCATTAGCGACTACGACTTCAAGCTGGCGGAGAAAATCAACGAGATCTTCGCTGTATGAATCTTGAGACCTTGGAGCGGCAAACTGCCAAGCCGCAGCGGGCGGCGGGTTCGGGGCAAGGCTTTCCACAACACATATCGAGGCAGGCAGTCTTGACACACGTGGCGATTGCGCGAGAATAGATAAACCCCTTCGAAATTATGGATTTGCAGAGGACTGCCCTCTCCAGTCTCGTGCAGGGATTGGTGGGACTGCGATGCCGTGTCGCTCGAAGCGCACAGCCACTTGTGTGACGGCGGCGAGCCATCCTCGGTTGTGCTGAGCATGAGGCCTGCAGGCCGATATTATGTTTCGTTCCAAGTAGAGCAGCCGTTGCCTGTTGTAGGCCCCGCGAGCCATCGCCTATCGGTGGACATGAACACCAAGACGTTCAACTTCTTCAATGGAAGAAGGTGGTCTCAGGTGTGGTTGCCTCGTCCTTGGCTGGCGGCACTGTCAAAGCTCCGCACCGCCCAAAAGCCGTTTGAGCCGTTGTGAGCGGGGTTCTAAGAACCGCGAGAAGGCGCGTAGCAGGGTGGCTCATATTTGTCAGCGAGCAACCGATCTGCGCACGGATTTTCTTCAGAAATTGAGCACTCAACTGGCTCAAAGTTGTGCTGCATTTGTCACCAAAAGAAGGTAGACCTCAAACTCCAAGACCGTTGGACGTGTTCGAGTTGCCATACCGAACATCAGCGGGACGAGAATGCCGTCGTAAACATTTTCGTCGAAGGTTTGAGAATCTTAGCCGAGGGACGCTCGGTATTAGCCTGTGGACGCACGGTAGGACCTAAACGCGAGTTTAGGCGTGTGCCCGGGAAGCAGGAAACATCGTCGGAGGTAGGTGGCCATGTCGCATAGTAACTCCGAGGAATCCCCCGCCTTTAGGGGAGTCGTCAATCCGGCAAGATGATCGCCTACCATCGAAGAAAAGGTACAGAATTGAGTGTTTTTTGCGATTGACAGGCGCGTTTTGCGGTGCTACAAACCGCTGAAAGAGAAGCTCTTTGGTGGTGAGTCTCCTATCGAATTGCTAAAAGCACTACGCGAGTGAGGCCGCAGACCTGCCTGGCAGGGCAGGCCTGCTGAGTCGCCTGAGGGCTTCGACATGCAACACCCCACCCACCCCGGGAGGTGAAAACGGGCGTTTGTTTTCACCTCCTTTTTGTTTTGGTACCTTCCCCGGATCCTCGGGCCTCGAGAGTTTGGCTGTGACCTTCCCTCAGTTAAGATGGCCATGCGGTTCTCGGTTACGAATCGAGGTCAGCAACGCTTGGCGCTACCCCTTCTGTCGTTCCAAAACGTAACGGTGATGCGCGGCGACCGCGCGGCACTCCAGGAAGTGAACCTGGAGATTGCCGCGGGGGAGCACGTGTGCATCCTAGGACCGAACGGATGCGGGAAGTCCACGCTGATCAAAACCATTGCGCGCGAGTGCTATCCGCTGGCGCGGGCGGGATGTGCGATTTCGATCCTCGGGCGCGAGCGATGGAACATTTTTGAGCTTCGGTCGCTGCTGGGGATTGTTTCGCCGGACCTGCTGGCGTCGTGCACGACGGAAGCCACGGGACGGGACGTGGTGCTATCCGGGTTTTTCAGCAGCACGCGGATTTTTCCCCACCATCATCCCGAACCGGAGCTCTTAGCGCGCGCGGAAGCAGCGCTGAAGCGGTTGGGAATCGCGCACCTTGCGGATCGGCCGGTGGCGCAAATGTCTTCGGGAGAAGCAAAGCGGACGTTGATCGCGCGAGCGGTGGTGCACGACCCGCAGACGCTGCTTTTTGATGAGCCGAGCAGCGCGCTGGATATTGGCGCGCAACTGCAGCTTCGCGAAACGTTGCGCGAACTGGCCCAGTCGGGTCTCGGCATTTTGCTGGTGACGCATCACGTGTCGGAAATCATTCCAGAAATCGAGCGAGTGGTTCTGCTACGCGGAGGGCGGATTCTCAGAGACGGCCCCAAAGCGGCGATCCTCACGGAGGAGAACTTGTCGCGATTGTTCAACGCGAAAGTTCGCCTGGGACAGCACTACGGATATTTTCACTTGTACTGATTACGACCTGCCACCATGCAGTGTCGTTGTCTACTGCGACTTCCGTTCGTTTCGCTAAAGCGAGCGGATCCAGGCCTTCAGGCGAGCGGCTTCCATGTCGACCAAGGCGGGATCCTGGAAGGTGTGACATCGGCAATCGCCAGTTGCTTATAGCTCGCGCTCACAAAACGGGAGTCCGCGTCATCGGCACGACGATTCCACAGCAGCGGTGAATTCGATGGCGTGATGGATTTCGACCAGGCGGTGCGCGACCCCGACCACCGCGCGCAAATATTGCCAAGCTGCCACAGTGGCGACCACTTGTACGTCAATGACGCGGGAAACGTCGCGCACGGGAATGCGATTTCGCTGGCCTTGTTCAAAGAGCGGTAAAGCGACAGGAGGCTCACTGCTTGGCGAAGGCGTCGAGGGCGGCGCTGAGGCGTTCGAGGCCGGCGCGAAGGGTACCCGTGTCGCCGCCGATGCCAATGCGAAAGTGGCGAGGCATTTCGAAGAAACTGCCGGGGACGACGGTGGTTTCGTATTTTTCGCGGAGCAATTTGAAAAAGGCTTCCGGATCACGGCCATGAGGGAGGCGCGGGAAAACCACCGTGCCGGCCGGAGGGCGAAAACATTCGAGGTCGCAGCGGGAGTCGAGGAACGAATCGAGCAAGGCGCGATTGGCGGCGAGCAGCGCTCGGGAGCGTTCGCGGAATTGTTCGAGATGGTCCAGGGCCATCACGGAGAGGCGCTCGGCGGGGTGCGCGGCCGTAGCTGAAAATAAATCATTGAGTAGCCACATGCGGCGGGCGAGCTCGGGAGCAGCGAGGATCCAGCCGCAGCGCAGGCCGCTTAGGCCATACACTTTCGTAAGACTGCTCGTGACGATAAAAGGATTCTCCTTTGCGGAAGCGATTCCATTTCCGATGGGAAAGCAAAAGGGAGCGGGCTTCCCAAAAAGCATCTCGAGATAGACCTCGTCCATCAGAACGCGCACGCCCGCGCGAAGAGCCAGCTTACCGATGGCGCCGACCATTTCCGCGGAGAGAAGCGCGCCGCTGGGATTGTGCAGATTGGTGAGCACGACGAGGCGCGTCGAGGTGGTGATGGCGCGCTGGAGTTCGTCCAAGTTCACCACGAAGCGCGATTCGAAGCGGCGCGGAAGGCGCTTCACGCGCGCGCCAAGATAGTTGGCGACGTCGAGAAGCGGGCCGTAGGCGGGCTGCTCGAGGAGCACCTCGTCGCCGGGATCAAGGACGGCGGCCATGGCGAGATGATTGGCCATGGAAGTTCCGGCAGCGGCGACGATGCATTCTTGCGGAACGCCGGTGTGCTGCGCGAGGCGCTGTTGAAGCGGCCCGTAGCCGTAAGCGCCGGGAGCGGTGATCTCGAGTTCGTCGAGGTTGATGGGAAATTCGTCGCCGGGAACGCCGGTGAGGCCGCTGGTGGCGAGACTATATTTGGCGTGGGAACACGTCTTGGCCCATTCCATGTAGAGCGAACGTTTCGTGCCAGCGGAACTGCTCATTCAGCCGTGGCCTCCGGGCTTTTTGCGCGCCAGAAGAAGTATACGGGCAAACCGGCAAGAGCAATGCCAAGGCCAATGAAAGAGCGGCGAGGATCGCGCCCGAACGTGCTCACGACCACGAGCCATTCCGCGGCGATGAAAAGCAGCGTGGTCCAAGGATGGCCGGAAACGCGGTAGTCGATAGCCGCAGAAGGAGAAGAGGCTTTGCCGTCGCGGTGACGAAGCAGGAAGAGGCAGACGCCGGTCAAGCCAAAGAAAATGGAGTCCATCGCAACGACATAGTTGACGACTTGGGAGTAGGTTCCCGTGAGGGCGATGACGACGGCCCAGAGGCCCTGCAGCGCGATGGCGATCACCGGGACGCGTGTGCGGGGATGGACCCAGCCGACGGTGCGAAAGAAGACGCGGTCTTCGGCCATGGCGAAATAGACGCGAGGAGCGGTCAGCATGGATTGGGCAAGAAAGCCGAAGGCAGAAAAGGCAATGCCCGCGGCAATGAGTGCTCCGCCGCGAGGACCGAGGGCTGCCCGCATGACGGCGGAGGCCGGTGTGGTTGTGACGGCGAGTCCGGCGGGGCCGAGCGCGCGGACATAAACGAAATTCACAGACGTGTAGACGGCAATGACGCCCAGAACGCCAAGGACAAGGCCGCGAGGAAGAGTTTTGCGCGGGTCGCGGACTTCGCCGCCAAGGAAGCTGGAGGTCTGCCAGCCGCCGTAGGCAAAAAGGACAGGTGTCATCGCGGAGCCGAAGGCCAGAGCCAGGTTCAGGGAAGGCCGGTGGGCGAGGAGCGGCCGAAAAGAAATTTGCGACGGGCCGCCGCGGAGTAAGCTAAAAAGTTCGAGCACGGCGATAGCGGCGATGGCCGTGAGCGTCATGGCGGATTGCACACGGCTGCCCGCGCGGACGCCGAGACAGTTGATGGCGGTGAGAAGCGCGAGAGCTGAGGAGGCGATGAGGGAATCGTTGACGGGCCAGTGCGTTAGTTCGAGAAAATAGCGGGCGAACGTGACGGCCACGGCAGCCATTCCGCCGGTTTGGATGACCAGGAGCAGCACCCAGCCATAAAGGAACGCGACGCCGGGATGGAGCGCTTCGCGCAGATAAGCGTACTGGCCGCCGACGACGGGCAAGCGGGCGGCGAGTTCGGCGTAGATAAAGCCCCCAAGGAGCGCAAGGAGGCCACCCGCAATCCAAGCGGACAGGATGAGGAACGCAGTGTGCACGCGTTCGGCGACGAGATACGGATTAATGAAAATTCCAGCGCCGATGATGCCGCCCATCACGGCCATGGTGGTGCCGAAAAGGCCGAGATGGCGCGCGAGGCCACTGCTGGGCGAAGACGGTGGACGGGGGTTTTGTGGCGGAGTCACAATCTGGATTCGACTCGCGCTTAGCTTGCTTGCGCCAGTTCGTAGAGATATTCCACGTGGGAGAGCACGGCGCCGTTCATGCCTTGCACTCTGGGATTGCTGGATTCGATGACGTAATACTCGTCCGGTGCATGCGCGCCGCTGCCATGGCCGAGCCCGAAGTGTCCAGCGGGCAAGCGGAGAGGATCGCCGGTGAAGACATAGCCGGGCCAGGAGCCGGCGTTGCGCGGCAAAAGGACGGGATCGATGCCGCTTCGGCGATAAACAGCGCTTTCCACGCGGATCAGCAAGGAATCGGCAGGCGTGGAAGTGGGATCGTAGCCGCCGGTCATGTTCACCTCCATGTCGCCGAAGCCTTTCCTGGCAAGGTGCGCGCGGAGGAGCTGGAGGGATTCAGCCGCAGTCATGTCGGGAACGAGCCGGAGGTCGAGCTTGGCCACCGCTTTGCTGGGAAGAATCGTTTTTCCGCCGGGACCGGTGTAGCCGCCGACCAGACCTTCGATGTTGACGGTGGGTCGCGAAATGAGGAGTTCGAGCGCTTGCTCCCAGCTCGCATCATGCACCCAGCGCTCGACGCCAAGGAGTTTTTTCGCGTCCGCTTCATTTAGGCGCTTCGCCGCATCGGCGATCATTTTCTTTTCGGCGTCGGAAAGCGGGCGAGCTTTCGCGGTGTAATTTTCGATGGCCGGATCGTTGCCGTCGGGAGAGACCAGCGAGGCGAGGGCCTCGAGGAGATGCCAGGCAGGACTGTCGAGGCGCGCTTTGTTGCTCGAATGCACGTCCTTGCGCGGGCCGCGGCCCCAGCGCTCGCCGCTGGAGGTCAGTTCGCATTCGATGACGCCCTTGGCGCCGAGCGTCATGGTCACCTGGCCATCGAGGCCCTGGGACGCCTGAGGCATGAAAATTCCAACACATTTCTTGAGCGCGGCCATCACTTCGGGCTGGTGAACGACCTGCGGAAAATGCGGCGAGCCGATTTCTTCTTCGCCTTCGGCGACGAAAGCGAGGTTGACGGGCATTTTCCTTCCTGAGCCGCGAATCGCGTGCAGAGCGGCGAGGAAAGTTGCTTCGGGACCTTTCTGGTTGACCGCGCCACGACCCAGGATGATTTTTCCGAGGCCAGGCTTGTCAACGAGGGCAGCCTCGAATGGCGGGGAAGACCATTCGGCGGGGTCGGCTTGTTTTACGTCGTACATGAAATAAAGGCCGAGCGTTTTGGAAGCCCCGGCGTCGAGTGTGGCGAAAACGCCGGGCTGGCCGTCGGTGGGCATTTTTTTGATACCGCTGAACCCCGCCTCGCCGAGCATCTGCTGCATCATCTCGCAACCTTCGTTCATGCCGCGATTTTCGGCGGCGATGGAGGGCTGGCGAATCCACGTTTGCAGGCGCCTGACAGCTTCGTCGTGACGCTTTTCGATTTCCGCGCCAATGGCGGCAAAGTCGTCGGGATACGCATGCGCCCAGCGGGGCATGGCGGTCAGCGCGGCGGCTGCGGCGGCGCCCTGAAGGAAGGTCCGGCGATCGGGTTGGTGGTCCTTATCGAGGCTGGAATTCGAATTGGCGTTCGCTAAATCGGGCATGGAGAACCTCCGCGAAAAGGTTATTGCTGATATCCGAGAAGGAAGAACTATACGACCACTTGAAACTGGGAGCCAAGAAGTTACTCGGCTGCGGCGGCGCCGGTAGGTGAGAGAAGCAGTTGCTTGGCGCGGCCATTGCGAGGACGGATGGAGGGCTTGAAATGGTTGACGAAGCGGGCGATCGTGCCGTGCGGACCAACGGCCCAACCGGTTCCGATGTCCAGAATGGCCACTGCATTGAGATTCAACGAGTCCGTGTGCTTCCAGTGGACTCCTGAATCATTTGTGACATCTTCACCGTTTGGTCCAACAGCCACCATTCGCCCGTGGTCGAGGTGAGCTATGCCCGAACGGAAGCCGCCGGGCTGACGAGCGGCAAGCTGCCAGGTCTTTCCCTTGTCCAGTGAAGTAGCGGCGACCCGTTCGGCGTAATCCGGTTCTTTGTAATCGCCGCCCAGCACAATCAGCCGGTTGTCCTCATCGAAGCCCAGAGAGAAAATTCCGGACCAAGGGTTGCCTTGAACTAGCGGGGTCCTGGCGACGGTCCAGGTGAGACCGCCGTCTGCCGAATGAAAAACTCGAGCAGCCGGACCGCCGGTGCCGAAGAAAATCTCTTTCTCGCTGGAGAACACGAGGCAAGAATTGCTGGCAGCGAATGCGCCTTCGCCGGGCAGGGCTGGCGGCATATTGTTCGCAGGGAGCGGGTTCCAGTGTTCGCCATCGGACGTCTTCAACAGGAGAAATTTGCCGTTGATGGGATCACCGAGGGCCAGGCACTCTTTTTCGGAAAGGCAAGCAAGGGAGTCGAGAAAGAACTCCTTGCGATTGTCGGTGTACTGAAGCTCCCAGGTTTCGCCGCCGTCGGCAGTCTTGTAGACGCCCGATTTGTCTCCGTCGCCGCTGGACACGACGTAGGCAGTTTTTTCGCTGAATGCCACCATACCGCGAAAATCCAGCGAATCCGAATCTTTAACGCGCAATCGCTGCCACGTCTTTCCTTCATCGAGGGATTTCAGGATCACGCCGTTGGAGCCGGAGGTCCAAACGACGGGATATTGCCTCCCTTTCTGATCCTGGGCATAGACGGCGCTGACGGCTCGAAGGTTGGTTTCGATGCCGCTGGTTTGCACTTTCCACCAGCGCGCTTCGGCGGGAGCGCTGAAGAAAAACAGGAACAGGAGAAAGGAAGAAACCCTGGCGGCCATCGGGCGCCTATTTATTTTGCCCTGTTGGCAGATTCACGAACACCTTTCCGGCTTTCATCACGAAGACCACGCGGCGCACAGCGGTAATGTCTTTTAGCGGATCGCCGTCGAGCGCGATGATGTCGGCTTCGAAACCTGGAGAGAGCGAGCCGATGCGGTTTTGCATGCGGAGCGCTTCGGCGGCCAGCGAGTTGGCGGAGACAAGTGCCGCCATCGCGTCTTGGCCGCAAGTTTCGACGCGATACAGAAACTCCTCGGCGTTGCGCCCGTGTGCTCCGGCAACCGCGTCGGTTCCGAACACCACTTTTAAACCGGGCGTGCGAATCGCGTGGCGGAATAGTTCCTGAAACTCGGGCAAAACTTTCTGCATCGTTTCAAAAGCGGTTTCGGTGTAATTGCCGATGCCCAAGTAGTGCGCTTTATTGTCGAGATAATTCTGGACAACAAGCCCGGCTTGTGGATCGAAGTACGTGCCTTGTGCAGCGAGGAAGCGCAGGTCGTCGTCGGTGGCGTAAAGGCCGTGCTCGACTTCGGTGCAGCCGGCGAGCGAGGCCATGCGCACGGAAGGACCATAGGCGTGCACAAGCGTGCGAAGGCCGACTTTCTTCGCTTCGTCGCAAATGGCGTTGAGCTGGTCCTGGGAGAGCGTGGGCTTGCCGCCTTCGCGGATGCTGCCGGAAGCAAAAATCTTGATGAGGTCTGCGCCCTCCTGGGCGTGCTGCTGAACGAGGGCGCGAAGTTCTTCGGGCGTTCCGGTAGAGTCGCCGCGGCCGAAGATGGGGTCGAGAGACGTGAGGATCCGTGGTCCAGGCAATCCGAGGCCGCCGATGGCGTCGCCGATGTCTTTGTCAAGAGGAGAGCCGACGCTTTGCACCGTGGTGAAGCCGGCAGCGAGCATCTTCCAGCTGTTCGCGGCGCCGGCGAGGACCGTCTGCTCCTTGGGCTCGTTTTCGCCGGCGAGGCGGCCATGGGCGTCGAAATGCCAGGTTGGATGAACGTGCAGGTCAATCCAGCCCGGCGAAACCGTCAGGCTCGTGAGATCGTAAGTGACCGCTCCTTGCGGTGGTGCTCCTCCGATGCGCGCAATCTTTTCCCCTTTGACGACGATGAGGGTGTTGTGGAGAACTTTGCCTTTGCCATCGAGAACGGTAGAGGCTTTCAGAACGATGGGTCGCTCTTGGGCGACCAGAAGTCCCGGTGTGGAAAAAAGCGCGGGCAAAGTGAGGCAGACCGTGAATTTCAAACCCAGCGGTTTTGGCATGGCAACTCCCGGTGCGCAGACAAATGAAGATTTTCGCGCGCCGCATCATAGCGCCGGGCGTGACTGCCAGCAATGGCGGGTGTACACAGGGGAGGCGCCAAATGTGTTTCCTTCTGGCTGGGGAAAAAGTCAGGTGAAAAAAACTAATCCTTTGCAGTAGGATTCTGCGGGCTTAGACTGGCGCGTAGTTTGAAGGACGGTAGTCTGGCAATCCGGGTAGGCGCTCTCGCTAAGCGCTGCGTCTCAGGAGAAAGCTGACATGTGTTTGAGAAAAGAGAGAGAGAGGAGTCTGCCGTGCCTGTGTTTGGTTGCAGCCTTCGGGCTGTTTTCGGTCGCCGCTCGAGCGCAATATCGTGCGAAGGACACGGAGTGGCCTTCCTACGCCGCGGACATGGGGGGCACACGCTACCGACCCCTGGACCAAATCAACGCTTCCAATTTCAACGACCTCGAGATTGCCTGGCGCATCAAGACGGACAATTTCGGCGACCGGCCCGAATACAAACTTGAAGGAACTCCTTTGATGGTAAATGGCGTTCTTTATGCGACGGCGGGCTCGCGACGCGCGGTGATTGCGCTGGACCCCGAAACCGGCGAGCTGCTTTGGATTCACGGCGAGCACGAAGGAAAGCGCGGCGGCGCTGCTCCGCGGCAGCTTTCCGGACGCGGATTGGCGTATTGGTCGGATGGCGTGGAGGAACGGATTTTTTATGTGACACCCGGTTTCCGCCTGATTTGTCTGGATGCCAAGACCGGCTCGCGAGTTCCCTCTTTCGGGGAAAACGGCATGGTGGACCTGAAGCTCGACGATGACCAAACCATCTCGGCATGGAACAACAACGGCGAATGGGTGCCCGACCTGGAGACCGGAGAAATCGGGATTCAATCGGCGCCCGTGGTGGCAAAAGACACGGTCATCATTGGCGCAGCGTTCCGCGAGGGCATGACGCCGAAAAGCATGCGCAACAACAAAGGCTACGTGCGCGGGTTCGACGTGCGCACCGGCAAGCGCCTGTGGATTTTTCACACCCTTCCGAAGAAAGGTGAACTTGGCTACGACACTTGGGAAAAAGGTTCGGCAGAATACACCGGCAACACGGGCGTGTGGACGCAGATTACCGTGGACGAGCAACTTGGACTCGTCTATTTGCCAGTGGAATCGCCAACGAGCGATTTCTACGGTGGTCACCGGCCGGGAAACAATTTGTTCGGTGAAACGCTGGTTTGCGTTGATCTAAAAACTGGCGAGCGTAAATGGCACTTTCAATTAGTGCACCATCCGCTTTGGGACATGGACATTTCCTCGGCGCCGATTCTCGCGGACCTCACCGTGGATGGGAAACCGGTGAAGGCCGTCGCGCAGCCCTCGAAACAAGGTTTTCTTTACCTTTTCGATCGCGTCAGCGGTAAACCCATTTGGCCCATACCGGAAAAACCGGTGGAGGTTGGAAACGTTCCGGGCGAATGGTATGCGCCGACGCAGCCTATTCCTTCGAAACCGCCAGCTTACAGCCGCAATGGCGTCGCTATCGACGACTTGATCGATTTCACTCCCGCCATGCGCGAGCGTGCGAAAGAGATCGTCTCGAAATATCATCTCGGGCCCGTTTTCACGCCGCCCACGGTGAGCAAGCTCGAAGGCCCGCTCGGCACACTCACGATGGGAACAGCCTCCGGCGGCACGAATTGGCCCGGTGGGTCGTACGATCCTGAAACGCACATGGCGTATATCTATGCATGCAATTCGTGCATCGAGCCGATCGGGTTGGTGGAGGCGCCCAAGGAAGTTTCCGACATCCGGTACATTGCGGGCGCCGCGGGACAACCAGTCCAAATCATGCACGGCCCGGGAGAAAATGCAGGCGCCGATTCCGCGAAGCCTCCGAAAAAGCGGCCAGCGAGCCAGTATGTGCGGTTGGATGTAGATGGTTTGCCGCTGATCAAGCCGCCGTACGGAACGATTACGGCGATCAATCTCGACAGAGGTCAGATCGTCTGGCAGATCGCGCACGGAGAAACGCCCGACGTGGTTCGCAATTCAGAGCTCTTGAAGGGCATGAACATTCCGAGGACCGGACAAGAGACCTACAATGTCGGGACGCTGGTGACGAAAACGCTGGTCATCGCGGGCGAAGCGCAGGTAACTACGACGGCGGACCATCCGCGTGGCGCCATGCTGCGGGCTTATGACAAAGCCACCGGAAAGGAAGTCGGCGCGGTGTACCTGCCGGGACCCCAGAGTGGTTCGCCGATGACCTATATGATCCACGGCAAGCAATACATCGTAGTGGCCGTGAGCGGCGGACCCTACTCCGGCGAATACATCGCCTACACGTTGCCGTCGGCGGGCGAATGAGAAAAGCTCTATTTCTATCAACCCTGGCGCTACTGGTCTCTTCGTTTTCCTTGTTGCGAGCGCAAGCCCCGGGGGAGACACGTTCGGTCTGGGACGGAGTCTACACCGAAGAGCAAGCCAAGCGCGGCGAGACGGCCTATAGCAAAGAATGTGCTTCTTGCCATGGCGACATGCTCACGGGCGGGGAGTCCGCTCCACCGCTGACCGGCGGTGTGTTCCAGGCCAACTGGAATGGCTTGACCCTGGGAGATCTCTTCGACCGTATCCGCAAAACCATGCCACTAAGCAAGCCGGGCCGTTTGACGCGCGAACAGGACACCGACGTTCTGGCGTTCCTGCTGAGCGTCAATAAATTTCCCGCGGGGAAAACGGAGCTTTACCGGCAGTCGGAAATGCTTAAGGAAATCCGCTTCGAAACGAAGAAGCCCGCCGCGAAAAACTGAATTGCTTCGAGTCGGTAAGGGAAGAAGGGCTCAGGGATCGGCGGCCGCAAAGCTCGACTTGTTCCAATCGGCAAGCGCTAGCTCTTTTTGAATGGCCTCGATGGCTTCTTTTGGCGGACCGATGTAACGGTAGTTGGAATAAAACGCGCGTTCATGGATGGAAAAACCGGAAAATAACTTACGGCCGTCGAAATCGTACTGCGTAAAGCTGGGTTGCCAGAGGCCAGGCTGAACCTCGTACCGTTCCTGCATGAAGTGACTGCCTTTGTAGATTTTCCCGAGGAACAGGCCGATGGAAATGTCTTCGGTGACGTCGCCCTCAACGCGCGCGAGCTCCGCGGCATCCTCATCAATCCAGACATATCCATGCACTCTGGTGAAAATGGAAGTGAAGCGAGAGGTAGGTTTGAACGCCGGATTAGGCGCCATCTCGTATTTGGCCAGGATGCGGTCCCCGCGCGGCTCTCGTGCGACAAAGGTGAAGAGAAAAGCGTTGCGCGCCGCGTCGATGAGATCGTTCCGTTCCTTCTTCTTCTTCGCATATTTTTCCACGGCATCGCGTTGCGTGCGATTGTTGTTGACGATCAACGCGAGGGCATGTTCCAGGCTTTCCAAGCGCGAGCGATACGCGGCCAGGTCCGCGGGTTTGCCATCGGGGTCCACGGGAATCTTGTCCATGCCAGTGCCGGATGGAATGACGCGCGTGATTTTGACTGACGCGGGAGCGGAGTCGTTCGGATTCTTCCGGCTTTCCAGCCGTTCCATGCACTCATAGACTTCCAGGGCCGCTTCATCCTTCTTCTGATTGGCAATCACGTGATCGAGCAGCCTGGAAGGTTCGGAAACCACGGCTGGCCCTGGCGCAGACACAGCGGATTGCGCCGCCGCGTGACCAGGCGCGGTGAGAAACAGCAAAGCAATGGGAGCAAGAGCCGGTTTACGCATCGTCCGTCGTTCAAGGAGCGAGAACTCCGCCCGAGTGGTCCGTTAACACTTATTGGATTCGCTGGCCCACACTATTGTTGTACACCGCTCCTGCCGAGGCAGCGATGGCCAGTACGAATGTGGTACTTCCGTTCGGAGCAAGCCGCTAGCGGAGTCGACACCGGAATTGAATCTGTTTCTTAAGCCACAGCCCGCGCCTTGCGCGCCTAAGGCGCGGTAGAATTAAGGATAAGTGCGAAGGACATCCCCATGCTCCCAGCCTCAAGGGTAATTCAGGCCGAGGGCAAAGCAAAGGGCCTTTTCCATCGTCTAATCGGTTGTGGAAGCCAGGGGTGTCCCTGGAACGGACGGCGGGCGAAAAACGTACTACCGAGTGAGGTCGGAGGCGGGTTTTGGGAGTTACCCCTATTGATGGGTTTGTCGCGGTTCCTCGGCTGATCCCTCCCGCCGTGGACGCTGCTGGAAGGCTTGGCAGGTTCCGCAGGGCGGCCGTCACCCTGGGGGAAACGCTGCGCCTGGCTATCGACGCGCTGCGCTCTCACAAGTTGCGAAGCTTTCTCACACTCTTGGGCGTGATCTTGGCCGTTGCCGCCTTGATTACGGTAATGAGCGCCGTGGTCGGCTTGAATACTTATGTGGCAGATCGCGTCGCGAATTTAGGCGCAAACGTTTTTTTGGTGCACCGCTTTGGAATCATAACCAGCTACGACGCCTGGATCAAAGCGCAGAAACGGCCTTTGATTACTCTGGATGAATTTGAGCGCTTGCGGGACAACATGCAGACTGCCAAGGCAGTCGCAGGGGAGGAAGACCGGAACGTCTCAACGCGCAGCGGCGACCAAATGCTCGAAGGCACCAGCGTTCAGGGAGTGACGCCGAATTTCGCGGATGTGCGGAACCTCACCGTCGAGCAAGGCCGCTTTCTGACGCCAGCCGACGAGGAGCATCACTCGGAGGTCGCCTTCATCGGCGCCGATCTGGCGAAGAAGTTTTTCCCGAATGCAGACCCCGTTGGAAAATCAGTCCGGGCAGAAACGCATTCCTATCAAGTCATCGGCGTGGCGCAAGCCATCGGGACAGCTTTTGGCCGATCGCAAGACAACTTCATGATGATTCCGTTGAGCGCCTACCGGAAGGGCTGGCACCGGCAGAGCGATTGGGTCACGGTTTTCGTGCAAGCTCCCTATGCGGAAATGATGCCGGCCACGGAGGACGAAGCGCGGATGTTGATGCGCGCATGGCGGCACCTGGCTTTCAACGCTCCGGATAATTTCGCCATCCTAGGCTCTGATTCCGTCATGTCGCTGTGGCACCAGCTCATGGGGAATATCGAGTTTATGGCCATGGCGCTCGTGAGCGTCTTTTTGGTTGTGGGTGGAATCGTGATCATGAACATCATGCTGGCAAGTGTGACGGAGCGCACGCGGGAGATCGGAATTCGGCGTTCTCTTGGGGCCAGAAAGAATCACATCCTTTTGCAGTTCATGGCGGAATCGGCGGTGCTGGCGGCCGCGGGCGGGTTGATTGGCATTGGTTTGGCTTACGGCGTGATTTGGCTTGTGAAAGTGACGATTTCCTTTCCGATGACCACTCCCATGTCCGCGGTGATTCTGTCGCTGCTGCTCGCTACAGGGGTGGGACTGTTTTTTGGAATCTATCCTGCGATGCGCGCCGCCAGGCTCGATCCCATCGAGGCCCTGCGGTCGGAAGCCTGAGGAATAGCCTTGGCACAACAGCACGGGGAAAGCTTGAGGCAGGCGATGGATACACTGCGCACCCACAAGATGCGCAGCGCCCTAACCGTCTTCGGAGTGGTGCTGGGCGTCGGCGTAATTATGCTGGTAGCAGCGCTCATCACGGGATTCGATTACAACATCCAGGAACAGATCAAGCAATTCGGTGCGGACACCGCGTTTATCTCCAAGTGGACTCAGGGAATGCATGGCGCCGGAGATGCTCCTTTGGAAGAGCGCTTGAGGAAGCCGCTGGTCCTGGACGATGAGCGTGCCATCCTGAACAGCTGCCCGGCGGTAAAGGATGTCACCGCGTTTCTGACGCCACCCTGGATGCAAACACATTCCGTGCGAACCAAGGCGGGTGAAGTGCAAGCCATCGATTTTCGCGGGGTGCAGCCCAACTTTGGCCAGGTTTATGCCAATGCATCGACGCTGGAGGGCCGTTTTATCAGCGAGGGCGACGACCTGCACAAGGAAAAAGTCGTGATGCTGGGAGAAAACGTGGCTCCCGTGCTCTTTCCCGAGGGCCATGCCGTTGGCCAGGACGTGATGATTGACGGCGCCGATTTCCTGGTCATCGGGGTAGTGGAAAAGCCGAAAGGTGGCTTCGGAATGGGCGATGAAGACCGTCGCATTCTGATCCCTCTCAGCACCATGAAGAAATTGTATCCCTCCGCCGACGAGGTGAGCATGCGGATGCAGGCCTACGCCGGGCTACTTGACCAGGCCGTGGACCAGGCCCGCGAAGTCCTCGAGCGGCGGCGTGGCGTGCCGTTTGGCGGGAAAGATAACTTCTCGATCAGTACGGCAGAACAACAAGTGTCTGAGTTCCACAAGATCATGCTGATGGTCTACCTGGCGATGATTGTCTTGAGCGCCGTGGGCTTGTTGATTGGCGGGGTCGGTGTAATGAACATCATGCTTGTCAGCGTGACAGAACGGACGCGCGAAATCGGCGTGCGCAAGGCCATCGGCGCAAAAAGCAGCGATATTACCTGGCAGTTCTTGCTGGAAGCCATGACGCTCACGGGGGCCGGGGGCGTTCTGGCGCTCATCCTTGTAAATGCCTTGG
>QHYK01000154.1 GCA_003224085.1 Acidobacteriota bacterium | reverse complement strand
TGTTAGGCATGGATATTCATGACCGCAGGACGCCTGCTGCCCGCCAGTGTAGCCGGTCAGCAAACTCAAATTTTTCACATTTCCACAGGCACGCGCCGCAACAACAACTGTGGATATCTCTCCTTTGCTAATACTTTCCCCAGAATCACTGTAAGGCATGGGGATATAAGGCTTCCAGAAAACTGTTGACGAAAGAAAAGCGAAGGGCGATAACACCCTTATGTGTACCGTCGTAAAGTGCTTGTGGATAAGGGTGCCGAGCGTCTCTTCAATTTGATACCTAAGGCGGCTTTGAGCAAGCTGGTGGAATCAAATTGCACGTTCGAGCCGCCCAATCTGCCCGCCGTTAGTCATGTAGCTGTAGGTCAAAGGATCGTTGTCCGGGTTGCTGTCATGGCAGGTGTTTCCCGTGCGCTCGCCGGGGAGAATTGCGCTGCGCTCGACCGAGAGGCTGGCGGTCGGCGGATGGTTGGGCTTTCCTCTTCGACCTTGATGTCCGCGCTGCAGGAGGCCCTGCCGCCCTTTCCGTCGTCCACTTTCACGTTGACCGTGTAAGAGCCGGCACCGACCCCAGTGGAGTTCCAGCGCGCATCCGGGCCAGTGCCTTCGACCGTGCCACTAGTGGCCGAATGACTGTAAGTGAGAGGATCATTGTCCGGGTCGCTGGCGTTGACGTGAACGACTACCGTGTCACCAGAACCCGCGTAGATCGAGGTGGGATTCACGGAACAGGCCGCCACCGGCGGATGGTTCGGCGGGGGAGGAGGACTGGGAATTTCCCAGCGGTACACAATACCCGTACCCGCGCGGAAATTGTCCTGCCGGGCATTTCCGCCCACGGTGGGTCCGGAGAAGTTGGTCATCAAGTAATCAAGCTGGGCGACGTGCCAGGCCCAATTCTTGTTGAGGACCATGTCCACCCCGCCGCCGGTGACCACGGTAAAGCTGTTCTCGGAGCCCACGCCGATGACCGCGGTCCCTCCCCGCGATCCTCCCAGCAGGAACTCGGCGAAGGGAACAAAGTAGTCAAATTTGCGCAAGTTCAGGCGCGGCCCAAACAAATAACTCACGATTGAACCGTTAACGGGAGTCCCGTTGACGATCCGATTCTTGAAGCGATACGCCCCCAGTTCCGCGGTCAGGCCCAGCCAGCGCGACGCGTTGTAGGTGAACGAACCGGCGGCGCCGTGGTTGCTAAAATCGGCAAAAGGGCTGCCGGGTCGGAAATTGATGTAATCGTACGTGACGCCGAATTCATAGCCAGGCACAAGCTGGCCCGGTGCTCGCGTGTCCTTGGCCTCTGGGCTGGGCAATGGCTTTGGTCGTGGAGCCGCGGGAACCGCGAAGAGGTGTCTCGGGAAAGCAAGTTGATCGATCGCGACCGCATTGCTTGCCGCCCCGGAAGGTTTAGCTCGGCCAGTCTCCGTAGCGCTCGAGCTATCGTCCGCAGTTTTATGTTGCGCGCAGAGAGGCGACGCCAAGAGAACACTCAAGGCTGCCGCCAGGCACCCATTGCGCATGGATTTCCTCCTGAGAACCGTTTTGGGGTTCCCTGCGATTCGCGCGTCCACCTTCCAATGCCCCGCATGGGCGAACACGGCCGGACAAGTTGCAGGTCTTCCCGCCGTCAACCCTATCCCGCAGGGCGCTCTTGCACACCTAGCTATCCCGTTGTTATTCAAGAAATTCAAGAATTGACAAGGCACATCGCGCAACAGGGTATTCCAGAAGAGCCATTTCTTGCAAACGATTTCATTTGCGGCGTCCTGCGATACACTACTTTTGCGAAACGCGATGAACCGCGGGATGCGATGAACGCCATTACGACACTCGACGATAATTGGATGGGGCAGCCGAAATCGATCGGCGCCGCCTTGCTGGAATCGGACGGTCACCGCGCGATTGTGGATCCGGGTCCCGGCTCGACCCTGGAAACCCTGCGGAAAGAGCTTCGCGCGCACGGCGCTTCGGTGAACGAACTGGACGCGATTCTCTTGACGCACATTCATCTCGACCATGCCGGCGCCACCGGAGCGCTAGTGCACGAAAATCCCAGACTCGCGGTGTACGTCCACAAACTCGGTGCGCCGCACATGATCGATCCCTCGAAACTGCTGGCAAGCGCGGCGCGGCTCTGGCCGGACAATTTGCACGAACTGTTCGGCGAAATGGTGCCGGTGCCGGCGCAAAATCTCCGCATTCTGGAAGGCGGAGAAACGATTACGCTCGGCGCGCGCAAAATTGCAGTGGCGTACACGCCGGGGCATGCTTCGCATCACGTCAGCTATTTCGAGAACCTCGAGGGAACGGCCTTCGTGGGTGACACCACGGGCATCCGCATCGAGGGACATTCTTTTGTTATGCCGGCGACTCCGCCGCCCGACATCGACCTGGAACTCTGGGCTGGGTCGTTCGCTTCGATTCTGGAACGCCAGCCCAGGCGGCTTTTCCTGACCCACTTCGGTTTCTCGGAAAACCCGGCGGCTCACCTCGCGCAATTCCGCGACCGCCTGCATCGCTGGATGGCGATGACGGAAAAGATTCTGGCGTCGGCTTCGAGCGATGAGGCCGCGATGGCATCGTTCATGAACACTGCCCGCGCCGAAGTCGCCGAGCATCTTCCCGCGGACGACGTGGAACAGTACATCCGCACCGCTGGCTTGAACCTTTCCTTCCTGGGCCTCGCCCGCCACGCCCGCAAGCGCACGCAGGCGGCGTCATGAATAGGCCTGAGGCCTGACTCACATATACCACCTTATGACGGACGGCCAAGGGCGACCGTGTGTTACGCGGTTGATCCCGAGGAAGAGACTTCGGTGGGCCCGGCGGGACCGGTGGCGCCGGGGGCGGGTTCCGCCGGAGGAGTTTCCAAGGCTTGCAGGCGCGCGGCCAGGGCTTCGGCAAGAAGATCGACCAGTTTTTTTGCGCCGCTGCCATCCGGGTCTTTATCGGGGTTGTACTGGGCGACGTCGAGCCCGAGCAGGTTCCTGTGTTTGAGGAATTCCACGAGCGCGAGGCGGACATCTTCGAAGCGCAAGCCGCCGCTGGCGGGCACGTTGACAGCGGGAAAATCTTCCTGCGCGATGACGTCGGTATCCAGATGCAGCACAAAATCGTGAGCGTCGGCGTGCATGTGGGCGAGCGCTTCCTGCGCCGCGCGCGCGCCGCCCTTGAATTGAATGTCGGCCGCGTGGTCGTGCCGCATGGGAGATTTCGCCAGGTATTCCTGCTCGGGAGGATCCAATCTTTCGAGCCCGAACAGAGTCACGTCGGGTTCGCGCACCAGCGGCGGCTCGCCCCAGAAACGGACCAGTTCCGGCGCGCCTTTGCCCAGAATGTGCGCAACCACCATGCCGTCAATGCGGCCGGAGGGCGTGGAGGCGGGAGTGTTCAGGTCGGCATCGCGATCGAACCAGAGCAGGCTCAAGTGGTGGTGGTAGCGCCGCGCGGCGGCAAGCAGGCCAATCGCTTGGGCACAATCGCCGCCGAGCACGAGCACGAGGGCGCCGCTCTTCACCGCCAATTCCGCGCGCAGTTTCAGGTCGTTCAAGCCGGCGACGATTTCGGAGAGATTGCGGGCGCGGCGGTGCTCTTCGTCGTCGGCGAAGAGCCGCGGAGCGCAGTCGCCGTGGTCAATGACTTCGTAACCGGCAGACTGGAGGCGCTCGACAAGTCCGGCGGAACGCAACCCGGCGGGCGCTTTTTCACTTCCGAGGGAGAAGGCGGCGGCGCTCGAAGGCGCGCCAATCAAGGCAATGTTCTTCGGCTGACGGACGATCTTGACCCCCAAGGTTTGCCTCCTTGTCCCTGAGTTCCAGCCGCCGCGCGGACTTTTTCAGGACCGGAGCGGAAAAATTCCACAGGGTGAGGCCTTCCGCTCCTGCGCGGCGTTCCCTGCCGGGAACTGCCGACAACAAAACTCTTAGCGGCGCGGCGCTGGCGCGATGGTGGCCAATTCCGGCGGCAAAGTGAAGCGCACGTCCTCGCGGATCAAATCCAAATCGCGCTGGTCGGTAAAGCCAAAATCGGCCAGGCGCTGGCTGACCTGTTCGACGAGGACTTCCGGCGCGGAAGCGCCCGCGGTCAGGCCCACGCGCGAAACTCCCTCGAGCCAGCGCACGTCGATGTCGGCCGCAGAATCAATCAGCTTGGCCTTGACGCCGCTGCGCTGCGCTACTTCGACGAGGCGGTTGGAGTTCGAGCTATTCGGGGAGCCGACAACCAGGATGAGGTCCACGTCCTTGGCTACTTGCTCCACCGCTTCCTGGCGGTTCTGCGTGGCGTAGCAGATGTCATCGCTGGCCGGGCCCTGGATCGCGGGAAACCTCTGGCGAAGCCGCGCGACGATTTCCTGCGTGTCGTAAAGGCTCAAGGTCGTCTGCGTGAGGAAGGAAAGCTTGCGCGGATCTTCGACTTCGAGGGCATCCACGGCGGCGACGGAGTCCACCACCAGAGTGCGGTCGGGAGCTTCGCCGGAAGTGCCAATGATTTCCTGGTGGTCTTTGTGGCCGATCAGGATAATGGTGCGCCTTTCGCGCGCGAATTTTAGGGCTTCGAGATGAACCTTGGTGACCAGCGGGCAAGTGGCGTCAATGACTTTCAGCTCGCGGGCTTTGGCTTCGTCGCGCACCGTTGGGGGCACGCCATGAGCGCTGAAAACCAGCACTGCGCCGTGCGGAACCTCTTCAATGGCTTCGACAAAGATCGCGCCGCGGCGGCGCAATTGCTCGACCACGTAAGTGTTATGCACGATTTCATGGTGAACATACACTGGGGAACCATAGGCTTCGAGGGCCAGCTCGACGATATCCACCGCGCGCACAACGCCGGCGCAAAAGCCGCGCGGTCTTACACGGAGCAATACTTTTCCATTGTGACGGTTCTGCATTTTCACCCTGAGCATGAACTAAACCCCAAGGACTCTATCATACCTTACCAGTTCGACCGAGAGTATCCTGACTCCGGGTGTCTTGATTTTGCCAAAGGAGTCCGTTTGTTTATTAATTCTCGCGAATCTTCCTTAAGGATAATTATGTAGTTAACGATTCCGGCGGCAAGGAGCGAACAGGGGTCGAAAAGCAGCGAAAACCTCCCTCATTTCAAGTAAACTTTACCAACTCCGTGAAAATTACTCTCCAGCTACAAGCGGCTCATTTCCAGCATCTTCTCCCAACACACGAGTTCCCGGGCACTTACAGGCTCTTGGGTTTTGGCCTCTCAGAAGCACAAATGCACCGCGCCGAGCCACCTCATTTCTCCTATAATAGTTCCCCATTTCGGAGGTAAACAAAGCCCCGTGAAAGGGGTTCGGAGTTCGTTGCCAAGCCCCCACCTTCAGCAAGATAAAAAACAATGAGTAAGAGGGAAGAGCTCATGAACCCAATCATCTTGCTTGTGGACGTCGCTTCGGTGGAACGCGAGAATTGGAAAGCGTTCCTGGAGAATCAAGGGTACGACGTTTTTACGGCGGAGAATCCAGAATCTGCACGCCAGCTCTGCCTGCAACTGCAACCTGATTTGGTCCTGCTGCACGACCATCTTCCACAAGTCCGTGGTTATGAACTATGCCGACGGCTGAAACAAGATCCGCTCAATCAGCTGACGCCGATCGTTCTGGTTTCCGGCACGCCAACGGCGACAGAACTGCAGCAGGGACGCGAAGCTGGCGCAGCTGACTTCTGGGGCCTGCCTTCGTCCTTAGGGGAAGGGCTGGGCCGCATCCAAACCCTCTTGCGGCTCAAGAGCTATATCGACGAACAGGCCAAGTCCGTGATTCTTTCTCTGGCGCGCAGCATCGAAGCGAAGCATTCCTTAGCCGACGGACATTCCGACCGCCTTGCCGACTATGCCGCACGGCTCGGAGAGAGTCTCGGGCTGAGCGAGGAAGATTTGGAGGAGCTGCGGCTGGCCTGCCTGCTTCATGACATCGGAAAAGTGGCTGTGCCGGACAGCATTCTTCTGAAGCCCGGACGCTTGAACACGCGGGAATTGGAAATCATACGGCAACATCCCGTTACCGGAGAGCACATCTGCACGCCGCTTAAGTCGCTGCGGCCCATCCTTCCCGTCATCCGACACCATCACGAGCGAGTGGATGGCACGGGCTATCCGGACGGCCTCTACGGCGAGGAAATCCCCTTGAAAGCGCGCATTCTGCAAGTTGCCGATGTGTACGACGCGCTGATAAATGACCGCCCCTACCGGGAAGCTCTGACCTCCGACGAAGCGCTCGAAATTCTCCGCCAGGAAGCCCTGTATGGATGGATCGATGCTTCGCTGGTGTGGAAGTTTTTGCGGATCTGCCCATCGGGCGATACCTTCCCGGTACGAGGCAGATCCATGCTGGCTTCCTACTACGTTTGACGACTCCCCACGCCTAAAGACGGGGGATTCCTCGGAGTTACTATGCGACATGGCCACCTACCTCCGACGATGTTTCCTGCTTCCCGGGCCCACGCCTAAACTCGCGTTTAGGTCCTACTGTGCCTCCACAGGCTAATACCGAGCGTCCCTCGGCTAAGATTCTCAAACCTTGGACGAAAATGTTTACGACGGCATTCTCGTCCCGCTGATGTTCGGTATGGCAACTCGAACACGTCCAACGGTCTTGGAGTTTGAGGTCTACATTCTTTTGGTGACAAATGCAGCACAACTTTGATGACGGGAAGAACCTATCTACTTTGACGAGCGTTCTTCCAAGCAAATGAACGTGGTCAGGCATGATTTCCAGAGCCATGACCTCGGCTCGATATCTCAAAGCCGCCTTAGGTATCAACTTGAAGAGACGCTCGGCAACCTTATCCACAAGCACTTTACGACGGTACACCTAAGGGCGTTATAGTCCTTCGCTTTTCTTTCGTCAACAGTTTTCCAGAAGCTTTATATCCCCATGCCTGAAGGCAAGGGCCCCCTCGGTAACATAACGGGTGAGTGAAATTACGGCTCTATCTCTTTACGCAACGCTCGTCCATTCGGCAGGCTTTTCGAAACCCTTCCCAAGGTAGAATGGCCTACAACTGATTCGTCATGGCGAGTTCCTCCAACCCGATCAACCGCCGCCGCAGCGAGCGCGTCATGCTGCGCATGCGCGTCACGGTTTTTGCGGAAGACACGCAACGAAAACGCCAGCAGATCGAGGCCCTGACACACGTCGTCAACGCGCACGGCGGACTCATGAAATTGCAGATGGAACTGCATGTGGGGCAACCCATGCTGCTGGTCAACCCTCAGAACAAAGTGGAGCAGGGCTGCCGCGTCGTGCGCATCGAAGACACGGCAGAAGGGGACTTTGCCGTGGCCTTCGAATTTGACAAGCCCAATCCCAAGTTTTGGCCAGTGGTTTTTCCACCCCAGGATTGGCATGCGCCCACGCCTGACCCCTCGCAGAAAACAGCCCGCTAGCCGCAACTCTTCCCGCTCGTCCGTGTTTTATCAAATGGGAATTGTGTGAGCTTGGAGGAAGTCATGTCAGCTTGGACGAAGGGTTGCAAAAGATCATCGCTCGTTGCCGCGGGAGCCTTGTGTTGCGGCCTGCTGCTTGCGGGTTGCGACGATTACGTGCAAATCACCCGCGATCCCGACGTGCGCATCCCGAAGCTCGCGACATGGGCGTGGCGTCCCGCCCCCGAACAAGCGAAAACGCGAGACTCGCGCGATTCGCGTCCCGTGGTGTCGCGGGATGTGATTTCCCGCAATGAAACCGTGGAGCGCGACACCAATGCCAATAGCGAAATGGTGCGCCAGCGCGTGAAAACGGCCATTGAGCAAGCCCTGGTCTCCAAGGGCGTGAACCAGATCAGCGATCCCCAAGCCGCCGATTTTCTTGTGGACTATCACTTCGCCGTAGAGCGGCGCAAAGCCACGGTTCCGGTAGCCTACGGAGGCTATCCGGGCGTCGTTTGCGGACCGTACGGCTGCTGGAACAGCTGGGGCTGGGGACCCACGCTTGTCGGTTATGAACACATCCGCTTCCGCGAGGGCACCATCGTCATTGATATGGTCCAACAATCCACCAAGCACATGGTCTATCGCGCCGTTGGCGAAAAGCGCGTGAACCGCAACACGTTCACGCTCACTCAGGATGAAATCAACGGCTTGGTCCATCACCTTTTAAAGGACTTGAGGACCAGGTAGGGTCGGCGTTCCCCTGCGTATAAACCACCGGCGCCCCTAAAGAGCGAACCTGTTTACGTTCTGACTGTTTCTCTTTATCTTCTTACTCCATGTTCTATCGAGCGTTTTTATGAAAACCCGCCAAACACTGAGGAAACACTGTAGTTTCAACGGCTTGCAGGGAGATGCCGTGAGGAAGATCGAGGAATATTGAACCCTATTGAGGAACAAAAACTGTGCCATTTTGTGCCAGTCAGAATTGGAACCCCTGGTTATAAACCGATCCGCAAAGTCGATCTGCCGCCCGGTCGGCCGTGACGCGCACGAGGGTTTTGTCAGTGAATCCAAGTTTGATGTTGCGTAATTTTAGCTCCGATACGCGCAGCCAGATTTTCTGCAACTCTCTCGTCCGCAGGCTGAATTTTTCCGCAATGTAAGCAT
>QHYK01000140.1 GCA_003224085.1 Acidobacteriota bacterium | reverse complement strand
TGCACGAACTATCCAAACGAAGCAAGTCACCGCAGGCCATTCCATGCCCGCATCACGCGAGTTCGTCGCGCCTTCGGAAACGAAACTCGCTGTTACTTTTATGAACGTTGCTCGTGAATCTGGCCTCCATGCCAAGACTTTTTTCGGCGGCGAGCACAAGAATAAATTCCTTCTGGAGACCACTGGTTGTGGTGTCGCTTTCTATGATTACGACAACGACGGCTGGCTCGACATTTTCCTCGTCAATGGCACACGCCTCGAAGGCTTTCCCGCTGGTGAGGAACCTACCAATCATCTCTTCAAGAACAATCGCGACGGCACTTTCACTGATGTGACCAGGAAAGCCGGCCTGGTTCATTCGGGCTGGGGGCAGGGAGTCTGTATCGGAGATTACGACAACGATGGCTTCGACGATCTCTTCGTAACGTACTTCGGCAAGAACGTTCTCTACCACAACAATGGCAACGGCACGTTCGCTGACGTGGGCGAAAAAGCTGGCGTGGCTGGCAATGGTAAACGCTGGAACACTGGCTGCGCCTTCGTCGATTATGATCGCGACGGCTATGTCGATCTGTTTGTCGCAAATTACATCGACCTCGACCTGAAGACTGCGCCAGTCCCCGAATCCGGTCCCTGCCTTTACAAAGGCTTGATGGTTGCATGCGGTCCTCCGGGCCTTCTCGGGGGAAAAAACATTCTCTATCACAACAACGGTGACGGCACCTTCACCGACGTCAGCGAAAAGACAGGCATTTTGAAAGCCAACGGGACGTACGGTCTCGGCGTGCTTGCCGCCGATCTTGACAATGACGGCTGGCCCGATATTTACGTGGCGAACGATTCTACGTCGAGCGCGCTCTACCAAAACAAAAAGAACGGCACGTTCACCGATATCGCTCTAGAAGCGGGCTGTGCACTCAGCCCCGACGGAAAGCCTCAAGCGGGCATGGGTATTTCGGCCGCTGACTACGACCTCGACGGGAATCTCGATCTCGTCAAAACCAATTTCGCAGGCGATACGCCTTCGCTCTACCATAATCTCGGCGGCGCCAATTTCGAAGACGCCACTTTTCAGAGTGGCCTGGGCAAGCACACGCAATATCTAGGCTGGGGGTGCGGCTTTTTCGATTTTGACAATGATGGCTGGCCGGACATTCTCATCTGCAACGGTCACGTCTATCCGGAAGTCGAGCAGCTCAAGACCGAAGCCGGCTACCCGCAGCGCAAGCTGCTTTACAAGAACCTGCGCAATGGCCGCTTCGACGACGTTTCTTACGAAGCCGGGCCCGGCATATCCGAACCGGCCGCCGCACGAGGATGCGCTTTTGGTGATTTCGACAACGATGGCGACTTCGACCTCGTCGTCAATACGGTCAACGACTTTCCGCAGCTCTTGCGCTGCGATTCACGCACTGACAATTACTGGATCAAGATCAAAACCATCGGTACAAAATCCAATCGCAGTGGCATCGGTGCTCGCCTCAAGTGCGTCACCCATCCCCCGGGCGAACCCAAACCCCACCAGCAAATCGATGAAGTGCGCAGCGGCGGCGGCTATTTTTCACAAAATGATTTGCGCGTGCACTTCGGCGTCGGCAAAGCTGAAAAAGTCGAACTCCTCGAAATCCGCTGGCCTAGCGGCCTTGTGGAAACGCTCAAAGACATAACCGCCAATCAAGTCATCTTCGTCAAAGAAGGCGAAGGCATCATTCGCACCATGCAATTCGGTGCCACCGGACCCTCCAAAACCCCAAAGTAGACTTACGATTTGCGGGTTCGCCGCCGAGTCCCTGAGGCCTTTCCTTGTCCCCTCTGCGTTCACTCTTCTCTCCGCTCTTCTCATTCCCGGATTTAGCTACCGGGCATTTTTCTTTTATCATCTACCTCTCGGTCTGGAGCACCGTGCATGAGATGGAAGACCGGCTCAATCCTGCTGTGGCTCACGGCCACGCTTGCCGGCGCTGCGCAAACGATAAGTCTTCCCTTTGGCGTGTGGTCGCGTGCGTCTGACCAGCCCATTCTTTCTGCGCAAGGTAGGTCCTGGGAATCGGCGGGGACGTTCAACCCTGCAGTTGTGATGCACCACGGGAAATTCGTCATGCTGTACCGCGCGCAGGATGCTTCGGGGACTTCGCGTCTCGGCTACGCGGAGAGTACGGATGGAATTCACTTTGCGCGCAGGTCCGAGCCTGTGCTTGTTCCTGAAGCGGATTACGAAAAAGATGGCGGCGTGGAGGATCCACGCCTGCAAAAATTCGGCGACACTTACTATCTGACTTATACCGGCTACAACAAGAAAGATGCGCAGCTCTGCCTAGCCGCGTCACGCGATCTGATCCGCTGGGAACGCAAAGGGGTGATCCTCCCTGCCTATAGAGGAAATTGGAACAAAGGCTGGACGAAGTCGGGCGCAATGGTGCCGGAAAAAATCGATGGCAAGTACTGGATGTATTGGCTTGGCACGGCCACTGACAAGACCGACCAGATGGGCCTCTCGCACTCCACCGACTTGATTCACTGGACGGAGGCGACACAAACGCCTGTGCTGCCCAGGCGTCCTGGGAGGTTCGACTCGCGCGTGGTGGAACCGGGCCCGCCCCCAATCCTCACCAAGCAAGGCATCGTGCTGATTTACAACGGTGCCGACGACCAGCTTGTGTATCGCACCGGAGTGGCGATCTTCGATTCTCACGATCCGCGAAAAGTGCTGTATCGTTCCGACGTGCCTATTTTCTCGCCAGAAAAAGAATGGGAAAAAGTCGGCCAAGTGCCCAACGTCGTGTTTGTCGAAGGTATGGTTCGTCCAAACAGCCATTGGCTTTTTTATTATGGCGGAGCGGACAAATATGTCGGCGTGGCAGAAGCCTCGGCGGCCATTCAATAATCATGAGCCTTTCCGCAGCGCCGCTTCGAGCCACTTACTTCTCTAGCAGGCCGGCTTGGCGACGCTCCTGCTCCTATTTTCGAATGCGCTCGCTTTAGAGCCTATGGGGGTCCGGATTTGCTGAAACTCCGGAGCCTTCCTTGAGGGTGTGGATGGAATCGACAGAGAGGTTTTCAAAGCGCTCAACGAGTCCGCTCGGCCAGCGCACTTCGACCCATTCGATCTTCGTTGCGGCCCCCAATCCAAAATGAACGCGCATGTCGTTGTTCGAGATGTAGCTGGAGCCGCTGCGAACTTCGTCCATAAGGGCGCGCCCGCCAGCTTTCACGGTAATCTTAGCTCCGATGCCATCCCGATTGGACCGGTATTTCCGCGACTCCGAAGAAAAGGAAGTTCCCACGGTATGCAGAGCAATCCAGTGGTGGCTGTTGCGCAGATCGTTCGCTAACAACATCGGCAGAGCATTCATGTTGCTGATCACCGCAGAAATGCGGCCGTCGTTCCAAAGATCGCCGACGGCCAGGCCGCGCGCAGAGCTTACGGCACTGATCGCAGGGCCGGCGCTCGTGGAGATGTCGGTGAAGGTTCCGTTGCCATTGTTGTGATAAAGAATCTTGGGCTCACGAAAATTGCTGCCGAGATGCTGGCTGTCGACTTCGGGGTACACGTGGCCGTTCACGAGTAACAGATCCGGCCAGCCATCATTGTCCACATCAAGAAACATCGTGCCCCAGCCGAGGTACTGCGTGTTTAGGCCAAAGCCGGCGGGAAACGTTTTGTCGTCAAACGTGCCATCGCCATTGTTATGTAAGAGCGTGGAAGTGTCGTCAGAGAAATTGGTCTTGAAAATATCGAGCCGCCCGTCGCCGTCATAGTCCGCGACCGTCGAGCCCATGCCCGCCTGCTCGCGCCCGTCGTCATTGAACGCGGCGCCGGACACCACGGCGACGTCCGCGAACGTTCCATCGTGATTGTTGTGATAGAGAATGCTGGCAGTACTGTCGCAAGCCACGAAAATGTCAGGCCAGCCGTCGTCATCATAATCCAGTGTGGACACGCTGAACGCATAGTGCCCGTTGGTCTGATCGATTTTTGCTTTTTTGGTCACATCCTCAAACGTGCCGTCACCGCGGTTGTGGTACAGAATGTTTTTCGCCCACGGCAATCCTCGCGGCCCGCACATCACCGGCACGCCTTTCCACATGCAGGAAGGCCGCTCGCCCGGCGCAAGGGCCATGGCGGAGTCATAGTCCACATAATTCGCAACCATCAAATCAAGCTTGCCGTCGCGGTCGTAATCGAGGAAGGCACAGCCTGTGCCCCAAGCCTTGCCGTTGCCCGCTACCCCGGCCTTTTCGCTGATATCAGTAAACGTGCCGTTACCGTTGTTGTGGTACAGGACATTCTTTCCGTAGTAAGTGACATAGAGATCCTCGAAACCATCGTTGTCGTAGTCGCCCGCGCACACCCCCTGGCCCCAGCCGGTATGCTGCAGGCCGGCCTTTTCCGTGACATCGGTGAAGGTGCCGTCGTGGTTGTTGTGGTAGAGATGGCTGGTGGGGGCATTGCCGGAGGGAAAGCCTTCCAGCTTTGTACCGTTCACAATGAAAATGTCGGGCCAGCCGTCGTTGTCGTAATCGAAAATCGCAACTCCCGTGCCCGTCGTTTCGATGATATATTTTTTCGTTTTTTCACCGCCAAAGATGACGGGAGCGTTGAGCCCGGCCTTTTCAGCGATGTCGGTGAAAAACGCGATTGGCGCGGCAGATTTGACCGGGACTCGACCAGCGCCCTGCGTCCCAGACTTGGCTGTGTATGCGAAAAGGCAAACACAGAATCCCAGCAGAAAAAGCGACCGGAGAGAAGAGAAACGGAGAGTCATCAACCACCAAGAATAGTAAGGTGGAGGCGGGCACGGGTCAACCCTGTGGGCAGACCGGAATCGCCTTGGTTCGAGGAGAATGGTCTTCCGCACACATGCTAAGATTTTTGTGCAGTTATGGGTTCCCTCGCGTGAAATCGAATTTGGTTTGTCACCGCGCACGCTTTCTTCCATGCTGCGCAGTTTCTTTTTTTTGTTCTTTTGTTGCAGTGGGAACGTGCAAAGCGCAGTCGGCGGGCTCCACACCTTCCGACTCCGCCTCGAGAGCGACAACAATCTATAAGCAAGGTCTGGCCGCTCTGCAAAAAGGCGACTTGGATTCCGCGCGCGCGGCATTTGAGAAAGTTGTTCGCCTCGTACCGCAAAGTCCGGAAGGGTACAACTCGCTCGGCTGGGTTTTCCTCGCGCAGGACGACGTAAACTCCGCAATCAGGCAATTTCAAAGCGCCCTGAAACTAAAACCCGATTTTGAGCAGGCGCACGTAAATCTGGCAAACGCGCTCATCCGCAAAGGAGATTTGGCAAGCGCACTTCGCGAGTCGCAAGAGGCTACACGTTTGGCGCCCGGCGATTCGGAAACGCATCGGACCCTGGGGCGGGTACTTGATTTCTCGAAAGACTTTGATGGCGCGATCGTCGAGTTTCGCCGAGCGATCGAGCTTGAGCCGCAAAGAGCTGAGTTGCACGACGACTTGGGCACGGTGCTGATGCAGAAGCCGGACCCGCAGCAAGCAGAAGCAGAATTCTCTGAGGCCCTCCGCCTGCAGCCCAACTTTGCCAAAGCTCTCTTCCACATGGGTGTCTTGCAGTATCAAAGACAATCGCTAGCAGAAGCGGCTCAGCACCTCCAAGCCGCGGCGCAACTGGAATCCTCGGATGCTGGAGCTCACTACTACTTTGCGCAGGTTCTGACGACACAGAACAAGACAGCCGCGGCGATCGACGAATTGCAGGCGTGTGTAAAGCTCAATCCGAATTATCCCGACGCGCAAAACAGTTTGGGCTTGCTGTTGCAGCGCGCGGGTGAGACCGAGCAGGCCATCACGGCTTTTCGCCAAGCGCTGAAATTGCAGCCGGACAACCCTGACGTTCACAACAATTTGGGGCTCGCGTACCTGCAGAACGGTGATGCTCAAGGAGCCGTCACCGAATTTCAGGCAGCAATCCGGATGCGTCCGGGAGACAGCGGCTACATCGGGAATCTCGGGGCAGCGTATCTGCAGGTTGCGGACTTCGATGCCGCAGCCGCCAAATTCCAGGAAGCTCTGAAACTCTCGCCCGAAGACGCTACGCTACACTATGACCTCGGGCTGGCGTGGAAGTTGAAAGACAAACTGCCCGAAGCAATCGCGGAGTTGCGCAAGGCTGCCGCACTGGATCCCGGCCAGGCCGACGCACACTATACCCTGGGCGTGACCCTCTGGCAGCAGGGCGACTTTGACGCGGCTGCCGAAGAGCTTCGATCGGCGACTCAGGCTAAACCAGACTACGCAGAGGCCTACTATACGCTTGGCACAGTGTTGAAGCAGAATGGCGATTTGGCAGCAGCGGCAGAGGCTTTACGGGAAGCGATCCGGCTGCAGCCGGAGTTTGCCGGCGCACACACGACACTGGCTGCCGTTCTGCGGCAACTCGGTGACACAGAAGGCGCCGCTGTAGAGAGCCGCGCAGGAACGGACATCGCGAAGCAGAAGACCAGCGAACAAGCAGCACTCTTTGCGACGAATTCGGGACGGCGCTTGCTCAATGCGGGCGATCTCGATGGCGCGATTTCGCAATTTCGCGCGGCAATCCAATCGGTGCCGGCGTATGCTCCCGCGCACTACCAGCTCGCCTTGGCTCTCCAGCGAAGAGGCGACAAATCCGGGGCGGATCAGGAATTCAAAAAAGCAGTTGAACTTGATCCGCGATTGAAGCCCCCTGCACCATAAACCGCAATTTCCATTCAGCTCAGGTTGGCTCTTTTCGCAGGGCGACGAGTTCCGGCCCCACGGGCACTCCGCGTGCGACCTTCACGCGAATCACCGCTTCGAATGGTTTCAGCTCTCCGGAATTCGAAACCGAGAGCCGCTGCAGCAACTCCTCGAGCGAGTTTTGCTGGCAGACGTACTCGACGGCAGCTTGCGTTCCGATCGTGGTAGTGCCTGCCAGTATCAGCAATGAATGCGCCGGATCCAATCCGCGCTTGAAAGCGATGACCGAGTAATCCTCCGTAAGAGCTTCGGCCGGCGGCGTGGAAAGAAATTCCCGCGGTTCTCCAGGCTGCGGATGCATGTTGACGATCTTCACGTTCCCTTGAGAAATTCCAGCAGTCACCCCTTGGAACACAAAGTCTTGCGTACTCGGAATTTCACGCAGCGTCAGGTTCTCGGATGGCGAACCAATGAAGATCAGGTCATTGTTCTTGGCGTCGTCCAGCGAAAAAAGACTGCCGCGCTTAACACGCAGATCCTGGTGGAGCAGATCGAAGACTTTATCAAGAGCATGCACCGCCAGAACTTCTCCCACGCCCGTGTAGTGATCGAGGATGTGCGCTCGGGCGTCCTGCGTGGCGTTGTAATAACGCATTCCACTGTCCGGACGTCCCACGAAAGCCGCATTGCTGAAGATGACCCAGGGCTCCTGCGGGCCCGTGAGAAACCCCTTCCAGAAAACGCGCAGCGCCGCCGGAACCTCTGCGCCCTCGCTTGCCGGGTGCGCCTCGACAGCCCTCCGCGCCAGGAGCCGATCTGTGGCCACGGCCGCCACGGCGGTCAGGACAATCGAGAGCACAACGAACGCCGTGAACCATCTCCGGGGGAACTCCACATTGTTCGCAGAAACTCTGTGCCCTTCCGAAGTAACCCCTCCGTTGTTTCTGAACGCCGCCGATGCGCGCGCATGGAAAGTCAGGGCATAAGTACCCTTGGGCATTTCTACTTGGATCGTATCTTTGGCACCCTCCGAGGCATAGTACTCTGCCAGTTTTGTCCGCAGGCGGCCGGCTTGGACCCGTACCATCGAATCCACATGCGGGTCAAAGTCCTGTTGGCGTCCAAAAACTTCCGTTGCGATTTGGTACTCCTTCGGGGAAGCGCCCGGGTGATCCACGGAATGATCTGCGAGGTAGCGAAGCAGCTTGCAAAGTGACTCCGAGCCATGAAGCGTCCGGCTGGTGAGCAATTTTTCAATTTGCTCAAGGTGCTGGTTTCTGTTGTTCACGGGAAGCCACCGGCAGAGGATTGTAACACCGAATGTAACGGGCTTCGCATCTCTTTGTGCCGTGGCCATTTATCTCGCGTAACCGTATCAGACCCCTGGAAACTTTTCTCGTTACTCAAAAAACTGTTAGAAGCCATCATAATTCTTCGCCGATCTCGGCCCTGGCATCCGTGAATGTGCCCGGATATCGCACAGGGAGGCCGTCTTTGTGGTGCGAATAGGCGTGGCGAAGGTCAGTAGAGTCGAGGAGTTTGGGGGCTGTTCACTACGAACGCATTCGTTCGATAGGTTGCCGCTAGATCCAAGCCGCTAGATCCAATTTGTTTGCAGCGCTTTCTGGGCGCTGTTTAGTCGCATCCCGGCGGCTGCGATTTTTTTCTGTCTCGAAATCAGTTTAGCGCGGTTAACCGACAGCCTCAGAGGCAAGCATTTGCATTCGAATCTCGGAAACCTTGGAAAATGCAAAGAGCTTTCAGGAGGCGTGTAATGAGAAGGCAAGCAACTCTAGGTGGGGTTCTACTCTGCTGTTTGGCGTTCTTGTTGTGCACCAGAACGGCTTCTGCCCAAGCTGTGTATGGGAGTGTCATCGGCACGGTAACGGACCCGCAAGGCAATGCAGTAGCTGGTGCCAAAGTCACGGTAACTTCCACAGCCAAGGGCACACTATTCGAAGGCACCACAAATGATAGCGGCAACTACACCATTACGCACCTAATCCCGGACACGTATTCCATCAAAATTGAAGCCGCGGGATTCAAGGCGTATGACGTGGCCAGCATGCAGGTCTCCGCAGACACAGCGGCTCACGTTGATGCGCAACTTCAGGTTGGCGCGGTAACCCAGACGGTAGAAGTGACCGGCGAAGTGCCGCAGCTGAAGACCGACCGGTCAGATGTTGCGATTACTTTTAACGAGAAATATGTCGAAGACCTGCCAATTCTAAACAGGAATTTTACGAATTTCGAATTGCTTTCTCCAGGAACGCAGAAGTTGGTGGGCTGGAGCCACGCAGCGACAGAGAATCCGCAGGGAGGACAGCAGATTTTCGTCAATGGGCAGCACTTTAGTGGCACAGCCTTCGAATTAGACGGCACGGATAACCAGGACCCCATTTTGGGGATTATTGTGGTCAACCCGAACCTAGATGCGATCGAAGAGTCGAAGATTACACTACAAAATTATGACGCGGAGTTCGGCAAAGCGGTGGCTGGCGTCGTAACGGTACAGACGAAATCCGGAACGAACGACTTGCATGGTAGCGGATTCTACGATTGGCGCGGAGACGGCCAGCAGGCCCGCGATCCCTTCAAGAACCCGCCGAGCGTGCCCCTACCTCACGCCAGCTTCAAGGGATTTGGCGCGGCGGCAGGTGGTCCGATCATCAAGAATAAATTGTTTGCTTTCGGCGATTACCAGGGGACTCGGCAGACCGGCGGTGTCACCAACCAACTGACGATTCCCACCGCGGAAGTGATCAGCACTTGCAACCCCGCGACGAATGCGACAAGCAAGACTCCGGGTTTCTGCGATTTAAGCCAGTATCTAGGTGCCGCCGGAATAAACGGTACCGGCCAGATATTCGACCCGGCAACGGGTAACTCCAGTGACGGTTCAGGCCGCACCGCTTTCGCCGGTAACATGATTCCCATTGGGAGGATCTCCCCTGCAGCTGGGAAGATACTCGCTTTGCTCCCCGCGCCGACTTCGAGTGGCGTAATTAATAACTTCGTGAGTTCGGGCTCGGGGCCGTACAACCAAAATAGCTTTGACACCCGCATAGACTACAGCGCACCTCGGGGCTTCACCGTCTTTGGGCGCTTCAGCTTGGATTATTTTTCACTCTCCGGCAAAGGGGCACTTGGAGTCCTTGGCGGCCCAGGTTTCGGGCCGGGAGGCTTGAACGGCACCTCCAAGGTGCACAACTACAGTCTGGCCACCGGTTTTGACAAAGCCATTGGTACCAAGTTGCTCACCGACGTGCGTTTCGGGTGGTTCCGGTATAATCCGCAAACCGCGTATTCAGACGGCAACACGACACCGATGACTACTTTGTTCGGCATACCGGGCTTGAACCGCGGCACCTCGGACACCGGTGGTTTGTCCCGATTCCACTTCAACGGGAATGGTCTGAGGAATGGTACCGGTGGCAACATTGCCGGCGCTGATTCGGGATCTTTCGGTGACGGTTTGAACGTCGGGCGTTGCAACTGTCCGCTAACCGAAAAGGAAGATCAATTCCAGGTAGTCAATAACTGGACGCGTATCCAAGGCAACCACCAGATCAAGTTCGGTGCGGACATCCGCTATGCAAAGAATCTACGGGTACCAAGTGATGCCAATCGTACTGGTGAGCTAAACTTCGATTCAGGAGACACGTCGCTCCAAGGCAACAATGGTCTTGACCTCGCTGCCTTGCTTCTTGGCGATGTCACCAGCTTCAATCGCTTCGTCAGCACGAGTTTGAACGCTGCCGAGCGCCAGAAACGCTGGTTCTTTTATGGCCAGGACACGTACCGTGTTACGCCCAAGTTCACGTTTAACTACGGCCTGCGCTGGGAAATCTATTTCCCTGAAACCGTCAATGGGAAGGGCAACGGCGGTTTTGCAAATATTGAAGAGGGAGTAATCCGCGTCGTTGGTTTTGGGAACAACAGCCTCAACGGAAATACCAACAACACGTTAAAGGCGTTCGCGCCTCGGATTGGAATTGCCTACCAGTATGATTCGAAAACCGTCGTACGTCTCGGCTACGGCCGGAGCTTTGACATCGGTGTGTTCGGTTCTAATTTTGGTCACGTGGTAACGCAGAACCTGCCGGTTCTAGCCAACCAGGACCTCTCGGACGCCAGCGTCAATGGCGGCACCAACGGTCGCAGCGCGGTCTTCACTCTCGGGTGCGGGCCCACATCACCAGCCGCGTACTGTACGGGCCTAAACCTAGGCCCCCCAGCACTCACGCCGATTACTATTCCAGCCGATGGCATCTTGCCGCTACGTGGACCGCAAAACGCCGTTGATCCCAGGGTCCGACCGCGAACACAACGCTTGCCTACCTTGGATGCTTGGAACGTAACACTCCAGCGGCAGCTCACCCCGACGATCAACATCGAAGTGGCTTACATTGGCAACAAGGGCAGCCACACCTTTGCAGGTAACGGCCCGGCATACAACGCCAACGAAGCCGCAATTGGTTCGGGCACCTTCGCTTACAAGTGCACGCCCAACCCAGCACCTAATTTGGGAACTTTTGATTGCAAACAAGGCTTCAGTGCATCCATCCCTGCAAACGACCGTCGCCGCTTCTTCTTAAACGGTGTTCCAGCCTTTACCTATGCGAACTTCCCGGGCATCACTTGCTGTTCCAGCGATATAGGGAACTACTTTGGCAATGATGCAAGTACCCATTACGACGCGTTGCAGGTAAAGGTTGAGAAGCGCTTTAGCCAGGGCCTGCAGTTCCTCGGGCACTACACTTACTCCCATGCTTACAATTACGATAGCAGTTACTTCTCCGTGGATCCGAGGTTCGCGTATGGACCTGACGATTTCAACCGCAACCATGTCTTCGTGGTTAGCACCGTCTACGAGTTACCCCTTGGGAAGGGCAAGAAGTATATGGGTGACGCTGGCCGGGCCGCGAATCTTCTGATCGGCGGCTGGCAGATCTCGAACACTTCCAACTGGAGCGGCGGCCTACCCTTCACTCCTTCCCTCGGACATTGCAACGAGATTTCGGATGCCGGTCCCTGCCGGCCCGACCTGCTGCCGGGGAAATCGTTCAGCACTGGGTTGCACCGCGATGCCAGCGGAAACCTCACCTGGTTCACGCCGGTAACGTCTTTAGACCAAGCGCTTCCAGAGATCCCCCTCTCGCCTACTGACATTACCGGCCAGAACAACTCCTGCACGCTTGCTCGGCCCACTTCCGGAGCGTTCGCCCTCCCGGCTTGCGGCCACATCGGCAACGCAAAACGAAACTCGCTCCGCGGCCCTCATGCGTTTTTCTCCGACCTCTCGCTATCGAAGAACTTTTCGATTACGGAAAAATACAGGGCGCAGTTCCGCTTTGACGCCTACAACGTCTTCAATCACCCGGTCTTGGGCTTTAGTTCGACCCAGGGCAATACTTGCGTCGACTGCGTCGGGGCGGGCGTAATCAGTGCGATCGAAGCCGACGCTTCGCCGAATGCACCCAACGGCATGCGCCAATTGCAGTTTGGCCTCAGGTTCACTTTCTGACCGAGGACAAGGACACCCCACCACCCCGACGGGGGGCTCCCCGTTTTTTATGTTCTAATTTGGTTTGACCCTAGCTGGAACTTTCCAATGCCCGCACTCAGACTTTGTATCGCCTTGACTGCATTGCTTGCACTTTGTTCGGTGCTCCAAGCACAATCGCAGCCCGCACAGGATGCGTCAAAGCAAAATGTGGCGCCGCAGTCTTCACCCAAGGATCCCAGCTTGGAGCAAGCCACTCGCCTGATGCAGCAAGGAAAAAATGACGAAGCACTGGCCCTCCTCGAGAGCATCGCCGCTGCGGAACCTTCACGGCGCGGCATCGCTCGCGAAATCGGCATTGCGCGCTATAGGAAAGGTGATTTTGTGAAGGCTGCGGCCAGCTTCAAGAAAGCTTTGGAGGAAGATCCTGGCGACAGCGAATCCACCCAGTTGCTGGGTCTTTCGAATTACCTAGCGGGACGGCCTGCGGAGGCCATAGCGCCTTTGGAAAAAGTTCAGACGTGGTATCCCAGCGCGAACGTCGATGCCGCGTATATTCTCGGCATCTGCTACATCCAGACGAAAGATTATGCGAATGCGCGCAAGGTTTTTGCGAAAATGTTTGCCGTTTCTCCCGATTCCGCCGCCAGCTATCTTTTCACCGCGCGCATGTTGCTGCGGCAGGATTTCGGACCCGTGGCCGAAGAATACGCCAGGAAGGCCGTCGAGCTCGATTCGAAACTCCCGCTGGTCCATTCCCTGCTGGGAGAAATCTACCTCTACAAGTCGCGGATTCCAGAAGCTACGGAACAATTTCAAAAGGAATTGGAGTTGAATCCGGGCGACGCCACGGTTTACTACAAGCTGGCCGACGCCTACACGCGCTCGCAGAAGTACGAGGAAGCGGAAAAGTTCTTGCAGCGCTCTATCTGGCTCGACGCCACGTCCACGGGGCCCTACATCTTGATGGGAAAAGTGCTGGAGAAAAAAGGAGAGACAGCGCTGGCGGTTCGCGCTCTGCAGCGGGCGATAGCGATGGACCCGAACAATTCCATTCCGCATCATTTGCTGGGACTCGCTTACCGTGACCTCGGAAAGGCGGAAGACGCGGAACGTGAGCTCAAATTGTCGGAACAGTTGCAAAATCACATGGAAGCAAAACCGTAGGCAAGGATTCAGAGCCAATCCAGGAGTGAAGCCGTGTTGAATCTCGCCAAACGATCTTACCTCGCTGCCGCCCTCGGCCTTTTCCTGGCTGCGATGCCCTCCGCAGCGCAGCGGAGCGCATCACTGAAAGCCGCGCACAGGCGAGCGAATGCAACTGCGCAAGATACGTGGTGGAAACACGCGGTGATTTACGAAATCTATCCACGCAGCTTCCAGGATTCGAACGGGGACGGGGTCGGCGACATCAACGGCATTACTTCGCGACTCGACTATTTGCATGATCTTGGCATCGGCGCCATCTGGATTACACCGATGTACCCCTCGCCGCTCGTCGATTTTGGTTACGACGTCTCCGATTACACTGCAATCGATCCGCTGTACGGCACGATGGCTGATTTTGATCATTTGGTGGCCGAAGCAAAAAAAAGAAACATTCGCGTAATTATGGATTTTGTTCCGAATCACACTTCCGACCAGCATCCTTGGTTCAAGGAGTCGCGCTCGTCGCGCAACAACCTGAAGCGCGACTGGTACATCTGGCGCGACGGGAAAGGCCCCGGCCAGCCTCCCAACAACTGGCAGTCCTGGTTCGGCCATTCCGCGTGGCAGTTCGATGCCACTACGGGTCAGTATTACTACCACCATTTCTACGTCCAGCAGCCGGACTTGAATTGGCGCAATCCCGAAGTGCGCAAGGCCATGTACGACGCCATGCGTTTCTGGCTGGATCGCGGCGTGGCCGGTTTCCGGCTCGACGCTGTTTCCCGCCTGTTCGAAGATCCGAACCTACACGACGATCCGATTCTTCCCGGCAAGAATGCTTACGGCGACCCAAACATTCAACATAAATACACGGACAATTTGCCGGGAATTCACGATGTCCTGCGCGAGATGCGGCGGGTGGTCGATTCCTATCCCGGGAATCCTGTGCTCATCAGCGAAGCGGATGAGCCGAACATCACAGAGCTCACGAAAATGTACGGCGCAAAAGGTGACGAAGTCCAATTGCCCATGGATTTTCAGATTGCCGACGTCAACAAACTTTCTGCGCCGGAGTTTCGCAGGTTGCTGGACGAGGTCGACCACAACGCCGCTCACGACCAGCCGCTCTTCTTTTTCAGCAACCACGATCAGCCGCGCCAGTGGGACCGCTACGGCGACGGTGTTCACAACGATCAGATCGCTAAACTGATGGCCGCTCTGCTTCTCACCACACGCCAGACACCGCTCATGTATTACGGCGAAGAAATCGGAATGAGGACCACGCCGCCCACCCGCAAGGAGGATGTCCAGGATCCCATCGGAAAAATCGGCTGGCCCGAAGAGAAGGGCCGCGATGGCGAGCGCACACCAATGCAGTGGGACAATTCCAAGGATTTTGGCTTCAGCACGGCGGATCATACCTGGCTGCCAATCCCTCCCAGCGCTGCCGAATACAACGCCAGCGTCGAATCCAAGGACCCTCGTTCCATCTTTTCCCTTTATAAGCGCTTGCTTGCACTCCGTCAGAGCGAACCTGCTTTGCAGAACATGCGCGAAGGAAGCTATGTGCCTTTGGACCGTGAAGATCCTTATGTACTTGCCTATTTGCGCAAGAATCCCGGTAGCAGTGACTCTGTTTTGGTCGTGCTCAACATGAGTGGGGAAGAGCGCACCGTAAAACTGGATCTCGCCTCTCTTGGACTCAAAGGCGATTCAGCAAAGCCTTTGCTTTCGGCGCCAGAAGCTGGACAAGCTTCGATGTCTTTGGAGCATTTTGCGGTCGCTCCGTTTGGCGTGTTTGTCGGATCGGTTTACTGAACCAAGAAGGCCGCCTGCGGCGATAATCCGTAGCTCAATTCAGCGACGCGCTCCACGCTTTTGTACGCCTCCATTGGCTGCAATGCCTGAATCTGGCTTTTCCAGTCGAAAAAAGTTCCTGCCGAAACGTTGTAAACTCTCGGTGCTGATCTGCGGAATCGTTTCCGACAAAGCCATGAGCCGGTCCAGCTCTCGGAATGGATATGGGCGAAACGCCGCGTCCGCCATGCTGAAGGTCGCCGCGTTCGCCGCAATGCACACCGCCAGCGTGAGCGCCGCAGTCACCGTGAAACTCGGGCTCTTGAGCAGCACTCGCATTCCGTAGCGAACTTCATTGAGGAAATTCATGGCTGCCTCCTTAGGCCGCGTCGCACGCCGTTCCGGGCCCACCGCGTGTATCTCTATTTCTCTATCGTTGGTTCTGGCGCGCCGGTTCCTCGCAGATTGAATCCGGCGATCGCCGCCGCCAGCTCCTCCGGCGCCACGCGCTCCGCTGGCGCCTGTCTTAGCCAGTGCGACACCGACTCGTACATAGCGCCCACCCAGCAGTTCGCCGCCACCGCCGGCTCCATGGGAGCCAACCGGTCCGCCGCGGCCCGCAACGCGTTTTCCACGCTTCGCGTATGGCTCGCGATCAGCTCATTCCTCACCGCTTCCAGTCGCGGCCCGAGCCCTGAAGATTCCACCAGCAGAATCCGCGCCTCGTCGGGATGGCGCGCCAAAAACTCCACGAACGCGGTCACTGCTGCTCTCATCTGCGCCAGCACGTCCGGCCCAGCCTCCGCAATGGCTTCGTTCAACGCCGCTGCGAAAATGTCCCCTTTGTTCCGGAAATAAAAATAGAAGCTTCCAATGGAGCTGCGCGCCGCCGCCACGATCATCGGCACGGTCGTCAGGTGATATCCCTTTTTGCCAAACATGCGGATCGCTTCGCCCGGCAGCTTGCGCCGCCGTGCCTGCTTCCGTTCCGCCATCTTCGCTGTCGTTCGGTAAGCCACGTCGGCCTGTATGCCCTTCAAGAACAGATGACATATCATTCCATTGTTGCCCAGGCGCAAAATGGCTCATTCATTGGGTACAAGGGGTACAAGCACCTTCCCAAAAGAGGCATTCGTATTAGGAATACGGTATTTACCTGCTATTTTTCCGCTCCAATCCCTGCTCTTAATCACAGGGGCCAACTGGATGGAGCGGCCGGGCGCACGCCCCAGGCAGCGCATGGCCCGCGGTCACTCCCATCCATCCGGAAGCTAAGGATCGGCAGCGATTCTGGTTTTTGGGGCTCGAGGGTAACGGTTCTAGGGCAGAGTTAGTTCTCAGACCAGAGGGGTTCCTCAGAACAAAGTCTGCTATCCCGGGCGGGCCCGAGTAGTTGCATGTTGGGGGAGATCTCGCGATGAAACGCCGAATGGGGTGGGCAGGTATACTTATCGTCCTGCTATGGGCAGCGCCAACAAGGGCTGACACCGGAGTCATCGTTCGAACGACGAATCTGCAAGCCCTTCAGACGCTCTGCGCCCTTCCCGCAACCTGCACCGTGGTCGGAGGATTGGATGGCACTTTGGGCCAACTCTTCCTGTTAACCACACCACTTCCCCTGCAAACCCTTCTGGGGCTCCTCGGACCGGTCACGGGATTCGTCAGTGCGGAGGTGGATCAGCTAATCAGCCTGGTTGGTCCGCTCCTGGTACCCTCGCCCCTTCCCGCCACACTGCTGCAGGACAGGGCGCTCGTGCCCTACCCCGCAAATTCCATGACAATGGTGTGGAACAGTTATGCCAATCAGCAGGCGTCGGCCATCGTGGAGGTCCAGACCGCCCAAAGCACATTCAACGTGACCGGGACGGGAATCGTTGCCGACATTGACACCGGAGTGGATCCCACCCACTCGGCTCTGCAAGGTGTTCTGCTACCGGGCTACGACTACACGCGCAACCAGCCTAATGGTTCTGAATTAAACGACGTTACGCCCTGCCCTTTTGGCTCCTGCCCACCTCCTCCCTGCAGTTCCGCCACTTGCCCGGCACCGGCACAAGTCAATCAATCGACCGCAGCGGTGCTCGATCAGTCGACGGCGGCTGTGCTCGACAACGCGCAATACGCCGCATTCGGCCACGGGACCATGGTGTTGGGCATTGTCCACTTGGTGGCTCCCACCGCCAAACTTTTGCCCCTGAAAGCATTCAAATCGGATGGGACAGGCCAACTCTCCGACATCCTGCGCGCGATCTATGACGCGGTGCAGAAGTACAACGCGAACGTGATCAACATGAGCTTTGATTTCCAGACCGCCTCGCAAGAATTGTCCAATGCCCTGACCTATGCCAATGGGCTTGGCACCATCTGTGCCTCATCGGCGGGAAACGACGGGATGCAGGAGACGGTTTTTCCCGCGGCACTGCAAAGCGTGGTGATGGGTGTGGCGTCAGTGGGTTCGACGACAGCTACCGAGAGCACGCGGTCATCGTTCTCGAATTATGGGAATGCGATCGTGTGGGTGGCGGCGCCGGGCGAGGCGATCGTAAGCACGTATCCATACAACACGTATGCCGCAGGATGGGGGACTTCGTTCAGCGCGCCATTTGTTTCGGGCGGAGGAGCCTTGTTGCGCGGACTGAAGACCAGCATGAATCAGCTAGAAGCTGCCACTGCGGTGGCGCATGCCGCTGCGCTGACCGACTCGGGCATGGGCAACGGGAGGCTCGATCTGGTTCCGGCGCTGCAGTCCGTGTTCGGCGTGGGCGGTTCGCCGGATTACAGCGTTTCCGCGGCGCCAAGCATGCAAACCATCCCAGCTGGGGCGACGGCGAATTACACGGTGTCTGCCGTCCCTACAAACGGCTTCAATCAAGCGGTAACCTGGAGTTGTACGGGCGCCCCGCCGGCAGCCGCGTGCGCGGTGTCCCCTTCGTCCGTGGTTTTGGACGGGTCGAACCCGGCAAGCGCCACGGTCACCTTGACAACACTGCCCCGCGCGTTGGTGCCCCCGGTGGTTCCGCGATATGGGCCTCGAGTGGACCTACGCCCGGTGTTGGTCGTGGGAATCACTTGCCTTCTGCTCGTGTTGATCCGTTCGAACCTCATCCCTGCTTCGCGCCGCCGACGCAGGCTTGCTCTAGCCACCGCTGTCGCGGTTGTCGCGCTTTGCAACCATTCTTGCGGCGGCGGTTCTGGCACCGTCCAGGGACCGGTATCACCGGGGCTATCTTCGGTAACGCTCAGTCCCGGCAGCGTAAACGGCGGTTCTTCCTCAACCGGGACAGTGACTCTCAGCGGAGCAGCTCCAGCCGGCGGTGCCATGGTAAATCTCTCGAGCAACAGCACCTCGGCAACCGTCGCCTCGAGCGTGACGGTTGCTGCCGGAGCCACCAGCGCCACGTTTTCTGTGAGCACGAGCGCGGTGACGGCTTCGACTCCGGTCACCATCTCCGCCTCTTATGCCGGCGTAACGACGACGGCTTCCCTCACCGTAAGTCCCCCGGGCACTCCAGCTGGCAGTTACACGCTGACGATTACAGGGACGTCAGGAAACCTCAGCCACGCCACGACGGTTCAAGTCACTGTAAATTAGGGTGCGCAAAGACTTGGTCATCTTTTTATCTCTTTGAGGGATCACCTTTTGAGTGAATCCCTTCGTTCCTCGTTTTCGACACCGATCAAGGGTCGTTCCCGGGCATGTTGGAACGCGAAATTCGACTCCCATGACTCAACGTCTATCCCTCTTGGTCATCTGTCTGCTTTCGATCATGGTTGCCTTCCTCACGGAGTTCCTTCGGTTCGGTCGAGGTCTGCCTTTGCCCGAGGCCTCGTTAAGTCGCTGAGAACCTATTCCTCTTCCTCCAAAAACAGTTGGCGTTCTACCGGGAGCGTGCTTGAATTCTCCGGGAGCCATATCCATCAGCCGAGAATCATAATCCTCGTGCAGGGTCATCACAGCTACGTGATGGAGCCAAACCTTGTGTTTCTTATGCAGAGGGGAGTCTTGTTGCTATTGCATCTAAGTTCAAGTTCGCCGGTATGGCTGTGTAATAGTCGATGTCGCCTGTGCTGCGTGGTACCCCGTAGAAATGAGCTAAGACGAGTCCGCCGATGCAGTGCAGGTCGAGCGGCTCCTTCAGCATGTCGTCGAGATCAGATAGGAATTCTATCCACGGCGAAGGTAGCCGCCCGATCTGGTGGACGAGAGGGGCTTTCCAACCAATTACCTCGCGAGGCAGTCGCCGTCGGGGCACGCAGCATGAGACTCTCGGTGAAGGATCGGGGACACGATTCCCCGTCATGGGACAGTCGCTGCCGTCCATCTACCATCAAGTTCGGAATTGTTTCCGAAAGGCGACAATTCGGGGTCAATCTCAGCTCCAGGTGTGCGATGGGCGATTCGGGTGCCCAAAATCATGCACCGACCGCAAATCCTCTCGCATCGAAGTGCGTTAGGAGGAACTGTTATGAAAGCTGCAGTCGTTCCCGCTGTCAGCAGTTCGTGGCAGATCAAAGACGTTCCGCAACCTCAACCCGGACCTAATCAGGTACTGGTGAAGATGCATGCGAGCGGCATCTGCTATACCGACGTGCACGAAACACTCGGACACATTCCAGGGCCATTTCCCCGAATCCTCGGTCACGAGCCGGTCGGCGAGATCGTTGCCGTGGCGCCCGACGTCACGACGCGCAAGGTGGGCGACCGCGTGGGCACCGCATGGATTCAATCGACGTGTGGACGCTGCGAATGGTGCCAGCGCGGCCGCAGGATGTTCTGTCCCTACCTGAAGGGCACCGGGCTCGAAGCACAAGGAGGCCACGCCGAATACATGCCGATGAACGCCGACGCCACCTATCTGATTCCCGACAAAGTTTCCTACGAACAAGCAGCCCCGATCTTCTGCGCCGGTTACACCGTGTATAGCGGGCTCCGCTGTGCCGATCTCCAGCCGCATGAGCGCGTGGCCGTGCTCGGCATCGGCGGCCTTGGGCACCTGGCAGTGCAATACGCGAAGGCTGCAGGTTTCGAGACCATCGCCGTTTCGCACTCCCCCGATAAAGACAAGTTGATCCGCGATCTCGGCGCCGATGAAATTGTTCGCGACGGAAAAAGCCTCGCCGCAGCGGGGGGCGCAGACGTGATTCTCAGTACCTCCAATTCGACGAAGTCCATGGTGGACAGCATTCAGGGACTGCGACCAGACGGCCGGCTTATTACCATGGGCGCAGACGCGGAGCCGCTTACGATTTCTCTGATGGACCTCATCTCGAAGCGCATTCGTGTCATTGGCAGCCAGCAAAACGGCCCCGAATATCTCTACGAAGCTCTTGATTTCGTGGCGCAAGGAAAAGTGAAAACGATCGTCGAGACGTACCCTTTGGCCGAGGCTCCGAAGGCATACCAGCGAGTTGTGGATAGCAAGGCCCGGTTCCGCGCCGTCCTCACAATGTAGTCGGTGATACGAGCAGTCACCGCCGTTTTCGGGCGGATCAACGGGCAACGCTTCCATAATCCGATAAGGGAAGGGTGCCGACCATTTGTTCAGGATGCAAAAGTGAATGTTGACGCGCTGTTTAAACGCTCTTTAGCATAAGGAGCATAAATCGAGATTTTCATGCGCGCGAGGCGCA
>QHYK01000134.1 GCA_003224085.1 Acidobacteriota bacterium | reverse complement strand
TCCCTTCAGGAGAATCGAAACCCCGGAACGTGAGCAAGAGAAATCAAAAATGGCTATGTGATCACAGAGGGAAGCACGCCAGTCCGGGTGAGCCTAGAAAAAGAGAGGCGGATCAGTTTGGGTGAGCGAGGTATGGTAACTTCTCGAAAGCGCCAAAGAAGTGCATCCCGCGGCTGAAAATCTAAAGGTAAACATCGAGTGTTAGGCGTGGATATTCATGACCGCAGGACGCCTGCTGCCCGCCAGTGTAGCCGGTCAGCAAACTCAAATTTTTCACATTTCCACAGGCACGCGCCGCAACAACAACTGTGGATATCTCTCCTTTGCTAATACTTTCCCCCGAATCACTGTAAGGCGTGGGGAGTCGTCAACAGTTCCCCACAATCTGCTTGGCTGCGTTTATGAGCAGGGGAAACTACCGGCGGAGGCCGAAGCGCAATACCGGGAGGCGATACGACTCGACTCAAAATTTGCGCCAGCCCATGGCAACCTGGGGAACCTGCTTCTTCGGGAGCATAAGCTGGAGCCGGCGAAGAAAGAGCTCGAGCTGGCCATCAAGCTCGATCCCACGGGGTTCATTTTGTAGCGGGCTGCTTGCGAAGTGGCTCGGTCTTCATCCCCAGTGCTTTCCAATATCCGTCGTTTACACGACAATTCTGCAGGCGGACGCTTTCCAGCAGCTCGGCGAAAACACGGTTGAGCGTCTCCTGGTCAGGCCGCGCCTTCAGCCGATCTTGCACGTGAGCGATGTCGCGCTGAAGCTTCACGAACTCTACGATTTTTCCCCAATCGGCAGGTGGAATTATGCTGACGACTGCCGACGACTTTTCCATCTTCTTGTACGGCCAGAAAGCCCAGCCGATGTTATTTTTTTCGAGCGCTTGCACAAATTGCGCGATCCACTGGTCGGTGTTCTCTCCGGACTCGCCCATCCAGATCGGCACATCAAAGTGTTCGCGAAAATCGATGTATTCCCTCAGCACACTCTCATCCGGCGCCGTCCAATATTTGTGAAACGTGTACGCGACATTGGAATCGAAAGGCTTACCGAAAACCGAAAAGTTGCTGTCCCACTGCGCACCGCCGAGAAAGAGGATGTGGTGAGCATCGACTTTGCGGATCTCCGCCGACACCTTCTTGTAGAGCGGTTCGAGGAACGGATTCAGAGGTTTGAGTTGGGGATAGTGTGGAATCGGCTCGTTCAGCAGGTCATAGCCTAAGACGGTCGGTTCATCGCCATAGCGCCTCGCCACTCGGCGCCAGATGGCGGTGAGGTGCTCTTGTTCCTGGGGGCTCTGGTAAAGCCAGGGATAGCCGGAACTATCATCGATGTTCGTGCCCGTCTGTCCGCCCGGCGCGGCGTGCATATCGAAGACCACATACAGAGACTCGGCGCGGCACCAGACCTATGTGCAGACAGTAGATATGTGCAGCGAGCATCCTAAGTCGCCGCTTGTCAACGCGCGCGCGTGACCGGACTCAGCATAATATCTTCGGCTGTTTGGTGGGGCTCGGGTCAGGATTGTCATGTGCCTGTGTCCTTGAAACGCTACAAAGAATGGAGCCAGGCAAGGAGGTCCTTGTTCTGCTGCCATGAGGGGATCGTCTGGACTGACGAGGGCTCATTAATTTTTTCAAGCGCCTTTCGCTTCATCTCCAGATTTGCCCGTGCGTAAATCTGAGTCGTTTTGACGTCCTCGTGGCCGAGGAAGTCGCGGATCATGTCGAGCGAGATTCCGCTCTGCAACAGGTTCATACCCTTCGTGTGCCGCATGGTGTGCGGGCTTACGGTGCGGTCCAAACTCGGACACTGGCTTCGTGCCAGTACGACATATTTGTGAAGGATGTAGCGGATTCCCGAACGCGTCAGTCGTTGATGGCGCGCGTTTTGGAAAAGAGGCTTGTCGAACTGTTCGGGGTGATCCAGTTGGTTTTCCTGCAAGTGAGTGCGTAGAAGCTGAACCGTGTTTCCCATCAAAGGCACAGCGCGCATTTTGCGTCCCTTGCCCAGAAGGCGAAGTTGTGCGGGTGGGTCCAAACGCACGTCTCCGACGGAAAGATCGGCCAACTCCTGAACACGCGCTCCCGCGTCGTAAAGGACGCTCAGCAAAACCGCATCTCTTCGGCCCTCTGCCGTGCGAAGGTCTGGTTGCGCCAAGATCGCAGCCAACTCTTCTTTGGAGAGGTAGGCGACGGTTGGACGAGCATGTTTCTGCAGTGGGATCGCGAGGATTTTTTGACACTGATGCATACGGGCCGGCTCTTCCGCCTGAACATATCGGAAGAACGCGTGCAAGGCCGCAAGACGTTGATTTCGTGTGCGGGGTGAAGATTTTCTTTCTCGCTCCAGGTAGTGCAGGAATGCTTCGATGAGCGCAACGTCGATTTGTTCGAGACGCAGTCTTTCTGGAGCGATTCCCTGCACATCACGGCAGAATCGGAGCAGCAGAGTGAACATGTCGCGGTATGCCTTGATGGTGTTCGGGCTGACATTTCGTTGTGCAGCCAGATAATGCGTTAAAAAGTTCGTCACATGGACGGAGAAATCGGTCGGTTTCATGGTTCACTCCTCCGCGGAATGACGTCGCCAAAGGCCGCGTCCGTTCGCGAGGTAATTTCGGGAAAGAGCTCGGCGGTCAGATGAAGGTAGCGCTGAGTCCCGAAAAGATTTACATGCCCGAGGTAGGTCGCCAGAAGAGGAAGTTTGGCATCCAGATCCGCACCGTCTTGATACCAGCGTCGTAAGGCACGGACGGCGAACAGGTGACGAGCATCGTGAACCCTGGGCCCCTTGCCTGGTCCGCCGTGAGAAATCCCACACCGGAGCAGCAATTGACGAAACAGCTTGTAAACGGCGGATACGCTGAAGGGTGCTCCACTTGGTCCCGGGAAGAAGATTGCATCGGGCGGGCGTTTTTCAAAATGGGCCGCGTACTTTCGCAAGCGGTTTACGAGGGACAAGGCGGGAGGAACCAAGCGATCTTTGCGGAATTTCCCCTGGCGAACCGTGATGATGCCTTGATTCAGATCGACGTCTCGAACCCGTAGTTTCAGCACTTCACTGACACGAAACCCGCATCCATACAGGAGCCGGAAAACTTCCGGCATGATGAGATGCCGCAGAGGCGAATGTCCGGTAGGCTCGAGCGCGTCCACGGCCTGAAAGAACTTTCGAAGCTCTTCGTCGGTCAGCATACGGGGCACGAAAGTCGATGGGGTTCGAGCCGCCAATGTGGAATCGGGCACATACGCGGAATAGCCCAGCCGCAACAAAAAACGGGAGAATTGCCGAGTGACGGTGATTCGTTTCCGGTGGGTTCCCGCACTTTCGTGGGCTTTCTTTGCTAACCATTTCGGGGCGATGGAGCTAGGCAACTCATACGTCGCCAACCCCTCCTGCACCAGAAAATTGTCCAGATGCCGCAAGATTCGAATCTGCTCCCGATAGGCGTACCCGCAGGCGTGCTTTTCCTGAAGAAATTTCTCCATGCAAGCAGACAGAACGCTCTGGAACCCTTTGGACGGATCAGCTGGCATGACTCACCTCCTCCGGATCCAATGCCACACTCCGCAAGGCTTCGAGATCCGCCTTGGCGTAGATACGTGTCGATTCCAAACTGGTATGACCCAAAATTTCCGCAATGGTCGGAAACGGCGTGCCTTTCTCTAGGAGTCGAGTCGCCAGAGTGTGTCGAAGCGAATGGAGACCCCGCTTTTGTGGGCTCCGAAAGGTGATCCCCGCCAGCCGGCACCAATACGTGACAATGTGGTGGAGATTGTTGTTTTCTCTGAAAGGATCAAACGGCGGGTTCACTTTGAGGAATACCTCTCGGTGTGTTGTTTGAGGACGACCCGATTTCAAGTAGTCGATCAAGGCCTCGCCGACCTCGTTGGTCAAAGGCAGAGTCAACGGCGTGCCCGTCTTCGCTTGCGTGATTTCTATGGTCGACTCTGCCCAACGAAGGTTGTCCAGTTTCAGTGTGCGGATATCTCCCACACGCAATCCCAATCGGTATGCCAGCAGGAGGATGGCGTAATCTCGTTTCCCCTTCACAGAGCTGCGATCGACCGCCCCGAGAAGTCTTACGAGGAGTTCGGGATCCCAAACCGACGGGATCGTCGCGTCCTTGGGTACACGGATTTTCGGGAGCTCCGCACCGAGATCTTTCTGCACAATCCCACGCATAGTAAGAAACCGGAGAAAGGAACGCATATCTGACACGATTCGCGCGATCGTCTTCGGCTGCAAGTGATCGCGACAGGAAATAAACTCGGACAGGTCCGCCGCCTGAATTTGGTCCAGTGTTCGTGCTTTCCTGGAATGGAGAAAATCTAAAAAGATCGTGAGGTCTCTCGCACGCCCGTGAAGGGTCGACGGCCGAAGACAGAGCCGATCCTTACAATACTGTTCGTAATCACGTAGTGTTTTCTGCATGGGAGGAACAAGGTGGATTGCCGGCACCTCCGTGAACACTCGTTCAATGCGTCCGTTCTTGGCGAAATCGGCAAGCACCTTTACTTCGAACGCTGAATGTCGGCGCCAGCCATCGCCCGGCTCATCCGTCTGCTCATCCCTGACGCGAGGGTCCTCGAGAAAGCGCACCGCCAACTCCGCAGAGAATTCATCTCCCAGTTCCTTCCGGCGAGAAAATTCGATGAGATGCTTCCAGGTTGTTCGATATCGATTGCGCGATGTCTTGCTGTAGCCCAATCGCTTGATCTCGCCCAGCGCCTCAGCGACAAGTCGCTCCAGTTCCGAGTTTCCCGAAGTCGAAGAATGGTTTTGCTCCATGACGAACCTCCTCTGAGATGTGTGGTCATTCGACGGCCACCGAGGAGTACATCATGAAATCTTATGTGCTCTGATCCAACAGGAACGAGCTGACCCCCAAGCACTTACTCCGACGACTCTACATAACGCTCCACTGCACATAGGTTCCGATATGTGCTGGAGCGCATATCGGGACGATCAATTGATCCAGCAGCTTGAAGCCATCGGCATCGTCGCTTTCAAAAAAGCCGTAGTGTAAGGGAACTCGGATGGCGTTGAACCCCGCGCGGTGCAGGAGCGCCACATCCTCGTGCGTGACATAGTTCTCGCGGTACTTTTGCCAGAAGGCGGCCGATCCTTCAGGTCCTAGAAGCTCCGAAACCAACAACCGAATCTCAGCAGGAGATTGCGGTCCGCCTTCGAACAGCCACATGTAACCCTCCGGCACGAGCCAATTGCCGAGATTGGTTGCGCGAAGAAGAAGCGGTTTGCCACCGCCGTCGAGAATCTGTTTGTGGTCGGTGTGCGCGAACTGCGCGCTGGCTTGTGGAACCAGTGCCAGAAAGAGGAACGTCAACCGTAGAAGTCTAAGCTTGAACATGATGCTCTCCGGCAGAAAGCCTACACCAAGACTCACAAAAGCCAGAGGCTTAGATTCCCACGCGAAAATGACGCGGGAGCGCCACAACTCAACAGCTTACGGGCACAATTTGACCGCACTGCGTGTCACGCAGCAAAAACTGTCTGTCAACTGTCTCCGTGATAGAATTCGTCTTGAGGGGCTGTAGCTCAGATGGATAGAGCGTCGGTTTCCTAAACCGTAGGTCGCGCGTTCGAATCGCGCCAGCCCCACCATATTTTTAATCACTTACAGACAATTTGCTTTTGCATGATTGCACTCACACAGCGAAATTTCGCCAAAATTCGAGCTTCTCGACGCGCTCTGATACTGATTCGCGGGAGTTGCGAGAGTTTGCTACCGGGTTGCTACTGGATTTGTCGTTCAATCGCTCTGCGAAACTTTTGCTCATCGGTGAGCGGACGCTTTCCGTAATCGCTGAGCATGTATAGCTGGCGTTCGATTCGGTAGAGCCGCCGAAACTCACGATTCCTGTAGAGCTTTCGCATCTCTCTCGCGTCGAGCGTGATCCGATTCCATATCAGCGCCATGCGTAGCGTTGTGCTTTCTCGCATTGTTTTAGCGACGGCGGGAAACCACGGCGCGAATTTGCGCGGTCTACCCAGCTTGCGCTTCGCGGCTTCCGGTTGCTCTGGCGCGTTCTCAGTCGGCGCGACTAGCGTAGCTGTGTCTGTGCTCATTGGCGGAGTAGCTCCTTGGGGGCGTTTGTGGCTTAATAAAATCGGGCTGCAAACCGCTGCAAACCGGGCAGTAGACCGGCTAACTTTATGAGTTTGTGTGCAAACGTTATGCAAACGCCCGAAAGCGAGCTTTGTTTTCTAGCGGTTGCGGGTGAGCGTTGGTCTTGCTAACCGGCAACCAGGGGTAATCAGGCAACTTGCGCGGCGTAGTTTGGCCCCGGCTTTTCTAGCTTTTTAGTAAGCCAACAACGCGCCCATAGTCCTACCGCTCGCATCGCAGCATTCGCAGACCATCCGCTCTCATTCCGGTTTGATCGGTGTGCTGCGGACTGGCGTCGCTGCGTTGCTTGCAGCGCGTTTGCTGGCGATTCTACGGCGTTCGCGTTCGCCGTGGATGTTGCCCTCATCCCGCTCGGTCAGGCATCGCAAATCGCCTGCTATTGCGTTTTCGAGCCACTCGAAGGGAATTACTCGCTTGTTATCAATCACTTACAGACGCCCCAAAACTGCTCTCTTGCGTCCTATTGACCTCTGCATAAATAATGCAATGGATCAGGACAAAAAATTAGAGAGATCGGATTGCAGGATGCAGCCACGCAGTTTTTCTCGAGAGGTTCGCACCCTGTTGATCGAGCGGATGACGTCTTTCATCAAGACGTCAACGTTCAGCGGGGAGCCATTGGCGAGTTCTCGTTT
>QHYK01000056.1 GCA_003224085.1 Acidobacteriota bacterium | reverse complement strand
GTTCCGGAGGTTGGGTTTTCGACTGCGCAAACCACGTCCCGCCCTTGCCCAAGCCGATCCCGAACGGCAGAAGGCGCATAAAAAAAACTCCAAGCGGTGAAGGATAATGACGAAGTGAACCTGTGGGCCACCGATGAAGTGCACTTTCAGCAGCACGGCTCCCGGTGCCGCATGTGGGTACCACCGGAAACCAAGGACCCCGTGCTGTTGCATCATCCGACGCGCCGCAGCGTAGGATACTTTGGTGCGGTGCGGTTGCGAGATGGAAAGTTTCGGTTTTCTCGGGGAAACGGGCAAATTCAACGCGATGACCTTCTTTGCCTTCCTGAAGATGTGACGCCGCACGAGTATCCGGAGCGGCCGTTCCGTCGTGGTCATTACGCACAACGCCAGATACCATCATGCCCGGCTTCACAAAAAATGGCGAGACGACCATAGGAAGGATTTCATGCTGGACTACCCGCCGCCCTATAGTCCCGAACTGAATCCGATCGAGCGGGTTTGGAAACTCACGCGTCGTCAGTGCATCCACAACCGATACTTTCCTGCGCTGGAGGAAGTCGTCGCTGTCGTGGAAACACAGTTTGGATATTGGGCTAACGGAAACGAGATCTTGCGTCGGTTATGCGCAATTACTTAAGACGCTACGTATAGCACGATATAACCTGCGCGCAAGTCAAGATTTCGAATTTGGAAAATAGCCGTGGCAACCCTCGTTTTTATATTCTTTCGTGCCCGAAGAGTTCCGCGGCGATCTGGGAGGCCAGATTTGGCGGACCCTCACGAGGGACCCCGCAGCCGAACCGGCTTGGATGACGAGTTGGTTCCTAAACGCTCACCCAATCAACTCGCCGTTGGCGTCAGCATCCGGCAAAACACCAGCAACGGCTTCAAATGAGAGGCTAGGCAGCCAAGTCTACAAAGAAGTTAGCTCGCGGCAAGACGGTGCATGCCGGCCCCCCGGCACCTTATTCCTTCCGCGGAGTGTAGAATACGGTCGTGGCTACACCTGTTAGTTTGCCTATCTTCGAGCAGGTTGGCGTGAATCAACGTTCAGCCGCCCAGGCCAAAATTGCCCTGTTCCGCTCGCTGTTTCGTGGACGAGAGGATGTCTATCCGCAACGCTTCGAGAGCCGTCAGACAGGTCGGGCTGGTTACTCGCCAGCTTGCGGCAATGAGTGGGTCCGCGGAATTTGCGAGAAACCGAGAATCAAATGCTCCGAATGTCCGCACCAACGTTTTCTTGCCATAACCGACGAAGTAATTCGATGGCATCTTTGCGGCCATGACGACAAGGGTCGGGAATTCGTGATGGGCGTCTACCCGATGCTTCGGGACGAAACTTGTTTCTTCCTAGCCGCCGATTTTGACAAAGCAACCTGGCAGCAAGATGCGGGCGCATTCTTGGAAACATGTCAACAAATGAACGTGCCCGCTGCCCTGGAGCGGTCCCGCTCAGGCAACGGCGGGCATGTGTGGTTCTTTTTCAATGAAGCCGTTCCCGCCGCATTGGCGCGCAAGCTGGGTACTTACATCCTGACGAAGACCATGGAACGCCGCCCCGAAATCGGTCTGGATTCCTACGATCGGCTCTTTCCGAATCAAGACACACTACCGGAGGGCGGCTTCGGCAACCTGATCGCGTTGCCTCTTCAGCGGCGTTTCCGAGAATTAGGTAACAGCGTTTTCCTGGACGAGCGATTCGCTCCGCATCCTGACCAATGGCAGTTCTTGTCCTCGATCCGCAAAATCAACCGGCAAGAAGTGGAGGAAATGGTCCGGCACAATGACGTAAAGGGCCAGATAATTGGCGTACGTCTGGCGCCCGCGAGTGAAGAAGATGAAGATACGCCTTGGAAGAGACCGGCGTCGCGGAGTCGGACAAACGCTTCAATCGCCGGCCCTCTGCCGGAGAGCTTGGAACTCATCCTCGGCAATCAAATATACATTCCTAAAGATGCGTTGCCGCCTGCTCTCCGCAACCGGCTGATCCGGTTGGCGGCGTTCCAAAATCCCGAGTTCTACAAATTGCAGGCCATGCGGCTTCCGACTTACAACAAGCCTAGGATTATTGGCTGTGCCGAGGATCACCCCAAGCACATAGGCCTGCCGCGCGGCTGCCTCGATGAGGTCCGTCAAACCTTATCGGATCTGAACATCAAAGCGATGATCCGGGACGAGCGCAACCGCGGCCTGCCGCTGAAAGCGACATTCCAAGGTGAACTGCGTCCCGAGCAGACCGTTGCGGCGCATGCCATGCTCGCGCATGAAACGGGAGTGTTGGCTGCCACCACCGCCTTCGGAAAGACCGTGGTCGCCGCGTGGCTGATTGCGCAACGGGGCGTGAATACACTCGTATTGGTACATCGTCGGCAGTTGCAACATCAATGGATCGAGCGCCTTTCCACGTTCCTCGGAATGCCGGAGCGCACTGTTGGCCGGATCGGTGGTGGCCGCACAAAGGCAACGGGCTTGCTTGACGTAGCAGTCATACAAAGCATGGTTCGAAGCGGCCTCGTCGACGATCTCGTGAGCAATTATGGCCATCTGATTGTGGATGAGTGCCACCATCTCTCTGCTCAAAGTTTTGAGCAGGTTGCCCGTCAAGCTAAAGCGAAGTTTGTGACGGGCCTGTCTGCAACCGTCACCCGGAAGGATGGCCAGCATCCGATTATCTTCATGGAGTGTGGTCCCGTCCGATACCGGGTCAGTGTCCGGCACGGTGTCGCAACTCATCCCTTTGAGCATAATGTAGTGGTTCGTCCGACTGATTTTCGTTCGCTGCGACCGGCGGATCCTGACGTGCGGGTACGATTCCACAACCTCTATGAAGAACTAATTGCCGATGAGGACCGCAATCGACTGATCTGTCAGGACGTCATCCATGCCCTTCGAGAGGGGCGGTCGCCGCTGGTGTTGACTGAACGGAATGAGCATCTCGACTCTCTGACGAAGCAATTGACCTCGGAGGTGCCACACCTGATTGTGCTCCGAGGAGGGATGCACAAAAAGGAGCTTGACGCAATTCAGGAGCGCTTGGCCGCGATTCCTACTGAGGAGGCTCGTCTGCTCTTGGCAACCGGGCGGTATGTTGGGGAGGGCTTTGATGATGCCCGACTCGACACCTTATTTCTGACGCTTCCCGTCTCTTGGCACGGGACGATCACGCAGTACGTCGGTCGGTTGCATCGCCTCTTTGACAACAAACGGGAGGTGCGCGTCTACGACTACGCAGATCTCAACGTACCGATGCTGGCGCGAATGTTCGACCGCCGCTGTCGCCGCTACGAAAGTATCGGCTACACGATTCAGCTTCCGGGAAGCGCCGTGCCCCGCTGGCCCGCAGACGTGCCACTTCCCGTCGATCCCGACTGGAAAAGCCAATATGCCGCCAGCGTGCGCCGCTTGGTGCGTGATGGCGTAGATTCTCCTTTGGCGAAACTATTTTTCCATGCTGCCGTAATCCCGCCGTCCAATGCCGATAGTCCCGATCGAGCGCGAAGTGCAACCGAGGCATTTCTCTACCGCCGGTTGGAAACACTAGCCGAGACGGCCGGGAGGTTCCGCTTGAATGCTGAGCTGCCGATTCCGTTTGATGGCTGGGGCCGCATGGAAGTTGACCTGCTTTGCGAGCCATCGCACATCGCCATCGAACTGGACGGCAGACAACATCTGGGCGACGCTGAAGCCTACCGGCGAGATCGTCGCAAGGATGCCTTGCTGCAGGAGAACGGCTATCGGGTTCTCCGGTTCCTCTCAGAAGACGTCGGCAAATATCTCGATCAAGTTCTGGACGCTATCCTGCGAGCTTTAGCGCACCAAAGCGCCAGAATCTGAGCAGAGGATTAGCCTTATTTTAGGCATAGCCTCTCAACCCCGTTTCGGCTGGCGTGCTGGTCGGGAGCAGCGACGCAGGCTCGCTCGGCCGCGCTGCCGCAGCTCCCTGACCCTGACTCTCGTCGCGCTTACTGAAGGCGATTACCCCAATCTGATTTATAAGTTACAATCGAAAATGTGATCGAGATTCGTCACTACGTTCAGCCGCGCCGGAAAAGATGTCTTTGATCATTGGCTGACGCAACTGCCGGGAACTTTGGCGCTTGCAAATCTCTGCGCCTGGGATTGTACAAGCTATGGATTGATTGGGGACCGGGCTACCGAGCGTATTACGCGATAATTGGCAAAGAATGCGTGTTGCTGCTCTGTGGCGGCGACAAACGAAACAGTCCTCAGAACATCGAGCGGGCGTTGGAGTAGCTCAAAGATTACAAAGAAAGGAGCGGAACCTCATGAAACGCAAAGCCAGCATTTCACACGACGAGGCCATCATTCGTCGGCTTCGCAGAGACCCAGATTTCGCTGCCGAGTACCTCAAAGCTGCCTTGGAAGATGAGGACGAGCCTCGTGTCCTCCTAATTGCGTTGCGCCGCCTGGCCCAAGCTCAGGGCATCGCTAGAGTTGCCAAGGCTGCAGGCATCGAGCGTGAGAGTCTTTACCGCGCTCTGTCCGTTCACGGCAACCCCCGTCTGTCCGCGCTAGTCGCCGTCACCAAGGCAATCGGTCTGAGGACTCACCGTAGAAGCCACTCAATAGACATCTGAGTCGTGGCGCACTGCGTGGCAAAGCGACAACTTTCTGGGGTCCGTGGCCCGGGACCGTTTCAGTTTTTGTGAGATTCGTACGTGGATCAGGCTGCCGCCAGCCACTCGAAGTGAACAGGTAGACGTTTCGGTCCAATTCCCTCCCCCGGCACCACCGATACTGCCACGCCCAACAACATTCCATGTCCTCGAAGCGAGGTACGTTTCGCCGTTCGGAGTGAGCGTGATTCTTTCGATGTGCTTTGCCAATTCTGCGCGCACATGGGCGACGTCAGAGTTGAGGATAGCCCGAAATTCTGCATACGGGAAACAACAAAGGAGCGGATGTTACGGAGTTTACTGCGTAGAGAATCTGGACGTGCTTCGAGGAGCTTTGTCGTTATCTCGCCGATCTGCCGTTCTCTGTCCGCGAGCGCGCCTCTAAGCGCCGGCGAGAAATCACCCTGTGCTATCACATTGGCGAGGTTCGCGACTTCGCTCTCCAGTGCCTCTTTACCGTCGGTGCATTTGCTCCAACTCCCCGCTCAAATTGTCTAGCGCCTTCACGAGTTCGGCTCAAATCTTTCGAGAACGTAATCCACTGCTTCCGGTCGCATGATCTGTTCTTGTAACCCGTCCAGCAACCTGCGTTCCAGTGCACGCCGAAACACTCGAACGCTGTTCGTGCAAACGCTCGCGCCACGGAAGGTATTCTGAGGACAGCCATACACACATCGCTGCGCCCCCGCCATCGCCCGAAACGAATGCTGATATTCGCGCCACCTTCGCTACACTTTAGCAACCCGGAAAACAGATAGGGCGAACTGACGGAGCGCCCCTGCATCCCACCCTTTCTCCCGATCTCGCCATAGACTTGCTTCAGCGTGTCAATGCGGGTTCGCACTGAAGTCCAAAGCTCCTCGGATACGATCCGCTGCTCCGGGAGTTCGCGAACTACCCATTTAACCGGCGCGGTCCGCTTGTAGATGCGTTTGCCTGACCTTGAGCGCACCTTGACTGTCTTGCCCCAGATGACGCGTCCACGATAACGCTCATTTCTGAGAATCGTGCGAATGGAGGTAGGACACCAGGAACGGGAGATTCTTCCCTTCTGAGGTTGCGGGGAAACGACGCCTTCGGCGTTCAGTTGTTTGGCAATCTCCTGGAGACTGTTCCCGGCAGCGTACATCTCGAAAATTCTCCCAACGATGGCTGCCTCGTCCTCGCGCACTTCGAGACGCACGCCGGTGATGAGCGAATATCGCATCTCCGAGTTGGAGAATAAAATAAAGCCGAGCGGACTTTCCCTCCACTCTCGCCGCCGTCAAGGGACAGGTCCGCTGACGCGGCTCCCTACAGTCGCCCTTGACTGCAGCTTCGCTGCGTGAGAGGTCTGGCTGTGAGCAACGCCAGCGAAACGACATCAAACTCGCGCTCGAACGGTGGGAAGACTACAAACAGAGGAAGAAGCAGCAGAAAGAGAAAGAAGAGGAATGAACATGGCTTTGACGCGAGATTTTAGAGAAACAGTTCAGGCACGCGTGAAACGCGATGCCGCATTCCGAAAAGGGCTTCTTAGTGAAGCGATCGAAAGCCTTCTCTCTGGCGAAGTGTCCCTTGGCAAAGAGCTATTGCGTGACTACATCAATGCCACAGTCGGCTTTCCCAAGCTGGCAGCGCGCACCAAGATTCACGTAAAGACCCTTCACCAGATGTTTGGCCCAAATGGGAATCCGACCGCCAGAAATCTGTTTGAAATCGTTGCCTATTTGCAGCACGCAGAGGGTGTCCGTTTCGAAGTACGATCCACGCGAGCCGCCTTTCGCATAAAGCGGTCATCTCCCCGGAGAAGAAAACGGCGAGATGTGCAAGCGGGCTTATAATATCGAGTCAATACTGGAACGCCGACTTGAGTATGCTGAGATCAGTTATCGTTGGGCCGACGGTCGAATGGTTATGTGCGGTCTTTCGATCTCGTCTTGAATTTCAGGAGTCGCTCAATGCTGCCTGCAACTTACAGTCTATGAACAACTAGGTGTCGCCGATCATACGTCCCGCCTATGCTGCAGGTCTTCGCCGGCGCCCGGCGTCGCTACGCGGGGATCGCGAGCGTGCTAGTGCTCGTAAGCGCCGATGTCGATGTTACTTCCCTGTACGCGCGGATTGCCAGCAAAGTCTAATGTACCTACGACCGTCGGTCCCAAGTTGATGCCCGCGTTGACTGCCGGTGAAGTCGGCTGAATTTGCAGGTTAGGCGTCGTCAGGCTCAGAAACTGCGGATCCAAATATTGAGAATGGCTATCCTTCCCGGTCGTTGATTGGTAGGTCGAGAAACCAGTGTCGTTCGTGCCATTCCAGATAAAGTCCGCCATTGTGGAGTTCAACGAGGAATAATACAGGTTGTAATCCACGTCCGCCGGATCGGGCTCGCTGTTCGTGTAGTTGTTGATAAAAAGGCCCTGCGATGAGGCATAAACAATATTGTTCTTGAAAACGTTGTTCGTCGCGTAGTACTGGATCTGAAACTCACCGCTCCCCGTGTTTTTCGTATCGTTCTGGAACAAAGTATTATTGACAATCGTGCAGTGGTCGGTGCCGCCCACGTTGCTGGCGTATCCTCCAATGGTTATGCCGATCGAATTCGCCGAATACACCAGGTTGTTCCGCACGATGACAAAGCTAGTTACGTGGCCCTGGTGCTCGCTGGCCATCTCGATACCGATGTCCACGTGATGGATCAGGTTGTGCTCGATAACCACCTGAGAGCCACCATCCACGTAAATGCCGTTGGCATCGTACTGGTTGCCCTCACCGGGATTGTTTATTGCCGATATGTTGTAGACGGTATTACCCGCGACCGTGCCGTTGCGGGCGTAATCGAAGGAAGGGTCCGGCGAAACGCCTTCGAAACCAATAACGTCGATGCCGATGTTGTCGTTGTCGTGGATGCTGTTGTTTGTGATGACGAAGTTTGTGACGTTCCCATCGACGTTGACCGATTCGCTTTGACCGGTCTTGAGGTTATAAACCTGATTGCCGCTGATCGTGATGCTATCGAGGGAAGCGGGCGCTGCCGTGCCGTACACAGCGATGCCAAAAGCGTTGCCGCTGGCTTCAGAGGTAGTCACGATGTTATGAATCACGTTGTTCAGTATCTGGATGTTGCTCCCTGAGCCCGATACCCAGATCCCTGCTGGAATAGCAGATGCACTAGAGGTCTGGTAGTTGCGGATCTCAAACCCCTGGATAGAAATGTAGCTTTGATTCGTTATGTTGATCAAACCTTGCGGGCTCGAGGTGGGGGGTACCAGTCCCGTGCCGTCCACAATCGCGGTCTCACCAGGATAGCTTTGGAATCTAATCGAGCCTGCTATCAATGACCCGGATACCGAAATGTTCGCCGATTCGTTGTAAACGCCACCACGCACGTAAACGGTGTCCCCCGCCTGTACGGAATTGGCCGCATGCTGGATAGTTCTCCACGGAGAGGAGAGCGTGCCCGGATTGGAGTCGCTGCCCGTGGTCGAAACGTAGAAAGCCATGCCTGTGGCCGGTGTGATCGTCACCTGCGCCGAGGCGGACTTTGTGGCGTCCGCCTGAGATACGGCTGTCACCGTCACGGTGGCCGGATTCGGGACGACTCCAGGCGCTGTGTACAGGCCCGAACTCGAAATCGTGCCTACCGTCGCATTGCCCCCGGTCATCCCGTTCACTTGCCAAGTCACCGCCGTATTGCTGGTGTTCTGCACCATCGCGGTAAACGGCTGTGTTCCGCCAACGGCCACCGTCGCCGCAGTAGGCGAAATGGTGACGCTCACTGTAGTGGCCGCCGTGATCGTCACCTGCGCCGAGGCGGACTTTGTGGCGTCCGCCTGAGATACGGCTGTCACCGTCACGGTGGCCGGATTCGGGACGACTCCAGGCGCTGTGTACAGACCCGAACTCGAAATCGTGCCTACCGTCGCATTGCCCCCGGTCATCCCGTTCACTTGCCAAGTCACCGCCGTATTGCTGGTGTTCTGCACCATCGCGGTAAACGGCTGTGTTCCGCCAGCGGCCACCGTCGCCGCGGTAGGCGAAATGGTGACGCTCACCAAAATAGGCGTCTTTGTCGTTAACACGCCAGCACAGCCAACGAGCTCCAACACACTCACTCCCGCGCCGGCAAGCCACACCCAAGACGCAAGTAGGTCTAACGTTTTTCGTTTCCAACCACAGCTATCAGTTTGCATGGCATGCTAAGTTAGCATCGTGTGAGCACTCGTATTCGCAAAATAGCTGCTTATGAACACTAAAAGTACATGTCCCCCTTGCAGGCGAGCACTCTTCTTGCGTTGCGAAAGAGAGAACAGTGGGTACGCGCTTCGTTCAAGTAGACCCAAGATGTTGCGCGCCAAGCGGCCATCCATGAACGGACAATACGGACAATGCGATGGTTGCGGCACGCAATGCCAAAGTGTAGCGTGTCCGTCGTCCTGGCCATATGTGGGTTATGAAGCCTATGAAGACGACCCACTCTGCCTGTCTCCTCCCCGTGTCGCCAAATCGCCTCCGTCGATAATGAGATCAGCGCGATCCTGCTGGCCTGCCAATCAAACTTCAGGTCTCTCGGATTCGAGTGTGGGCACCAGTTTTTCGATTTTCCCACGATCCAGCAGGCGCTTCTATTCTGAGGGATTTTCATCCACGCTTTTTGCTTTCCTTCCTGTTTGGGAAATAACCGCCGCGCCACCTCCCAAAGTTGCTGGCGAGCACCCCTTCGCGGTGGTTGTGTGAACCAGAAACTCGGTTCCGAGGCCTATTGATTCCACAAGACTTAACGTCGAGGTTCTGGTGGCAGAGATCGGCAATCTGAAAGGCCTGAATGGCGTCCGGCGCGGCGGTTTGGGTGTTTTGCGGCGGACGCTTTCTACTCTTCTTCTCACTGTGCCAAGCGCCTATTTGGGCCTCGCGAAAGTAGGAGTTTTGCCTGCAGGTTCTTTATGTATGCAAAAATAGTAGATTGACCGGGTAGTTTCCTGTTGGCACGAGAGTAACATGGCTTGAGCGGGGGAGGGTGTCACGTTTATGGCCTCCCACAAGGGGCGCGCTCAGAAAAGAATCCGACACTGCCCCCTAGGATTTTCTAGGTGCGGAACCCGACCGCCGCGGGGGTGCGATCAGAGATGATGCCCGCCAATCATCCCTTGTCCCTCGTCGAACACCCAAAGGAAAGTCGACCGCAACCACAATCCGACGCGGAGGTACCCCACAGGAAACCGCGCGAGATTTGGCTCGTAGATTTCTCGTAGACAAAGCAACGAACGAGTATGGCCATGGACGTTCCAGCAAGTGTGAAGAAGACTTCGGTCGCCCAAGCAGTCCAGTCGGTGCGGAAAAAGGGAGAGGATGCGCACAAGACTGCGTCAGGATTCCTTCTAATGGACTCCTCACTGCGCCCCGCCTGGTGCAATGCCGAGGCCATTAGGATCCTTAGTTATCCGGACAAACTCGCAAACCTAACGCACTCTGACGCCCTCCTTACGGCAAGAATTCAGTCGAGCTTGGTAAGCCGGCAGGGTCCGGTGGAATCGCCATTTGTGACTGAGTTCCGGTCAGGCAGGAGACGTTATTTTTGCCGACCATTCTTCGTAGATTCATATGTCGAAGATCCTTCGCGCCCGTACATAGCCGTCCTGCTAGAAAGAAGGCCTTTCGGATTGGCCCCATTGTCGGAAATCTCGCGGCTGTTCAACCTCACTGAACGTGAGCGAGAAGCGTTAGAGTATTTGTTGCAAGGTCTGAGCAACAAGGCGATTGCGAATCGCATGAACATCAGCCCCAACACAGTGAAGGCCTATATGCGCACGATCATGATCAAGACGGGCGCCACTTCCCGGTCCGCAATGCTACGCAAAATTATGTTGGGCTAACCGTGGTAATGGGCCCATCTTGAAGTATTGTACGTTGAACGGGCCGAGAGATGCGGCTACTCTTTGTTGCCTGGACAACCGCCAGCGCAGACCAAATCGGCTCGCCATTCCTCGTCCTTCACGCCTCTTGTGCCCCCCCGGAACCTTGTCGACGTGTGTCGGCCGAAGGTGCATGAATTTAGAGGGAAAGGCCTGACGGTGCCGTCTAGTCTCTTACCCTAGCCTAACGTACTAATCATACATGTTAATTCTCTAGATTAGTCCCTTGTAGGCAGAATTTTTGTTAGACCAATTAGAACAATCACCGGATTGCGGTCTACATTGCGAATCACTAGCCTGACTGCGACTGCGCAAGCCATGGTTGAACAAAGCCCTGTGTGCCGACGGTACCCGACCAGAGATCAGCTGAACTTCCCAGTCGGGCCTTGCCGTATAACTTGCCGAGCTGGATTTGGAATCCAGAAGCGGTTTCTGAGTCAACGGAGGTATTGTTATGAAGCAGCCGCTCCGCCTTTGTGCTATTTCTGCCGGATTCGTGGTCCTCACGTTCATGCTCTTTTCGGCCGCAATACAAACCGCACAAGCCCAGGTTCCCGCACCCGTCGCTTGTTCGGGGCCGACGCTCGACATGAAGCTGCTGGTGGTCACGAATGGAAAAACGGAGGCGGTTTTTCCAGCGATCAGGCAGATTCTCGGCTATCTGGGCACGCCCTACGACGTTTTGGATATGACCGTCAACACAGGAGGAATTACTGCCGCGATGTTGTCCGATGGTGGTTGCCACGGTTACTACCAGGGCGTGATCTTCGCGTATGGCGGATACATCTATACGCTGCCAGGCATGTCGATCCTAACCGCCTACGAACAAAAATTCGCGATACGCCAAGTGAACTGGTACATGTATCCGAACAACGACTTTGGATTCAACTATCCCTATAACGGCGTTATTACTTCTGCTGGCACCGACAGCGCTAGCTTTACCAGCGCGGGGGCATCGACCTTCTGGTATGCAAATACTGCCACGCCGGTTACCATCTCGAATGCCTACATCTATCTGGGCACACCGCTCAGTGCGCCGCCGTCGGGGGCTTCGGTAACGCCCTTGCTCACAGACGCCTCCGGCAATGCCCTCTCGCTGATCTACACCCTTGGCGATGGGCGGCAATATCTCACCCAGACCTTCGACAGCAGTCCGTATCTGATGCACGATTTGATACTGGCCTATGGTTTGATCAACTGGGTCACGAAGGGCATCTTTCTCGGCGAATATCACGTGTACGCCGCCGCGCAGGTGGACGACTTCTTCATTAACGATTCGGAATGGATACCGGGGACGCCGTGCACCGATCCCATAACGCACGACCGCACGCGGCCAGATTCCACAATGCTACCGTTTTTTAGAATCAACTCCGCGGACATGAGTTCGTTGGTGGCCTGGCAGAACAAGTTTCGAAGCGACCCCTTACTTTCAAATTTCAAGCTGACGCTGGCCTTCAACGGCGTCGGCACGACAGGCAACACGGACTGGACCGGCCTCTCCACCCGTGGCGTTGCCAATGACGACTTGACCACGAACGTTCAGAACTACCAACAATACTTCCACTGGATCAGTCACACCTACGATCACCCAAACAGCCTGAACGGCTTGCACAAATCCGATCCCTATGGCGACCCGGACACTCCACAAGTCGACTCCATCGATCTGGAGATCTTGACAAACAAGTACGTGGCAAACGGCACAGGCCAGAACCTGGATCCAGATTCGAGCAACAGCGTCAGTCCGATTCACTTGACGGACTTCAATCCGGCGAACCTTGTAACTCCTGGAGTCACGGGTCTGAACGATACCTCGGTCCCATCTTATCTGGTTCAAGATGGCGTCAGCTACGTGGTGACCGACACTTCAGTCATCGGGCAGCCGAACAATGGTCCCAATCCGTCCCCGAATGTGGGCATTGTGAACAGCTACGCGCCCAGCCTTTACGAAGTACCGCGGCGCCCCAACGATGTCTTCTTCAACGCCGCTAACTGGAACGACGATCAGGCGGAGTTTTCCTGCATCTTCAATAATCCGGTACAACCGCCCTACAACAGCTTTACCGCACCACAGATTCTCGATTACGTAAGCTCGAGCTTCGTCACGAACATGTTGATGGGAGACATAGATCCGGAGATGTTCCACCAGCCCAACCTGCACGACTATGACGGGCAAGGTCACTCGTTGCTCGGTGATACTTATGATCAGACTTTCACCAAGTACGAGCGGATTTACAAACTGCCGGTGGTGAGCCCGACGCTCGACCAGTTGGGGCAGAACATGCAAAATCGCAACACTTATAACCTCTCGATGGCCACGGCGAGCCTCACGGGCCTCTCGGGATCGAATCTGACGATCAGTATCACCGTGCCCGCGACAGCGAGCGTTCCGAGCGCCATCATTCCGATCACCGGCCTGTACACTGTCGGAGCGGAAAGCTATGGAGGACAACAAATCTCGCACGTGCCGGTGAGCAGGGGCCAGACGATCACACTGCCCGTGACACCCGCACCTCCTATAAGTCTCTATTCGCTGACATTGAACCCAACCAGCGTCACAGGCGGCGGCCCGCAACCCTCCATCGGCACAGTGACGCTGAGCGGGTTAGCTCCGGCAGGCGGTACACAAGTTAGTCTTTCCAGCAGCAGCGCGTTAGCTAGCATTCCTCCCAGTGTGGTGGTTCCGGCTGAAAGCACCACCGCAACGTTCACGGTCAACACCAGCGCGGTGGCCACATCAACCGTAATCACCATCTCAGCGTCGTATGGTGGCGCGAGCAAATCGGCGTCGCTCACCGTGACTCCTCCACTACTTCCAATGGTTTCTTCGCTGGCGTTGAACCCCACCACTGTCCTTGGCGGCGTGCAATCCTCTACCGGTACGGTGACGCTGAGCGGCCCAGCTCTCGCAGGCGGTGCGCAAGTTACCCTTTTCAGCGACAACACTTCAGCTAGCGTTCCTGCCAGTGTGACAGTTGCGGCGGGAAGCACCACCGCAGCCTTCACGATCAGCACCGGCGCGGTGGCCGGATCGACCGTGGTCACTATCTCCGCGTCCTATGGTGGCGCGAGCACATCGGCTTCGCTCACCGTCACTCCTCCGACGGTCGCTTCGCTGACGCTGAACCCCACCAGTGTCGTTGGCGGCGTGCAATCCTCTACCGGTACGGTGACGCTGAGCGGCCCAGCTCCCGCAGGCGGTGCGCAAGTTACTCTTTCCAGCGGCAACGGGGCAGCCAACGTTCCTGCCATCGTGACGGTTCCGGCCGGAAGCAGCAGCGCAACCTTCACGGTGAACACGTCTATCGTTCTCGTATCAACTTCTGCCACGATTTCGGCTTCGTATAACGGTACGACCCAAACGGCAAGTCTCGCAGTATTGCTGTAGAAAAATGGAAACGTCAACAATCCCAAATAGCTGGTACGCGGACCCAGCAGATCTTCGATTTCGAGTCTCGAAAAGTTCCGGCGACGCGGCATTCAGTCGGCGCCACCAGGATCTGGCATGGACAGGTGCGCAGAGGTCAAACACTGTTACTGCCAGTGCTTTATAGGACAAATAGAAAGGGGTTACCGTGAGCAAGATATCCGACGCCTTGACCGTCGCGCGCGAGGAGAGGCTAAAATCTTTGCCGCCCGTAGACAGGGAGCCCGGGGACGGCTCGTCCGACGTCTTGCAGAGGCCCGTCGTTCCCACCGACGTTGATCGGTTCGGCGGGCTGGAACCTAACGCCCAGCTTCCCGGCAAGGTCGCCTTATCACACAAAAAGATCAGAAATTACTTGATGCTTGCCCTTTTTGCAGCCGGGCTGGTGCTGCTGGGAACGAATCATGCATTTCACCTGCATGGAAGCGCATTCGCCAACAGCCAGTCGGTCTATGGGGTGGCATTTGAAGGCACAGTTCGCCCGGCCAGTGAAATCCGCATCACGGCCGAGTCCACCGGCACGGTCTCCAACATTTCGGTCAAGGTGGGCGACAGGGTACAAAAGGATCAGCAGCTTCTGAGAATGGATGATCGCGACGCGCAATTGGCCGTCAAACAGGCGAGCGTCGAGCTCCAGGCGGCCCGCGAAAAGCTTGACAAATTTCGCATGCAGCTGGCCGATGCGGACGCCCGAGTGGCCATATCGCAGCGTCAAGAGCAGTTAGTCCCGAGCCGGCAATGGCGGGACTCTCCGGAAAGGGCTGCAGCCGCTTACGACATAGCTTCACTCAACTACAGCCGCGCCAACAAATTGTTCGAAGCAGGTCTCATTTCGCAACAAGAGCTGGATGCTCGAGCTACGGAGCTGCGCATGGCCAGGGATGACCTGGAAAATGCCAAGCAACTGGCGGCGGTATCAACGAAACTGGCGCACGATCAGGTCGAGCAGGCCAACCTGCAAGCCAAGGTCACGCGAGAGGAATTACAAGAGCAATTGCGCCAGGCGGAAGTGAACTATGAGCGCGCCAAGCTGCAGGCCGATCGAACCGTCGTGCGTGCCACGACTGCCGGTGTGATCGCGGAAATCCCCGTGCGCTTGGGAGATCGTGTTCCTGGCGGCGCGGTCCTTGCGCGGCTGGCAAAGCTCGATCATATGATCGCGGAAGTCCCGGTTGCGGCGCAGATGATTTCGGAGCTGAGCGTCAGCCAATCGGCGCAAGTGGGGCTGTCTTCTTTTCCCCCTCGCAAGGTGGAAGGCAGAATCCGAACCATCGATCCGCTCCCCTCTCAGAACATGACGCACATCGTCGAAGTGGAATTCGATAATCCAAGTCTCTTGCTGGTGTCGGGTCAGCCGGCAGAGGTTAGATTTATGAAACCATGAACGATCAAGAACCGATTTCCGTTCTGCTGACAACGGAAGGAACATATCCCTTCTATGCCGGGGGTGTGAGCACGTGGTGCCATCGGCTCACGCACGGCTTGCCCGACATAGACTTCACTGTGCTCGCCGTGGTTACCAACCCGTCCCCCCAGTCAAAATACGACCTCGCACCCAATGTGCGGGATGTGATTAAAGTGCCACAATGGGGCCTGCTGCGGCCCGCCGAATATTCAGGTCATCAACCGACTTCTGTGGTGCTGCACAATCTATGGAATACCACGCCCCAAGTCATCGCTGCCCGTTTCAAACCAATCTTCCAACGATTTCTTGGTCTTTTGTTCTCTTCTAATTGTGACAAGGAAGAACTTGGCCAACTTTTGCTCCAATTGCATCGTTACTTTCAATGGTTCGACTACCAGAAAACCATGGATTCGCTAGACGCCTGGAACGTCCTTCAGGACGCGCTCGGCGCTGCATGGGCGTGCCGTCCACCGCCCACGGAACAGCCAACCCTCGCCGAAGTGAAGCAAGTCTATCGTTTCCTATATCACTTGCTGATGGTGCTTCACTTCCCCATTCCTAACTCAGACATTGCCCATTCATCGGCAGCGTCTTTCTGCGGGCTTCCCTGCGTGTTGGCAAAGCTCGCGCATGGCACATCCTATTTGCTGACCGAGCACGGGGTCTATTTGCGCGAGCAATACTTGAACCTACGTCGGCAGGTGGAGTCATTTGTTGTTCGCTGGTTTCTTTACCGCGTGATTGAAAACGTGGTCGAATTGAACTATTACTTTGCCGACCTGGTCGCCCCGGTGTGCGCCTTCAATTCGCGCTGGGAAAAACATCTAGGCGTGCCCCAGAGCCGCCTCCAGGTAATCTTCAATGGCGTTGATCCCGAGAAATTCAGCCCTCAGGGGCAGGAAAACGGGCGCCGCGCGCGGGTTTCGAGTCTCGGCCATATTTATCCCCTGAAAGGGCAGCGCGATTTAATTGATGCAGCTGTCATGCTCAGGCCCAAGTTCGACAACCTGGAAGTATGCTTCTATGGGACGCCTGCCGACCGCGAATATTTCGAGTCCTGCCTGGCCAAGGTCGCTCAGCATAAACTGGACGACTGCGTCAGTTTTGCGGGCCCCACAACGGAGCCGTGCAGAGCGTACAACGAAGCCGATGTCATGGCTTTCCCCAGCATTTCAGAGGCTTTTCCCTACGCTGTGCTCGAGGCCATGTCGTGCGGCGCCGCAATCGTTGCGACGGACGTGGGAGGAGTACGAGAAGCCTTAGGCGATTGCGGGCTGCTGGTCCCCGCCAGGACGCCGCAGGCGATGGCCGAGGCCATTTCTTTCTTACTAAGCAGTCCGACAGAGCGCAAACGATTGGGACAGATGGCTCGGGCGCGGGTGCTCAAACATTTTACGGAGGAACAATTCTTGAGGTCGTACGCAAGCACTTACTCAAAGTTGCGTTCCGACCGGTCCCAGCAATTCTTACCGGCATATCATCCGAAATCGGAGTGTGTGTGCGGTTAGCTTTGGCTACCATGACGCTCGCCGGGTCAAGCTTGGTTTTTGCCAAGACCATCGTCCCGGCCACTACTTCGACTCCCGCGCGCCTGGCTATCTATTACGGATATCCCAGTCTGGTCAATGGGGCCAACGGAGATTTGGAGAAGGCGGCGCGTGTGTTTAGTGCGTACGACGTGGTGGTCTTGGGCGATGGCCTGGAATTCCCGGACCAAAAGTCCGGGCGCTACCCCTCGGGGGACCCCGAGGAGCAGCAGAAGACCCTTAGGATCATCGCGGCGGTCCGGGATGTCAGCCCGGGGACGAGTTTTTACGGTTACGTCTGCCTGGGTGAGATTCCAAACCCTAAGGGAGAAGAAATATCTCTCACGCCCGGGCAATTGGAAGAACGCGTGCACCTGTGGAAACGCATGGGTGTAGCAGGCATTTTCCTGGATGAGGCTGGCTACGACTTTTCTGTAGTCACTCGCAAGCGGCAGAATATGGCCGTCAGGATCATCCATGAGCTCGGCCTCAGCGCGTTTCTGAATGCGTACTTTCTAGACCATTTGTTCAGCCTGGAAGACGAACTCCCTTACGCGAATGGTGCGGCGAAGAATCCTGAGCATTTACCTGCGCTCTTAGACCGCCGTGATCTTTTCCTGCTGGAATCATTTCAGGTGCGCAAGGGGACCTACGAAAGTGCTTCCGCCTCGCAAGCACGCTTGAACCAGGCTCTCGATTATCGCCGACGCTTCGGGCCCCGCATTTTTGCCACCACCACCACGACAGAGCAGGAGCCCTACAGCGCGAAGAAGTTCAATTATGCTTGGTGGACCGCCCTGCTCTACGGCCTGGATGGTTTTGGCTGGGGAGAGCCGAACTTTGCTGCGCTGAGCAACACCTTGCCTGATCGTCGCTGCAGCTTGGAGGCCGCCCTGCTCCGGGCTGTTAAACAGTCATCCGCGGTCGATTCTGATGGCCGGCGCTTTTGGAGGAGAGCGGGCAGTTTCTTAGTTGTTGCGGATACCGCTTCGCATTCCGTCTATCGCGTCCCCACCGATGGCTCCGTCAAGCCAAAGGAGATCGAAACTCTGTTCAATTCTCCCCGGGAGCGATCCGTTCTGACCTGCGGGGGAGGCGCATGAATTATCAAGAGGATCAAGAGCTGTTGTTCGACGGTCGCGAAGGTACGGTGCCGGTCGTGCATGCCCACGAGGTGGCAGCCTTGATGGAGTCTCGGGGGTATACCGATCTCTCCGTGAGACGGTGGGGCTTCCCGGATATTTTTTCCACAGCCGAGCATCTGTTCACACTTCTTCCACAAAACCCTCTGCCGGGTGAGCGGGCCAAACACAAGGGCGGCCGGTCTTCCCTTTGGGCAGAAACAAGATGCGCGCTGAAGAAGGTTTCGCTTAGTTTGGCTTACGCCATCCCTTGGGTGGTGATGCTGACCTTAGAATACTTGCGACCGGATGCTCTCCGGGTTTCCCCCGAGATCGGGGGAGCATTAAGTCTTTCGCTCATCGTCAGCCTTATAACCACCGGCGGCTGCGTCCAGATGATCTCCCGCAGCGGGAACTTCTATTACGGGCTGAAGGAGCCCGTTTTGGCGCATCGCATCTGCCTCTCACTCCTGAACATTGGGCTGACCGGAACTCTCTTTCTGGCGTTGCTAGGGATGATCGCGGGTGCATACTTTCATCTATTTGCCGGCAACTACCTGGTGCTGGCGGCCGTCAACTACCTGGCCCTGAGCCTTTTGTGGATGGCCTGCGCCGTGCTTTCCGCGCAGGGGATCGGCTGGTGCATCCCGTTCATTTTTTTCCTCAGCATTCTCGCAAGTTGTTTGATAAAGATTCTCATCAACCCGGGTACCACCTTTCTATTGATCCTCTGCCCGTTGTTGGCGGTGGCGGGCGCTCTCGGTTGTGTGCTGGCTGGTGCTCATCACGCAGAGAGCAAGCATCCGCAGAGCAAGGAGAGCGCTCCTCCACGACGCGGCGTCCTGCTTATCTCCTTGGTCCCGTTCTATATCTACGGAACCCTCTATTTCAGCTTTCTCTTTGCCGACCGACTGGCCGCGGGAAGCGCGGTTCCCTGGGTTTCCGGCTTAAGCTTTGGCATTGACGCCGCCTATAAGCAGGCCACGGATATGGTCCTGTTGGCTTTTCTGATCACCGCCGCACTAGTCGAATATCTCGCTGATGCATTCCTGCGGTTCTGGCAAAGGCTGGCTTTGGAACTGCCGCAAACCGCAAGCGAGCAACTGACGGTAAGTCTGTGGAAACGCCACTCGAAAACGATGTCGGCGATCCTTACGGCCTTCGTGGTGATTGCCTTAAGCGCTTGGTTCGCCTTCTCCCGCTCCAACGCCCTGGCACCCCTTCCCCGCTTATTACCGACGGCTGCTCTCGGCGGTATCGGATATCTCCTGCTAAGCCTGGCTCTGCTGGAAATCATTATATTGGCCAGCACAAACGCTATCTCGATGGCCTCGTTTGCTGTAGCACTGGGGCTGGCAGTGAACCTGCTGACTGGATATGGGCTCAGCCATTTGTGGGGAGTGCAATATGCCGCCGCCGGGCTGCTCGCCGGGGCAGCTGTGGTTCTGTGGATATCTAACGCGGCGGTCCGACATGTCCTGCGTCACCCTGATTATCATTATTCCATTTCGTGAGTTTTCCTGATGCCCGCTCTGGATGCCGTAAAGGCGTTTTGGATCCTCGGCATCTTCCTTGGCATGTTTTTTTGGCTTCCCACACGTCTGTTTTCGGGCAGACCGAATTCCTCCGGGGTCATTTGTATGGCCGGCAGCTGGGCCCGTATGGTGCTGTGTGTGACGATCTTAGTTTTTCTCTTGAGCAGTTTGAAGGTGTTCGGTGCGATCACCGTCGTGTTGCTTTTTTTGGGCGCGATAACCGTCAGTTGGTTTCGCAAGCGTGCGGGAATGTCTCGGCGCTTGTTGACAAACCTGCAAGCTACGACGATAAATCTAATACGCCACTTTGAATCTCGGTCGTTTGGCCGGTTCCTCGTGCCCCGCAAGAGCTCGCCCAGATCGGCCCGCCCGTCTTGGGCATCACGCGTAAAGCCGTGGCTAAAAATGCTCGAAGGCCGGGAACTACTGGGCGCCTGCCTTGTCGTGGTGCTGGCAACAAGCGCCGTACTGCGCACCGAACATGCGGTTCGGGAACTGCGTTTTGATCAACCTGAACAATACTCTGCTCTGCTGCGCGCACGACAATTGATGCTCAATATCCACCCTGCCGACCGACCGGTCGTATTTCCGGCGATGATCGCAGCCACGTCCTTCCTTAGCAGTACCGATCCGATGCAGGTCACGCGCTTCCTAACGCCGGCAATTGGCCTGTTACTGATTCTGGCCACCGGCTTGCTCGTTCAGGTATGCGCGCGTGCGGGTGTTGCGTCGGTCGCCGCCATGTACTGCCTGGGAGCGGCTGGGTTTCCGCCTGCCATAAACCAAACAGGCGCGGCAGTTTCCGCGACCGCAAAAATTGAGACGATTTTCAGCACTTCCCCGGCAACCATCCGACCCAGTCCCGAATTTGCGCTCGGCTTACTATTCCTTCTCTTAGCTCTCGTTTTTCTCGCCGACTGGTATAGGAACTCGCGGGGTTGGGATTCATTGTTGGATTTCACATGCTGCCTGTTGTTGACCGCCATCGTTTCCGAGGTCTTGCTCGTGATATTAGTGTTGACGGCTGGGGTTCTGCTGCTTCGGCCAATGGCGGGCCTCTTCGCTCTGGTGATGCTGTGTTATGGATTGGTAGCTTGGGCGTCTTTGTCCGCCGGCATCAATATCCCTGACGAAATGCGCACGCTCTTACCGGTTGCCGCAGCCATCCTGGTGGGTTGCGTCCTTGCGTTTATAAAAGCGCCATTAGCCGCCCGCACCAGCAGGAGAGCTGAAACGGTACTTCTCGTTGTCTGCCTCGGCGTTGCGGCTATTTGGTTACGACCGCAAAGGTTCGTTGGCCGATGCCTCGAGTATGAAGCCGCAGCCCGGGCGACCCAGGAAATCGCCTATGGCTTTCCTCGGCAGACGTGGGTTGTGGCGGCGCCCGTAGAGCAGTTAGCCGAAACATTTGGGTTGGGAGGGCATGAAGATCTGGCCGGATTTGTCGAGACCTATCGCAGCCAAGTCTCGAGCCCGCGGTTCCGCTTTCCGGATGCACGGCAGGATCTGTTTATTTACGTGGAGAAGAGACCGTTTCAGATTTTCTCTCGCGAACCTGAGAAGGTCTCTTTCTCCGTGCTCGCCGACCCCACGTACCGCAACTATCGCTCACCGGGCGGGCGGGCCAGTATGGAGGCAGCGGCGCTACAACTCTGTGAGAGCTACCGGCAATCCCACTTCAACGTCGATGTATTCTTTGAGAACGAAGTTCTCCGTATCTACCACATACACCAGGAACAAGCTTCGGACAGCGGGGCAGGAAACTGAGGACGTGTCAAGGTCGCGGTAGATTCTGAGTCCCAGGCTGTCTGGGTAGCCGGGCAGAGAGCTATTGCGAATTCGGGAGCGGTCCCGCGCTCCCACACTGCCCCGTTCCTGTCCCCAGAGGCACAACAATCGGACCTTGCTGCAGGCTCTGCCACCAGCGGCGCCCTTCCAATGCAAAGATACGCTGAGGGGAAGCGCAATCTCTCCCCGACTCCTGATATGCTGTGCCGCGCGAGCAAGAGTGTTCATCGAGGGACTTTTACCAAATAGAATTCGAGTGTCCACGTCGAGCTAGAGGAAAACCGAATGAACGAATTTGGCACGACAACTCTCAAAGAGCACATTTCACCAACTTCGCTTTCTATGAGAATTAGCTGGCTTGCGGTTGCCCTAATTCTCTGGTCACCGGCGTGGGCGCAAATGAAGGCCCGGCATGCTGCGGCCGGTCAGACCGAAGGGGAGCGGCGCGGCGCGCTTAATTTGGACGCTGCGCGCGCAAATCCGCTGCAACTCCGCAATTTTCTCAAGAACATGCCGAAAGGCGCGGACCTGCACAACCACTTGAGCGGGGCCATCTATGCGGAGTCCTGGATTCGCGCCGCCGCGGAAGACCATCTCTGCGTCAATCTGGCCTCTCTCTCTTTTGCCAAGCCTCAAGCTGCAGCCGAAAAGGATTCGAGTGATGCAAACTGCGGAGAGGGCAGACTCCCAGCGGCGCAAGCTTACAAGGACCAGGGCCTCTTCGATGCGCTGGTGGACGCCTTCTCGATGCGCGGCTTCGTTGCGTCTACTGGCGTGACAGGCCACGATCATTTTTTCGATGCCTTCGCGAAGTTTGGGGGAACGGGCCACCGGCACCTCGGCGAGTGGCTCGACGAAGTGGCGACGCGCGCCGACGCGCAGAATGAGCAATATCTCGAGCTTATGCACACTCCGGAATTCGACCATGCCAAGGCGCTCGCGTCAGAAATCGGCTGGCAAGAAGACTTTGCCCAATTTCGCGACTCCCTCCTGGCTCACGGCTTACGTGACGGAGTCGCAACCGCGAAGGCGGAGATCGATCAAGCAGAAACTCTGCGACGACAACGCGAACGCTGCGGCCAGGCGGACGCTTCTTCGGCTTGCGGCGTCGAGATTCGCTATCTCTGTCAAGTTCTGCGCGGGTTTCCCAAGCAGCAGGTGTTTGCCCAAACGCTGCTCTGTTTTGAGACTGCCTCAGCCGATCCTCGCTTCGTGGGCATTAACTTTGTCATGCCCGAAGACGGCTACATTTCCATGTCCGATTACACGCTGCACATGCGCATGATTGCGTTCTTTCGCAAGCTATATCCCAAAATCCATTTGACCCTGCACTCGGGAGAACTGGCACCCGGACTGGTGCCCTATGAGGGTCTTTGCTGCCACATTCGCCTCGCCGTCGAGGAAGCTATGGCCGAACGCATCGGCCACGGCGTGGACGTGATGTACGAGGATCGACCTCATGAATTGTTGAAAGAAATGGCGCGCAATCACGTGATGGTGGAAATCAGTCTGACCAGCAACGACCTGATCCTTGGCGTGAGCGGAAAAAATCACCCGTTTCCGCTCTATCGCCAATTCGGCGTACCCGTTGCGTTAGCCACTGATGACGAAGGCGTCTCGCGCATCGACTTGACTCATGAGTACGTGCGCGCCGTGCAGACCTATGGCCTGAGCTATCGTGACCTCAAGCAAATGGTGCGTACGAGTCTGGAACACAGTTTTTCGCCGGGCGACAGTCTGTGGCGCGCACTGGATAATTTCGCCACACCCGTCCCTGCTTGCTCGAAGGATTCTCTTGCCAGCGACAAGTCTTCTTCGGCGTGCGGCGCTTTTTTGAAGTCCAGCGAGAAAGCCTCGCAGCAATGGGAACTTGAGCGCCGCTTTCGTGAATTTGAATCTGCATTGTGATCCCTTCCGATTTCATGTAAGAACTTTGCTGGCAATTACGAAAAACGTTTTCTTGCACATACCCGGGATTCTCGGGGGAATACCGAGGCAAACAATCCCTAACCCACTACATCTCAACGAAAATAGGCATCCAACCAGGAGGGGGCTTACGGTATGCAAGGGAAGGCCGTAGTGGTGGGTTTGCTTGTAATATTCACTCTTCCTGCTTGTCTGCGCGCCCAGACGGCATCCATGGGGGGAACCATCACGGATAGCACCGGCGCCCGGATACACAACGCAAAGATTACGGCCCAGAATGTTGATACGGGCGAGGCGCGAGCAGGTCAGACCGACGAATCCGGTGTCTACCGGATCACCAACCTCAACCCCGGCGTCTATGACATCACTATCGTACGCGCCGGTTTCAATACCGTTCTCTATTCGCGAATTCCCCTGAGCGTCGACCAGGTCCTTTCACTGGACGCCAAGCTGGAGGTCAGCGCCGTCCGCGAAACCATCCGCGTCGCGAGTGAATCCGTTGCGCCGGTGGATTTGAACGACGCGCAAATCACCAATCTTGTGGACAGCAGGCAGATGGCGGATTTGCCCCTCATCCTTCGCGATCCTTACCAGCTTGTTCTGCTTTCTCCCGGCGTGACGCAGACGAACACCCTTTTCAGCGGGTTTTCTGTGAACGGTTCGCGCGAGCGCAGCAACAACTTCATGCTCGACGGAGCTGATAATAATGACCCGGACATGGGAGGCTTCCCCGGCGGCCCTGGCAGGCTAAATCCGGAGAATACGCAGGAATTCCGCGTGATCACTAACAACTATATGCCGGAGTTTGGCCGCAACAACGGCGCCATCATCGACATTGTCACCAAGCAGGGCACCAACAATCTTCACGCCGATATTTACTGGTTCGGGCGCTACACCGCGCTTTCCGCCAAAGACTTTTTTGCCCAGGACCGCCATCAGGATCCTTTCGTGCGCAATCAGGTGGGCTATTCGGTTGCTGGACCCATTCAAAAAAACAAGACCTTCTTCTTCGTTAACGAAGACATCTGGCGGTTTAGCACAACGCTCTTGAAAACCAGCATTGTGCCCACCGCAGCCTTCAAGACCGGCGTCTTCACTTATACCAGCAATGGGCAATCGGCTAACGTGGACGTTAGTACGCCCAATTCTCCCAACAATGGCACCAACTTTGGCGCTGGCGGGCTGCCCCTCGACCCGCTCATCCAGCAAATCTTCGCCGTTTACCCGAATCCAAACGGAACCATTGTGGATGGCGCTCGCGGCCTTCTTCATTTCCCCAGCCACTCACTGGTGAACTCTAACAACGTTACCGGGCGCATCGACCATGACTTTTCCGAACAGGCGATTCTTTCGGTCCGCTACACTTTTAACCAATATTCGGACTCCGATTACCAGCATGAAGACTTTCTCTCGGGCATCGGCGGGGTTTCCACGCTGCAGCACAATCACAACCTCACCGCGCGCTTGACTTCCACGGCCGCGCGGGGCCTCATCAATGAGCTGCATCTGGCCTTCAATCGACTGGAGTTCCCGCTGACATGCACGGGCACGAACCTTTTCGATAGCCCCAGCCTCAATCCTCTCGGGCTGGACCCTGTGGGCCGCGGGAAAGATGTTCCGTTGACGGGCAGTCTCGCCGGCTTTGGCTGTATTTTCCTTGGTGATACCAGCGGCTCGACACGCAACGCCGGAACCTATACCGCGGGCGAAAACATTTCCTGGGTCCTCGGACGGCACACGCTCAAAACCGGGGGCGAGTATCGCGGCGTCTATTCCAACAGCTCGAACAATTTCGCTTCGCGCACCATCACCGACTCCGGCGTGTTCTCCAATTTTGATATCCCTTCGACCACCGGCACGGGCTTCGAACCCAGTTCGTGCACTCCGCAGCAGATGCAGGCATGCGTGAACCTGCAGAACTTGGTTTGGCAGCTTTTGGGCGGCGTCGATTTCCAAACGCAAGCGCAATTCTTTGACACTTCGGGAACGCGCACCGCCACGGACGAGCGCGGCTTTCGCCAGCGGGAGTTCGCCGCCTACGCGCAGGATTCTTACAAAATCATTCCCAATCTGACTTTCAGTTACGGGCTGCGTTACGAGTTCTTTGGTGTGCCCGTCGAGGTTCAGAACCGGATGTCCACCCTTACCGTTTCGCCGGACGGGCCAGGGCCATTCACGTTTACGCAAATCGGCGAAGGCCCGGGAAGAGCTCCGCTTTATCAGGATGATGGGAAGGGCTTCGAGCCGCGCGCTTCGGTAGCGTGGGATCCATTCCGGACTGGCAAGACCTCCCTTCGCGCCGGTTACGGTATTTACCGCGACCGCGTGTTCGGTCAGCTTGTCAGCCTCTTGCGCGGCGACCCGCCGTTCCAAATGCTGGAAACGCAAGTCTGCTCCGGTTTTTTTGTCGGAGCCTTTCAAGCTTGTACTCTTTCTGCGCAGACGCCCGTGGGTACTTTTCCCGATTCCGCGGTGGTAAACAACTGTCCCCCAGCTGGCACACCCTGCTCCCCGATTCTCCCGTTTCTCGTTGATCCGCATTTGAGTACGCCTTATTCGCAAAGCTGGAGCACGGGCATTCAGATTGAGCCGTATCCCAGCCTTCTTCTCGAGGCCAACTACGTGGGGTCGAAAGGAACGCATCTCATCCGTCTGGTCGATGGCAATCCCCCGCAACCCGACCGGCTCGCGCAGTACGAATCCTTCTGCGTTCCGGGGAACCCTTCAAACATGGGCCTTAATGATCCTCCCACCGGCCAGTGCAGCCAAAGCACATTACAATTCACGAACCTCTGGCTTGGTGTGAACAACGGCTCGCTGCCGCCCCTTTTTCCGGATGGCAATGCTGTCGCCAACAACAGCGCCTTTCTTCAAGCGGAACTCTTCAAAGGCATCTCCAACTCCATTTATCACGCGTTCCAGTTGAACATCACCAAGCGACCGTCGCATGGCTTTGCCATCCAGGGGGCCTATACTTATTCGCACGCCATCGATGACGGGCCGGACGCGCTGATTCCGATTAGCAACAATATTCTCTTCCCGCCATACCCGAGAGACTCCTTCAACCTGCGTGCCGAGCGCGGAAATTCCGAATTTGACGTCACGCACCGCCTCGCGGTGAACTATTCCTGGCAGCTTCCCCTGGGGCGCAAACATCACTCGCACGGAGCGGCTACGAATCTGCTCGTCAGTGGCTGGACCATCTCCGGCATCACTACGCTTTCAAGCGGCCTGCCCTTCGAGATTTTTACGAGTTTTGACACTCAGCACACTGGCTTGGTTGCTCGCCCCGATTTGAACAAGGGAGTGACCGTTCCACCCAGCAGCGACCCGCGGACGCAAACGGGGCCTTCGCCCGCGCTTTTTTCCACCCCCGCCTTCGGCTCAGGCGGCAACCTGGGCCGCAATCATTTCCGCGGTCCAGGGATCAACAATTCCGATGCCGTTCTAAATAAGCAGGTGGGAATTCACGAACGCATCAAGCTCGACATGCGCTTCGAATTTTACAATCTCTTTAATCGCGTGCAGTTCAATCAGCCCGATAATCTTCTGGCCGACACGACCGTCTTTGGGCAATCGACTTTGGAAACGTTTCGGCCCGATTTCACCACCGGTGCGCGCCAGATTCAATTGGGCATGAAGCTCAGCTTCTAACCAGCAGCGGGTCAACCTTCGATAGCCTCCTCGGAGGCCGTGGCCATCAAGCGAGTTCTGGCGTGGCAACTGCAACAGGCCATGCACGAGCAGCAAAAGACGAAACGGGCCATGGCGAGACAGCTTCGTACGAGCCGGTCACAACTGGATCCGCGCAATGTCTGCTCGATACGATCACTCGCGCGGCGCGGGCGCTCGGCGAGCGCGTATTCATTCGTGTGGCCGATGCCAAGGCAGCGAAACGCGTATAACAAACAAGTTTTTGAACGCCACCAACTTAGCGCCCGTCGCCCATATTTTGCAGCGCTTCCGGTTTCGTCACGGAATCCGTAGCCGCCGTCCCAGTAATCAACCGCGCCCCCCGGCTGAAGGTCAGGTATTCAAATCCCCACTGAACAAAAACCAGCACGCGGCTCTGAAATTCCACGATGTACATCAAGTGTACAAAAAGCCAGATGAGCCACGCGGGCCAGCCGGAAAGGTGTACGCCAAAAATATTCGCCACCGCCGCGGCCCGCCCAATGACCGCCATGTCCCCTTTGTTGAAGTAATGAAAGGGGCGAAGCGGCGGCTTCCCTTCTACGCGCGCGCGAATCGTTTTCGCCGCATACGCTCCGCCTTGCATGGCCACCTGCGCGACTCCCGGCAGCGGCTTCCCTTTTTCATCCACGGCGTGTGCCAGGTCGCCGATGATGAAAATATCCGGATAATTCGGTATCGTCAGGTCCGGTCGCACTTTGATGCGGCCGTTTCGGTCCGTCTCCGCTTTCGCGCGTTGCGCAAGCCTCTCTCCGAAAGGCGTGGTCGTCACTCCGCCGGCCCAGATAACCGTCCGAGCCGCCAGCGACTCCGTTGAATCTCCGCGCTTGAACGTCACGCCGTCCGCGCAAATGTCCGTCACCATCACGCCTTTGATGACTTCCACACCAAGGCCCGTCAGCAGCTTCTCAGCCTTCGCCGACAAATCCTCCGGATAAGCGCCCAGCACGCGCGGCGCTCCTTCAAGCAAAAGAATTCTCGCCTCCTGCGGCCGAATTTTCCGAAAATCGTGCCGCAACGTCTCGCGAGCAATCTCCGCAAGTGCGCCGGACAGTTCCAGCCCCGTCGCTCCCGCTCCTACAATGACAAATGTCAGCCACGCACGCGCTTCCTCTTCCGTTGCCGCCCGCTCGGCGCGTTCGAACGCATACAAGATCTTGTGTCGGATGGCCGTCGCTTCCTCAACCGACTTCAGGCTCGGCGCCCATTGCCGCCACGCATCATTTCCGTAATACGACGTCTGCGACCCGCTCGCCACGATCAAAGAATCATAGGGGTAACTATCGCCGTCGCGCAGAACCACCCGCTTCGCCTCCAGATCAACGTCCGCCGCTTCACCGAGCAACACGCGCGCATTCTTCTGCCGGCTCAGGACGCTCCGCAGCGGCGCCGCAATTTCTCCCGGAGACAGCGATCCGGTAGCCACCTGATACAGCAGTGGCTGAAACAAATGAAAATTCCGGCGGTCAATTAGCGCAACTTCCACCGGCGCGCGCTTCAATTTCTGCGCCGCCGCCAGGCCGCCGAATCCTCCACCCAGAATGACGACTTTATGTTTTGGCTCCATTTCCCTCCCTCAGCACAACCCGGTTCCAACGAACATCATCTCAATTAGAGTGATTCTCCTGCGCTTTGGACGCACGGTTTCTGGGCGATCCCCCGCCCCTTTTCTCCCGCTGGGCCTGCTGGCCTTCTGTGCCGCCTGCTCTACTCCCGTCACTCATCGCCACGACTGGCCTTCTGTTCCACCTGTATCGCTGACGCCTGCTGCAAGCCCTCCCATAATCGTAGTTGGCTTTGTTGGAGGGGTCGTGCGGCACGATAACCCCATTCACGGCGAAGTGATACTTGCCGAGCATCTTCGCGCCGAGTATCCCAACGGCGTTTACGTCGAAACCTTCGAGAATCGCCGCCGCGAGAAAGCCTTGCACGCGATTCTCACACAATTGGGGGCGGACCGCTCCGGTTTGCTCTCCGACAACGAAAAACGCCAGGCGCGCATTATTCTTTATGGTCATAGTTGGGGTGGTTCGGCCATGGTCCAGCTTGCCCGCGAACTCGACAAACGCGGCATCCCCGTTCGCCTTACCGTTCAGGTGGACAGCGTGCGTCGATTTGGTGCGGACGATAGCATGATTCCTCCCAACGTCGCCCGCGCCGTGAACTTCTATCAGCCCAACGGCATGATCCACGGAAGGAAGGAAATCCGCGCCGCCGATCCCGCGAAAACCCAAATCCTTGGAAATTTTCGTTTCGATTACAAGGAACACCCGATTCATTGCGTCGAGTACCCTTGGTATGATCGGGCCTTTGCCAAGACTCACACGGAGATTGAGTGCGACCCCGCCGTCTGGTCTCGAGTCGAAGAGCTCATCCGGCAGCAGATTGCCCCGCCAGCCGCGAAGTAAGATGGGATTCCCATGACCGGTTCAGAACCTGCCAGCCAACAAGTGCTTGAAAGGAACACGTTGCGCTTCTTGTGCTCCGTCCTGATCAAAGGCGGAACCCGCGGCGAAATCTGCCGCCTGCTCGACCCGAATGTCTTTCAGGATCCCTTGCGACGCGTTGTCTTCGAAGAGATTCGCCAGCTCGGCTCCATCGATTCCCGCCGCTTGCGCGAGCTTCTCCCGGCCCGCGTCACCAATCGCGGATTCCCCGACTTCGACCTTCATTCCTTCCTCGCGCCTCACGAAGTCAGCGAGAAAGAAATCGACCAGCTCTTTGAAAGTGCTTTGCAGCTTCTTGATTTAAGTCATCCTAACCAAGAGACACTCCATGATTAGCTCAACAATGACGGTTACCGCCTCGCGCCGCTTCCCTCTCGTAGAAGCTTTCCTATTCAGCGCCTGCGTCGCGTGGTACATCTGGCAGCGCCAGGACTACTATCAGTATTCCTGGATTATCTTTCCCGTTTGGCTGATTGCCAGCTTCGCGTGGAACAAAGACACACTGCGATCCCTCGGCTGGCGCACCGACAATCTATGGAGCACCGCGAAACGCGCTTCGGTGGTTTTCGTGCCCTGCGCTCTCGCAATTTTAGCGACCGGCCTCCTTCTCGAAGGCGAGCAGCACACCTTCTATCACGTTCTTCTTCCCAGTCGCTTCTTTGGCTACATGTTCTTCTGCTTGCTGCAACAGGTCGGCTTGAATTCTCTCGTCACCAATCGTCTCCTCGCTGCCACCGACAATCCGCTGCGTGTTTCGCTGATCTCAGGCATGTTCTTCGCACTGCTCCATTGGCCCAATCCTGTCCTCGTGCCTCTCACGTTTGTGGGCGGGGCCTTAATGGCGTGGCTGTTCTGGAAAGAGCGAAACATTCTTCCGCTCACGGTGTGGCAAACGATCCTTGGCTCTCTCGTATGGTGGGCTTTCCCGATCGCCTGGCATCACAGCATGCGCGTCGGCCCCGGCTTCTATCGTTTCCACGGGTACTGAGCCAAGCCTTACAAATTCAGGTGAGTGTACTTCCGCGCACTTGTCAGCAAGGAGTGATTTGGCTTTCTCTTTGCGTCGTTCGTCCAGACACCTGGAATGGCGAATCCGCACTTCGGGCACCCGCCATCCGCGACGCGATACTCCACTACATCGTGCCACGACCGCCGCACAAGCAGCTCCTTGCAATTCGGGCAATACGTGTTCGCCCCGTCGCTGTAAATATTCCCCTCATACACGTAGCGCAAGCCGACTTCCATCGCGATTTGCCTCGCACGATCTAGCGTAGCTGCCGGCGTCCGCGGCTTGTCCTGCAGCTTGAAATCCGGATGAAACGCCGTGAAGTGCAGCGGCACGTCCGGCCCCAGATGTGTCAAAATCCACTCCGCAAGTTGTCTTGTCTCCGCCTGGTCGTCATTCAACGTCGGTATCATCAGGTTGGTAATCTCGAACCACACCTTTGTTTCTTTTTTCAGCCATTCGAGAGTCTCGAGCACAGGCTGTAAATGCGTCAGTGTAATCTTGCCGTAGAAATTCTCGGTAAACGCCTTCAAGTCCACGTTCGCCGCATCGATGTGGTCATAAATGTCGTGAAACGCATCGTACGTGACGTACCCGTTCGTCACCATCACGGTTTTTAATCCGAATTTCTTCGCTTCTTTGCTGATGTCGATCACGTACTCGCCCCAAATCGTAGGCTCGTTGTACGTGAACGCCAGCGACTCGCATCCGTATTTCATCGCCAAAAGCGGCACATCTTCCGGCGGAATTTCCTGCGAGCGCACCTGGTCCGAGCGCGATTTCGAAATGTCCCAGTTCTGGCAGAAAAAACAACCCATGTTGCAGCCCGCCGTGCCCATGCTGAAGATGCGCGTCCCCGGCAGAAAATGATTCAGCGGCTTTTTCTCGATGGGATCAATTTGCAAGGCCGCGGGCGCGCCGTATCCCAGGTTATACAATCTTCCGTCTTGATTGATTCGAATGAAGCAGAATCCTGACTGTCCCGGATGAATGCGGCAGTGCCGCGGGCAAAGGTAGCAGTGGACGCGCCCGTTCGCTTCCGGCTCCCACCAGCGCGCTTCGTGCAGTTCTCGCGTTTTCTGGAGGATCTTCAGTTCTTCCACGGACTCTCCTCCCAACCATGATTATACGCCCGCAGCAGGCAGGCGAGGAATTGCAGCGAACAGGTTACAAGAATTATATAGGGGATCCGGGATGCGTCAATTTACGCCGCGAGGAGAATCTACGAGTCACAAAACACGAGCACCAGTCACGGGTCACCAATCACCGTTTTCACGCGTGGCGTCGACTTTGGACGCGTCGTCGTTCTGCGGCCCAGCCCACAAACCGTTGCATGTGTTCGCGGTACTTCCAGAGGAGATGAAAGAACTTACGCGCGGTAAGGTCTGCCGCTTCTTTTCCAAGAAACGTTTCAAACCGCCAGCGCAGGTAGGGGCTCTTCCAGGGTTTCAATCGGTAGCCGCGCGCTGCATTCCAGTAATAACTCAGCGTCTTAAACATTCTTTCTACGCTATTGGGATGGGTGGTTGTTTTGCAAGCATTCTTCCATCGCTTCTCGATGTTGAATCTTTCTGGCTCAGTTGACATCCGCAATCAGAAGGCCCCGCAAAAACCAAAAAGCAGATCCCTCACCCTGCGAAAAGCGCGGGGATTCGAGATGACAGGTTCGGGGAGATGCGCTCTCGAGGCAGGATGTCAACAGAGCCAATCTTTTGGTTTTCTTTTTTGACTCATCGACCTTCAGCTCCTCGACTTTCCACGTATCTTCTTAGCCTTCCAGCGACAATTGAGCCGAATCTCCCTATAATGCCGTCCATGAAAAACTCGCTTCCCCTGAAATTCCTGTCCATCGCTCTGATTTTCGCCCTTCTCCTGCCGTCGTCCTATGCACACGATCCGGTCTACGCCCGCAAAGGCATGGTCGTCGCGCAGGAACCGTTGGCCGCCGACGTGGGTGTTGCTGTATTGAAATCCGGCGGAAATGCCGTTGACGCAGCTGTCGCTGTCGGCTTTGCTCTCGCTGTAACGTATCCGTTTGCCGGAAACATCGGAGGCGGCGGGTTCGTGCTCATCCGCATGGCCGATGGCCACACCACGTTCATCGATTTTCGCGAAAAAGCTCCCCGCAAAGCCACGCACGACATGTATCTGGACGCCAGCGGCAACCCTACAAAAGACAGTTTGCTCGGCTGGCGCGCCGTCGGCGTGCCGGGCACTGTGCGCGGCCTCGAACTCGCCCTGAAAAAGTATGGCACGAAACCGTGGACAGAAGTGCTGCAGCCTGCGATCCAGCTTGCTTCCTCAGGCTTTCCGGTTTCGTATTCGCTCATGCGCTCGCTCAAAGCTAACGCCGATCCCCTCTCGCAATTCCCTGAAGCCAAGCGCATTTTCCTCAAAGGCGGCGCTTTTTATAACTGGAACGAGAATTTTCAGCAGCCCGAACTCGCTCGCACGCTCGAACGCATCGCCCACAACGGGGCCAAGGAGTTCTACGAAGGCGAAACTGCGCACATCCTTGCGCGGGAAATGGAGAAGAACGGCGGGCTGATTAGTTTGGATGATCTTCGCGAATACCAGGCGGTCGAGCGAAAACCACTTGAAGGCGACTACAAGGGCTACCACATCCTCTCTTCGCCGCCGCCCAGCTCCGGCGGCGTTGGCATCCTGCAAATGCTCGCCATGCTCGACGGAACGGGCTACGAAAAATCCCACGCCGGCTCCGCAACGGCTTACCATTATCTGGCCGAAGCAATGCGCCGCTATTATGCCGACCGCAATGAATATCTGGGCGATCCCGATTTCGTGAAGAACCCCATCGCGGCTATGCTCGATCCCACGTACATTACCGCGCGGCGCGAGTCCATCGATCCCGTACTCGCCACGCCTAGCGATCTGATCAGACCGGGTTTACCCCCGGGGGCCGCTGAAGGCTCGGACACGACGCACTACAGCATCGCCGATGAACAAGGCAACGTGGTCGCCGTTACCTACACGCTCAACGCCGGCTATGGCAGTAAAGTGACCGTGCCCGAAGCTGGCTTTCTCCTCAACGACGAAATGGACGACTTCGCCGCCAAGCCCGGTGCGCCCAATCTCTTCGGTCTGGTTCAAGGCGAGTCCAATTCCATCGCTCCGGGACGCCGCCCGCTTTCTTCGATGGTTCCCACCATCGTCCTGAAAGACGGCAAGCCTTTTCTGGTCCTCGGCGCTCCCGGCGGCTCTCAAATCATTACGGCCGTCTTGCAAGTCATGCTATACGTCATCGACTTCGGCATGAACATTCAAGACGCCATCGACTTCCCGCGCGTCCACCATCAATGGAAGCCCGACCGGCTCGATATTGAGCGCGGCATCTCCCCGGACACCATTGCCCTGCTCAAAAAAGCCGGTTATCCGATTGAAGAGTCCAAGCCAGCAGTGATCGCGCGCGTTGAAGCTATTTTGATCAGCGACGGCTGGCTCCAAGGCGGCCACGACGAACGCGGCTCCGGCAAGGCCGCCGGCTATTGAGGACTAAGCATTCGATTTGGGAATGTCTGTTACACTCCGCCTAGCGGCCTAGCGAGATGCTGCGATGAATGCCTGCGCATCCGACAGGGCTAACTCGATTCTTTGCGGAGCTGGATGGTATTGGTGGTGTTTTTTTCTGCGGTATTCTGTTTTTTGGTCCGACCAGCGAGCGCCGCCACTTGTGACAGCCTGGCTGCACTCACCCTGCCCGACACAACCATCAACCTCGCGAAGCTGGAACCAGCGGGCACCTTCAACCCGCCAAAACGCTACTCATATATGTTCGGGGAGCTGAAATGACCGTAACGGCAAAGGCCATCATCGCTGCGTTTTATGGTTCTGATGCTCTCAAACATTCCTACTGGCGTGGCTGCTCGTCAGGAGGTAAACAAGGGCTCAAGGAAGCACAGAGCTTCCCAAAGGACTACGATGGCATAATCGCCGGCGCGCCTGCCAATTTCTGGACCCATCTTATTGTCAGCGGCATCTGGATCGGCCAGGTAACTCGCGAAAACCCCGCAGGTACCTTCCCAAAGAAAAATTTCCGTTGCTCCACAAAGCCGTCGTCGAGGCCTGCGACGCGCTAGACGGCGTGAAAGACGGCGTCCTCGAGAATCCGAAGCGCTGCCACTTTGATCCGAAGGCGGTGCAATGCAAGGGTGCGAACGGCCCAGACTGCCTAACGGCAGCCCAGTTGGAGGCCGCGAGAAAGGTCTACTCCGGGCCGAAGAACCCGCGGACCGGCGAACAGATTTCCCCTGGCCTGGAGCCGGGAAGTGAAAACGGCTGGAACTTTTTCGCCGGCGGTCCGGGTCCTGACCCGCCGATTGTCGCTTCGCACTTCAAATATTTGGTATTCCAGAACCCGAGCTGGGATTACCGCAGCTTGAACTTTGATGGCGATGTCGCTCTGGCTGACAAACTGGACAGGGGAGAGCTCAACGCGATCGACCCGAATCTGAAGGAATTCTTTGCGCAGGGCGGGAAGCTTTTCCTGTACCACGGTTGGAACGACCCCGCCATCGCCCCACATAACGCCATTAAGTATTACAACAGTGTGGTTGCCGTGATGGGCGGCTCGATCAAGGTGACGAACTCCATGCGTTTGTTTATGGCCCCAGGGATGAACCATTGTGGCGGCGGCGATGGCCCTTCAGAATTTGACTCCGTCGAGGCGCTCGAACAATGGGTCGAGAAGGGCAAAGCACCAGACCGCATTGTCGCGTCGCACTTCCCGCCGGGCGCGCGCCACGACAAGCCGGACCGCACGCGCCCCTTGTGCCCGTATCCACAAGTCGCCAAGTACACCGGTTCCGGCAGCACCGACGAAGCCGCTAATTTCGTTTGTGCAAAGGAATAACGGGCTGGTTTAGCCCAAGCGGCTTCTCCCGGCATTGGCGAAGTCGCCGCGCCATCAGTCCATTCAAAACTGTTGCGGCGAGTTGCCGCGAAGAAGTCGGCGCTACCGCTTGGCGAGCAGTTTGAACCCGCCGTTCACTTCCGGTTCTTCCACGAATACGCGGGAATCCACAGTTTCATAAAGGTCTTCTGGTTTTAGCCCTCGCGGCTTGAACACGCCCGGCGTGCTTTTCGGCAGACGTTCGCGGATCGACGCGAAAAGTTTTTCGCTTTCCATAAACGCGTCCATGTTCTTGAATTCCGTCATCAATACGATGGAGTTTGGGTCGCCCCATTTATGCCCAGGTGTCACTATCCCCGCATTATCAATGCGATGATAGTCCAGGACCGCGCCTTCTTTCTTGGCCTCAGCCCGCACGCGCATCCAGTTATCGTCCAAGTACCCCATGGCTCCCCAGAACTTTTCGGGGTTCACTTGAACGAACTCCAGCGCCCAAACCGGCTTATCCGGTTTTCCCATGGCGTCCCGGCTGCGCGCGTCTCCTCCAACCACAAGGAAAAGCGAGCAAAGAAACAAACCCGCGAATATTCGTCCTTTCATGGTTTACCTCCGCGTTTGAACCACGCATCCTTTGAGACCCATGGTAACCCCAAAAGGGTGTCTTCGCCCACCCACGCATACAATGGCTATGGGGGTGGTAGTTCGGTTGCGAAGCGCGGGCCGTGGGCCCTCTCGACACACGAGCTATCGAGCTGATGGACTGACGCAGTCTTGAAAAAGGTCTGCATGAGACCCCACGTGCAGGTGTCGATTTGGTGGCCCGTGTGTGGAGCCTTGATTAGACGGCCATTAGGGCAATACTTCACCGCCTCCTCTGCGATCCACGGCGGAGTCGCCCCATCTGCTTCGCCAGAAAACATGACCAGTGGAATGGGGGATTTGACCGGAGCAGTAAAGCTTCTGGGCACGGTTCCGCTTGGCCATTCCTTGCATACTGCAATGTGAGCTCGCACGCGGTGATCGCCCAGGAACGTTCCGCTTGTCTCGGTGATGATCTCCCGTTCAGTAATGAAGGGGATGGCCTCAGCGCAGGTGACCGAGAAATACAATCCACGCGCAGTCTGTGGACCGCCGAGGTTGATCCGAACAGCCATGGTTCCAAATGGGACAAAATCACCGTGGAACGCTTGATGGACGACCAAAGGCAAAAAGCGCGCAGAATAGGTTGAGTACAACAGCGCGCGTAAGTGCTCGACGTAGTTCTCGCGTTCGAGCGTAACGAGTCGCTCCTGCTTCGTGGCGGGGTCAATCACTTTGACCTTCAAAGGGCCGCGATCGAAACGGGCGAGGACCGCGTAGAACTCGTCTTTCAGATTCGGAAAAGCGTTACGGCACGACTGATCGGCAGCGCAGTCCTCAAAGAGAAGTTCCAACGCGTTTTGTGCGGCCCGCGCAAAAGGAAGGGGTAGTTTGAATCCCGACGATGCCCATGAGGAAGGCCGGAGCGGACGCGGTCAGGATACTTCCGGATGTACACCTGCGCCGCGAGGGTTCCGTAGGATACTCCAGCGAGGTTGATTTGCTTATAGCCAAGCGCGCTGCGCACGTCGTCCAGATCGTCCATGGCGATCGGCGTGGTGTAGAGTTTCAACGCGGCCGTTTTCTCAAGCTTTTCCCGGCACGTGCGTACCAAATTGGGAGGGAACAGCTTACCGAAGTACGCATCGAGATTCGCCGGGGTCTCTCCGACATCGTCACACTTCAGCGGATTCGACTTACCCGTGCCTCTCTCATCGATAAACACTAGATCGTGATCGTTCCGAAGGTCCCGCAGATATTTCTGGCTCACCAGCCCGGCGGCTTCCGTCGCCGAGCCGCCGGGTCCTCCCTCCAGCCAGAACACGGGACCTGGCGCTGGCGTAGCACTGAGGGCAGGAACCAACACGATATTCAGGCCGATCTTCCGGCCTGTCTTCGCTGATCGATTTTCGAAGACATTGTATGTGCCGCATTTACCTCCGCCTGCGGTGCCTAGCACATCGCAGCGTTGAAGATTGACTCCGCCGGTCTGGTCTATCGCCTGGGCTCGAACGTGGGCCAACAGGGTCAAACCAAGGACCGCGACGACGCAACTTGAAAATACCGACGGGGTAGCGAATCTGCGTGATAGAGACAGCACGACTTCTCCTCTGTTTGCCGATAAGGGCCGTTGGACAGTCGTCTTTAGCTAAGGACTGCGAATCGCGCGTCTTTGTTATCGTGGCTCTGTGGGCACGTAGGTTGCGGAGTCAAGATCTGTGACCGCTACGCTTCGTCACAACGGCTCGCTATCACTTGTCTACGGCTTCAGCTTGAAATTTACAGTGATGACGGTATCGATTTCGACCGGCTCGCCATTCAGCAGCGTCGGCTGGTACCTCCACTGGCTTACTGCTTCCACAGCGGCTCGGGCAAGGTCTGGATCAATCTGGCTATTCAGGACCTGCATCGCCAGCGGCCGGCCATCCTTGCTGAGAATGGCATGAAGCAGCACGGAACCCTGCGCACCCCCTCTCCTTGGCGCTGCCTGGGTAGATCGGTCGCACCTTGGTTATGAGCTTGGCTGCTTCAACGTTGCCGCCAATGCGGATCCTTTTCGATTTTAGTCCTTCGGCAGTGTCCCTGGCAGACGAGCTTTCCGTTGCACCTTCAACTCGCCGGTCCATCGCGTACTGTTCGCCCCGGTACTCTACATCTACCGTCTCTGTCAGGTCTCCCATCTGCAGCTTGGCCGTCATCGCAAGGTCGCGTCCTGGCTCCAGCACGACCTGCGGCGCGCGGTACACGGCAAAGCCCGGCTTGAGCACTTTCATCTCGTACTCGCCGGCTGGCAAAGCCTTGAAAACGAAATTGCCCTCCGCATCGGACGTCGTCATGTCCACCGTGTTCGCTTTGTGGTTGGTCATGACGATGGTGGCATTGGGAACCGTCGCATCACTGATGTCAAAAATCGTGCCAGTGGATTTTCCTGACAAGTTCTGCCCGGGTAGCCGCAGAGCGGCGAGCGGAAGCAGCAAGCAAAGGGCCGCAGCTCTTACGAGCAGCCCCGCTCCTCGCGACATTCCGCGGCGGTTTTGATTGGGATTCAGCATAGCGATAAATCTCCTTTCCAGATTCGATGGGCGGGCAATGGCCAGTGCGGCGGACCAGCCACGATGCGCGTTCTTCAGCGCGCGCGCAAGTTCGACGAGTTGATTCGCGTAATTCGAGGCTTCGACTCCGCTATTCAAAACGGAGTCGTCGCAGGCGCATTCGCTCTCAGCCCGAAGCCCCGCGGCCGCGAACCAAACGAGCGGATGGAACCAATAGAATCCACAAACCAACTCGCCGCATATCTGCGCCAGCCAGTCGTGACGCGCGATGTGCGCGAGCTCATGGGAAAGAACGGCTCTCCGGCGCTCCGCGGACCATTCTGTTGCGCCTGCCGGAACAGGACCCACGGAGGCACAATTCCCCAGGTCATTGGCATACACGGTGCGTCGATGGCCTGCAACAATTGAATCTGACGCGCAATGCCGAGCGGGTTGCTCATTCCTAGAACAGTCTGTGCCCAATCGTCTCCGACAACCGGCCGGGCATGGGCAGACATCCACGCGAGCCGCGCCCAACCTACCAGGAGCCTTAGCATCACAAACAACGCGCCAAAGGCCCAGAGCAGCAAAATCGAATTGACCAACCGCTCGGAGAACGATGAGCCCGCAACAGCATCCACCACCATTGAAGGCAAGTCTAGAAAAGTAGTCTTGTATGCTGCAGAGTGCGCCGGAACCCAAATCCTGGCCGCGGTGCTCAGGGTCTTGGAATGCCACGACGGAAGGAGGATCGTGAGAAGCGGGAGGCCCATCGAACTTACAATTCCAAGCGCCCACACATGATGGCGCAGTGCGGCAGAGCGGCCGCGCAAAGCGTACGCCGCGAAGGCTGCCAGCACCAGCAGCAGCGTTGCTTTGACGGTGCATCCGATCAGCAAGGAGAGCGCAAGTTCGGATGTACCTGGCAGGTTCATGATCCGCTCTCCTTTTTGCTCTTGGCGATGAGGGCTGAAAGCCGATCAAGCTCCTCGGAAGAAATTCTCCAACCTTCGCCCCCGAGCAGCGCAGCGACGGCCTTCTCCGTGGATCCTTCGAAAAAGGTTTCCACCACATGTCGCAGAGCGGAGCGTCGCGCGACTTCTCGAGGAACGCAAGGAATGTAAACGTATCTCAGGCCCTCTTCTTCGTGACGAACATGCCCTTTTTCTTCCAGCACGCGCAACTGCGCCCGCACCGTCGAATAGTTCGGCTTGCCATCAAGCTTCGCGAGCACGTCTCCCACCGTCGCGCGCTCCAATTGGTAGAGAATGTCCATGATTTGCCGCTCGCGCCGCGAAAGAGCCTTCGGTAGTGGCTTCCCCTTCATTCTTCCTCACCGCATGCTACGTTTGTAGCATAGATGCTATAAATCTAGCACACCGCAATCGCGTGTCAATCGTTTTTCCCCTCGGTCACCGCTTGTCGATGCCCCTTTGAGGGGCGTGCCCCCAAATCGGCCGCTGTCCCCGAGGTCATTCCCCGGCCGGAGGCCGCCATTCACCGGTAATTCCCTTCTTCTGGCCGAATCCCGCGTGCACGCTGTTTGGCGTGGCCCTATTCTCTCCGCGGGGCCAGGGAACCGGCCCACGAGAGGTGCACATGGCGCGACAGACATCCTCCAAAGGCTTTCACGCCGTTGCAGGCGCCCTCCTCCTCAGCCTCGGCCTGGTCCTGCTTTTCGCCAATCTGGATGAAGCCGCGGCTCACGTGGGCAATTCCTTTGCTTCCACGGGAACTTCTTTCGCCACGGTGGTGGAACTCGCTTTGGCGGGAATGCGCGCCGTACAGGCTTACCTTTTCGACCACCCCACATTTCAGGCCGGCCTTCACGCGATCTTGGTATCCTTGTGGCCGCTGCTCTTAGTGATTCTCGGAGCCACCCTTTTACGCAATGCGGTTAGTAAGCGTTACACCAACTCAAGGTTGGCGCGGGCTTTTGCTTCAAGGGAATACGAGAGTGAATGGTGAGCGAAAGAAGCGGCGGATAGACCGGCGCGCAGACCGCGGGAGAATTTTGTGAGCGAAGAACACAAATTCGACTCGAAGAAATTCGGCGAAAACCTCCGCGATTCAATCCACGAGCAGATTCATCGCAATATTAACGACAGCGTGAATTGGAGGAGAGGAGGCCCGCGTCACCGGCCGTTGGTGGTCGGCATAGACCTCCGTGGCCGCGGCCGTGGCGGCATGCTTATCGGCGCGATCGTCGCGTTGGTTGGCCTCGCTTTCCTGCTCGATAACCTGGGAATTATTGCTATCGGTAAGCTCTGGCAGTTCTGGCCCATGGCGCTGGTGATCGTCGGGGGCTTGAACTTCACGTCCCGGCATCGCGCCTGGGGAACTTTCTTAATACTTGCGGGCGTCGTCCTCCAGCTCAATGAATGGGGCAAAATCCATCTTGGCTGGGCACAGTTTTGGCCCTTGCTGCTTATTGCTTTGGGGCTTTTCATCTTTTGGGGATCCCTGGAGTGGAAAAATAAACCTTTCCCCGCCTCCTCAAGGGAGGGCGATCCTCGCACTACACTCAACGAGGCCGTCGTCTTCGGAGGTTTGGAACGGCGCATCACCAGCCAGGATTTTCAAGGCGGTGATGTTACAGCTATTTTTGGCGGCGTGGAGTTGGACCTCACCGAGGCTCAAATCCAGGCAAACGAGGCCACCTTGGCGATCACGGTTATCTTCGGCGGAGTCGAACTCCGTATTCCGCCCAATTGGCAAATTGCTTTTCGCGGCGCGCCCATTTTCGGCGGCATCGAGGACAAAACGCGAGCCGCCCGCGTGACGGATTCCGCCAATTCCAACCTTAAAACGCTGGTCATCACCGGCGCTGTTATTTTTGGCGGACTGGAAATCAAGAACTGAGCCCGCGCCATGCACCCGCTGCTCTCGCGCAACCGTCTGGGGTTTTACCTGCTGAGCTGGATTCCTCTGGCGGTCATTCTGGTCTACGTGATGGCCGCCGGCGGGATTCTCAGCTTGCTGGAATCTTCCATCATCGTGATTCCCCTTTGCGTGCTGTATGCGTTCATTTGTCTTTCCGCTTGGTACACGGCAAAAAGTGCTTCCTTGAAAAGAGAAAGCGCGCTGCGGCTTATCGTGATCCACTCGGTGGCCGCGGCGCTTGTCAGTTACTTTTGGATGGGGTTAGGTTGGGTACTGGTGGCGGCTTTGTCTCGAACATCCACTTTTCAGGGACTGGACCACCGCTTTTCCAGGCAAGCCGCGATTCTTTTTGCTGCCGGATATCTGCTCTACTTGATCTCCGTAGCTTCCCAGTATGTGATTATCTCCTTGGAAGCCTCGCGCGAAGCGGAAGCCCGCGCGCTGGAAACCAGTATCCTGGCCCGAGAAGCCGAACTGAAAGCTCTCAAAGCACAGGTGAATCCGCATTTTCTCTTCAACAGCCTCAATTCTATCAACGCGCTTACGAGTGTGGACCCTGCGAAAGCACGCGAGATGTGCATCCTTCTGTCCGAGTTCCTGCGCATGACGCTCGGCCTTGGAGAAAGAACTGTCATTCCGCTTTCCGAGGAACTGGCGCTGCTGGACCGCTTCCTGGCGATCGAGAAAGTGCGTTTCGGCGCGCGCCTGCGCGTCGAAGAAAACATCCAGAAAGAATCCAAGACGGTGCTTGTTCCGCCTCTGGTCCTTCAACCCTTGGTCGAAAATGCAGTCGTCCACGGCATCGCTAATCTTCCCGAGGGCGGGGTGATTCGGCTCGCTTCCCAATGTCACGACGGGCGGCTTTCCATGACCATCGAAAACACGTTTGATCCGGAATCCACCCCGGTCCGGCGAAAAGGCATGGGCCTGTCGAACGTGCGCTCGCGCCTGGAGTGCCGCTACGGGACCGACGCCAGCATGCGCGTGGATCCGCAGGCACACCAATTCCGGGTGGAGTTGTCCATGCCGGCGGAAGCGGGAGATGCGCGCAATTGAGCGGCTCGCAAAAGAAGATCGCCGTGCTCATTGTGGATGACGAAGAGCTGGCTCGTCACGTGCTCCGCGAACTCTTGCAGCCTCACCCCGAAATCGCCATCCTCGCCGAATGCGCCAACGGATTCGAAGCGGTCAAAGCCTTCGCCGAATCCAAGCCAGACCTGATCTTCCTCGATGTGCAAATGCCAAGACTTACGGGATTCGACGTTCTCGAACTCATTGGCGAAGACGTCTGCGCGATTTTTACCACGGCTTACGATCAATACGCCATGCGCGCGTTCGAAGTCCACGCGGTTGATTATTTGCTGAAGCCCATCAGCAGGCAGCGCTTCGAGGAAGCCCTGGAACGAGCAAAATCCAGGCTGGGCGAAAAGATGCCTTCCGCGCAGAAACTCGCCGACTCTGCGCGCCCTCCCCAGCAGTTTCTCGAACGCATCGTGGTCAAAGACGGCACGCGCGTGACTCTCATTCCCATCGCCAAGCTCGATTACGTCGAGGCGCAGGACGACTACGTTGCTCTCGCCAGCCAGGGCAAGAGACATCTCAAGCAGCAGACCATCGCCAGCCTCGAAGCCTGTCTCGATCCGAAGTGCTTCGTGCGCATCCATCGCTCCTACATCGTGAATCTCGAGAGAGTCGTCCGCATCGAGCCTTACGGCAAAGACAGCCGCCTGGCGATCCTCAGCGATGGCTCGCGCCTCCCTGTCAGCCGCGCCGGCTACGCGCGCCTGCAATCCCTCCTCGACGAACGAAAATGACGGAGCCCATGGAAAAGCTCAGTCCTCACTGGACGGACTATGAGTTGATGGACAGCGGCGATGGAAAGAAGCTTGAGCGATTCGGCGAAATCACGCTGGTTCGTCCTGAACCCCAAGCAAAATGGGAGGCAGCGCTCCCCGCGCAGAAGTGGGAAGCGGCGGAGGGCGAGTTTGCGAAAACAAGCCGCGGGCAGGGTGATTGGAGATTCCGTAAACCGGTTCCGAAACGATGGGTGATGCAACGGAAGAATCTGAAGTTTTGGGTGCAGCCCACGCCTTCCGGTCACGTCGGAGTGTTCCCAGACCACGCGTGTCATTGGGATTGGATCGACGAAGTGACGAGACGCGCGGCTGCGCCCGTGAAGCTGCTGTGCCTGTTTGGACATACCGGTTTGGCATCCCTGGCGGGGGCTGCGGCCGGCGCGGAGGTGACGCACGTGGACGCCTCTCGGCAAGCAGTCGCTTGGGCGCGCGAAAATCACAGTTTGTCCGGCCTTGGCACACGTCCGATCCGGTGGATGGTGGAAGACGCAATGACGTTCGTGAAGCGCGAGGCGCGACGTGGGAATCAATATAACGCGATGGTGCTCGATCCGCCGAGGTTCGGGCGCGGTCCGGACGGCGAGATTTGGAAATTGGACGATTCTCTTCCAGAATTGCTGCACGCCTGCGGAAAGATTCTGGGCGCGCCGCCTGTGTCTGTTTTGCTGAATGTCTATACGACGGTGCTGACGCAAGGGCGCTGGGAAAGAGAAGCCGAAGGATTGTGTGCGCACCTCAAAGAGATGCTCGGAGAATCCGGGATGACCGTCACCGCAGGCCAGCTGGCTCTGCAAGATGCCGAAGGACGCAGGATTTCCGCATCTGTTTTCGCGAGAGCACGGCAACTCGATTCAAACGGTCAGAATAAATGATCTAGGCGTCCAAGACTTCGCGGACTTTGCCGAAGGGCGGCGCGGCTGAAAGGCTTCTGCAGGAGCGTGGTGCCGTGATTCTGAACTCCACTGCGATTCGCGACAACATCATCCGCATAGCCGGACATATAAAGAACTTTCAGGGCCGGGTTCCGCGAGGTCAGCCGGTGAGACAACTCATGCCCATTCATGCCGGGCATAACCACGTCCGTCAACAATAGATCAATCTTGCGACCGGCGTTCTCCGCGAGTCGTAGAGCACCTTCTACGTTGGACGCTTCGAGTACCGTGTAACCTGCCTTTTCGAGCAAGACACGTGTAAGTTAGCGAAGGGCCGTTTCGTCTTCCACGAGAAGCACCGTCTCCTTGCCTCCTGGAATTTCGGCACGCCTGTCGAACGGGCGCCGCGCTTCGGGAACCCCGCTGGCGCGCGGAAAATAGATTTTGAAGGTTGTGCCCCGGCCTGGCTCGCTGTAAGCCATGATGTAGCCGTTGGCTTGTTTAACGATGTCCGTAGACCGTGGAAAGACCCAAGCCTGTCCCCTTGCCCTTTTCCTTGGTGGTGAAAAACGGCTCGAAGATGTGCGACAGCGTTTCCTGGTCCATGCCACAACCCGTATCGCTAATGCTCAACAAGACGAACGAACCGGTGGCCGCGCCCAAATGCTGCCCCACGTAAGGCTCTTCCAGGGTCACATCGCCGGTTTCGAGAATCAGCTTTCCGCCATTCGGCATTGCGTCACGTGCGTTGACAACCAGGTTCATCAAAACTTGATCCAGCTGGCCGGGATCCATACGGATGGCGCTCACATGGGGGTGCAAGCGCAGGATAAGTCCGATGTCTTCTCCAATCACACGATGAAGCAGTTTTTCGATTTCGCGGGCCGCGGCATTCAGGTCAAGAATCCTGGGTGCGACGACCTGCTTGCGGCTGAAAGCCAGAAGCTGCATGGTGAGGGCGGAGGCACGCCGCGTCGCGTTTTGAATGGCTTCGATGCTTTTGTGGAGCCGGAAATCGCGGCTCGCGTATTCCTCGAGAATCTCGGTGTGGCCGAGAACAACGCCAAGAAGATTGTTGAAGTCGTGCGCAACTCCCCCAGCCAGCCGGCCGATGGCTTCCATCTTTTGGGATTGAAGAAGCTGGCGCTCCAGGACGCGGCGCTCGGTAATGTCTTCGGCGAAGACCTCGTAATAAGCCGGCGCGTGGCCGGTAACACGACGCCCATTGAGCATCGCAGTGATGAACTTTCCATCCTTGCGTTTCCATGGTACCTCGACGTTGTGGAACTCGTCTTTTTGCCAATGCTCCGCGATGAGCCGCTGGCGCTGCTTTGGGTCTTGGTAGACGTCGCGCGTCATGTCGAGCTTGCAAAGCTCGGCTTCGGAATCGTACCCGAGCATCCGGACGAGGGCAGGATTGGCTTGAAGAATGCGGCCTTCTAAGGTGATCTGGAGAATTCCAAACGGTGCATCTTCGACCAGGGAACGAAAGTTGGCCTCCGAGCGGCGAAGCTCCTCTTCCGCCTGCTTGCGCGCAGTAATGTCGCGAGTGACCGACAGAATGCATAGCTGATCCCCGACAACGACACGGACTGCCGCAAGCTGGCCGAAGCGAATTTCGCCGGCTTTTGTGCGAAAGCGAAATTCCTCTTCGTGGATTTCGCCCTGACGCAGGATTGTTTCGACGGTGCCGCGCCGCTCTTCCGGGTCGGCCCAGACGTGAAGTTCCGCAGAGGTTTTGCCTAAAACTTCCTCGGCGCGGTAACCCGTCATGCGGCAAAACCCCTCATTCACTTCCAGATAGCGCCGGTCGGGGAGGGTGCGAAGCGTGATGGCGTCCGGGCTGGCGTGGATCATGCGGGCATATTTTTCTCTGGACTGCCGAAGATCTTCTTCGGTGCGGAGCCGTTCCGAAATAACGCGAGAGATACCGTCGCCGTGCGCGCCCCGCCGGGGATTTGCCTGAGTCTGCCGTGGACTGCGCCGAATTCTCTTGCTGGACTTGGCCATGGGCGTTTTCGCGTCCGAGTACGAGCAGAGTTGCAGTTTCGTCCAGTTCTCCGCGAGGGGAGGGGCACTGGTTCGCGCGGCGGACTATAGGAAATTTAACATGGCACAGCAAGACGCCGGAGAAGCACAGAAGCACTTTTGGAAGATATGCCGAATCAACGAACAATCACGTTTGCGTTAGCTGAGCTTCTTCACCCAGATGCGGCTGGTGGCGGGTTTGCCTAAGTGGACCGTTCTTCGGTCCACGCGCAGCGTCATCGTTTCGTCGTACTCGCGCTTCAAAACGTTCACGGTTGTTGCGGGCCGCAAGTGCCGGCCTTCGAGGAACTCCAGAAACTGGGCGTCTTTTTCATACACGCAGAGAATTTCGCCGGAGTCCTTTGCGCGCAAGTCCGCCAGCAACACGGCGCCCTGCTTTCGCAGCGTGGCGATGCCTCCTCGCATCGGTACGCCATGTGGACAGCTCTTCTTTTCTGCGAAACGCTTGATCAGCAGCGCTTCCACTTCGGGCGAAATCGCATGCTCCAGGCGTTCCGCTTCATCATGCGCTTTCGCCCATGAAAGTCCGATTACATCCGTCAGCAGCAGCTCCGCGAGCTGATGGCGCATGGCGAGGTATTCCGCAAATTTTCTGCCTTTCTGCGTCAAGGCAATCTGCCCGCTGCGGTCCACCCTCACGTGCCCGTCCCGCGTCATGCGCTTCAGCGCAGCCGTCACGGCCGGGGGCGTGACCTGCAACTCCTCTGCAAGCCGCGCGCTGATCGGCGTCTGCTTCTCCTCCTGCATTTCCCAGATGGCCTTCAGGTAGTCTTCTTGCGATACGCTGGTCTTTTCTCGCCGCAACGCCGCTCCTATCTTGCTGCTTCCTGGCTTTGCCGCTGCTCCCTCAGGCTCAGAGCAAGCTGGTTCACGCGCCGCCGGATCCCCTCGAAAACGCGCCGGTAGGTCTCCAGATCTTCACCGTAAGGATCTTCCACAAACCAGTCTTCCACATTTTTGTGGGAGGGGAAAACTTCCTCACCGGGCCTGCCGGTCATGTTAATGATCAGGTCTGCAGCTTCCAGCGCCTCCCGCGTGAGCTCGTCCGAGGTGAGCCCGTTCGCAGAATATCCGTCTTTCGCGAGGATTTCTTGAGTCATTTGCGCGATGCGGCCAAGGGGAGACAACCCCGCGCTGCTAGGCTCGATGATGTCGGCGGCGTCGCATCGGGCAATGGCTTCGGCCATGGGGCTCCGGCAGGCGTTACCGACGCACACGAACAGCACGCGAGTTCGCTTGGAGCGTGGCGGGCCGGACTCCGTGCTTTTTGCTCTTTTCACTTTGAGGACTTGACGCCGTTCGCTCGCTGCTTCGCGCGTGAATTCGCCAAGCTGAGAAAATATTCGTGGACGGTCGTATCGTCGGTCAACTCCGGATGAAACGTCGCGGCCATCAGGTTTTCGCGCTGCACCAGCGCGGGCTTCCCTGCGTATTCCGCCAGAACCTTTACGTCCGGTCCGGCTCGCTCAATCACCGGCCCGCGGATAAACACCATTTCGAGCGGCTCTTTTTTGAGCGAGGTTGGCCCGCTCACCACGTCGCTGGCGATTTGTCGGCCATATGCGTTACGAATCACCGTCATGTCCATGAGTTTCAGCGAATCTTGTTTTGGATGCTGCACATCCTTCGCCAGAAGGATCGCGCCCGCGCAGGTTCCAAAAATCGCCCCGCCGCGTTCCGCGAATTTCACGATCTTATCGGCCAGCCCTTCTTCCTTCAAAAATTTCAGCTGGGTCGTGCTTTCGCCACCGGGCAAAATCAACCCAGCGCAACCTTCGAGATCAGCAGGTGTGCGCACCTCGGTTGTTTGCGCGCCGAGCTGCTGCAGCATCGCCGCATGGGCCTCGAAATCTCCCTGCACTGCCAGAATCCCAATCTTCAATGCAACCACCTCAACTACCATTTGCGCTCTTCCGTTGCCGGGCGCGACATAACATGTTCCTGCCCCGTGAGGGCAAATCTCATGGCCGATTTTCGGCCATTTTTTATCTAGAACTTAAAACTTATGACTTAGAACTCTCCCTTACCAGCCGCGCGTCGCCAGCAAATCTTTTTCTTCCAGCTGACGCACATCGAGCCCGCGCATCGCTTCGCCCAGTTCCTCGTGCGCCTCCAGCACGGCCTTCGGCTCCTCAAAATGCGTGGTCGCTTTCACAACCGCCTTCGCGCGCGCTTCGGGGTCGCTGGACTTGAAAATTCCCGACCCGACGAACACCGCTTCCGCACCCAGCCTGCGCACCAATGCGGCATCAGCGGGGGTGGCGATACCGCCTGCCGAGAAATTCGGCACCGGCAACTTTCCAGTCTTCGCGATTTGCCGAACCAGTTCCAGCGGTGCGCCCATTTCCTTCGCTTCGTGCATCAATTCGTCTTCGCGCATGGTTGTAAGCTTTTTCATCTGGCTCATGATCGCCCGCATGTGCCGCACCGCCTCCACCACGTTGCCCGAACCGGCTTCGCCCTTCGTTCGAATCATCGCCGCGCCTTCCGCGATGCGCCGCAGCGCTTCCCCCAGGTTGCGCGCGCCGCAAACGAACGGCACGCGGTAATCGTGCTTCCAGATGTGGTTCTCTTCATCGGCCGGGGTCAGCACTTCGCTCTCGTCAATAAAATCCACCTCGAGCGCTTGCAAAACTTCCGCTTCGGCAAAATGCCCGATGCGCACTTTGGCCATCACCGGAATCGTCACCGTGTTCATGATTTCGCGGATCACTTTGATCGACGCCATCCGCGCCACGCCGCCTTCTTTGCGGATGTCCGACGGCACACGCTCCAGCGCCATCACCGCGCAGGCTCCGGCGTTTTCGGCAATTTTGGCTTGCTCCGCGTTCGTGACGTCCATGATGACGCCGCCTTTGAGCATCTCCGCAAGCCCGACTTTCACCCGCCATTCGTTCGAGCCTTTGTTGCCATTGCCATGGCCATTTGGTTTCTTCACATCCATCTTCCTTCTCCCTTCGCTTCCAAGCTTTCCGACGGAGTCGCGCCGTCAAATCCGTTCATTTCGGTGAAATCACCACAAAGCGCCCTTTGCCCCGCGCCAGCACCTCTCCACTTTCGCTTCGAATCTCCCCGGTCAGGAACAAATTTCTTCCCTTCATCTCTGTCTCTCGTCCTTCCACCACAATCTCTTTTTCCACGGCCACGGGCTTCAAGTATTCCACGCTCAATTCCGCGGTCACGGCGCGAACTTCCCGGAACCGGCAAACTTTCCCCATCGCTTCATCCAGCAGCAACGCGATGATTCCGCCGTGCGCGAATCCACCGCCGCCTTGATACCGCTCGCCCAGCACGAACCGTCCCACGATCCTGCGGTTCACGTTGTCCTGTTCGAACGTCAGCTTCATCCCCCCGGCATTGTTTCCGCCGCAGCCAAAGCACGCGTTCGTGGGATTCGGCTCCAGCCTGATGATGTCGCTCAATCTTCTCCTCGCCGCTTCTTTTCCTTACCTCCTTCCTTGCTTACCTCATACCAACGCCACGCGACTCCGTTCCGCTCTCCGCACGCCACGCTGCCGTTTGCGCATCTCAATTTTCAGCATTTCGGCCAAAGTGGCCACGCCTCGCGCAATTTGTTTCTCGTCCAAGTTGGAAAATGCCAGCCGCAAGGTATTAGGGAGCGGACTTTGAACGTAGAAATAGCGCCCAGGGGCGAACAGGACGCCGCGCTCTTTCACGTGAATCAGCAACTCGGTCGCATCGAATCCCGGCGGCAGTTCCAGCCACAAACACATCCCGCCTTCCGGCCGCATCCACCGTGTGCCTTCTGGCATGTGCTTTCGCAAAGCCTCATCCAGCGCCGCCAGCCGTGAAGTGTAGATCCTCCGCACCTTGGCCAGGTGCTTGCTGAAAAGTCCGCGCCGCAAAAAGTCTGCCAGCGTGGCCTGCGCCAATTGGTCGGTGTGCAGATCCGTGGTCTGTTTCACCACGCGCAGCCGCTCGATCGCCTGCGGAGGCGCAACAATCCAGCCCACACGCAGTCCGGGAAACGCTACTTTCGCGAAGCTGTCGATGTGTATCACTAGATTCGCACGGTCCAGCTGTTTTAGTGACGGGATGCGTTCCTCGCGCGAATGCAACCGCGCGTAAATGTGGTCTTCCACCACCGGCACCTGGTAACGTCCGGCCAGCTCTAGCAATTTGCGCCGGGACGCCAGCGGCATGGAAATGCCCGTAGGATTGTGAAAATCCGGAGTCAGGGTAATCAGCTTCACGCGATTTGCCGCAAGCGTCGCTTCCAGCGCTTCCAGGTCCAGCCCTAACGGCGTCCCCGGTTCCGCATGCGTGCGCATCGGCACGCTCAGACAGCGCGCCCGCGCCCCGTGAAAAATCGCCAGGGCGCCAGGGTAGGTCGGGTTTTCCATGATCACGGAATCCCCCGGGCGCACGAACGCTTTGCTGATTAAATCAAACGATTGCTGGCAGCCATCGGTGATGAGCAGGTTTTCATCCTTGGCTGCAATGCCATCGTGCCGCAGCAGCTCAAGCAGCGCGGCTTTCAACGGCGGATAGCCGTCCGAAGGACCTAGCGCCAAAACCTCCGCGCCTTCTCGCCGCAGCACCGCATTCACACAAATCTGCAACTCATCGATGGGAAAGAACTCCGCCGCGGGACACGCCATCACGAAAGACAAAGCGTTATCCGGCACGCCGGCGGTCAGACGGCTCAGAATTTCCTCACCGCGCTCGTCGGCAAAAAGCAACTCCCAGCGGATGCTGCCGTTGCCATTCATCACCGGCGGAGCAGGCGGCGTGATTTTCAAGCCGTTGCCGTTTCCCTTGATGAACGTGCCCCGACCCACGTGTCCTTGAATCAACCCTTCCGATTCTAATTCCGCGTACGCGTTCGCCACGGTGGTGCGATGCACACCGAGCATGGTGGCCAGCTCGCGGCTCGCCGGAATGCGGTCGCCCGGGCGCAAATCACCGGCGTGCACCAAGGCACGCAATTGGTCGCGAAGCTGAACGTATAGGGGAACATGGCTTTGTGGCTGGAGATGAAGTGGCAGCATTGTCTCTCACCTTCCGCCAATTTTAGCAGAGATTGGCCTGCCGCAAGAGCCAATTTGTCTTCCGCCATTTTGGACGCCGCGCGTGCCTTTGAACACCGCTCCAGCCACGCTCCAGCCCGGGGAACTTGCATTTCCACGCGACGGCGTTCGTATCCTCTCCGGCATGGCCCGCTAAATTCCCAGGTAAATTCCCGGCCCTCTTGGCCCTGATTTTTTCTGCTCGCGCCCGTCCCGCTTGCGGGCCAACCGCCCCCATCCGACAAGGCCCAGCGCATCGAGGGGATCGTTTCTGCTCGTCCTCCAACAAGCTGCCGAAGGCAAGATCCTGCTTCCGGGCAAGGTCAGCGATTATCTGCCTTGGTATGGCAAAGACACCGGCAGCCGCATGACCTTCGAGCAATTGCTCCATCACATCTCCGGCATGCCACCCGACTTCGGTTCGCCGGAATTTTCAGCGACGCCCGCGGCCGCTCGCCGTTACGAGCACCAGGAATTTGCTGAGAAATTTGGCCAGCCCGCACTCGCTTCCGCCCCCGGCACTAAGTGGGAATACAGCAATTGCGGCTACAACTTGCTCGGCCTGATTTGCGACACCGTCATCATCGCCCTGCGCAATGTCTGCGGCTCAACGGAAGGCCTCGGGCAAAACATCCGGGCAATCCTGTTCGACGCCGTGCTGCACCTGCCTTCGCGAAATCCAAAAGACATTGCCGCGCAAATCTGCCTCGTTCCCATCCCCTGGATTGCCTCACACGTCGCGCTCGCAGTGAACTTTTTCCTGTTCATTGCCATCACGATCTGGTTCCTGTCTCGCCACAAACAGCCCGCCTGGAACCGCTTGCCGCTTTATAAGAATCCCTTTATTCTCTCTGGCGCAATGACTCGCCGATCGCTATTGCTTTTGACCTCTTTCGCGCAGTTCATCATTCTTCTTTTGGCTGTTCCGCTAGCTACCGACCTCTTCGGCCAGCAATCTCCGTCACCCACCCAGCTTCCAGCGCCGAATTCCACCGGCTTCCCTCCCCCGATGAATTGGACCGCCGAGCAAGACCACCAGGACATGCAGGACCAACTCGGCATCAAAGCGCTCCGCCCCGGCCCCAGTGGGAACGAAAACGCGCCCAATCACGCAAACTACGACGAGTCCAAGGCGAATCCCTTCCCGGATCTGCCCGATCCTCTAACTCTGAAGAACGGCAAGAAAGTCACCAATGCCGAAATGTGGTGGAAGCAACGCCGGCCCGAAATCGTGGAAGATTTCGAGCGCGAAGTCATTGGCCGAATTCCCAAGAACGTTCCCAAAGTAACTTGGACCGTTACAAACTCGGAGACCACCGTAATTGCTTCTCATCCCGTCATCAAGCAGCAGCTCACCGGCCACGTGGATAATTCTTCCTATCCGCCCATCAACGTCGATATCCAAATGCTCCTGGTGCGGCCCGCCGATGCCGCCGTCCCCGTTTCCGTGATGATGATGTTTGCCCGCGGCGATTTTGCGCGAGCTGGAGCCGCGCCACTTCCGTTCGTCATTCCCGGCGCGCCCGGCTCTCCCGGCAGCGATCCTGCTCCGGCCGAACAGCTCATCACCGATGGCTGGGGCTACGCCTATATCAATCCCGCCAGCATTCAAGCCGACAACGGCGCGGGCCTGACTCGCGGCATCATCGGTCTCGTCAACCAGGGCCAGCCCCGCAAGTCTGACGACTGGGGCGCCCTGCGAGCCTGGGCCTGGGGCGCCTCGCGCGCTCTGGATTATCTGGAAACCGATAAAGCTATCGACGCAAAACACGTCGGCATCGAAGGCGTTTCGCGTTATGGCAAAGCTGCACTTGTCACCATGGCCTTCGACACGCGCTTTGCTCTTGTGCTCGTCGGCTCTTCCGGCGAAGGCGGCGCCAAACTCCATCGCCGCAATTTTGGCGAAGCTGTCGAAAACCTCACCGGCTCCGGCGAATACCACTGGATGGCCGGCAACTTTCTCAAGTATGGTGCTGCCGAAGGTGCCTTTGGCAGCAAGAACGCCGGCGACCTGCCCGTCGACGCGCACGAACTCATCGCCTTGTGCGCGCCGCGCCTGACCTTCATCAGCTACGGCGTCCCGGAGAAGGGCGATGCCAGGTGGCTCGACCAGGAGGGCAGCTTCATGGCCGCCGTGGCTGCCGGTCCCGTATTCAAACTTCTCGGCGCACAAGACTTGGGCGTTTCCGACGACTATCGCACCGCAAAAATGCCTCCCGTCAAAATGGGCCTGCTCGATGGCGAACTTGCCTGGCGCCAGCACCACGGCGGACACACCGACGGCCCCAATTGGAAATACTTCATCAACTGGGCCGACAAATTCCTGCATCACAAAGCCGCGTTTTCCCCAACGGCTGCTCCGGTAGCCGCGCCGCTGCCAGCAGACCAGCCCGCCCCTCGAACCGACCCCAACTCGCTCATCGCCCACGAGCAACTGCTGGACAAGGCGGGAAAAGGCCGCATCGACATTTATTTTGAAGGTGACTCCATCACACGCCGCTGGGGAGCCGCAGATTATCCGGAACTGCTCGCCAACTGGAAACAGAACTTCTTTGGTTGGAACGTCGCCGACTTCGGCTGGGGAGCCGACAAGACCGAAAACATTCTCTGGCGTCTGGAGAATGGCGAACTCGATGGAGTGAATCCGAAAGTGATCGTGTTGCTCGCCGGCACGAATAATGTGGGCAATGCCACTCCCACAGCAAGCGCCGATGCAAAAGTCGCGGAGGTCACCAGCGGCATCCAGGGGATCCTGCGCATCATGCAAGCCAAGGCTCCGGACGCCACAATTACTCTGACCGCGATTTTCCCGCGTAACGACAATCCCCTGGTGATGCCCATGATCAACCGAATTAACGAAAATCTATCCCAGCTCGCCGACGGCCAGAAAATCCGCTACCTGAACATCAACGATAAACTGGCGGATAAAGAGGGCAAGCTGTTCGACGGCATGATGAATGCCGACAAGCTACATCCCGCGCTCAAGGGCTACCAGGTTTGGGCCGATGCGCTGAAGCCCATCTTCACCGAACTGCTCGGTCCGCCCGCGAAAGAAGATCACGCGCCTCCTCCCCAAGGCGATCCTTGCTTTGCGCAGTGACGCCATTGTTTAGAGACCAAATCCCAACGCAACTCCGGTTCCTAGCAATAAGAGCCCCAGAAGCGCACAAACCCACACGGTAGCTACTGCCAACAGCACGCCAGCTCGAACAAAGTAGGGCATGTGACGTTTCCTGAGTTGAGTCGAGAGACAAATTCTTATTGTCCGGGGACCGAGCAACCAATCTTTGCGGACCAGCGCTCCCTCCTAGCGGTTTCCCGGTTTGTGTCCGATATCGACATTCAAGTCATCGCCGGCTTTCAAATCGCGAATGCACAGCTTTGTCAGGTCCGCCGCATCGCACTGATAAAGCTGCTTCATCGGCAGATCCGTTTCGTCCATGTCGTATTCGCCCGAGGCCATGTCTTCCGCGGTGTCCGTGGAAGACGTCACGACCGGACTTCCCTCTTGAACGCGCACACGAAACTCTCCCGTAGAAGGCTCATAATTCGCATAGCTAAAGCAATGTCCGATACACGCGCGCTCGGCAGAGTGATGAATAAAAGGTATCCGCGAATCTGCCGGCGCATCGAGCGTTACGATCACGCGTGCCCCCGGGGTGAGCTTGCTGACAAGATTCTCGGCGTTTGCTTCCAGCCGGTTCAGCCATCCCGTGTCTTCATAAAGAAACGCAAAGAAAGCCGCCGCGCACGCACAAAAACCCGCGAGATGCCATTTGCGCGGCTTAAGCTGTCCAAGAACGCAAAGCCCAAAAATCGACGAGATCGTCGTCAGCCGTGAGCCCAATACGCCAATCCAGCCACCATCCGGCGAGGGTCGCAAATTCTCCGGCAGCAGCGCCGTCCCGCAAAAGGCTATCACGTACAATTCGAATGGCAATTCGAACCGTTTCCAGAAACCAGTCTCGCGCGGACGCGCAAAGAAATCCGCCGCCACGCACGCAACCCCAAAGCAAAACGCGGCGATCGCCAGGCCAATGTAACGCTTCCCGTACAGCACCATTTGGTCTGCGCCGTTATATAAACAAAAGGGCCCGCGGTCCCAATCCGCCGAAAGCTCCGGTTTGTGCGATGCATACCAGCAGACCGCAAAGAATCCCGCCGCCACAGCCAGCGGCAGCACTAGTTTCCACCAGCCCGGCAATTGCGCCTTCACCTTGATGTACGCCACCACGCCCGCCAGCCACAGAAATCCAATCGGATGCGCCACCAGAGTCAGGGCCGCAAAAACGGCTCCTCCAACCCAGTCCACTCTTCGTGCGTGCCACACAATGGCCAGCCCGAAGCAAGCCAGCCCCAACGACCAGCAGTAGTTCATGAAGCCCATGCTGAACGAATAGCCGTACGCCAGCATGGCGATGGATGGCGTAAGAAACCACGGCGGCCGCTCCGTGATGGCGCTGACAAACGCGAAAACTCCCCAGAAAAACGTCAACACGCAAACCGAAACCGCAATTCTCTGCGCCGCCGCAAAGCCTACGGCTTTGGCGAGCCACAGCAACGTCACGTCAAACAAAATGTTGTTCCACCGTTTGGCGATGTAGAGCCCTGGTGCTTTTCCTTTCTCAATGAGCTGCGCGAGCCAAGCGTTATAAACGTGGCTGGCCAGGTCACCCGCTTCAATCCGGCTGTGCCAAAAGCACGGAACCAACACCGCCGCGCTCACAAGAAAAATCACCCAGCGCCAGCGCTTGAGGAACGCCAGCGTCGCGTTTTCTTCGTACAAAAAGCGCGCCCACGTCTCCAAAATATCCTGCAGTGGTCCCATCACACTCCTGGCGCGTGCATTTCACAATGCCCTTTGGCCGCGCGCCATTCTATCTGAAGGTGGAAATCTTCCGCGCAGAATTTGCCGTACGGCAAAATGAACTGCCCGCAATTTTAAGATGGTGCACGGAAGTTCGGCAAAGGCTCTGTTTGGCTCAAATCAGGGTTCAGGTGAACTTATTTTATGGCTTGGTTTTCGCCCAGCCGCTTCAAGCGGTCGCGTAGCCGCCGCTGCAGCGGTGGCGGTGTGTTGGGATTGAAGGCCACGAGGTACCACAGCGGCTGGCTGCGATCGCGACTCAACCACGCCAGCGTTCCCGCGTCCGCGTTCGGATGGCGCGCCACATTCTCGCGAATCGCGCCATAGGGATGCTTCGCCAGCTTGTTCAAAGTTTTCGCGTTGGCGCGAGGATGCTCGCTGATCAGCCGCAGCAAATAGAAATCTTCCGGCGGCGCCTGTTTCGCAAGTTTCTCCAGCATTTCCGGCTTGGCATCCGCGCTCAGCACCAGCCCGATTTTCTCGTCCCACGCCACGTTAATTTGGTTCAACTCCCGCGTGCGCGCGTGGATCAGCTCTTCCAGCATGCGCTTCTCCTGCTGCCGCCGTGCGATCGGCAAATCCGTGCCCTCCAGCGAATCCAGAACGCGAAGAAGGTGCTGCCTCTCTCCAAAAACAATCTGGGAAGTCCGGGAGACCGTGCCCTTTTCTTTCTCCTTGTGCTGCACCAAGTCGGAACGTCGCATCGCTAAGTCGCTCCACACCGCATCCCCGGGGTTTATCGGGAAATCCAGCATCTCCGTTTGCATTTCAGGTCTCGCGCCATGCAAATTGGGGCTGGTTCTCGTGGCACCCGAATTATGTTCTGCGGGGGCAATGCGGTAAAGTTTAGCCGAGGCGCGTGTGCCCGAAGTGCCACTCCGGTTGAGGCGCTCCAGCAGGCGCCGCTTTTGCCCGGGACGGATTCCTCATAACGGCCCCGGAGACCCGGCGGCTTTCGATACGCGGCACAATTGACTGCGACTTGACGGGAAAGAAACCATGTCCGCATTTCAGGAACACAAAGAAGAGCTGGAGCATTACGAGCAAATGTTCGGCCGTGAGCGCGGGCGCCTGGCCGTTTCGCTCGACCGCATCACCAACGCCTTAGTGCTTGCCGGGCAGCACGGCGTGTACTGCACTAGCCAGCGCAACCCCGCCGTGCCGGCAATGGATCTGCGCATGATCCATCAAGAATTGGTCCACGCCAAAGAACTCGTGCAATCGGTGATGGAAGAACTGCGCAAAGCCAAAGAGCAACCAGAAATCTAGGGTCAAGATTCTTCCCGCTCAAAAACTGGTGCGGATATCCTCGCGGCGGCAACCAGCGTTCTTTTCGAACTTAACGGTAACCCAGCCCAAGCGCAACATCGGTGGAATCGCCATCCAGAGGTTCTGCCTTCTTTTCACTCCGGCTGCAAAAACGGATTGGTCTCTCGCTCGCGCCCAATCGTCGTCGTCGCTCCATGCCCCGGATGCACGATGGTCGCATCCGGCAGTTGCATGATTTTGCTTCGCAGCGAGTCCATGATTTCTTCCATCGACCCGCCCCACAAATCCGTCCGCCCGATGCTCCCCGCAAAAAGCGTGTCGCCGGAAAGCAGTTGCGGCAGGCGAATTTCCTTCTTCTCCGAATCCGCCTTTTTCGAAACGTTGTCTTGGCGGGCGCCCGCTCCGTTCCCCGCCCCTGCCATGGTGGCGCCCTTCGTGTCTTTGTCCGTCAGCGAAATCTTTCCCGCATCGTGCGGCAAATACAGCGAAACGCTTCCCGGCGTGTGGCCCGGCGTGTGAATCACCTGCGCTTCGAGCGATCCCCACCTCAGCACATCGCCTTCCTTCAACAATTGATCGATTTCCGTCAAATCCGGCGGCAGCACGCCAAGAAACGAAGCCTGCACATCCATGGCTTGATACAGCGGCAAGTCGTCGCGGTGCATCAGCACCGGCGCGCCGGTATAGTTGTGCAGTTTGCTCAACCCGCCGACGTGATCAATGTGCGCGTGCGTGCTCACAATCGCCTTCACCGTAAGCCGCCGCCGCCCGAGCAAATCCAGAATGCGCGTAACCTCGTCGCCGGGATCCACCACCAGCGCCTCGCACGTGAGCGGATCGCCGATGATCGAGCAGTTGCACCGCAATATGCCCACCGGAATCGTGATGTGAATCAAACTCTCTTGAGCGGCATTGAGCGCGGGCAGGCCCCGCAAGTCGTCTCGCATGAAGCGATTATAGCATTGCATTTTGCCGCCGTCCGGCAATGCGCGCGGCGTTGCGAGCGTGCCAACTGAAAAGGCCGCGATTCGCCCCCGTTTCCAAAACGCGTTAGACTGAGGATTCACGAACGCGAGATGGAAACGCCCGCAACCAAAACAGACGCAGCCGTAAGCGCCGAGGTCAAGCCAATGCTTTCCCCGCTGGCGGATGTGTACGCGAGCGCTGGCGCGCGCATGGGCGTCTGGTTCGGCTGCTCTCTCCCGAATGATTTTGGCGACCCAGCAGCGGAGTATCGTTTCGGCAATCAAACCGTCGCGCTGGAAGACAAGAACTACCGCACGTATTTGAAATTCACCGGCCCGGATCGCGTGCGCTACTTGAACGCCATCCTGACCAACAACATCAAAGACGTCGCCGCGGGCCAAGGCACGATTTCACTTCTGCTCAATCCGCAAGGCCATATCCTGGCCGAGCTCGAAACCTACGCGCTCGCCGACCACCACCTCTGCGTTTCGTACGCCATGATTCGCGAGCAGCTCATTCAGTGGCTGGACAAATACATCATCATGGACGACGTCACGCTGACCGACGAAACCGACCGTTGGGGCACGCTCGCGCTCGAAGGTCCGAAAGCCGCGGCCATTGTGAAGCAGCTCGCCAACGTTGACCTGCAGCCGGTCGACGAGCTTGCCTCGGTCGAAAGCGTGGTCAACGCGATTCCCTGCCGCATTGTGAAGCGCTCGCCCGGAGGAGTTGCCGGCGCCGAGTTGGTCGTCGAGCGAGCCCAGCTGCCGGCCCTCTGGCAGATTCTGCTCGAAGCCGTGCGCAAGCACGGCGGCGGCCCCGCGGGCTACACCGCCCTGAGCGGTCAGCGCCTGTCCCAGGGAGTGGCTTGGTTCGGCTACGACTTCGGCGAAAAGCAAATCCCGCACGAAGCTGGCCTGGAAAACACGCACATCAGCTACACGAAGGGCTGCTACACCGGCCAGGAAATCGTCGAGCGCGTGCGTTCGCGCGGCCACGTCAACCGCCGCCGCGTCGGACTCCTCTTCTCGGGCGACGCCGTTCCGGAAGCGGGTGCGCCGCTCACGACCGCCGACGGCAAGGAAGCCGGCTACGTGACGCGCGCCGCTCGCGTTTGGGATCCGCCGCGCGTCATTGGCATGGGCTACGTCCGCAAAGAAGCCGAAGCCCCCGGCGCCACGCTCCACTGGCCCGGCGGCACGGCCACTGTCATCCGCCTACCATAAGCGCAGTTCCTACTGGCAGTTTGGAGTGCGGCGGCTTGACGCCGCTTTCTCAGCGCCGAAGCCGAACATCCGACAAGGATGCCAGTGAAGGCTCTCCCTTGCTTCGGCGTCCTCGCCCTTGGTCGCAATCATCGCCTGAGCCACCGTCTCACGCGCGCGGGACGATGGCTTCGACCGCGGCGCAAAACTGATCAATCTCCTCCGGCGAAGTGTACACATTCGAGCTGACGCGGATGCCATCGAGCCCGGGCCCTTTGATGGGCACGACAAAAATGTTGTATTTGCTGAGCAGCGCATCGCTCAGCTTGCCCGGGTCCACGCCATCGAAGTGAATCGTGCCGAACGCGCCGGACTGGTTTGGCCCCAGCTCGACCAGCATTTTCGCGCCGGCAACTTTGCTCAACCGCTCCGCCCAGCGATTCTTCAAGTACCGCAGCCGCGCGAATTTTCGCTCCGCGCCCATCTGCTCGTGGAACTCGAGCGCCTGCAGCGTCGCGTTGTGCATCGCCGCCGGATGCGTGCCGATTTCTTCGAACTTGCGAATGTCCTTGTCCATCCTTTGTGGCGCGGCCATCAGCGCCCAATGCTTCTCGATGCGGTCTTTGCGCACGTACAACATGCCAGTGCCAATGGGGGCGGAGAGCCACTTGTGCAGGCTCGCGCCGTAGAAATCGCAGTCCATGTCAGAAAGCTGGAACGGCACGTGCGCGAACGCGTGCGCTCCGTCCACGATGCTGGTGATGCCCCGCGCGCGCGCCAGCGCGCAAATCTCCCTGACGGGCATAATCTGGCCCGTCATGAACACCACGTGGGACACGTGAATCACGCGCGTGCGCGGCGTGATTCCCTGCTCGAACATCCGCACCAGGTCCGCGGAGTTGCGCACCGGCACGGCGTAATCCAGCTGCTTGAGCACGATTTTTTCGCGCCGCTCGCGCTGCTGCCAAGTGGTAATCATGCGCGGATAGTCCTGGCTGGTCGTCAGAACTTCGTCGCCGGGCTGCAGGTCCAGGCCAAACTGCGCGATTTGCAGCGACTCGCTGGCGTTGCGCGTGATGGCAACGGACTCGGGATCGGCGTTCCACATCAGCGCGAGTTTCTTGCGCACGTCTTCGATTCCCGGCTCCAGGTCGTGCCACATGCGGTACGCCGGAAGCTGATTGCTGTAGCGGATGGCATCGATCTCCGCTTCCAGCACGCTGTTCGGCGCCGGCGCCACCCCGCCATTATTGAGGTTGATGAGCTTGGGATCGCGCGCGTACGCGTTGCGAATTTTCTTCCAGTATTCTTCGTCACCGGCCAAATCCTCCGGCGCGACGTGCGCGTAGGCGTGGTTCAGCATGGCGGCAAAAACCACGGCCTCCGCCCCACCCAGAAAATCGCGTCGACTCACTCCTGCGCCATGGAGAGAATCACGACGGCTCACTTCCCTGCTCATGCTCACTTTACAGTTCATTTGTAACTCCCACCACAGGCTATGAGGAAGCATACCGCAAAAGAGAGTGGCGAGTGACGAGCGGCATACCAGAAAGACAGCGACGTCCCGGTCGAGGACGCGGGATGCAAACTGCGCAAGCGGCGAGTGGCAAGAGAAGGAATCGGAAAGAGGATAACGCATGGGCGCAGAGAACGCAGAGGTTCAGGAAGCTCCAAAATGGGAAGAAAGCATGTACAGCCCGGCAGTTTTCCTACGACACCAGAGGGCAGTCCCGCGCCCGTGTTCTTGATAAGAATATGATTCTATTGGGTTTAAGTGGTTGGAGGGTGCTGAGAATGTGCTTCGGAAGGAGTTACAGGAAGGCGCTTCCTCTGGGGCTGATGTAGTGCCGGCGTCCACAATTTGCAGCGGGCGGTAGCCAAGTCGCTCGGTTGCCGCGTCACCGAGGCATCGGCGAACCAGGGAAAACGGAATCCGTTGCTCGGCGTCTGTCTGACGCGATTTCCCGGGCATTTCGCAGGTTCGTCGCGGTGGCTAAATGTGTAGAATCCTTGCGTGAAAATCCTGGCTAGATGGCTAGCGGGCCAGCGTTTGATTCATCCTCGTTTTGAGGGCCGCGCTTTTGGGTGCTGGGGCTTTAGGGCTGGGATTAGCCGAACTCGCGGAGGAGCGGAAGCTCATGAAAGCAGCTTCCCAGTTTTTGAAGAGGCCGGTGGCAGCTCACCTGTTGCGAAACATGATGACTTTGGCGTTGGCGGTGTCCTGCGCAACGCCGAACTATGCCGCGGTTGGCGTGGAGAAGACAGAATACAAAGGATGGAAGAACTGCTATCGCATCACCAATGGAGAAATCGAAGCCATTGTGACCGGCGATGTCGGACCAAGGATCATTCGATTCGCATTCCTCGGCGGCCAGAATTTGTTCAAGGAATTTTCCGACCAACTTGGCAAGAGCGGAGAAGAAAAATTTCAATTGCGCGGCGGCCACCGGGTTTGGAAGGCGCCCGAAGATCCAGTGGCCACGTGGGCGCCCGATAACGCGCCGGTCGAGATTCAGATTACACCGACCGGCATCATCGCTCGCGAACCGGTCGAGCCCCTAACCAGGCTGCAGAAGGAGATTGAACTGCGCATGGCGGAATCGGGTTCGCGGATGACGGTCATCCACCGCATCACCAATCGCGGCCTGTTTCCTTTGAAGTTTTCCGCCTGGGCGCTGACGATGATGGCGCCCGGAGGCGTGGCCGTGAGCGGATTCCCGCCGCGCGGCAAGCACCCCATCAATCTTGAAGCTACAAACCCCCTGGTCATGTGGGCGTACACGAACCTGGCCGACGCTCGCTGGAAATTCACCAAAAAATATTTGACCCTTCGACAAGATCCCAATAACGCGGATCCGCAAAAGCTTGGCATGTTCAACGGGGACACGTGGGCAGCTTATCTACTAAACGGGGAGGCCTTTCTGAAGCGCACGAAGGCGGACCCCGCAAAGACGTATCCCGATTTCGGGTGCTCGTTTGAGACCTTCACGAACAATGAGTTTCTGGAAATCGAAACCCTCGGACCGATGACGGACGTGCAGCCTGGGCAAACCGTAGAGCATACCGAGCATTGGGCGCTGTTTCGCGACGTGAAACCGAATTCGCTGACGGACGAAGAGTTGGATCGCGCCTTCGCTCCCTTGTTGAAAACGGTCGGAACGGACCCGTGAGGGCCGGCTGGCCCGGTGAGCCATGAAACTGCAGGTGGTACTGTTCTCCCGCCTGCGATGACATAATCTCAGAGCGGCCGTTTTCCGCTAATCTGCGATCATGGCGTTCTTGCCCCGTTCTCGGCCATCCGCTTTGAGCAGCATCTTCCGCCAACTCTGTCCGCGATGCCGGTCGGGCAGAATTTTCCAGTCTAACGTTTCCTGGGGCATTGACTGGGGCGTTTATTGGGGCTTCCCGAAGATGAATGACCGCTGTCCTGACTGCGGTCTCCTCTTCAACCGCGAGCCAGGATATTTTCTCGGCGCCATGTACATCAGTTACGGTTTGGGGGTCGCCCTCGTCTTTGCTTTTGGGGCTATCCTCTGGGTCCTGACCCACTGGCGTTTCAACAAAGTCGCCATCTGGGCCGTCGTGTTTTTTCTGCCCTTCGCCCCGATGCTGACCTTTCTTTCGCGTGTGCTTTGGATTTATCTAGATCAGACGATCGATCCAGAGACGGAATAGAGTACGGCGCAGGCGAGCAGTTTGCGCGCCTACGGCGCGGCAGAGGAGGAAGCAACCGGATGTCGGCCAACAACAAATGCGGAGATGACTGGTGCTGGATGTGCGTGGCGCGCAGCTGATACTCATTTGGGCATTTCGGTGCTCAAAATTTGGAAACTCCGGAATTGCCACCAGTCTGCCAAGCATGGTATGAATCGCGCCACGCAGTCGGATCAAAGTGCGGGGTGGCCTTACTCGCGTTGATCTGTGAAACCAATCCAAATCTCGGAGGTGGCTCATGATTCCGCACAAATACGCTTGGGGAGGCTTTCTCGCCTTTCTGGGGTTCCTGACGGTGGGCCCGCTGTCCCACGCGCAGGAACCGCAGAAGCAGATGGTCTATGAAGATACGGTCGGGGGGCTGAGAATCCTGGAAGAAGGCCAACCGCCGGCAATGATCCATGCCACCGTTGACGATATGAAACGGTTTCGCGAGGCCAACCCCCATGCGCAGCCCGGTTCTACGCACCGAGCCGGTGCTGCAAGTAACCTCTACTACCACGGCGGGGCCGTCGAAACGGCGCCCCAAGTCTTTCTAGTGTTTTGGGGCTCGCAGTGGGGCCATGACCCAAGCGGCGAGGCAGGCATTCTACAGAGCTTCTACAACGGCGTCGGCGGCAGTGCCTGGTTGAACAGCGTTACGCAATATTGCCAGGGCGTGGCCACCGGTACTGTCTTTTGCAATGGCGCAGGCACTGCCGCGGGCAATCCGAAGGGCCTTCTGGGAGCACGGATCTGGTATGACAACGCGAGCGCTGCGCCGTCTAGGCCGCGCCAGTCGCAGATCGCGGCCGAAGCGGTGCGCGCCGCGCAACAATTCGGCAACACGACATCCGCAAGCAATCAGAGCGTACAGTACGTCATCGCCACCGCGACGGGGAACAACTCCAGAGGGTTTGGGACACAATACTGCGCCTACCATAGCGCGACCAGTTCGACGGTCGGCAACGTCGCCTATACGAACCTCCCGTACATCACGGATGCGGGGGCCAGCTGCGGCGCCAACTTTAACGGGTTGGGTCCCGATGCCGGCATCACCATCGTCGCTGGTCACGAGATGGCCGAAACAATCACCGACCAGTTCCCCAGCGGTGGCTGGCTGGACTCCAGCGGCGCGGAGAATGGCGACAAGTGCGCCTGGATCTCCTCAGGGCAGGGCGCGGCGGCCGACATCACTCTCCAGACGGGCCGTTTTGCGGTACAGTCGCTGTGGAGCAACGCTTTCGACAGCGGTACGGGTGGCTGCGTCCTCTCGTATTGATTGGTATTGATGAAACGATGCGTCAGCGTCCCAATACCGGAGGTGCCGCGGGCATCTCAACTGCCGCACGGTCCTTGAGACTTAAGACCACAGCATTGCCGTTGATGGTAAAAGAAAGAATATTACAAAACAGCCGACAAAATTGGCGACCGGAAGAATGCTGGGCTGGGCCAGGGGAGGCTGTAACTGTTGACGCAACAATCTTTTATGGACAGTTGAGAGGTGAGAAATTATCCTGGCGAGCCAATCGGTAAAACACCGGATTGCGCCGCCCGGTGGGCGTTTCTAGAGTAGGGCCCTTGTCCTTGACAGCCTTGGCAGAAGACTGTCAAGTGCAAAGTTTGTTCTTGTTGGCAAGTGCTCGACTTAGGCCCCTTCAAGTTCAAGGCAAGCTGGGACTTTCGGCCCTGGAGGTGGATTATGTCAAAGGAGTGGGACGTCTTAGTAGCATCCGCCAATTTCGAACAGCGCCGGTCGTTGGTGAAAATCCTCGAAGAACTGCCGGTCAATGTGATTACGGTCTCCACGCTTCAGCAGGCGGAGGAGGTGCTCTCGCGGCAACCCATTGCGTTGATGTTTTCAGATCAGCGGTTGCCGGACGGATCGTACAAGGAATTGCTGAACAACACGCATTCTGCAGCGCAGCCGCCGCGGATGGTGCTAACAACGGAGCCAGACGACCCGGTGGATCCGCAGGAGGTGGCGGGAGGCCAGGTGTTAGGTACGCTGAAGTATCCGTTCCACGCCACGGACGTTGAGTTGCATATCATCCGAGCGGCGCACGAAGAGCCGGAAGAAGCGCCCGCTGCGGCCATGCACTAAAGTTGCCCACAATCCTCGGGCAAGATTGCCCCGATTCGTTTAATGCGCGGCTGAAGAAGTTGCAGGTACGCTGGATGCAATTTGCGCAAAACGCGGCCGCAGAAGCAAAACTGCGGTGACACCGAACGGGAAATTCTCTGCGAGCCTCGGACCAGGTGCAAAGCACAGTCACAACGAGAAGCGAGAGACCGACGACCGCAAATTGACTAATGCCCCTGCGCGGGCCGCACAAAGCCACGGGCACGAAAGCCACCACCAGAAAAATGTCCTGCTCCGAGAGCTGCGAGCTTCAGAGGCAAACCACCAGCAAACAGTAAAGAAACGAAGTGCACGTGGCAATTCTTCTCCTTGTGGCCAGAGAGGCGATGTGGTCGGGACCGTTTGACGCCACTAGCCTCACGCTTGCCGTTCTCTTCTGTCAAACGATACCCTAAAGGCGGTCAGGACCGGCCGATGCTCGGTGTGCGTGGGGCCGGGGACGAGTCATGTTTGAGCGTTATACGGAAAAAGCCCGACGCGTGGTTTTCTTCGCGCGCTATGAGGCCAGCCAGTATGGTAGCCCGTACATCGAGACGGAACATTTGTTGTTGGGGCTTGTGCGGGAGGAACCCTCTCTTGCAAAGAGGTTCCTAGGCGGGGTTGAGGCAAAGCTTGCAATTCGCGCCGAAATCGAGAAACACATTCCGCCGCGCGAGCGCATTGCAACCTCCGTAGAGGTACCACTCACGGAGGATTCCAAGAAGGTCCTGCGCCTGGCCGCAGAAGAGGCCGACCGGCTCGGTCACCGCCATGTCGATACAGAACATTTGCTGCTAGGCCTCCTGCACGTCGAAGGTTCCCTCGCTGCACAGATCTTACAAGCCAAGGGTGCCAGGCTGGCCACGCTCCGCGAGGAAGTCGCTAAGACCCGGAGCGTTGAGGGCATCAAACCGACGCCGAAACTTAGCGAAAATGCGATAACCACTTTGCACAGCTTTCTTGCAGGACTCAAATGGTCTAAGGCCGAAGACGTGCTCGCGTTCTTCGCCGAAAACGCCCAGTTTGTGGACGTCCACGGAAAACGATGGAATCGCGAGGAGATCCACAAGGGCCTGGAAACACTGCTTGCACCCTATGCCAAGAAAAATGCCACGTACCTCATCGAAGAAACACTCGCCGACTCCGGGGACATTCTGGTTGCGGTGGTGCTGTGGAAGAATGCGATCCTTGCGAGCATGGAGCGCGTCTGGATGCACCGGATGAGCGTGGTACTTGTGCGCAAGGGCGAAGACTGGTCCATCGCTCTGGTCCAGGTAACTCCCGTTCAGATAACGTAACCTTAGCGCATCATTCGAATTCGCGACGGGGAGCGGCTTGGTCGGGGCCGACGCGGCCAGCGGCAATGCCGGCTTGGAAATAGTTTTCAGCCAAGATGGGAAAACCAGCCAGGCGGCGCAGCATGGCGATTTGGCCAATGTGGTTGAGGGCGTCGGCGACCGGGCCCTGGAAAAGACCTTCCGTGGAGCCGTGAAGAGGCTCGGAAGACGCGAGGTAATCTTCGAACCTCTGCAGCGTGGCGAAGAAACGCACAACTTCCGCGTCCCATGGAAGCGGTGCGGAATCGTGCCAGGCCGGCTCACCTTGCGCGATGGAGAGCCCCCAGTCAAAGAGATCGCCCATGTGGGCGAGGATTTGCGCGGGTGTGCGGGTCTTGTCGCCGATGTGGAACGTACCAAAACGGTCAGGTGCGCCACGAATAGCTTTGCCACCTCGATACGCCACCGTAGCAAGGGTGTGGCGCAAAAACTGACGTGCGGCATCCGGCGATGCGGTTGTAGTTGAGCCGGGTACAGGTGATGCGGTCATGGACTTGTTCCCTTCTCTACCAAAAGAGTTTTAACACAGAGGACGCAGAGAGCACAGAGGGCACAAAGCGGCCGAAGGTACAATGAGCCAACTGGAATCAACAGACGGCAGAGAAACCGCCGTGGACTTTCACAAGTCCAGGGTCACGAATCACGAGTCCAACTTATTGCTTGGTGTAGACGCGGACGTAGTCGACAAGCATTTGCTGAGGGAAGACCGTGGTGCTGTCGGGAGAGCCGGGCCAGGAGCCGCCTACGGCGACATTGAGAAGGATGAAGAAAGGATGATCGAAAACCCAGGTGCCGCCGGTGGGCCACTGGGATTGCGTAAACGTGGCGTAAAGATTCGTGTCCACGTAAAAGCGGACTACTCCCGGCTGCCATTCGACAGCGTAGAGATGAAAGTCATTCGCGAATGCCTGACCGCCTGGAAGGCTGAAAGGAGCTGAAGCGTCGCTGGTGCGGCTGGTGGTGCTCGGCCCGTGAAGCGAACCGTGCACGGTGCCGGGTTCCTTGCCGATATTCTCCATGACGTCGATTTCGCCGCAGGCGGGCCAGCCCGCAGAAGTGATGTTGTTACCCAGCATCCAGAAAGCAGGCCACATTCCCTGCCCCGCGGGAATCTTGATGCGCGCTTCAAAGCGTCCATAGGCCTGACTGAAGAGGCCTTGGGTCTTGAGGCGAGCCGAAGTGTAATTGTTGGTGGAGCCATCCGAGCACACAAAGGGAGCGCCTTCCTGTTGCGCGGTGATGACGAGATGGCCGCCTTTAATTTGGGCGTTTTGCAAGCGATTCGTGTAGCACTCTAGTTCGCTGTTGCCCCAACCCTTGCCGCCCAGATCGTAAATCCATTTGGAGGAATCGGGAGCGGAGCCGTCCGCGCCATTGAATTCGTCAGACCAGACGACGGTCCAGCCCTTTGCGGGAGGAGGCTGAAGCGTGTCGCCGCCACCACAACTGAGAAAAGAAAATGCAATTGCTAGGAGGGAGAAACCGGCTGCGCGTTGCGGGACAATTTGTCGCATGAGTAGCCGGGAGCGCAGACTGACGCCTGGGCAGGTCTGTGTTCATTACGCAAGATTCATAGCGCGCTTGAACGAACCCTTTTCGTTTTCAATCTTTTTCTGAAGCTGGAGAATGGCGTAGAGCAGTGCTTCCGGACGCGGCGGGCAGCCGGGGACGTAAACGTCCACGGGGATCACCTGATTGCAACCTTGCACGATGGCGTAGTTGTTGAAGACGCCGCCGGAAGTTGCACAAGCCCCCATGGAAATGACCCACTTGGGCTCAGGCATTTGGTCGTAGAGTTGGCGCACCACGGGAGCCATTTTCTGCGAAAGACGGCCAGCAACAATCATCAAATCGGCCTGACGCGGCGAGGGGCGAAAAACTTCCGCGCCGAAACGCGCCACATCAAAGCGAGCCGCTGCCATGGACATCATTTCGATGGCGCAGCAAGCGAGGCCGAATCCAAGCGGCCAGATGGAGCTTTTGCGCGCCCAGTTTACCGCTTTGTCCAGCTGGGTGAAGATGATGCCTTCGTCCTGGAGCAAGCTGCCGAAATCTTCGGGCTTAGTCAGCGTGGCATGTTTTCCGAGAGAAGTACTCATGCTTTTCCCTTCATCTCATCTGTCAACTCTATTTTCGCACAGGGCCTCCATTCGAAACAAATGACGTTGGGCGCTCGGTCACTCTTACCTGTCCTATAGGGCCTGCGGCCCGCGAAACCTTATGAAAGTCTTCCCAGTAATCCTTTTGTTTTCAACACCGGAACCGCGACTTTCGAGCATGTGACCGGTGACATCGCCTTGTGGGCAAAAACCGGTAGGGTTCTTGGGCGTCGCGGAGGACCGGAGTGGAATCCATGAACCTAGCGAAATGGCTGTATCGCGGTGGGCGTCCCAATTGGCTGGCGAGCACGTTGAACCGATGCTCGGCGCGCAGGTTACATTTGGCGGGATTCTTCTGGTCGCGCTGGTCTCGGCGTTCCTGCCCGTACCTATGGCCTTCGACGTGGCCATCGCGTTCATTGCCTGGCGAAGCGGCATGCCCTTGCCTCACGCGGTCAAGATTCTTTGCACGCTGGGAATCGTCAGCGTCTATTCGCTTTCGGTGGTGGGGAAATCGCTTTCCTGGAGGATTACCGCGGCTGCCAATGCGACCGTCGCGGCGCTTGGCACTCTAGCCGGACTCCTCGCACGTTTTATCGCCTAAGCATGACCCTTCGTGGACTAGCAGCGCCGTAGGTCGTATTCGGAAGTCGCGACCGAGCGCATGGCGCGAAAGTATTGAATGACGGAGCCTGGCCAGAGCGTGGTGTTCTGACCGGTCTGCGCGTCCTGATACCAGCTGCGGCAACCGCCGGACTGCCAAACCGTACGCGCCATGTGGTCGCGAAGGGTTTCGGCGAAATGCTGCTGGGATTCGGCACGCACTTCCATCGCGGCGATTTTGCGGTCGCGCATCAGTTTCAGACATTTGATGATGTAATCGACCTGCGCTTCGATCATCAGCACGACGGAATTGTGGCCCAGACCGGTGTTGGGGCCGAGCAGAATGAAAAAATTCGGGAACCCGCTGACGGTCACGCCAAGATAGGCGGTCAAGCCGTTGCGCCAGGCGTCGTGTATCTCAACGCCGCCTCGGCCAAAGAGCTTCATGCCGATGAATTGCTCGGTAACGTGAAAGCCAGTGCCGTAGATAAGAACGTCCACAGGGCGCTCGGTGCCGTCTTGCGTGACGACGCTGCGCTCGCGCACTTCGGCAATCTTTTCCGTGACGAGCTCCACGTTGGACCGCCGGAAGACCGGATAGAAATCATCGGAAAGAAGAATGCGCTTGCAACCGATATGATAGCGCGGCGTCAGCGCGGCTCGCAGTTTGGGATCAGCGACGCCGTTTTCGAGATGATTGCGGGCGATTTTCTCCATATGCGCGCGGACGACGCGGTCGCCCAGAAAACTGAATACACGCCACTCGAGAGCGAAAAAAAGAAATTTGCGGAACGCCCACGTGGGCGCCGGTATGCGACGGAATCGCGCGCGTGCTTTCTCGGAAAAGCCAAAATCGAGGCGCGGCACGATCCAGGGAGCGGTGCGCTGAAAAATGTAAAGTTTGCCGGCGCTGGGTGCGATGTGAGGAATGAATTGAATTGCGCTCGCGCCGGTGCCAATGACGGCGACGCTTTTGCCGCTCAAGTCGACATCGGAACGCCAAGTAGCGGAATGAAAGGAAGGGCCGGAGAAACGTTCGATGCCTGGAATTTCCGGACAGTGCGGCACATGAAGCGCGCCCATACCGGAAACCAGCACGCGCGCGCAGAGGTTCATGCGTTTGCTGAGATTGCCATTGTCCCGCGGGACGCTGCTCGCGGTGATACGCCAGTGACTGGCGGCCTCGTCCCAGGCAGCTTCGCAAAAGCGCGTGCCCAAGCGAATGTGAGGAGAAAGCCCGTTCCGCCGCACACAAGATTTTAAGTATTGCCAGATTTCCTGCTGGCCGGCAAACATACGCGTCCAGCCGGGATTCCGTTCGAACGAAAAAGAATAAAGATGCGCGGGCACGTCGCAAGCGCAGCCGGGATAGCGGTTTTCGTACCAAGTACCGCCAAGGTCGTCACTCTTTTCGATGATCAGAAATTTCTTCATTCCGGCTTCGAGCAGCTTGATGCCCATGCAAATGCCGGAGAAGCCTGCCCCGACGATGAGGACGTCGACAGAAATATCCGCAGAGTTATGTTGATTGCCGGAGGCCGCAGGCATGTTGGACCCATCGTACACTAGCTGGGTCTTCGGCGGCAGTGTGCTTGCGAAGAAATTCGTCAGTTTCCCGCAAGGATTGGCGAGCTTCGGGGATTTTGTGCGGCGCGAGCTGCCACACGTGGGGAACCACCGGCCAGACTTTTAGTTCCACCGAAACACCAGCGGCGCGAGCCTTTTCGGCGAGGCGCGTGGAATCGTCGCGCAGAGTTTCGTCCGCGCCAACGTGGATTAGCAGCGGAGGAAGGCCGTCGAGATCGGCGTAGAGAGGAGAGGCGAGCGGATTGCGGGGATCGGCGTTGCCTAAGTACAGGCGCGCCGTCGGGGCGATGGCCGGGCCATGGAAGATCGCACAACGCGATGCATTCGAGCGGACGGATTCGCCGGTGGCGGCGAGATCGGTCCAGGGGGAGAAAAGGGCCGCCGCAGCCGGAAGCGCAGTGCACGCGGCCCGAAGAACGAGCATGAGGGAAAGGGCAAGTCCGCCGCCCGCGGAATCGCCGGCGACAGCGAGGCGCTGCGGGGAATGGCCTTCGGCAAGGAGGCCGTGATAGACGGCAACAGCGTCGTCCACCGCAGCCGGGAATGGATACTCGGGGGCGAGGCGGTAGTTAGGCGCGAAGACACGAAAACCGTGCACGGCAAACCATGCGGTGATCGGGTGGTGCGTCTCGGCAGAACAGCCGAAATAGCCGCCGCCGTGCAAATAGAGGAGGACGCTTTGCGCGGAACTCTGCGATTCGACCCATTCACCGGGGATGCCGTTTACCTCCGTCTTGGTGATACGCACGGTCTCCGGGACCCTGTAAGGAGCCGGACGAAGAATCTGCCGCGCCAGACGATGGTCGCGACAATTTTTCAGACGGCGCTTGACGCGCCACTTGATGATCCACACTGCGATGTGCGCCTGGAGACTGGCCATGGCTATGGCGCGTTATCTTATCGCGCGGCGAAAGGATACCAGAAATAAGGAAAAGCTAAACGGTGAGGACGACCTTGCCGAATTGCGAGCCGGATTCGAGATAAGCGTGAGCCGCAGCGGCTTCAGCAAGCGGGAACGCGCGATCGACGACCGGCTTGAGTCTGCCTAAAGCAACGAGCTTCATGACGGTGTGGAGTTCGGACTTGGTGCCCATGTAGGAACCGAGCAGAGAAAGCTGGCGGCTGAAGAGGAATCGCAAGTCCACTTTGGCGTCGTAGCCGGTGGTGGCCCCGCAAGTGACCAAGCGCCCAGCGGGCGCGAGGCTGGCAAGGCTGTCTCCCCAGGTGGTAGTGCCAACGTGTTCGAACACGACGTCGACGCCGCGCTTATTGCTGATGCGGCGAACTTCTTCGCGGATTTTTTGCGTTTTGTGATTGATGAGGTGATCGGCGCCAAGTTCTTTGGCTTTGGCGAGCTTTTCTTCAGAACCGGCGGTGGTGATGACGCGCGCGCCAAAGAATTTCGCGATTTGGATCGCGGCGGTGCCTACGCCACTGCCAGCGCCGAGAATGAGCACGTCCTCGCCAGGCTGCAATTCGGCGCGGGTGACGAGCATGTGCCAGGCGGTTTGGAAAACGAGAGGAATCGAAGCGGCTTCTTCCCATTTGAGGTTTTCGGGATAGGGAAGGCAATTCACTTCGGGCGCGCGGACGAACTCCGCGCAGCCGCCATCAATCATGTAACCGAGATTGGTGGCTTGCCGGCAGTAATTGTCGAGGCCCGCAAGGCAGGCCGGGCATTTGCCGCAACTCACCAGCGGCGCGAGGACGGTTTTCTGGCCTACGCGAATGTTGGTTACGTCCGCGCCGATTTTGGCGATTTCGCCGGCCACGTCACTGCCGGGAATGTGCGGAAGCGGGATCGGCACGTTGGGCAAACCGCGGCGAACCCATAGATCGAGATGGTTCAGCGCGCAAGCCTTCACGCGCACTAGCACATCGTTCGCGCGAAGCGCGGGCTCCGGCGCGTCGCTACATTTCAGTACTTCCGGCCCACCGTGCTGATGAAAGACGATAGCTTTCATGGCGCCTCTGGATTAGTCGCAAAAACGGAACGGTATCATCCCCCACCGGGAGTGTCCAGAAAGTGACCCGCATTGACAGCGCGAATGGCTCGCCGTAGGCTGACAGGGGAGGAAGCCGGTGGACCTGTTTGAAGAAATCGTAAAGATGAGGCGCGGAGGGCAGCGCGGCGCGCTGGCTACCATCGTGCACACGAACGGCTCGATTCCGAGTTATGAGAGTTCGCGGATGCTGGTGCACGAAGACGGCTCGATGGCGGGAACCATCGGGGGCGGATGCGTAGAGGCCGAAGTCTGGGCAGCCGCGAAAGAAGTGATGCAGAAGGAAGCACCGCGAAAGATGGTCTTCCACCTGAATAATGAAGCGGGCTACGACAACGGATTGATTTGCGGCGGGACGCTGGAAGTTTTCGTCGAGCCGATTTTGCCGCAGCCGGTAGTTTATTTGTTTGGCGGCGGGCACGTCTCGATGGCGGTGGCGAAGGCGGCGCATACCGCGGGATTTGGCATTGCCGTGGTGGACGATCGCGAAGCCTTTGCGAACAAAGAGCGCTTCCCGACGGCGCTGGAAGTTTTTACGAGTTACGAAAATGCGTTGGAGAAGATCCGGCCGAACGCGGCGAGTTATCTCGTGATCGTGACCCGGGGACATAAACAGGACATGCGGGTATTGGCGTGGGCGGTTCGAACCGAGGCGCGCTACATTGGAATGATCGGCAGCAAGCGCAAAGTCATGTCGGTTTACAAAGCGCTGGAGAACGAAGGCCATAAGCCGGAAGAATTCGAACGTGTGTATGCGCCGATGGGCTTGGATATCGGCGCTCTTTCGCCGGAAGAGATCGCCGTGAGCATCGTTGCCGAGTTAGTGGCGGTTCGGCGAAACGCGACCAATGCAGAGCACAAGAAATTGAAGCTGGAGCGCACGACAGCTTTGCAACCCGGCGACAAGGTTACTGCCGAGCGCTGAAAGGCACACATGCTGGCCGCCGTCATACTCTCCGGCGGGGCCTCGAGCCGCATGGGCTCGCCGAAGGCACTGCTTCCTTGCCAAGGCCGTCCGTTCCTCGAACACTTATTGGAAATCGTTACGCGGCCGGAAATCGGCGTGCGGCGCGTTGTGCTGGGCGCGGAGGCGGAGTCCATCGCAAAAGCGATACCCCTCAAAGCGAACGAAATCATCATCAACTCGGAGTGGGAAAAGGGGCAGCTGAGTTCGATTCAAGCCGCAGTGCGGAAAATGCCGGCCGGGACCGAAGGCATGGTGCTTTTGTTAATCGATCATCCGCTGATCAGCTCCGCGCTGGTCGGGGAATTGATTGATCGTTTTTACAAATCAAAAAAGCCCATTGTTTTGCCCGCGTATGAAGGGCGGCGAGGGCATCCAGTAATTTTTTCGGCGTCGTTGTACCCCGAACTGCTTCGCGCGCCGCTGGAAACTGGCGCGCGGGCTGTTGTATGGGCGCACGCGGACGACGTCGAAGAGGTTCGTACGAACGAAGAGGGCTGCGTGCTCAACCTGAATGATCCGGAGACGTTGAATCGGGCGATCAGCGGGGAAGGCTAACGGCTAGCCGAAAGTTTTTGAAGAAGCGCGGCCGCGGCGTCGGCGGCAAGCTGCGCGCCGTGAAAAGTGGCCGTGGGAAGTTCGCCAAGCGATGCGGACAGACACTCGGCGGTGATGGTGCGGGCTTCGGCGAGAGTGCAACCCCGGAGTTGCTCGGTCAAAAGTGAAGCGCAGGCAATGGCGGTAGTGCAGCCGCGGCACAGGAAGCGCGCTTCGGCGATGCGCCCTGATTCGAGCCGCGCGAAAAGCTTGAGGATGTCCCCGCAAACGGGGTTCGTGACTTCAATGGTTGCTGTGGCTCCAGGCAGCTCACCAGCATTGCGCGGATTGCGGAAATGATCGAGAACGGCTTCGCTAAACACAAGAGAAGTATGGCAAAAGGCGTGGAAACAACGCAACGAACGAAGAACCAAAGGATTTACGACGGAGGACCCAGGGAGTGCAGGGATCACAGAGGAACAGGACCGGAGCTTTCCCCAGTACACCAACGACTTAGTTTTCTCGGAATGGACAACGAAACCAAGAGCCTGTCAATGTTTCTTTGGCGGAAGATATTGTTTCTCGACGGAGGCGACGACCACATAGTTGGGATCGACCATCTCAGTGAGATGAATTCTGGCGACTTTGGAAAGCAGTTCGTAGGCGTCGAGTTCCGACAGGCCGTAATCGGCGTGGATCCAATGGATGAGTTCGGTCACGGCGATACGCACGGCGTCATCCACGGGCCGATAAACGCCCGCGGCCATGATTTCCTTTTCATTTTCGAAGCGCGGCCAGCCGGCGTGCTTCCCCTTCACCAATTCGAATTGAAAACGCGCGCGCATGGGAACTTCCACGGCGCTCCCTGCGACTTCACCGTCGCCCATGGCAGCGTGACCATCGCCGAAATAAAAGAGCGCACCAGAGACATTCACCGGCAGATAGAGCGTGTTGCCGGCGGAAACTTCCGGCGCGTCCATGTTGCCGCCAAATTCCGCAGGAACGATGGAACTGCGAGCTTCGCCATTCGCGGGAGCAACGCCAATGCAGCCTAGGAATGGATGCAGAGGAAAACTCACTTGGAAATCGGAATCGAGCGCCTGAAACGTAGTCGTATTTTTCTCTTTGTCGATAGGATAGAACCAAATGCGCTCGGGCAGTGGCTTCGTTTCAAGGACTGGGGTGTAATGGGTGGAATTCACGGCGCCGAAACCGGGAGAGAACGTGCCGACGCCCTGCTTGCCATCCACTTGCAGATCGAGGATACGAATCGCGAGCGTGTCGCCGGGCTCCGCGCCGTCGATATAAAAAGGTCCAGTTAAAGGATTGTCGCCTTTCACCAGCGCCATGGTGTCGCCGGGTTTTTGCAGCGCATTGCCGAAGCAATCGAGCGAAGTTGCTTCCAGGATGTTCCCGGGCTTGAGGTGCGCGACGGGCGGCGCAACGCCAAAGACGTATTTCACATTGTCAATCGCGGCGTGGTACTGCACGACGTCTGCCTTTGCCGGTGCAGGGGAAGATTGCCCGGAAGCGGGAAACGGCAAAGCCGATGCAAAAAAGATCAGCGAAAGGGATAGGCGCACGTTTGAGTCCTCCGAAATTAAGCAGACGAAGTGCACCACACTCTACCGGCGGAGTCAATCGACGACCGTAGCGTCTGCGGCGTGGCCCCGCGTCTGATATTCTTTTTCGGAAGCATGGGGAAAGACGCAAAAAACGGTCACCGAATTGTTTCGCTCGCGCCGAGCGCGACTTCGATTCTGTGCGCGATTGGTGCCATGAAAACGCTGGTCGGCGTAACCAAGTGGTGCGCGGACGTCGCGCCCGTGGGCGATTTGCCGAAACTGGGCGATTGCTGGCACATGGAGTCGGCGGATGAGATTGTTCGCCTCAAGCCGACGCTGGTAATCGGCTCAGTCCCCTACAAACAAGAAACCGTCGCTAAACTTTTGGAGCAGCCGTTGAATTTTCTGGCCATGAACCCGCGATCTCTTGCGGACGTGTATGCGGACATTCGCATGCTCGGAGGAATAGTTGGACGGGCAAGGGCCGCGGAAAGTTTTGTTACTAAAATGAGGCGCGAGTTTGCGCGAATTGAGAAAAAGTCGAAACATTGCAACGCTAAGCTGCGCGTGTACTCTGAAGCATGGCCGAACCCGCGCATCAGTTCCCCGCCGTGGGTGGCGGAATTGGTTAGCGTCTGTGGCTGCGAAATGGTGGCACCTTTTGGCGAAAAAGTGAGTGACGAACAAGTGGCCGCGGCGCAGCCAGAGGTCATGATTCTGGCGTGGGCGGCTGCGGGAGACAGGGCAAGTCCCCAAAAGGCTTATGAGGTTGCAGCGTGGCGTGACGTTCCCGCGATTCGAAATCGCCGCGTTCACGTCATCCGCGACGAGTTGCTCAACACACCGGGCCCACCGCTGGTTTCCGGAGCGCGAGAACTGTGGAAGCTCTTGAGTGAAATAAAACGGTTTAAACCCCAGGGCACGGAGAACGCCGAGGACGCAGAGATGAAACCGAGCCTGGGGATGGCTCGGCAGGACCGGGATAGGGGTCGGGCGCGGAGGCTCGCTGAAAAAAGATGAGAACGGTAGTGGCGGCGGTGATTGTGCGCAGCGACCGTCGGCTGCTCATTGGCCAGCGCCGACGAAACGACAGTTCCCCGCTCAAGTGGGAATTCCCCGGCGGCAAAGTCGAAGCAGGTGAAACGCCCGAGCGCGCCCTTGCACGAGAACTGAAAGAGGAGCTGGGCGTCTCGCTGCGGAAGTGGGTGCCCATCGGCCGCGTCGTACATAAATACGCAGAAACGCCGGAAGAGCTGGAGATTCTCTTTTTCGCAGCGGTGGTTTCCGAAGATCAGCTGATCCCCCGCACCTTCGAGAAACTCGCCTGGGTCTTGCCGAAGGAGCTTGGTGACTACGATTTTCTTGCCGCCAATGCGCAGCTTGTCGCAAATCTCGCCACGGGGAAAATCAAGCCGGCGGAAATCTTAGAGGAGAGCTAGCCAAAGGCTCTCACAACTCACAGTCGAAGCAGGACCAGGACACAACATGCCGCGCCCCTACAGCTGCCATTGCTGATGCATGGCTAGGAGATGACCGGATTTGGTTTTTCAGTGTTGATGCCGAGTTCTTTTATGGCCTTGTCCACAACGGACTTTTCGATCTTGCCCTCTACGAACAGTTCATGCAGCGTGGCCAGCGTTACGAACCGCGAATCCACCTCGAAGAATTCGCGCAACGCCGCACGGCCATCGCTGCGGCCGAAACCGTCTGTTCCGAGAGCGGCCAGATGACGCGGCATCCACTTGCTGACCACATTGGGCAGCGTCTTCAGATAATCGGTAGCGGCAACGAGAACGCCCGGCGCATCCGCAAGGCATTGCGTGACATACGGAACGCGTGGCTTTTCACCGGGGTGCAGGCGGTTCCAACGCTCCGTCTCGGTGCCGTCGTTGTAGAGTTCCTTGTAGCTGGTGACGCTCCACACGTCCGCGGCCACGCCATATTTGGTTTCGAGAATCTCCTGGGCGCGCAGTGCTTCGTTCAAGATGGCGCCGCTGCCGAACAACTGGGCGCGCAATTTGGCTTTGCCATTCGACGTCTTCCGGAAGCGGTACATCCCGCGAAGAATGCCGTCCTTCACCTCGCCCGGCATAGCCGGCATGGCGTACGGTTCGTTCATCACCGTCAAATAATAGAAAATGCTTTCGCCGTCTCTGTACATGCGGCGAATGCCGTCCTGAATGATGACGGCAATTTCGTAGGCAAACGCGGGGTCGTAAGCCTTGAGGTTGGGAACGGGAAGCGCCAGAACGTGGCTGTTGCCGTCCTGGTGCTGCAAGCCTTCGCCGGAAAGCGTGGTGCGTCCTGCCGTGCCGCCGAGCAGAAACCCCCGTGTGCGCAGGTCCGCCGCAGCCCAGATGAAGTCCGCGATTCGCTGGAAGCCGAACATCGAGTAATAGATAAAGAACGGAATCGTGTTGATCCCGTGCGTGGCGTAGGCCGAACCCGCAGCAATGAACGAGGCCATCGAGCCTGCCTCGGTGATGCCTTCTTCGAGAATCTGTCCGTCCTTCGCTTCCTTGTAATACAGCAGCGTGTTCACATCCACGGGCTCGTAGCGCTGGCCCACGCGGGAATAAATGCCCACGGTGCGGAATAGCGATTCCATACCGAACGTGCGCGCTTCATCGGGAACGATGGGCACGATGAGCTTGCCAATCTCCGGGTCTTTCAGCATTTTGCGGAGCATGCCCACGAAAGCCATGGTTGTGGAAACTTCCCTGCCCTCGCTGCCCTCGAAAAATTCCTTGAACAGTTCGTTGTGATCGGCAACCAGCGGCTTCGAACGCACTTTGCGTTGCGGGACGTAGCCCCCCAGCGCTTCGCGCCGCGCGCGCAGATACTGAATCTCGGCGCTGTCTTCGGGCGGGCGATAAAACGGCAGCTCGATGCAATCTTCGTCGCTAAGAGGAATGCCAAAGCGCGAGCGAAACTCGCGCAGCTCCTCTTCGTTGAGTTTTTTCTGCTGGTGCGTGACGTTCTTGCCTTCGCCCGCTTCGCCCAGGCCATAGCCCTTGATGGTCCGCGCCAAAATGACGGTCGGCGAACCCTGGTGATCTACCGCTGCCTTGTAAGCGGCATAGATTTTGCGCGGGTCATGCCCGCCCAGGCGCAAACGCCGCAGCGCCTCGTCGGGAAGCGGCTCGACCAACTGCAGCAAGCGCGGGTCGCTCCCAAAGAAGTGCTCGCGCACGTATGCGCCCGAGGAAACGACAAGCTTTTGGTATTCGCCGTCCACCATTTCGCCCATGCGCTTGACGAGCAAGCCTTCGGTATCGCGCTCTAGAATGGGATCCCACTCGCTGCCCCAAAGCACCTTGATCACGTTCCAGCCGGCGCCTCGAAACGCGGATTCCAGTTCCTGGATGATCTGGCCGTTGCCGCGCACCGGACCATCAAGGCGCTGCAAGTTGCAGTTGACGACAAAGATTAAATTGTCGAGCTTCTCGCGCGATGCCAGCGTAATGGCGCCGAGCGATTCCGGCTCGTCGGTTTCTCCATCGCCAAGGAAGGCCCAGACTTTCGCATCCGTGCGTGGCTTCAAGCCGCGATCTTCGAGATAACGGTTGAAACGCGCCTGATAAATGGCCATCAACGGGCTGAGGCCCATAGAAACCGTAGGGAATTCCCAAAAATCGGGCATCAACCATGGATGCGGATAAGAGGAAAGCCCGCCGCCCGGTTTCAGCTCCCGGCGGAAGTTCTCGACTTGATGCGCGCTGATACGCCCTTCGATAAACGCGCGCGCGTAAATCCCCGGCGCCGCGTGGCCCTGGAAGTAGACCGTGTCACCTTCAAATTCTTCCGTGCGCCCGCGGAAGAAGTGATTGAAGCCCACTTCGTAGAGCGTCGCTGCTGAAGCATAAGTGGAAATGTGGCCGCCGATGTTGTGCTCGACGCGATTCGCGCGCACCACCATTGCCAAGGCGTTCCATCGAATCAGGCTCTTGATCCGGCGCTCCAGCTCCTGATCGCCGGGAAAGAGCGGCTCTAAGCGCACAGGAATCGTGTTTGCATAAGGCGTATTTGCGCTGAAAGGCAGATCGATGCCGTTGACGGTCGCGTGCGCGCGAAGCCGTTCGAGGATTTCCGCGGCCACTTCCGGACCGCTGGTTTCGAGCACGGAATCCAGCGATTCCAGCCACTCCTGAATCTCTACGTCCTCAATGGTATGCTGCGGCCGTACGGCCGTCTCGCTCGTCATCTCCGAATTTGTTCCTTCGAATCGTGGTTGCGTAGATGCCACACTCTTCTCCCGCAATTTCGCAATATCGTCAGCCTATTAGAATACACCGCGGTGCGTTTCTCTGCACGGCGCTTTTGAACCCCGATTTCCTATTGCGAGCGGAAGTCCGTCCTTCAAATCCCTCTTCGGCCAGGTCTAGCCTAGCATCACAATCCGGGCGTGAGGTGCAGGGTCTTGCGTGGGAGCGATGCGGTCCACAAAAGTCCTTTCAACGAAATTCGACGGCCGTTGGACCCAAGCTTCGGCCACCATCCAGCACAAGGACGTGACCGGTCATGAACTCAGCGCGGATAAGATAGGAGACGGCGTCAGCAATGTCGTTCGGCTTGCCCGTTCGGCGCAGCGGCGCCAGTTTGACGAAGTCGGCTTCCCACTCCTGCGGGTCGCCTTCCATTGTGATCGTGCCCGGAACGATGGCGTTCACGCGCACCTCCGGCGCCAGTGCCTTCGCCAGCACTTTTGTCAGCATGATGACACCGGCTTTGGAAACCGAATGAGGGATGTAGCCCGGCCACCCAAGCAGCCCACTAGAGTCCGCGAAATTGATGATCACTCCTTGTGTTCGTCTGAGCCAAGGGGCCGCCGCTTGAGCGCAAAAGAAGGGCGCGCGCAAATTCGTGTCGAGCGCCGAGTCCCAGATTTCCTCGGTGGTAGAAACCATGTTCGCCGGGAGAAAATTCGCTGCGCTATTCACCAGAATGTCGAGCCGGCCGAACCGCTTCCCAGCTTCATCAAACAGGCGCTTGATTTCTGCAACGCTGGAAAGATCTGCCGCGATGGCAGAGGCTCGACGCCCGAGTTTTTCAATCTTTTTGACGACATCTTGGGCCTCGCCCTGCGAGCTACGGTAGTGAACAACCAGGTCTGCGCCTTCCTCCGCCAGGCGCAACGCTACGGCGCGGCCCAGCCGTTTGGCCGCCCCGGTAACCAGCGCCACGCGACCTTGTAGTGGAAGACTCACGGGCAAAGAAATTACCACGAGATCGCCGTGCCCGCCGCGAATTGCACCGAGACTTTGGGCCTCCGTGTACCGGGTGTAGAATCCCCCTTTTCTCGACACGGAGGCCACCCCTTGAACCTCGATCTCCTTGCCATCGCGGCCCATCCGGACGATGTTGAACTCACCTGCGGCGGTACCCTTCTGAAGATGGCTCAGCTCGGCTACAAAACCGGCATTCTCGACCTGACGGCAGGCGAGATGGGTACGCGGGGCACGCCGCAGATTCGCGCCAAAGAAGCAGCCAAAGCCGCGAAGCTTCTCCGCATAAGCTGGCGCGATGTCCTCGGCGCGCGCGACTCGGACGTTCACGCCTCACGACGACACAAATTACGCCTCGCCGCCATCATTCGACAGCTTCGCCCCAAAACCGTCATCCTTCCCTACTGGGAAGCTCGCCACCCTGACCACTACCACGCCTCCCAGCTTGGCTACGAGGGCTGTTTCCTCGCCGGTTTGAAACAACTGCCCATCGCCGGAGAAACCTACCGCCCCTTCAAAATTCTTTATTCCGTTTCCTACGCCGACGTTCGCCCCACCTTCGTTGTGGACATCTCCGCGCAGTACGCACAGCGCCGCAAAGCCATCCTTGCCTTCGCCTCCCAGTTCCGCCCGAAGAAAAGCGAGCGAGCCAGCAAAGTTCACTTGGCCATCGACCGGCTCGAAGAGGAAATGAACGAACTCGCGCGGCACTACGGTCGGTTGATTGGGGTGCCGTACGGCGAGCCTTTTCTACAAAAGGAGCTGATGAAGGTGGAAGATGTTGTAAAGATGGAGGTTCGCTCGATTTAGTGCCTTGGCGCCCCCCCAGTTGAAGGCACAAAAGCTAGTAGGACTCTTCTTCCTGTGCTGGCGAAAACCCAGGAATGGCCTGCCCCGCGCCCCCTCGTTCCACGCGCACTCGAATCTGTGCTTCACCCTCTGCGCCCGACTTGCGCAGCACGGCCATGGTACTCAAAGCCTCTGAATACAAGCGGGTTACCAGGTAAATGTCACCCGTTTCGTCTCGCTTCCAGAGCTGGCCAACCTGAATTTTCCGAACGCTCATAGACTCAAATTAGAAATGTCTCCATCTCTTTCTCTGAATGTAGAGGGCAGCCCAAAGTGTGTCAACCGCACTGCCCCGAACCCGTTCCCAAACAGCACCTTTCCTTTCCTGAAGCTCCCTTGCCGGATACCTCCCGAGCAGGCAAATGCTCCTGATTGTCCGCAAAATGCGGCCTGCTAAAGAAATGCCGGCCGGGATAACCTTCCTTCCCAAAACCACATCATAGTGCACGAGGATTATGACGCCCGCCCATCGTTTTTGGGGTGTATACTAATGGGTAGGCGGAGGTGCTTATGAACGCCATCCTGCGGCAATCCCTGAACTTGGCACTTGGCAGCGCCCTTCTGGCAATCCCAGCCTTCGCAATTCCCCAGAGCCAAGCCCCCCCACAGCAAGACTCCACTAAGGCGCAGCCTGCGCAGCAACAGGCTCAGCAGCCTGGCTCGGAACAGCCCGTGCCGCAGAAGGACACCGTAAATCCAAGAAACTCTAAAGAAGACGTCGAGGCCATCGGCAACCGCAAAGTCAGTTGTCATATGAACTGGTTTTCGTTTGAGAAGGAAATCGGCATCGGCAAGAGCCTGGCCCAGGAAGTCGAGCGCTCCTCCAAGCTGATTGACGACCCCGTGGTCACCGAGTACGTCAACCGCGTCGGCCAGAACCTGGTGCGGAATTCCGACGCCAAGGTTCCCTTCACCATTAAGGTGATCGACTCCGACGAAGTCAACGCCTTCGCCCTTCCCGGCGGCTTCTTCTTCGTGAACAGCGGCTTGATTCTCCGCGCGCAAGAAGAATCGGAACTCGCCGGCGTGATGGCCCACGAGATTTCGCACGTCACCGCACGCCACGGCACTTGCCAGGCTACCAAAGGCGAATTGACGCAGCTCGCTTCGATTCCCGCAATGATTTTCATTCCCTATACTTGGGCGGGATACGCCATGTATCAAGGTTTGAATTTAGCGATTCCGCTGACGTTCCTCAAGTTTTCGCGCGACAACGAGCGCGAAGCCGACTTTCTCGGCATTCAGTACATGTACAAGGCAGGCTACGATCCCAACTCTTATGTGACCTTCTTCGAGCGCATCCAGGCCGATGAGAAGCGCCGTCCGGGCACGATCCCGAAGGTTTTCTCCACGCACCCGCCCACGCCGGAGCGCATCGAGAACACGCAAAAAGAAATTGCGCGAATTCTTCCCGCGCGCCAGGAATACATCGTAACGACTTCGGAATTTGATACCGTAAAAGCCCGCCTCCGCAACCTCATGTTCTCGCGCAAGGTCACCGATGCTAAGGACAAGCCGACGCTGCGCACCAAGACCGAGCAGTCTAAGAAGCAGCCGACTAGCACCGATCCCAGCTCCACCAGCGATGACGACCGGCCCACGCTCAAGCGTCGGCCCGACTCCCAGCCGTAGCCTTTGCGCCGCTTGCTGATGAGGTGGAGGGGCGCGCTTTAGCGAGTCCCCATTCTTCAAGCGCGGTCCCAACTCTCAGCCATGATTTGAGCGTTTGTTAAAAAATAAAAAACCTCTCATTGCTAGCGCTAGGAGCGGAGGGGCGAGGAATCTGCTTGTCCCCAGCGTGACAACCGGGTATTCTTCAGCAAGCTGTTAGAGGTTGCGCCCGAGAGTTTTTCATGCGCAGGGGTTCATAGCAATTCGGCAGCCCAGCCCGCCCTTAACTTCTATTTCTGGGTGTCTACATGTTCAGATCAAAGCTTCTTTGGGCCTTCGTTTTGGGCGTTATTACCGCTGTTCTCTTCGCCCAGGCGAGAATTAATCTCGCCTACAGTGTCGCCTTGACCAGAATTCTCGATGTACTCACCGCACCCGGGACGCACTTCGTCTCCGCGGTTAACACGCCGGGCTCCCTCATCGCCGGTTGGCCAAGATTCCTCGCCGCGCTTGCCTTCACCTGCAATTTGCTGGTTTACATTTTGTTTTGGTACGCCTGCATCGCCATTACCCGCTACGCCCGCTCGCGCCAAAATCCCTACGACCGTGAAAACACTCTAGTGCCACCAATCGCAAGGTAAACTCAAAAAGTCTCATTCACAAAAGCACGACATCGCAGATCCCGGGCAGCGGAGGGAATGTCCCGCCCTTCCGCTCGCTGTAGGGGCCGCCTTCTGAGGCGGGCCTCTTCTTGCCTCTCATATTCCGCCGACATCCCGCCGCTCCTTGGCCTTCGCTCCCAACCTGTCATTCCGAGCGGACCGAGGAAATCGCGGCTTGATTTCAACCCCGCTACGCTCGATGACTCCACGCCCTAACGGCCAGAGAGGAGACGCCAGGCGATCTCAACGGCTCCCCACGCGCCGAGGCCTAAGAGCGCCAAAGCGACAATCGCAATGACGACTTTCTTGCCTGTACTGAGGGAAGATTCTTCTGCCTGAAAGAGAGTATTCATACCTGCTCCTCATGTAGCTCGCTGCAAGTCCGGCCTTACGGCCTTTTCCCTAGGTTGCAAGCAATCCCCATCAATTTCGATGAGGCAGCGCAAGCATCTTGTAAGTTTTCTGTAAAGCACATTGGCTTCTTGAAGCGCAACCAAGACGAAACAGCTTTCTCAAGGTCATAGCGCCGCCAGTTGTTGCCGGCATTTTGGAATGCTGCGGCCTTATGGCGACACTGCATTCCACCCGGGCGAGCATTCGCGATTGCGTTCTGTGCGCAATGAAATCTTTCCTCCCTTCGCAGGCTAATCCGAACGCCTAACCTGAGGCAGCCTCGCAACTGTAGTGGCGGGTCTTCCAGAGCCGTGCTTCTGTGTGCATCTTTACCCTCGAATACCTCATTGGGGGCACGACACGTCGTGCCCTTACGCTTGCTCGCAGGGGCCGCCTTCTGAGGCGGGCCTCGCCATAGCTAAAGCCGTGCCTGGACGAATACACCGGTTTTCACACAGACTCATACAATCCACCTTCTTGGGCACCTGGGGATGCAGACTTATATAGCGTCCTGGTTATCCTCATCGGCATCTATATTCCTGTACAGGAGTTGCGCCTCCCTATATGATTATGAGACTAGCCACGCCAGCCTCCTCAATACCAGCCTGCATGCACGCGGCGTGCGACCGAGGGAGGGACCTATGATTCTGGTTACCGGTGCCAGCGGCACGGTTGGCAAGGCCGTCGTTGGCGAAGTCGCCCAGCAATCAGCAAAGACCGGCGAAAAATACCGCGCCCTATATCGCTCCCCCACCGCAGCCGCCAAAGCTCCCGCTGGAACCCCGGCCGTCGTCGCCGATTTCTCCAAGAAACTGACGCTGCCCCCCGTGCTCAAGGGCGTTACCAGCGTTTTCCTGGTCTGTTCGCCGATTCCGCAGCTTATCGAAATGGAATGGAACATGATTGACGCCTGCACTGCCGCCGGAGTGAAGCATATCGTCATGCTTTCCGCCCTGGGTGCCCGCGATTACCGCAAATCTTTTCCCAGCTGGCACCGCACCGTGGAAGACAAGCTCAAGTCCACCAAAATTTCCTTTACCATTCTCCGCCCCAACAGCTTCCATCAAAACGTGCTGACCTACTACGCGCCCTCCGTTCGCTCGCAAGGAGTGTTTCACGCCTCCATGGGCAAAGCCCGCGTCAGCTTTCTCGATGCGCGCGACATTGCGGCCGTCGCGGCCAAATCCCTGGCCGGCGGCGAGCACTCTGGCAAAACCTATGAGCTGAATGGCCCGGAGGCGCTGAGCTATCCGGAACTCGCCGAGAAAATTACCAAACAAACCGGCTGCCACGCGCAATACGTGGACATTCCTATCGAGGCACAACGCAAGGCGATGCTCGAACGC
>QHYK01000055.1 GCA_003224085.1 Acidobacteriota bacterium | reverse complement strand
GCCAAACACAACTCGCCGCTGGTGGCAGCAACGAAAGCGGTGGCGTTGTGAGAAACGTGTTTGAAAACTGTGCAGGAGGGGGGGTGAATTTTCCTGTGGAAAGTCAATTTCTCCTTGACAGCATTCCTCAGAAATCTGAAGGCAAGGGGCTTTACGGCTCCCCTCGGTAAGGGAGGCGAACGTAGGCCAATCTCCATCCGCGACGTGCAAATCCGAATGGCAAACGCCACAAACCTCTATTCTTATCAGGACTTCATCGGCATCCAACGACGGACGGGAACGTCTTCAAACGCGAGAGGCTTTTTGAACTCACGCAGGACTGCAGCTTTCATCCCGGTCCCCTCAGCTCAGCGGGGTGGCTCGAGGATGCCGGAGATTGTTTAGCAACTCGATCTTGGTTTGGAAGAGAAGGGAAGTAGGACATCGCTGGAAACAAGTCTTCTCTCCCGTTCCGTACCTTACTGCTGTACGCCCTTGAGGAAAAACTCGAGCGCGCTGCGCACCCGCTCGGTCAAACTATGCGGTCCCGGAAGATCGACGGCCCACCGGCGAACCACCGTCGTATAGAGCCCTTCCATGAACTCCGCGAGATGCACCACAGGAAATGCCTTGGTGACTTCCCCGCGTTCCTGGCCTTCCGCCAGGATTTCCCGCAGCAGGCTAAAAGCGATTTCTTCCAGCCGACGCATCTCGGGCGAACGCACCGGATCCATTGCCGCAGAAAGCACGACGGCTCTCCACAACGGCCTGTCGGATTCTACGTCGCGAGCCATGCCCGCGTACATTCGCCGCAATCGCTCTGCCGTCGTGGCGTCGCTCGAGAGTTCGGTTTTCAGATGCTCCTTGATGCAGCTGTAGCCTCGCCGGCCGACTTCGCGCAACACTGCGTCCTTGCTAGCGGAAAAATGTGGGCTGGCTGATTTCGAGAATCTGGACAATGTCTTCTACCCGCGTGTTCTCGTACCCGTGTTTGCGGAACAGCCGAATCGAGGTGTCGATAATCTGCTGCCGCAGCCTCGCCTTTTTTCGCTCGCGGAGACCCAGCGTCTCCCGGCTGCTTGTGCCATTTGCTCGCGAAAGGCGTCCCTGCTTTCCTCCTCAGGATCGTCTGGTATTCGCGCGGAAAAAGGATTTCATCGACGCGCTTTGCTGATTTATCGATCATGCCTAACCATGGTGTTCCGGCGCGATCGATCGCATCCGATATGGCCGTGCCTTCGGTCTTCCACCGCTGTTAGGCTTCGAGCACGTCAAGGTGCTGAATATCGGGAAGCCTGCTTTTCAAGAAGCTCAGCCGAAACGGAGAGCACTGAGGACGATCATAGGAGCGCATGTCAGGTTGCCACCGGGACCGCGTCAAGCGAAGTGAGTCCCAGTCGACCCACCGGCTCCGCCAATTCTCAGTGTTCGCGGCACCCCATCGATGTAGAATGTCATCTGCTGCCATTCAACCAGGGACCGGCTCACCAGTAGGGGCAGCGCAATTTGACAAGAGGTCCTATGCGTCTGCGAAGAATCGTTGGAATCGTTTGCTTTGCCGGATTCAGTGGCATTTTGCTTGAAGCCGCAAACCAAACCCCACCGCCCCAAAAGGAAATCACCTACACCAAAGACGTTGCGCCAATCCTGTATAAGAACTGCGTTGTGTGCCATCGGCCCAACGACGTCGCGCCCATGTCGCTTATGACTTATGAAGAAGTTTTGCCTTTTGCGCGCATGATTCAGCAGGACGTCGACCAACGCAAGATGCCGCCCTGGCACGCAGACCCCAACGTGGGTGAATTTATGAACGACGCGCGCTTGAGTGACACGGACATCGCAACAATCGACGCGTGGGTAAAAGGCGGAACGAAAATGGGCGACCCGAAAGACCTGCCTCCCGGCCCCGTCTTTGAGGCCGGCTGGCATATCAAGCCAGACGTCGTTTTCACCATCCCCGAGTTCCTTGTGCCCAAGGAGGCTCAGGACGATTACGAATATATCCACGTTCCTACGAATTTCACCGAGGACATGTGGATTCAAGCAGGTGAAGTGCTTCCCGGCGACCGCCGCGTGGTGCATCACGCTACTGTTTCCGTGATTGATCAGGCCGAATATGCCAAGCACCTGGCGGAACGCGCCAAAGAGAATGCCGGCGTGGACGAATATCACTATCGCACTGGAAAGGTGTTGCATCTCCGGCCGGACGCGCCGGTCATTGACGACGGCTGCTCCGCCCCCGACGGCGGCGGAATCCCGGGTCATTCTTCAGGCTATTTGAATATTGTCCCAGCGATTTACCTCCCCGGTCATATGCCGGAGATACGTCCTCCCGGATATGCGCTTCGCATTCCTGCTGGCGCCTATTTGCAATTTCAAGTTCACTACAGCAATCATCACGGACTCGACGTGAAGGATCGCACCAGCGTCGGCCTTGTATTTGCCAAGGAGCCGGTGCAGCACGAAGTCGCGCAGTACGAAATTTGGAACAACATGTTTCGGATTCCACCGAACGACGCCAATCATCGCGTCACCTCCTGCTTCATTCTTCCGAAAGACGTCACGGCCGTGGCTTATACTGCGCACATGCACTTCCGCGGAAAAAGCATGATGACCAAAGCAATCTACGCCGACGGCCACGAAGAGGTTCTGCTCGACGTACCGCACTACGATTTTCGCTGGCAGGAGACCTATTTTTTAAAGAAGCAGTTTTTGTTGCCGAAAGGCACTAAACTAATGACCGTCGCCTACTTCGACAACTCGAAGAACAATCCGCTGAATCCCGATCCGTCTAAGGCACTTCGTTGGGGCGAACCCAGCGACGAAGAAATGATGGGTTTCTGGCTGCAATTTGCCGACCCGCAACTCGTCACGGAGAAACCTGTAACGGCGCAAAAATAAACTCCGGCCATCTTTGCTCTCGTTCTTTCTTCTACAGGAGTTTAGAGTCCATGAAAGTCACCCGACGCACCTTCCTCGCCACCGCCGGCGCAGCCGGAGTGGCGCCGCTCCTTCTCGGAGCAACCAACAAATCCGGCAGCCGCGCGCCGATTCTTGGTGAAGGGGAACATCAGTACGAGGCGCTCCACGATTGGGGCACGCTGCCTGCCAATATCCGATACGGGAACACGCACGGCGGTCTGCGAAGACTCGCAAGGCCATATCTACATTCATCACACGGTTCATTCCACCAGCGAATCTCCGGACACGATTGTTGTTTTTGACCGGGACGGAAAGTTCGTGCGCTCTTGGGGTGGGCAGTTCAAAGGCGGAGCGCATGGCTTGTCAATCCGCAAAGAGCGTAGCGAAGAATTCCTCTATCTCTGTGATTTTCAACACGGCATAGTCACAAAGCGCACACTAAAGGGTGAAGAGGTTTTCACCCTCGGCTACCCGGCTGAGTCGCCGGCCTATCAAGGCAAGAACGGGATGGCCCCGAGCTACAAACCAACCAATGTGGCCATCGCTCCCAATGGAGACATCTATGTTGCCGACGGCTACGGCTCCAGTTACATCAACCAATACAACCAGAAAGCGCAGTTCCTTCGCACTTTTGGCGGCTTGGGAAAGGACGTCGGCCAGCTCGATTGCCCTCACGGCCTTTGGGTAGACACGCGCATCGAGCCTCCCGTGCTCGTAATTGCCGATCGCTCGAATGCGCGATTACAAAGATTCACCCTGGACGGAAAGCACATCGATTTTATTTTGGGCACGACGAAAATGCCTTGCCACTTTGACGAACGCAACGGCGACGTGGTCATTCCGGACCTGTGGAGCAAGGTCGTGATTCTTGACAGTGCCAACAAAGCGGTGGCCAGTCTGGGCAATGGTGATTATTCAACGCAACAGGACTGGCGCAAGGCTCGCGAACAGGCTCGCGATACATTCATCGCCGGCCGCTTCTTGTGTCCTCACGGAGCTTGCTTCGATCATCAGGGCAACATCTTTGTTGTCGAATGGGTGGAAGTGGGCAGAGTCACCAAGCTACGCAAAGTCGTTTGATCCGACGGCCGCGCCAAAAACGAGTCGGCACCCTCTCAGAGGTGGCAAGACGCTGCCCCGCGCTTCTGCAAATACTTCTGGTGATACTCTTCAGCGCGGTAGAACGGCCCTGCCGGTGTGATCTCGGTCGCGATCGGCCGCCGGAATTTGCCGCTGGCTTCCAGCGCCGCCTTCGACTTCTTGGCTGCCGCTTCCTGCTCCGGTGAGTGAAAGAAAATGGCCGTGCGGTACTGCGTCCCGAAGTCCGGCCCCTGGCGGTTCAGCTGCGTGGGATCGTGCGCTTGCCAGAACACGTTCAGTAACTGCTCATAACTCGCTTTGGCCGGGTCGAACGTCACCTGAACGACTTCCGCATGTCCAGTCTCATCGGTGCACACATCCTGATAAGTAGGATTCTCCGTGTGCCCGCCGGTATAGCCCACAACCGTGTCAATCACTCCCGGGACGCGCTGGAAAGCCGCCTCCACTCCCCAGAAACATCCCGCTCCAAATGTAGCAATCTCAGCCATCGAATTCTCCCTTTCCTACATTCGTTTTCTCGCACTTATTAGATGCCGACGGTTTCATTTGATTCACCAAGCCGTCTACGATGCCTTCCGTCTTGCTGGCGCCGCTAGGCCCTTCAATTTGTCCTGGGCCAGCGCTCGATACGGGCTATTTACGGAAGCCGCTTGCGTGAAGGCCTCCCTCGCTTCCGGATTCCTCTTCAAGTTCAGCAGCGCGAATCCCAGCCGGTATTGGTTGCGCGCGTAACTCACGTCATCGGATTTTACCAGGGGTGCCGCCGCCTTCAAATTTTCCACGGCCTGCGCATTGTCCTTCTTTTCGATGTTAACTTGCCCGAGCGAACTCAGCGCAAGGCCTTTCTGTAGGGCTTTTTGTTGCGCCCACTGGTCGTCCGTCATCCCCTCCGGCCTTGCTGCAGACTCCAGCGTTGTGAGCGCCTTCTTCGCGTAGCTCTCGGCCTTGTCCAGCTGCTCTCCTTTTTCGCCGTAATAATCCGAAAGCAGGAGCAGCATTCCTACATCGTTGGGATTTTTCGTCAGCAGCCCGTTCGCGACTTCTAGCATTTTTGGCGTATTCTGCGCTTGCTGATAGGCCGTCGCCGCGATGCCCATTGCCTGATTCGCGTATGCCGAATCCGGAAAAGCCTGCGCGAACTTCACCAGAAGCGCTGCCCGCTTCGCTGGATCCTTTGCCTGGTACACTCCGCTAAACACCAGCTGCTGAACATAGGTGAAGTTGTCTTTGTTGGCCTCTAGCGTCCGCTTTTTCTGTTCTTCCCAGGCCGAGGCTGACGTATCCGCCGGTGCAGACGCGGCTTTGAATCGCTGAATAATCCCCCCGGTCTTTTCTCCATAGGAGCTCAGCCGGTCCAAGTCGCCCTTTTCCACAGCAGCGCGCACCATGTTGATCGCGTTTTGAAAATTGTCTTGGTCCAGCTCAAAAACCTTGTCGCCGTATTCGAACGCCTTGTCATAATTCTTCCGGCCCAGGTAATAGTCCACAAAGAGCCCGTTCGCCAGGAGCGGATATTTGCCCTCTTTCCCAATCCCGTCGGCAAATTTTTGAATGAGACCGAGCTTTTGCGCTGGGTCGGTGGCCGCATTGATTTCGCTCAGGGCGTGGTCCACGTCCGAGCCGGCCTGAATGGGCACATATTGCCCAATCTGCTGCGCAAGCGCGTCACTGGTCCAGGCGCCCAGCAGGATTACCGCCCCAATCAACCGTTTGCGGTGTCGCATACGATACCCCCTGTGACCGTTCGAGTCAGCGGTCACCCCGTCAGCAATGATGGAATGGCCTGCATCTTAGTTCCGTGCGGCGCGCCAGGCAAACAAAATTCTTCGTGCGACTCACCCATTCGACGCTGTCCAGCGTTGACCCTTTCCCGCATTTTGCGAGAGGATTAAGGATTTGCAAGAGGCAAAAGAATGGATCTGGGACTCACCGGCCGCGTCGCCATTTGCGCGCGCACCGCGACTACTCTTGCGGAAACGGGCGCGCACATCCGCAAAGCCATTGGCCGCGAAGTCTTCCATCAGGCCCTCGACGTCACAGATTCCCCAGCCGTGGCCTCGTTGGTTGGCGCCGTGGAAACCCATTTCGGCCGCCTCGATATTTGCGTTACCAATTCCGGCGGTCCTCCGTCCAACTCCTTTAGGAACACGAAGCCCGAAGACTGGCGCTCCACCGTTGACCAGCTTTTGATGAGCACCATCTTCTTCGCAAGGGAGGGCTTGCCGCGCATGCAGAAAAATAAATGGGGACGTTTGATTACCATTACCTCTTCGGCTGTAAAGCAACCGGTGGACGGCCTCGTGCTTTCTAATTCAGTGCGGGCTGCCGTCACCGGCCTTGCTCGCACTCTCGCCAATGAATACGCTGCCGATGGCATCACCGTGAACAACGTCTGTCCCGGCTACACGCGCACCGCTCGTCTCGACGGCCTCGCTTCCACCATTTCCGCACGCACTGGCGCCAAGCCCGAAGAGGGTTTCGCCAATTGGGAACGTGAAATCCCCGCGGGGCGTCTCGGCCGCCCCGACGAATTCGCCGCCGTTGTCGCGTTTCTCGCATCCGAGCGCGCCAGTTACGTCACCGGCGTCTCTATCGCGGTGGATGGTGGTCTTGTCAGGAGTCTCCTCTAAACTCCATGCCAGCGTATCCCGCCGTTTTAAACTTGCTTTCTTCTAAAGAGATTTCACAGGAGCCGAAGCCTAATGATGATCCCATTCCAGGGAACCACAAACCGCCGTCGCATGGTCGTGTTTTCTCTAGCTGCACTGCTGTTTGTTTTCATCGCCGCACCCTTGCTTCGCGCCGATGAGCCGTACGCCCGCGCGCGCGACTACGATTTGCAGCATTCCCGCATCGCTCTGCGCTTCGACGTCGAACAGAAAAAAGTCATGGGCGACGTCACGCATTCGATTTCCATTCTTCGCGACGGGACTTCCAAAGTGGCCTTCGATTCCGTCGGACTCACCATCCACAGCGTTACCGTCAACAAATCCGCTTCGCGATTCGAAACTACCTCCGACAAACTCATTGTTCCTCTACCCGCCGCCAAAGCGGGTGACAAATTTGACGTCGCCATCCGCTACGAAGGCAAACCCACCAAAGGCATGTACTTCATTCTTCCCGACAAGGATTATCCCGACCGCCCCAAGCAAATTTGGACCCAGGGCGAATCCGAGGACACGCGCTACTACCTTCCCACCTACGACTACCCCAACGATCGCCTCACCACCGAAACGATTCTTACTGTTCCCGCGTCCTGGCTCACTGTTTCGAATGGCAAGCTCATCAGTGTTACCGACGCCGGCAAAGGTCTGAAAACTTGGACCTGGCGCGAATCCGTCCCAAGCTCTACTTACCTCATCACCGTCGTCGCCGGCGAATTCGATGAAGTGAAAGACTCCTGGCGCGGCATTCCGGTCACTTATTACGCGCCGAAGGGCCGTGGCGATCGTCTTTTCGTGAACTACCGTCGCACGCCCGCGATGATCGATCTCTTCAGCAAGAAGCTCGGCGTCGACTACCCCTGGGAGAAGTACGCCCAAGTCATGGTGGATGACTTCGTCGCCGGCGGAATGGAAAATTCCAGCGCCACAACCAACACCAGCAGCTCTCTCAATCACCCGAAGATCGCCGCCGAAATGCTCACCGACGAGGACGGCCTCATTTCTCATGAGCTAGGCCACCAATGGTTTGGCGACCTCGTCACTTGCAAAGACTGGGGCGATCTCTGGCTCAACGAAGGCTTCGCTACATTCATGGAAAGTGTCTGGACAGAAGCGCACTACGGCAAGAATCAGGCTGACTACGAGCGCTGGGAAACCGGGCGCGAGTGGTTTGGCCAGGCGAACCTGTTCAGCAAGCCGATCGTCCGCCACGATTTCGATGATTCAAGCGAATTTGACGGCAATGCTTACGGGAAAGGGGGCTGGGTTCTCAACATGCTTCGCCATCAGCTTGGCGAAGGCGCTTTCTATCGCGCTCTCAAGCACTACCTCGAAGTGAATCGCGGCAAAAATGTCGTCACCGCCGACCTGGCCAAAGCCATCGAAGAATCCTCGCACGTTAACGTTGATCAATTCTTCCGCCAGTGGCTCTATGGTGCCGGCGCGCCGAACTTCGACCTGAGCTATTCCCACGATAATGAAAAGCATCAGGTCGCTCTGACCGTCAAGCAAACCCAAAAAGTTGAAGGCCGCGTTGGCATCTTCCGCGTTCCCATGGACGTCGAGATCACTACGGGTTCCGGGCAAAGGGTCTATTCGATTACCGTTTCGAAGGCTGAGGAGATTTTCACTTTTCCTTCCGATTCCACGCCACTCATGGTCCTTTTTGACAAAGGCGGCCACATCCTCAAGTCCGCCGAATTCCACAAAGAAAAGAAGGAATGGCTCTATCAATTGAAAAACGCCAGCGAATTCGCCGATCGCGCTGACGCAGTTGCAGCTCTCGAGAAAATCAAAAATGACGAAGAAGTCATCGGCGCCCTCGGTAACGCGCTTCACAGCGACACATTCTGGGGCCTCCGCGCCGAAGCCGCTGATGCTTTGGCCAAGTTGGGCGGCGCTGCCGCGTCCAAACAACTTCTTGACGCTCTGAATTCCGCGAACGAGCCTTGGCTCCATTACCGCATCGTCAACGCTCTCGGCAATCTTAAGGACGACTCCGCAATCGCTGAGAAACTTACGACCATCGCCAAGAACGATACTTCCTATCGTGTGCGCGCGGCCGCTCTGCAAGCGCTCGGCCAGCAAAAATCGCCTGGAGCTCTCGCCGTTCTCGAAGCGGCAGTCTCTGGCGATTCCCCGGACGGCTACTTGCGCAATGCCGCTCTTCGCGCACTAGGCGCGCTGGGCGACGACAAAGCCGCGCCGCTCTTGGAGCAATGGTCCGCCCCGGGCAAGCCCATCGAATCCCGCACCGCCGCAATTCGCAGCCTGGCCGCCCTTCAGAAAAGCAACCAGGACATCACCAAGCAAATCGCCGGCTACCTCGCCGAATCCCATTTCCCTGTTCGAATGGCCGCAATTTTTTCTCTTGGTGGCCGGGGAGACGCCACTGCCGTGCCAGCCCTCGAAGCGCTGTTGAAGAGCGACGATCTCAGCATCGAAATGGTTCCCGTGATCAAAGGGCAGATCGCCCGCCTGAAAAAGCCCGCCACCTCGAAGTCCCCCTCAGCGAGTTCGAGCGGTGACGAATCTGTCGGCGGTTCCGGTTCTGCTTCAGAAAACTCTGGTGACTCGGACGCCGTTCTGCAGCGCCTCGATAAATTGGAGCACCTGGTTCAGGAAATGAACGAACGGCTCAAAACCATCGAATCGCGGTTGCCTTCCTCGAAGCCTTGAGCAAAGGAGTCATTCAAAAAACAGGTGGTCCCTCGCGCTCGATGGGGTTCAGACCATCAGGCTTTTTCTTTCCAGATGTGTTCCCTCCCTTCTCTACCGTTACTTCTTTGTTCTTATCGATCTGCCAGCAGTATTCGCAAATCCCGCAAATTGTTTCCCGTCGGTCCCGCCAAAATCGCATCCCCCAGCTTTGAAAAAAACGTGAACGCGTCGCTTCGCCGGGAAAACTCTTTCGAATCAAGTCCTGCCTCCCGCGCTCGCTGCAGCGTTTCTCCGTCCGCAACCGCTCCGGCTCCGGAGCTGTTGCCGTCAATTCCGTCAGTCCCGGCGCTTAGCACCGCCATTTTCTTTCCGGCGATTTTTTCTACGCAAGCCAGCACGAACGCCGAATTCCGTCCCCCAATCCCGTTCCCCGTCACGGGCGAACTCACCTCTCCATCCGCAATTAGCGCCACACGTTGACCTCGATGTGTCGCACGCAACTCTTCCAGTTGCCCAAGTAGCGCTTCTGCCGCTTTTTCAACAGGCCAGTCATCGGTCGAATTGTCGCAACAGGTCATGAATCCCAGCGCCTCCGCCGCGTGGTGGGCCGGATGTAAGAGGTCGTCCATTCCCATGGTCAGGTAGAAGTAGGCTTTCCGGAACGCCGCATCGCCGGCCTTGGGCGTCTCCGGAATCTTGCCTTCGTCGAGCCACTTCTGCAGAGCCAGCGAAAACTTCTCGCGCAGCGAATATTCCTTGATCACGCGTTTCGCATCGGCAACGGTTGTTGGATCGGGCAGCGTCGGTCCAGAAGCCAGCGCGGACTCTTTTCCAATGGGGACGTCGCTAACCGCCAGTGTGATTTTCGTCGCTTCCGGAGCCGCCGTCGCCAGCCGCCCGCCCTTCACCGCAGACAAATGCTTCCTAATGGTATTCATTTCATCGATGCTCGCCCCGCAGGTCACCAGCGTCTTGTGCAATTGCTGGACGTCCTCCAGGGCTTGCCTCGGATCCAGTGGCAGTTCCAACATCGCCGACCCGCCACCCGACAGCAAAAAGAACACGAGCGTCTTCTCATCGCATTTCTTGAGCAACCCGAGAACGGCGTCCGCCGCTTTCCAGCTTTCGTCATTCGGCACCGGATGCCCTGCGGCAAAGTATTTCAAGCCTGGCACGGCTCTCTTTGGACGGGCCGGTGCAGAAACAATTCCCTCAAATCCCACAAACGGCGCAAGCGTCTGCACCAGCCCTTCCACCATTGCATGAGCAGCCTTTCCCACGCCCACCACTCGTATTTTCCCGAAATCTTTCAGGTCAAACGTCTTCTCTCCACACACGATTCGCGTGCCTCGCCGCTGCAGTTTCCTCTGCATCGTGCGAGGGATATCGATGGCGGCCATGGTCTCGTGGAAAATTTGGCGGGCGAGTTGTTTCAAATCCGCCATAGGAGGGATGGCCCCAAGGTTCCGTCTACCCTTTCAATACCTCTGGATTCAAAACGTTTACAGGACGCCGCCCTTGCAACAGCGCAACCAGGTTTTCCGCGGCCATGCACGCCATCTTCGTCCGCGTCTCCAGCGAAGCCGAAGCAATGTGCGGCGCCAGCACCACGTTTGGCCGCTTCAGGCCGGGATGAATGGCTGGCTCTTTCTCAAACACGTCGAGCGCCGCGCCCGCGATCTTCCCGCTTTCCAGCGCCGCCGCCAGCGCAGCTTCGTCCACGACCGGCCCGCGCGACGTGTTGATCAAAAACGCCGTGCGCTTCATCCGCCCGAATTTCTCCTCATTAAACAGCCCGCGCGTCTCCGGCAGCAGTGGCGTGTGCAAGCTGATGAAGTCCGACTCCGCCAGCAATGCATTCATCTCTCGGAACTCCGCTCGTAGCTCTTTCTCGGCTTCCGGCGTCGCCCGCACTGCGTCCGTGTAAATCACCTTCAGCTGAAAGCCACTGGCCCGCCGCGCCATCGCTTTCCCAATCCGTCCGAATCCCACGATCCCCAGCGTTTTTCCCCACACGTCCGTGCCCACTAGCTGGTCCAGATCCCATCCCTTCCAGTTTCCCGAGCGCGCCAGCGCATCACCCTCCACCAGCCGGCGCGCCACGGCCATCAGCAGCGTCCAAGCAAAATCCGCCGTCGTCTCGTCCAGCACGCCCGGAGTGTTCGCCGCTACCACTCCGCGTTTTGTGCACGCCGCCACGTCAATATTGTCAAAGCCTACCGCTATGTTCGCCGCCATCCGTAGTTTTGGCCCCGCCCGCAACAACTCGTCGTCCACTTTTTCCGTTAGCAGGCAGATCAAGCCCTCCTTATCCTTCACGCGCTCCAGCATTTCCTCTCGCGGCGGCCGCTCGGGCCTCTCCCAGTACTCCACGTCGCAGCTCTCCTGCAGGATTTGCCTTGCCGCTTCAAACAATCGGTGTGTCGCTAGCACCCTCGGTTTGGCCATTGGTCCTCAGCAAGGCTGGGGGCCTTCACACTAACATACTCGCTTCCCTGAAGTGTAACTTGACGTTGCGCGACCCCCGGAAATCTCACTATAGTGCAAGGAGCCTCTCCAGGGCGGCTTTCTTATGCATTCTGGCCTTCTTCGCGACCTCGAAAAACTTCTCGGCTCATCCTCTGTCCTTTTTCAGCCAGAAGATGTTCTCCTGTACGAATACGATGGCTCGGTCGAAAAAGGCCGCCCCGACATGGTTGTCTTTCCCACCACCACGCAAGAGGTCTCACAAATTGTCAAACTTGCCGCTAAGCACATCGTTCCAATCGTTGGCCGCGGCGCCGGCACGGGCCTCTCCGGCGGGGCGCTCGCCCGTACTGGCGGCGTGATGATTGTTTTTGCACGCATGAACCGCATTCTCTCCATCGACCCCGAAAATCAGCGCGCGGTTGTCCAGCCTGGCGTCGTCAATTACGATCTAACGCTTGCCGCCGAGCCTTACGGCCTCTATTTCGCGCCTGATCCTTCCAGCCAAAAATCCTGCACCATTGGCGGCAACGTCGCGGAAAACGCCGGTGGCCCGCACACGCTAGCCTACGGCGTCACAACCAATCACGTCACGGCTCTCGAACTCGTCCTCCCCGACGGCGAAATCGTTCGCGTCGGCAGCGCGCAAGGCGACGCTCTCGGCTACGATCTAACCGGCCTGTTGGTGGGGTCGGAAGGAACGCTTGCCCTCGTCACCGAAATCACCGTCAAGCTTTCCCCCAGGCCAGAAGCCGTCAAAACGCTTCTAGCTGTTTTCGATTCTGTGGATGATGCCGCCGAAACCGTCGTGGACGTCACCGCCCGCGCCATCATTCCTGCGGCCTGCGAAATGCTCGACGGCTGGACGCTCCGCGTCGTCGAAGACTTCGTCCACGCGGGCTTCCCGCGCGACAGCGCCGCCGTCCTTCTCCTCGAAGTCGAAGGCCTCGCCGAAGCCGTTGCTGCCCAGGCCGCCGCCATCACCGAAGTTTGCAACATTCATCACGCCCGGGAAGTCCGCCTCGCTCGAGATAATGCAGAGCGCGAACTCCTGTGGAAAGGCCGCAAAAACGCTTTCGGCGCGCTCGGCCGTCTCGCTCCGAGCAACTACGTCCTTGACGGCGTCATTCCCCGCACCAAGCTTCCGCAAACGCTTCGCCACATCCGGGAAGTCGGCGCGCGGTACGGCTTTGACATTTGCAATATTTTCCACGCTGGCGACGGCAACCTTCATCCCATTGTTCTCTATGATCCGCGCGACAAGGGACAATTCGAGCGCGCCATGCAAGCCTCCGCAGAAATCATCCGCTACTGCGTCGAAGTAGGCGGCGCGCTCACGGGAGAGCACGGCATCGGCATGGAGAAATCCGAGCTCATGCCGCTTCTTTTCTCCGACGCTGACTTCGACCTCATGCGCCGCGTCCACGATGCCTTCAATCCCAACTGTTCACTTAATCCCGGCAAAATCTTCCCGCTCAGCAAAGGTTGCGGCGAAATCCGCGTCCGTTCGCACGCCCAATCCTCTCCTCATGCGAGCTCTTCATGAACGCTTTTCCCATTTTTCCTATCTTTATTCTTCGCCGCGCCGCTGCGCTTGACCTTGCCTTCTTCTCTGTGCCCTCTATGCTTTCTGCCTCTTTGTCCTCGGTGTTCATTCTGGCTCATCCCCTCTGCGGTTCTGCGCGCTACTGTGCGTCTCTGCATTGTCTTTTCTCTTTCAACTATCAACTTTCAACGATTGGCGTTTTCTCGCGGTCGCGATTTCATGGCTAGCGCCCCCTCCAACTTTTCTCTCCGCCTACGGTCCGCGCTCGGCCCGTCTCACGTCTCTGTCGATCCAGCAATTTGCTCAGAATACGCTGTTGACGAAATCACTCCATCCGCCGTTGCCAAGCCAGCGTCCGCCGAGCAAGCCGCCGAAATCGTCCGCTTCGCCGCTCTCGAAAAGCTCGCTTTAATTCCCTGCGGTCACCGCACCAAACTCCAGATCGGCATGCCCCCTTCGCGCTACGACATCGCCCTCGACATGACCGGCCTCAACCAAATCGCCCACTACGACCCCGGCGACCTCACCGTCAGCGTCGATGCCGGCGCTAATTTCAATGACCTTGCCGTCCCTCTCTACAAGCAAAAACAGTTTCTCCCGCTCTCCGTACCTTTTTATTTCGAATCCACCATGGGCGGCATCATCGCTTCCGGAGTGGACTCGTCGCTTCGCCATTCTTACGGCACCGCGCGCGACTTCCTGATTGGCGCAGAATTCATCGACGGCACCGGCCGCCTCTGCAAAAGCGGCGGCCGCGTCGTCAAGAACGTCACCGGGTACGACCTTCACAAGCTCCTTATCGGCTCTCTGGGCACGCTCGCGGTCATCACGCGCCTCAACTTCCGCACTTTTCCTGCTGCGCCCGCGAGCCGTGGCTTCGTCCTTTCCTTTCGAACGCCAGACGACGCGCTCGCTTTCATCAACCTCGTCGAACGCTCTCCTCTTCGCCCCGCCTCTGTTGATCTCGTGAGCCCACAGCTGATGCAACTCTTCCTCGAAGCTGAAAACAATTCTGCCGAAGTTCCCGCCGCGCCGCTCCAAGGAAAATTTGCCGCCGATTCTTGCCATCTTTGCGTCAGCGTGGAAGGCAATCCCGAAGTCTGCGAGCGCGCCTCGCGCGAATTTGCTCGTATAGCTGCTATCCCTGACGCAAAACTCCCCGAGCTCATCACTCTCAACGAAGCCGAAGGCGCCGACCTCTGGCACGATCTGGGTCAGTCTATTCCGCTTCTTCTCGAAACCTCCCCGCTTGCCGCGATCTTCAAAATCAGCCTGCTTCCCAGCCGCCTTGCCTCCCTTCTCGAACATTTGCGCATGCTCTCCGATCAAGCCTCTCTTCCCCACGCATTTCTCGCTCGCGCCTGCAGTGTCGTCTACTTCGCTCTTCTGCCGCCACCCGATGATTCTGGCTCGCGCTATCGCCTTGCTGAAGCTGCCGCCGCAATCTTCTCTCTCTGCTCTGCGGAAAACGCTTCTGCCACTCTTCCCTGGTGCCCCGCGGCTCTCAAACGGGAAGTGAACATTTGGGGTTTTGATTTTGCAGCGCGGGCCTCTAACTCCGCTCGCAACGAGGCCTCCCGGCGTTCTTCTTCCTCAACTCCGGTCCCTTCCTCAGCCGCGGCATCCAACTGCTCCGAGCTTACACTCCTGCGCCGTCTCAAATCGGCCTTCGACCCCCAAAACCTCTTCGCCCCTGGCCGCTTTCTCCCTTAAGCTTGTTCAGGAGCTTCGAGTCCTTGCGCAAATTCCCCTGGACAACCGTTCTAGACTTGACTTGCAAAAAGGCTTGTTCTGGCGTCGAGCCATCTTGCTTTTTCGCAAAACGGCTCCCACAAAACCGTTTGACACCCCGCCACGATGCGTTTAGAGTCCGCCGTCGTCATGGATACGTTACCGAGTTGCCCATCAAAAACGTGCGAATGCTCCAGGCCCCGTCGCCGCGTGAAGCAATGTAGAGAAACACAAAGCAGAACAGCACCGCCAGTTCGCCGTGATTCTTTATCGGCCACAAGCCATGCGGGGCGTGTTGCAGGAAATAAGCCGTGGCCATCTCGCCGCTGGCAATCAACGCGGCAATGGCCGTCAACGCACCCAACGCGATCAGCAAGCCGCCGAAGAATTCGATAATTCCCGCGGCCAGCATTAGAGGAACTCGCGCGAGCTGCGGGCTGCCGAGAACGCCGAAAAGCTTCTGTGCGCCATGACAGGCAAACAAGAAGCCCGCGACCAATCGCATCAGGCTGTAAAGCTGCTCCGAGAATCGCTTTAGGAAATTCATCGTTTGGCCTCGCTGTCGGTCGAACGTATGTCACTTCAAGGCCAGCAGCCTACCTTCCCGATCCGCGGTCGGCAAGAGATTCGTGCGATTCCAATTTCCCCTTTCTTCCATTTTTGTTCCCGAACGCACGTGCGGCGTTAGAATGGTAGGAAACGCCATCCTGCAGATTACGCGCTGAGATGAGACGGGGATAACGAGAGGAGGGAAGTCCATGATCACTTGCGACCTTTGCGGGGAAGCCAAGGATTGTCTGCAAAAGGAAATTGACCGCAGGGAATACGACATTTGCCCTGAATGCTGGAACGCCATGGCACAAAAGCTCAAAGGGAAGGGCAGGAGAATACGCGAAACGGTGTTCCTGCCACCGCCAAGACCAGTCCAGGAAGCGGAGGAAGAGGAGCCGCCGATCGGGCCAGGAGACCCTAAAATCTGGGGCGTGCTCGATGCGCGGCATTGATTGCGGACACCGACCAGATGCTTCGCGGGTTCTGCAAGTGAGTTCACCAGCCTCTCTCCAGAACCACAAGCGGAAAATGTAGCTATGGAGGTATGACCATGTTACTCTCGAAGTAAACACCAGGTGGGAAGAACGAGGTGAATGGGCCCCCGGTGGTTTTTGTAACAAGCGTTGATTGCAAAGGGTTTTAAGTTGTTTCGAATCGACACTTGCGAATGTGTTGATTCTAATGAGCTTACGAAAAAGAGGAACCGGGGGAAGGATGGTCCGCTTGCGGGGTTCTGGTCACCTTCAACCGGCCGCACCTAAGCGCAGCGGGCTTGAAAAAGCGCCTGACGCGAATTCTGATGTGTTGAAAACATAGTAAAGATATGGGGTCAAGAAATTGGTGAGTCCAATGGAGGCAGCGGCGTAGAACTGCGTCGGCGGGAAGGTGCAGCGTAGGAGTCAAGGCCGGTGCGGTTCAGAAAACCCAATGAGGCGGCAGGCGCTTTAGTGTTCTAGACTATCACGCACGGTTCGGGGTTGAAGCCATGAAACGACCATGAAACGTAGGCTGCTAGCTTTTTGGTCTTACGGCAGGAGCGATTGGGCACGTCATGAATCACTACGGCCAGATCGTCGAATATCTGCGGCTCAACGGCATCATCCCACCGGCGTCCCGACAATAGCATGGTTCACTCTGAGCTTTGTCGGTGCCACGGAACAATTGTCTGTTGAGGGCCGTACCTCTATCTGAGTTGTTCAAATCCGAAAAGAGGGAGTCCTTCCGATGAAGAAGCTATGGGCTTCGCTAAGAATGGTGTTGCTCTTGCCTATGATAGCGGTTGGCGTCTCGCAGACGAGCGGCCAGGCCGTTCGGCAGGCGGCGCCAGCTATCGCCGCGGAGCAGGCGGTGCCGGCTTTCGAGGACATCAAGTCGCAGGCGGAGCTAGACAAGGCGGTCGCGGCGCTCGATGCGGCGCTTTTTGACTCCTATAATCGGTGCGAGCTGGAGAAGTTTGCTTCCTTCTTTGCGGAGGATGTGGAGTTCTATCACGATCAGGGAGGCGTGACGCTGGGCAGAGCGGCATTGACCGACAGCGTGAAGAAGAATATCTGCGGGAAAGTGACGCGGGAGCTCCACGACGACTAAATCACGGGACCAAACTTGCCGGGCGTTATATCTCAGGGTTTATTGTGCGATTTGCCTGTCGCGAGAGGTGAACGGTAGATCGACTACGCATAAGCTTCACCGCGACCTCGACCTTCCGCCGGGCGACATCCTCATTCACGCGGGCGATTTCCTTTTCTTCGGCAAGCAAAGTTCGGAGCTTCGCGACTTCAATGACTGGCTCGGGGAGTTGCCGCATCACTTCAAGCTGGTCGTTCCCGGCAACCACAACTAGCCGCTGGAAGACCCTAAGCTGCGCGACGTGATTTATAACGCGACGCTGCTGATTGACGAGGGTATTGAGATCGGCGGACTGAAAATCTGGATTGCCGCATTCCGCTCTTCCTGCCACGCGTAGTCGTAGTCGTTCTTGAGGTTATTGAGAGGAGGCGTCGAGTCGATGTCCTTCAGTAGAGCGAAAACCGGGTACGCAAAGTTGCAATAACCCTTGCTCCTCCATGATTGACCTTTCCCTCCTGTCAGACCTAACATTTCCGCCATGAGTAGATACTCGGTCGAGGACATCGCCGAAAAGCCTGCCGAAAAGGAAAGCGCAAAAGCAGCCTATCGGGTGCTCTACGACGGCCAGTGCGAGATTTGTCAGGCCTGCGTGTCGTGGCTGAAGACTCTCGACCGCGAAAACAGGACCGTCTGCGTGCCCATCAGCGCAGAGGTGTTGCCCACCGTTGATGCCCGGCTCAATTTGGATGATTGTCTGCGGCAGCTGCATGTTGTTACTCCCGGAGGCGAAATCCATGTCGGCTGGGATGCCGTCGCGTGTCTGGCGCGTTTGTTCCCGTCCACTTGGCTCATCGGCGCACTGGGACAGCGGTTCCCATTTCGCAACGCAGGGCGACTGCTTTACGAGTTCGTTGCCACGAACAGATATTCCCTCAGCAAATGTCGCGGTGGCGCTTGCCGCGTTGCCAAACCAGAAGCGGTACGACGGCAAGCCCGACTGGGCGCGTTCTGGTCGTGCTACACACTGGGTTTCTTCATTCGGTTGCCCCTCGTCCTGTGGGCAGGGATCAAGGCTGCTGGACAAAGAATGAGTACTTTCGCCCTGACGTATCACAAGCGGCTTGATCTTCTGAACGGCAAGCTGAACATTTTGTTTCTGGATGGCATGTTGCCCAACACCGTTCCGCTTCTGTTTGGGGAACTATTCACAACGGTGCTTTACGATGGAGCCGCGATCGATCCCGGCTCACCCAAGATGCGGCGGTCGCTTGCACGGCACCTTCGACAAGTGAAACCAAAAATCAAGAAAGTGGTCGCTACCCATGCCCATGAAGAGCACGTCGGAAATCTGAACTGGCTGGCTGAACTTACTGGCGCTCCGATCTTCGTTTCGGAGATGACCGCCCGTTTCCTTACGCCATTCAAGAATCTCCCTTGGGTACGTGCCACGATAATCGGACAACCTGCGAATTTGAAGCAGCCCTACCATCTGTTGGGTGAAACCATCGATACCGAATCGGGCTACTTGCAGGTGATCCCTACCCCCGGCCACTGCGATGACCACATCGCGCTCTATGACCCCAAGGAGAAGGTGCTGCTGGCAGGTGACGCCTTCATGGGGAGCTACTTCGCGACGCCCAATCCCGATGTGGACAGCCAGAAGTGGCTCCTCAGTCTCGAACGTTTGATGGAACTCGACATCGAGATTCTGGTCGAAGGGCACGGGCACATTCACACCTTGCGGGGCGACATCCCCGATTTCCGCGGTGTGGTGATCCGCGAAGACCCAAAAGTTGCCATCTCCCAGAAGTTGGATTATTTGCGGTGGCTCCGCGAACAGATTGAAGCCGGATTTCAAGAAGGGCTTCCGGTTCGTGCCGTCGAGGCAAGCTGCTTTCCGTGGGAAAACCGTACTTCGTGGGAGAGTTGCGCTACCGATGAATGCATGCGGCTGCTAAGCCTCGGGCATTTTTCTCGCACGGAACTGGTTCGCAGCTTCGTTCGTCGGAATGACGATCAGCTTCCAACCGTCTACGAGATTCGCATTTCTGGAGGAGAGTGACCTCCCTACGTTGAGTGAAACCAAAAAGATCGAATCGACTCAGCTTGTGCGAGGCTTCTCGTGGATCGGTTGGCTCCCGATCTTGGTGCTCCCTTTGACGGCAGTTGCCTGCCTTAATCTCCTGCCTGCTTGGGTGTTCATGTGGATTCTGTCGTTTGCCATCTTCATCAGCCTCAAGTGGCTAACATGGTGGAAGGCGCGGTCGCGAGTTGCACACCCGGCTTGGCGCTCGGCAGCCTACCTTCTAGCTTGGCCGGGAATGGATGCGGAGACGTTCTTGGATGCGAGTCAGCGCGTACAGCCGCCAGCGCCCGTGGGGTGGCTCCGGGCGATCTTCAAGACAATCCTCGGCACCGTTCTGGTCTGGGTCGTGACGCGTCCATTCCGCAGGGGGAACCGTTTCTGCGCGGGTGGGTGGCAATGCTGGGACTCATCCTGCTCCTTCATTTCGGCACATTCCAAATCATCGCGCTCCTCTGGCAAAGCGTTGGCGTCAATGCAGAAGCCATCATGTCTGCGCCACTCCGCTCCGCATCCCTTGGGGAGTTTTGGGGAAAGCGTTGGAATTTGGGTTTCCGCCAACTTTCTCATGAGTTGATTTTCCGTCCGTTACATCGAAGGCTGGGCGCGGACGCGGCTGGATTCTTGGTGTTCGCGGTTTCTGGTTTGATCCACGACTTCGTAATCTCGTTACCCGCTCGCGGAGGCTATGGTCTCCCCACGCTCTACTTCTTACTGCAAGGCACGGGAATGACTATTGAGCATTCGTGGTTCGGCAAGCGGCTCGGCCTTGGGCGTGGGGGGCGCGGCTGGAGTTTCATGATAGTGTTCCTTGCCGCACCAGTCTTTTTGCTCTTTCACCCATGGTTTGTCATGCGTGTAATGCTTCCGTTCATGCACGCAATTCACGCTCTATGACCAATTCACTCACGCAACGGGTCTTCGACATCGACCTGTGGTTCGTCGGCGCTGCGCATTTTGTGATCCTGTTCGCTAGCTTTCAAGTGCCATATCGACTGGGGTGGAAACAGGACTTGCGGCAGTTGATGCCGTTCAACCGGAAATTGCTTTGGGTACAGAGTGGATTTACCGTGTTGACCATCATCGCGTTTGGTACACTCACGCTGCTGCTGCACACGGAACTTCTCCGGGGTGACCATGCTGCCTTGGGGCTTACCTGCTTTATTGGGATTTACTGGACTACGCGGATTCTTGTGGACGCTCTGTACTTTTCCCACACTGACTGGCCAAAGGGATCAGCCTTTGCTGTGGGGCACGTGCTTCTGACCCTCCTGTTTCTTGCTCTTGCTGTGAGCTACCTTGGGCTGTTCATCTGGCACGTGTGGCTGCGACCGAATAGTTGAACACGAAGAAGGCTCGCGTGTTCCACCTGACGGCACCCTCCGAAGACGAGATTCGACGTTCATTTCGAAGCAGAAGGCTCAGGCTTCTCGTACCCTGAGACTGGGTGTCCGCCCGAGCCGCATCTTCCTTTGCAAAACGTCGCGCCCCCATCAGAAGATCGAACTGTTCCTCGTCCATCGGCGTTCTCCCAGCTTGAGGACGGTTATCCTAGCAGACCAGTCGAAAGCCTCACCATGCAATTTTCTTCGCGGTTTCGATTTGGACGACGTGGCAACCTCTGGCAGCCCGAAGAAGTCATAGGAATTGAGTTCTCGTTGCCCATGAGCCCACGTAGCGGAGGGACAGATGCGACTTCTACGCCACGCTGTGACCCTGCCAGTTCTCTTCAGCGGATTGTGTCTTTCCGCCCTCGGGCAGCAGCAGAGTCTCACCGATGTTCAGCGCGTGGACCTTGCCGGCCCGGTGAAATCTGTTTCGACGGAGACCACGAGGACGGATGTCGTCTGGAGTCAGCCCGGCGGCCCGACTCTGGCCATCCCGATCTGGTGCCAAGAATGCGAGTTCGATCCAAATGGAAACCGCACGAAGTTTGGCCAAATGATCGATGGTCGCTTCCAAGGGGAAATTATTCACCTTTTGCTTGACGGACAGGGGCACGTGACGGAGCGCATTGCGGAGGACGCATCCACAGGAGAGACCACTCGCCGCGAGATCGTGGGGCCTTTTGGGAACACCGAGGAATTCCACTACCGGAATGGAGAACTTCAATCTCACGTTATCTTCACTTATGACCCGTACGGACACAGGATCGATTGGCTGACCTCAGACGGTGCTGGCAATCAGCAAGGCCGCACGGTCGTGAACACTGATAAAGATGGCAACCACACTGAGCAGTGGGACTGGGGGAAGGAGGGGGAATTATTGCTCCATGTTCGGCAAACCGTCGATCCGAAAACCCAGACTGAGCAGTTCACGAGCTTCGACGCATCCGGCGGGATCAAGCTGACGTGGACCGTCAAAGACGGAAAGCTAAGCTCCTATTGGCAACTGCCCGGCTCGCCGTCGCAGTATGGGGACGGTTTCTCGGAAAACATCGGCAATGACACCTTCGCTACATATAACTGCCACAGTGATGGGACTTGCGAGCGAGCACGAATCCACTACGTTTACTTGGACGCGAAGCGTCGGAACCCGCAGAGCGTGGAATGGCGGGACGAGTCCGGAGAACTCCTTTGCGGCGCATATTACGAGTACGAAATCGACGCGCATCGCAACTGGACGCACAGGGTAATCTGGGTCTGGTCCCGGTCGCTCGGCGAACGCAAGGTGTACGAGATCGATTCCCGCACGATTTCCTATTGGCCCCAGTGATCTTCCGCGAGATTCCTCCGCAGGGCCCTTGCCCACCAAACGACGAACCTGCCTTGAAATGCAGAGATGGCAAACAACAAATTCGGAACTCCTGCCGCATTTCACTGCTAACATCTGCCGGAAACCCGTGGTTCGAAGGGAGCAGAGAAGCAAAGAGGCGGAAACTCGACAAGTTGTTGAAAGTTCGTTCTGGTCAACAAAGGCTCTTTCCGCTGGCTTCGCGAATCCAGCGAATTTGGTGGCCTGCTAAGTGGTGCGCAAACGGTGTATCACCTAATGTCTGTGGGCCACCCGCTGCCGGGATCAACGCGCCGAAGGGGCGGCCCAGCAAAGATTGACCTCCACCTCGGTCGTCAGCCACGGGACATTCTGGAATTGCCGGGCAGCATTCGCTAGGAAGCCGGGCTTGTGCAGCATGACCGTGATTTCCTGCATATCATCAAGCGTGAACCATGTGCAGTAGCCCCATTGTTGTTGGTTTCCCTCTCCATCTTTCCCCGGCGGCCACGGCTCGCATTTCGAGAGTTTGGCTTGAACGGCGGCGTCGAGATTCCACTGTCTTCTCGCCTGCTCATAAGCCAACCACCCTACTTGCGCCATGTCGGATGTTCTCCAAACGTCCTGACCAGCTTCAACGCGTGCCAGCAACGCCATGGCGGCGGTCTGGTCTTCCGGTTGATTTGATCTGTAAAAGTCACAGTAGATGTGGTCGGAAGGCGTGTGCGCCGGAGAAGTTGGACGGCACTCTTCGCGGATAAACGAGCTTTATGGCGTCATCTCTGTCGTTTGGTGAGGCTTCTGGACGAACCCGCCAGCAAATTTGTAGAAGAGCGTCATGTCGGGCGAAATCCAACCCCTGTCGCCAAGACCCGCCCTAGTCTTGATTGTCTCGCCCCAATGCTTTGCGGCAATCGGGAAACAGTTCTTGAAATTTTCCCGCAACGAACATCCCGGAATTTCCGCCAGAGCCGTCAGTTCCTCCGGCGAGGGATGCCAACGCACCGAGGAGCACTGATATATTCCCCCGGCTGGAACACTGGTTCTCTTGGACGACAACTTTGTAACTCAGATTTTAGGTAAGCCACTGGTTCGACCAGTGAGACCAGAAAAGGTTTGACCGTTCCGTTCGGGCATAACATCCCCCGTGGCTTGGTGAGAGCCAAAAAAAAGGAGGATGTTATGTCGGAAACGTATCAAAGGTTAGCGCATTCCAGTTGGGACTGTAAGTATCATGTGGTGTTTGTGCCCAAGCGGCGGCGCAAGGTGCTGTTTGGCCAGGCACGGCGCAAGTTGGGAGAAGTATTCCACGCCTTGGCGCGGCAGAAGGAGTGCCAGATCATTGAGGGACACCTGCTGCCGGACCATGTGCATATGTGCATCGCGATCCCTCCGAAGTATCCGGTGGCCTCGGTGATCGGATTTCTGAAAGGGAAAAGCGCCATAGCGATGGCCCGCTTGTGTGGCAAAGAGCGGAATTTCACGGGCGAGCACTTCTGGGCCCGTGGATACGCAGTGTCCACGGTGGGTTTCGAGTTGGAGCAAGTTCGCAAATACATCCGCGAACAAGAGGGCGCGGATGGTAATAGCGGCAGCTTCTAAACTCATCCACGAAGGCGCGCTTTAGCGCGACGCCTAAACCAACGGGACAACCGCCTTTGAGGCGGCCCCACTCACCAAGCCACCCGCTCTGCGGGGGGTGTCTGACTTGCTCCACGACAAGAAGGTGGCAGCAGTGCTCCATTCCAAACCCGCCCTCCACACCGGAGAAAAACCTCCCTCTCGGCGTTGCGGTCACTTCGTAGAAAAGGCAGTCCGAACCGCAGTCTTGGCCGTTCGGCATTCGGAAGCGAATAGCCCCGACATCGTTCACGAACTGATAGAGAAGAGTGTCATGGACGAGAGGGACGGCGATACCCCTTACTTGAACATCCGCTCCATGCTTCTTTGGAAGAAAATTGCCGATGTCCCAATACTGCGCAGGCGACGTTACGTCGCCAACGATGTCCAGCCACACTCCGGCCTGAGTGTGAGGTTCGCAGGGAGCATCGATGATGAAATCAAATTTCCCGACGTAGATGCGCCCGCTGACTTCGACTTGTTTCGTGCCGAGCAGCTTACAGATTTATTACATGAAGGGTTACGGGGCAGTGGAGATTGGTGTGCATCGGTTCCATCACCCGGGGCATGAGGATACCGAGGCGGTTGGCGAGGCGAAGTTCATTCACCTGTGGCAGTACAAGGATGGGGCGTGGAAGATTACGCGGGTGATTAGTTTTGATCACCGCCAGGCGGGGAGATAAGGTGGCCAGGCGGCCGTTTCATCGTATCCAGGGGAACGCGGTAAGAGACGGATTGATCGAATTAGAGATTCCTCGACTACGCAGGCCGACGCGTTTGCAGGAGCGAACGCGGAAGCAAAAGTCGGCCTGCTCCGCTAAGGAATGATAGGTTCGGCCTTGGCGACGGCTCCGTGCGGCTCGAAGCTGCGCCCGACGAGCTGCGCGCTCAGGAAAACGTGAGTGCCGCGCCTACGGCGCTTGGGCTAACTTCTGGCGCGCCTCCAGGGCTTGATTCTACGGTTCAAGGCGAGACTGGGCAAAGAAAGAACGGGTCTGAAGACTGGTCACTACAAAGGCAAGAGAAAAGCAAATTCATCGGGGTAGATGGGGCGTGGATCAGTTACGATCATCACCACGCCGCGAGGTGACGCGGCGGCTTCCGATCCTGGGAGGAGTGCTGCATGACGTGTTGCGCCGGTCATTGCGCTGCCGCTGGCTTTTTCGATGCGCGCATTGCGAACCGCGACCTGCGCCGCTACCACCGCCGCGGTCCCGACTCCAGTACACGCATGCTCCTCTCCGGGCTTCGCCGCGGGATGCTGGATGGTCTTCATCTTCTCGATGTCGGCTCAGGCATTGGCGTGATCGCGGCCGAACTCGCCGTTGATGGCCTGGCCAGCGCCACCCTCGTGGACGCCTCCCCCGCGTATCTCGAGGCAGCGCGGCGGAACGTGGGCTCGCGTTATGTCTCCTGTCCGGCTCAATTCATACTCGGTGATTTCGCCTCGACCGCGGCCTCCCTTCCTGAGGCGGACATCGTGACGCTCGACCGGGTCGTCTGCTGTTACCCTAACGCCGAGACCCTCCTGAGCGCAGCGGCTGCGCGATCTCGCCGCCTGCTTGCCTTCACTCATCCGCCCTACCGCTGGCACATGCGCGCGGGATTCGCGCTAATGAACTTCTTTTTCGGCCTGGCACGCAACCCGTTTCGCATTTTCGTTCACCCGCCTCAGCAGATGGCAGCGGTTCTGGAGGCAGCCGGTTTTGACCTCGCCAGTCATCGCGAGTCCTTCTTTTGGTCCTTTCGCCTTTACCGCCGTCGTAGCTCGGCATGACCAGGCGCTACAAGTTCCTTAGTTATTGGTATTGGGTTGTGGAGGAGGGGCCGATTGGCCTTGGGGAGCCGCGTTGGGAGCGGTGGCTTTGGGATTGACGGTTTGCGTTGCGGGGGCGGCGGATTTGGACTTCTGATACTTGCGCTTGACCTGGTTCACGTAGGAAACGGTTTCGCGGAAAGGCGGGACATTGCCGTATTTCTGGACGTTGTCGGGGCCCGCATTATACGCGGCGAGCGCCAGCGTCAGGTCGTTGTTGTAGAGTTGCAGTAACTCTTTCAAATAGCGCGTGCCGCCGTCGATGTTTTCCTGCGGATCGAAAATGTTTTTCACGCCCATGCGCTCGGCGGTTTCCGGGAGCAACTGCATCAAGCCGCGCGCATTCTTGCGGGAAATGGCATTCGGATCGAAGTGGGACTCGACCTCCATCACGCTGGTGATGAGTTCAGCGTCCACGCCATAGCGCGAAGCGGCCGCGACAACCAAGTCGTGAAATGGCGAGGAATTGGCCGCCGGAACGGTCTTTGGCATGAGGGGCGGCGGGACCACGGGCGTAAACACTTCTTCGGGCTCGATGTTTACGACGTCCTCGAGGCGGACGTCGACCCAGCCGCCTTGGAGTTGCAGGCGGTACTTGTCACCCATGAGCTGATAACCGGTCACGTGGAGGCGCTCGCCGCCCCGGAGAACAAAGTATTCAGCACGGGCGAAGGGGGTGGCGAGAAACGTAAGTAGGAGCAGTAAGCCGCCGCCACGAAGAAAAGAGGAAGAGGGATTTCTTGCTTCGCTCGAAATGACGGAGTATTGCGAATTTGGAATAACAGGGCGACGGGTCAGGCTCAGGCGCATGGGGCGGCCTCGCGAAGGGCAAACTGTTCGATGGCATGAGCGACGCCGTTTTCATCGTTCGTGGTGGTTTCCTGCCAGCCGAAGGCTTTCAGTTCCGGGACGCTGTTGCCCATCACCACGGGGATGCCGGCAAAGTGGAGCATTTCGAGGTCGTTATGGTTGTCGCCGATGGCCATGACCTCTTCGCGGGCGAAGCCGCGGAGAGCTGCCCATTCCTTCAGGGATGCGCCTTTGGAGCAAACCGGGTTGAGGACATCAATCATAGCGAAGTCGCGGGGTTCGTACATGGTGACGGCCAGGGCGAACTCCTGCGCGAACGGCGCGCCGCGCAGGACGCGCTCGGCGTCGCGCATCGGCCGGACCTTCCCGGAAAGCATCACCTGAATGGGGTCTTCGGTTAAGCAGGTTTCCAGGGGATTCGCGAAGCCGATGAATTCCTTGTTGCGGGAATAGTAGGCATAGCGAAGCGAGTCGCCTGGGTCGAGGCGCTCGAGCATCAATTGGTTTTCCTTGGGACGATCGAAAATCACGGCCGCGCCTTCACGCCATGGCTTTGTCAGCTGCAGGACCCGAGCGGCGACACGCTGTGGAAGGAGGTGGCGCAAGTGCGTGCGGCCGTCATTGGAGCGGATGAGCGCGCCGTTGCTGACGATCATGGTCAGGGGAGCGTGCAGCTGGCGCGCAATGGGCATGGCGAAGTCATACCGACGACCTGTGACCAAGGCGACCTCCATGCCGCGACGGGCGGCTTCGGCGATGGCCTGGCGATTGGCTTCAGAAACCTGCCAACGGCTGTCCAGAAGGGTGCCGTCAATGTCCAGAGCAATGAGGCGTACGGGCATTGTTCTATTGTAGCGGGAGCGGAGGGTTTGCAGGCTGAAAAGTTTGCAGGTTGCTTGCTGGAGCAGAACTTTCAGCTCGGCAGCTACAGAGCGAGGTGCGGTGTTCGCCGAGTCCAGGCAATGGTGGGAAAAGGTTGTCAGTCAGAGAGGCTGCGTAGAACAGCGCTACAGAGAACAGCGCTACAGAGGAAATGGTAACCGGATAGGGGATGGCCCCACGGAGTGGCTAAAAAGGCTTGTGCTAAACTCTCTTGATTATGAGCGAGCGGGCGAGAATCGCGTCCATGAGTTCGAACTTGGTGGAGCTGGAGTGCTCCGCGTGCGGGAAGAAGTACGACCCTGAGCAGGAGCAGCACTTGTGCACGTGCGGCAAGCCGCTGCTGGCGCGCTACGACCTACGCCATGCCGCGGGTACGCTGACGCTGCAAACCTTGAAGGATCGCCCGCGAACGCTGTGGCGCTATGCGGAGGTGCTTCCCGATGACCCGCCCGTGTCGCTGGGCGAGGGCCTGACTCCCTTGATTCATGCCAGACGCCTGGGCGCGAGGATGGGACTCGAGAGTTTGTACGTGAAGGACGAAGGGCTGAACCCCACCGGTTCGTTCAAGGCGCGCGGAATGACGGCAGCAGTGACGCGAGCGAGGCGGTTTGGGGTAAAAGCCCTGGCGGCGCCCACGGCGGGCAACGCGGGAGGCGCGCTGGCGGCGTATGCAGCGGCGGCCGGCATTCCCGCGGTAATCGTGATGCCCGCGGACACGCCTTCAGCAAACGTGATGGAGTGCCAGGCGTTTGGGGCGAAGGTTGTGAAGCTGAACGGGTTGATTTCGGATTGCGGCAAATATGTGGCGGAACACAAAGACCGTGAGGGATGGTACGACGTGTCCACGCTAAAGGAGCCCTACCGCGTGGAGGGGAAAAAGACGATGGGGTACGAGCTGTGGGAGCAGTTTGGCGGGAAGCTGCCTCATGTGATTTTTTATCCCACGGGGGGCGGCGTCGGGCTGATTGGGATGTGCAAGGCTTTCGATGAACTGCAAGAGATGGGAAGGATTGGCCGCGAGCGGCCGCGCATGGTCGCGGTGCAGGCGGAAGGCTGCGCGCCCATCGTGAAGGCGTGGGAGGCGAACCAGCAGTCGGCGCAGTTTTTCCAGAACGCGGCGACGATTGCTTCGGGATTGCGCGTGCCCGGGCCGCTGGGGGATCAGTTGATCTTAAGAATGCTGCGGCAAACCAACGGAACGGCCATCGCGGTAACCGATAAAGAGATGCTATACGCGGGAAGGGAACTGGCGTCGCTCGCAGGAATATTTGCCGCGCCGGAAGGAGCCGCAACGGTCGTGGCTGCGCGCATCCTCGCGGCATCGGGGTGGATCAAACCGCACGAAACGGTAGTTTTGTTCAACACCGGCACGGGGTATAAGTACTCCGAGACTTGGGAGAAGGCGCTGCAGGCGTGAAGTTGGCGCGCGAGAGCATCAAGATGGCGAAAAGCGGTTGTTGAAGGGGAAACTCGAAGCTCGAAACAGGAAACTCGAAAATCGAAACGCGGAATTCGAAGCGCCGTACCAGAAAAACGTTAGGGAACTGGTTTTCTCGAGCGCAAGAAATTGAGGGAGGGCGTGCCCGGTGGCCACGCGGAGGCTCTATTACGATGATGCGTACCAAATGGAATTCACGGCGCGGGTAGTGCATTGCGAAGTGCTTCCACCAGATTTGAGCGCGGGAATCACCGGAAATGTCTGGAGCCTGATCCTCGATCGAACGGCGTTTTATCCCACTTCGGGTGGTCAGCCGCACGATTTAGGCAAGATCGAAGAAGCGAATGTCCTGGAAGTGCGCGACGGAGGCGATGAAATCATTCATATCGTGGACCGCCGGGCAAGCGATCCGGACGTGAAATGTTGCGTCAACTGGCCGCGGCGTTTCGATCACATGCAGCAGCACACCGGGCAGCATGTGCTGTCGGCGATGTTTCAGGAGCGCTTCGGATTGCCTACTGTGTCGTTTCATTTAGGCGCCGAGGTTTGCACGATCGATTTGCAAGGACCGGAGCCATCCGAGGAATTTCTGGAAGGCGCGGAGCGCGCCGCAAACCAGATTATTTTTGAAGACCGAGGCGTCCACGTGCGTTATGGAACTGCGGAGCAATTCGCCCGGCTTGGAGTAAGAAAAGTAGTCCAACGCGAAGGTATACTTCGCGCCATCGAAATCGAATCGGCCGACTTGCAGCCATGCGGAGGAACGCACGTCAAAAGCACGGGCCAGATCGGCATGATACTGGTGCGCAATTGCTCGAAGATGCGCCAGGACTGGCGCGTCGAATTTGTGTGCGGGGGCCGCGCAGAAAGAGCCGCCCGGCACGATTTTCAATTGTTGGGGCAGGTCGCGGAGAAACTGAGTTGCGCTACGGCGGACGTTGTTTCTGCCGCAGTGCGTGCGCTCACCGAGCGCGATGTTCATTTCAAGAATTATCGCGCTTTGCTGGAGAGACTTGCGGAGGCAGAAGCGGCACTCGCCTTACGGAGCGCGTCGCCTGGCCTTGAGGGAGTTCGCCTCTTCCAGCGTGCGCTTGACGAGATGTCGCCAGAATATCTCGGATTGTTGGCGACGGAAATCGCCAAAGCAGAAAAATCCGTCGCCCTTCTCGCGGGAAAAAAGAGCGGTCAGATGCTCTTTGCGCAGCATCCCTCGTCGGCCAAAGACATGAACGCCCTTCTCAAGCAGGTCTTTGAAAAAATCGCCGGCAAGGGCGGAGGAACGCGCGATTTCGCGCGGGGCAAACTCGCGGATGCTTCCCAAGTGGAAAATGCCCTCGCTTTGGCGAGAGAAAAGTTGTCTGGCGCGTAGACCTGCGTTATAACCTCTCACGGTCTTCTGGCGCGGATTAGCCAAGCGGGCACGAAGAACTTGCCAGGGCTGCTGGCCGGAATTCGAGCCCGCGTTTCCATCTTGGAACAAATAGTTGGCATGCCAGCGGCAAATCCTATTGACCACGCGAAGGAGTTTGGGGGAATGCGCGCTACTTCCGTATCTCATCTCTGTATCGAAACAGGTTTGCTGCTTGTGGCGCTAGCAAGTTGCGCGGCCTTTGCCTACGCGCAGCGCCCACCGGGCGTGCGCGACGAAGAGACGTTCCGGTTTCGATTTGTCGGGCCGCGCGCTGGGAACCGTGTTGCTTCTATCGCCGGCGTCCCGGGTGACCCGAGCACGTATTACGCGGGCGCCGCTTCCGGCGGCGTCTGGAAAACGACGGATGGGGGCAATCGCTGGGATCCTATCTTCGACAAGCATCCGGTAGCGGCCATCGGTGCCATCGCGGTTGCGCCGTTCGACCCCGGCGTGATCTGGGTGGGCACAGGGGAGGCCTGGGCGATTCGCGACAGCGACGTGATGGGCAACGGCGTTTATCTTTCGACGGACTCCGGCAAAAACTGGACGCACGTGGGCCTCGATGACACGGGACGCATTGGACGGATCCTGGTTCATCCGACCAATCCCGACATCGCGTTTGTGTGCGCGCTGGGGCGCACGACGGGCCCGCAGCAAGAGCGCGGTGTTTATCGCACTACAGACCGGGGACAGCATTGGGAGCGCGTCCTTTTCGCGGATGCGAATACTGGCTGCTCGGGCCTGGCCATGGATCCACACAATCCACGAATTCTTCTCGCCGGAATGTGGCAAGTGGAAATGCATACCTGGGGGGAACTCAGCGGCGGGCCGGGAAGCGCTGTGTACATTTCAAAAGATGGCGGCACGAAATGGACGAAGCTCGAAGGCCATGGATTGCCGCGGCCGCCCCTCGGCAAAATCGACGTGGCCATCGCGCCGACAAATTCCGAGCGCTACTTCGCTTTAATCCAGACCAAGGACCAAGGCGCGCTATGGCGGTCCGATAATGGCGGCGAAAATTGGCAAGTTGTGAATTACCAGCGGCAGCTTATCGGCCGAGCTGGGTATTACATTCGCATTGCCGTGTCCACGGGAAACGACAACGAAGTCTACGTGGCGAACAGCAGTTTTCTCGAATCTCTGGACGGGGGCGAAATTTTCAAGGAAGTGCCCTGGGGCGGCGACAATCACGATATGTGGATCGATCCGCTGAATCCGGATCGCTTCGTCATTACCGACGACGGGGGACTAAACATCACCACGGTTCATGGCCGCGGCTTTCATCGCATCCAGCTTCCGATCGGCCAGATGTACCACGTCGCCGTCGACAATCAGGTTCCGTATTACGTTTATACGAACATGCAGGACGGCCCGAACATGCGCGGGCCGAGCATTCCTCCGCCGCTTGAATACGGCCGAGTCGTGGACACCGGTTGGGAGCGACGTATGGGGGGATGCGAATCCGGCTTTACGCTGCCGGACCCGACAGACCCCAACATTGTTTGGGCCAGTTGCTATGGAAACGAAGTGACGCGGTGGGACGCGAAAACCAAGCGCGCGCGGTCGGTAAGCCCGTGGATTCATTCGCTGGACTCGCCCCCGAGCGACCTAAAGTACCGCTGCCACTGGACGCCGCCGCTGGCCATTGATCCGTTCGAACACAATACCGTTTATTACGGCTGCCAGGTCATCTTCAAAACGACGAACGGCGGGCAAAGCTGGTCGGTTATCAGCCCGGACCTTTCCACCCAGGATCCGAAGTACCTTGGGTCTTCGGGAGGAATTGTCGGCGACAACCTGGGCCAGTTTTATGGCGAAGTCGTGTTTGCGATCGCGCCCTCGGAAGTTCAGAAAGGTCTGATTTGGGCGGGCACGAACGATGGTTTGATCTGGTACACGAAAGATGGCGGCGCGAACTGGACGAATGTCACGAGAAATATCAGGGACTTGTCGCCTTGGGGCACAGTCACGCGGATCGAGCCTTCGCACTTTGACGCCGGAACGGCGTACGTGTGCGTCGACCATCATCTGATGGACAACCGCGATCCGTACATTTTCAAGACCACGGATTTTGGCAAGAGTTGGACAAAGATTTCAGAAGGCTTGCCCAAGCATCCACTCGGATACGTTCGAACTATTGCGGAAGATCCCAATCAAAAAGGTTTGCTCTTCGCAGGTACGGGAAATGGGCTCTTCTATTCTCTCGATGATGGCGTGCATTGGACAGCCTTCACCGCCGGGCTGCCGCACGCACCGGTTACCTGGACCGTGGTGCAAAAACAGTTTCGCGATCTGGTAGTCTCGACTTATGGCCGCGGAATTTACATTCTCGACGACATCACTCCGCTTGAGCAGATGGCCCAGAAGGCCGAAGACGTTCCCGTACGGCTATTTGCTCCGCGCGATACGTTTCGTATTTTTCCTAACGGCGGAGCGGCCATCAGCTATTCGCTGAAAGCTGCGCCCAAGGCTCCGCCCAAAATGGAGATTTTCGATTCGAACGGAGCCGTGGTCCGAAAGCTGGATCCACCGGGCCGGGCGGGCATGAACCGTGCGGAGTGGAATTTCCTTTACGATCCGCCAAAACTCGTTGCGTTGCGCACCACTCCGCCTGAAAATCAGCATATCTGGGAAGAGCGCCGCTTTCGCGGAAGCGATTCGCGCCGAGTTTTGCACTGGGGGATTCGCGAAGCCGAAGTCGGTCCCATGGCGCTGCCAGGAAAATATACGATTCGGCTTACCGTGGACGGTCAAACTTTCACGCAGCCTCTGACTCTTGTGAAAAACCCGAATGCCCGCGCGAGCGACGAGGAGTTGGCGGCGGCGTTCAAGCTGCAATTGCGTATTCGCGACGACATTACGAAAACTTCCGAAGCCACGAACAAACTCGAATGGATGCGGAAGCAGCTTGATGTGGTCGCGCGCATGTTGGGCGGCCGCAAGGTCGTGCCTGCGGGCGGGGAGGAGAAGAGAGAAGAAGCTAAGGATGGTGAAAATGGCCCAAAAGGGGCGAAACAAGAAAACAGCGAGGCCAATCCCGATCCCGAATTGCTCAAAGCGGTCGAAGCCATGGAGCAGAAGATGCAGGACGTCGAGTACAAATTCATTTCGCGTGCCGACGCGCTGAGCGACGACAAATACTATTCCATCCCGGAGAAAATCTATCTGCATCTGATTTGGCTGAACGCGGAAGTAGGAACGGGCGCAGGGGACGTTGCCGGCGGCGCGGATAATCCTCCCACCGACACGGCTGCCGCCATGCTCGAAACCATAGAAAAAGATCTCGCCGAGGCCCAGGGTGCTTATCAAAAACTTATCGAAAAGGAGATTCCTTCCTTCAACCGCTCCTTGCTAGACAAAGGAATCGCGCCAATTGCTTTCGTGCGCCCCGCCGAAGAAGACAACGAGGATGACGCCGGGGGCTAAGAGAAAATTACACCCCGAAAGTTTCGGGAACAGGAAGGAACTCCATGATGACATACGCTGGGTATGGCCCTTGTCGGCGTTCTCGCGGAGGAAAAGTGTTTCGAGCAACTCTCTTGATGGTGGCACATTTGTCGATCGCGGAAAGCCTTCCCGCGCAACTTCCTCCCAAAGCGCCCAATTCCAGCGTCATCTCGCTGACTCCCCAGGCTGGCTACTTTACCGAGCCAGGCATCGCCATCAATCCCAACAATCCGCAGCAAATCGTCGCCGTTTATCAGGACAATGCGCACGCGGCGTACTCCTTCGATGCCGGGCGCACTTGGCAAATTGCAGCCGGCGTCGAGTCGACCAGCTATCGCGTTTCCGGCGACGTTTCTGCGACTTATGACCATCAGGGCCACGCGTTCATTTGCTATATCGCGTTCGACAAGCTCGGCACCTTCAATTATTGGGGCCACAACTCTTCGCGCAATGGCATTTACGTTCGCCGCTCTCTTGACGGCGGTAAGACCTGGGAGCCTAAAGATATCGCTGCGACCGAGCAACCCGACAAGACGCCAGATGGAAAGGATGTTCCTTGGGAGGACAAACCCTACATTGTCGCCGACAACAGCCACGGCCCTTACGCCGGCAACTTATACATTGGGTGGACGCGCTGGACCATCGCCGATTCGCAGATTCAGTTTGTGCGCTCCACTGACCATGGCAGGACTTGGTCGAAGCCTGTGGAAATCGACAATGTGCGCGGCCTGCCCCGCGACGATAATGGCGCTGTCGAAGGATTTGCGGGTGCGGTCGGGCCGGACAGCACGCTGTACGCCGTTTGGGAGGACGGGAATCACATCGTTTTCACTGTTTCATCCGACGGCGGCGCCACGTTTGCGCCCCCGCGCAACATTATTGACACCGCACCGGCGATCTTCAGCATTGATGCGGTCGCTCGCGCCAACGGGTTCCCGCAAATTGCCATGGACCCGCGGGGCGGCCCGAAAGGCGGACGTCTGTATGTAAGCTGGGCGGATTACCGCAATGGCGAGATCGATATCCTTTGTTCCGCGTCGAAAGATTTCGGTGTTACCTGGTCGCCGGCAACACGCGTGAATACCGATCCCGTGCACGACGGCGCGGAGCATTTCTTTCAGTGGATGGCCGTGGATCCAGCAGACGGCTCTATCTACGTTGTCTTCTACGACCGGCGCGGCGACCCGAGGAATCGCGCGCAAATCGTCGTCCTAGCCCGCTCCACGGATGGCGGCCAATCTTTCCAGAACTATTCCTGGACCGATCAAGCTTTCAATGCCAAAGGCGGCTTCATCGGCGATTACAACGGGCTGGCAGCGATGAACGGCCGCGTCTACGGCATCTGGACGGAGAAGCCCGAAAATATTACGACGCGCGATACCGTGATTCGCATTGGCGTAGCCGATTTTTCCAATTCCGCGGCGGCAAATTCTTCCAGCCTCCCGAATGCGAATCTGAAAAAATAGCGAGCGTTGACAAATCCGATGCAGCTTCTGGAAAGGTTCCGCGCGCGCTTTGCCGCGCCCGCAGCCATTTACGGCGCGCCGGGCCGCGTGAATCTTATTGGCGAGCATACCGACTACAACGACGGCTTCGTTTTGCCCGCGGCCATTGAATTCTACTGTTGGGTTGCTTGTGCTCCCCGCACGGACCGGAAACTCGTCATTCATTCCGAGAATTTCAGCGAAACCGTCGAAGGGAATCTCGACTCCTTATCGGCAGCGCGCAAGAACCACTGGGGCAACTACCCTCTGGGTGTTGCCTGGGCGCTGCAAAACTCGGGAAAGCGCCTGAACGGCGCGAATCTTCTCATCGGTGGCGAGGTGCCGCTTGGATCCGGGCTCAGTTCCTCGGCGGCTCTCGAAGTTGCCGTGGGCTTCGCACTCCTGCACCAAAGCGGCCTCCACGTCGATCGCACGGAGTTAGCGCGGCTATGCCAGAAAGCCGAGAATGAATTTGTCGGGGCTCACGTCGGCATTATGGATCAGTTCGTCGCGTGCCATGGGCGCCCGTCGCATGCGCTTTTGCTCGATTGCCGTTCGCTGGAGCACAAGCTGGTCAAACTGCCGCCCGTGATTCAACTGGTGATTTGCAATACGATGGTCAAGCATGAATTGGCTTCCGGTGAATACAATCGCCGCCGTGCCGAGTGCGAGGAAGGTGTCCGCACTTTGCGGCGGGTTCTGCCCGAAATTCAAGCCCTGCGCGATGTTACGCTTGGCCGTTTGGAAGAGCACCGCGCGCTCTTGGACGCAACGGTGTACCGGCGCTGCCATCACGTCATCACGGAAAACAATCGCGTGAAAAGCGCGATGCGCGCTTTTGAGTGCGGCGATAATCGCGCTCTCAGGACACTTATGCGCGAGTCGCATCGCAGCCTCCGTGACGATTACGAAGTGAGCTGCAAGGAGCTCGACCTCATGGTCGAAATCGCGTCTGCGCAACCCGGCGTCATCGGGGCGCGCATGACCGGAGGCGGGTTTGGCGGCTGCACCGTCAACTTGGTCGAGGCCACTGCCGTTGAAGCTTTCAAACAAAATGTCGCCACCCGATATCTTGCCAAGATAGGTCTATCGCCTGAGATTTATGTCTCTCCGGCTGCTGCCGGCGTACGACAGATCGACGTCAGCTCAAGCAACTTCGGCCAGCGATGAGGCAACGGAGCCACCACACACTTGTCATACCGAGCGAAGCGCGACTTTTACGCTCCGGATGCCTTTACGGAACGAGGAATTGCTTTTTCCTTCCATCGCGTTAGCTCCTAACCCTGCTAACATTCATGGCCGGCAAACTTCAGCATGAATCTTGAAAGACTGCTTTCTACTCCGCACAAACGTTTCAACCCTCTCCTGCGGGAATGGGTGCTCGTTTCTCCGCAGCGGACGCAGCGGCCGTGGCAAGGAAAAGTGGAAAGACTCCCTGCGCCTCCGTCTCTCACCTATGATCCCAACTGCTACCTGTGCCCCGGAAACAAGCGTGCGGGAGGCAAGCAAACACCGCAATACACGGGTACCTACGCGTTCGATAATGACTTTCCCGCACTCTTACCGGATGTGGAGCCACTGCAATATGAGAAGGATGGTTTGCTCGTCGCGCAGACGGACCGCGGCATGTGCCGTGTCCTGTGTTTTTCTCCTCGTCACGATCTCACCTTTCCGCGCATGGATGCTCCGGAATTGCGTGGCGTGGTGGATGCCTGGGCAGAGCAATTTTCCGAACTCGCGGAAATTCCCTGGGTTCGCAACGTTCAAATTTTCGAGAATCGCGGCGAACTCATGGGCGCCAGCAACCCGCACCCTCACTGCCAGATCTGGGCCAACGCTACGCTCCCGAATCTTCCTGCACGCGAAGACGAATCTCTGCTGGCTTATCACTCGAAAAAACATTCCTGCCTGCTGTGCGATTACTTGCAACTAGAGATGCGACGCAACGAGCGCGTGGTTTGCCAGAACGATGCGTTTGCCGTCGTCGTCCCCTTTTGGGCTGTGTGGCCCTTCGAAACGCTCGTCGTGAGCAAGCACCATATCGCGTCGCTGGATCAGCTCAGCCCGGCGGAGCGCGGTTTTCTCGGCGACATCCTACGGCGCATCACCGTTCGTTACGATAATTTGTTTGAAACAGCTTTCCCTTATTCCATGGGCTTCCACCAGCCGCCGACCAACGGTCAACCCCATGAAGCTTGGCATCTTCACGCGCACTATTTCCCGCCGCTCCTGCGTTCCGCCACCGTCCGAAAGTTCATGGTTGGCTACGAACTGCTCGCTTCGCCGCAGCGCGACCTCACTCCGGAAGCCGCGGCTACACGCCTCCTCGAAGCCGGCGAGGTCCATTACCTTGACCGGGCGCCAGGTGATAATCAGAAATAGCGCACCGGAGACCATTCATCTTGCGGATGCTCGCTATTTCGAATTCGCCCTTACCTTAACCGATTTCCCGCTGGTGTTAAACGCGGTTCTGTTTCACAATTTCAACCCATGAGCGGATTCACCGGGCTGCGAGTATTGGCATTGGAAAGCCGCCGCGCTGCCGAACTCGCCAAACTCATTTCCACCTACGGCGGCGAGGCAATCGTTGCCCCGGCGATGCGCGAAGTCCCGCTCGATTCGAACAGCGAAGCGCTGTCCTTTGCCGAATCGCTCCTGGCTGGTAAATATGACATCGTAATTTTTTTAACCGGCGGCGGCACGCGGGCGGTTTTGAGCGTTGCGGAAACGAAATACCGCCGCGAAGATTTCGTCGCCGCATTGCAACGCGTGAAAGTCGTGCCTCGAGGCCCCAAGCCGATTGCCGTATTGCGCGAACTCGGCGTCACTCCGGCTCTCACTGTGCCTGAGCCCAACACCTGGCGGGAACTTCTGCAATCGCTCGATGAAGCCCCAAAGTCGTCAGCGGATTTTCGCCTCCGCGGTGCGCGCATTGCGCTCCAGGAATATGGCGTTTCGAATCCTGAGCTAATTTCTAGCCTCACAGAGCGCGGCGCCATCGTCACGCGCGTCCCTGTCTACCGATGGGCGCTGCCGGAAAACACCTCTCCGCTGGAATGTGCGATCCAGGAAATTGCCGCAGGCAGCATCGACGTCATTTTTTTCACTACCAGCGTGCAAGTCACGCATCTGTTTCAAGTTGCGGCCAAAATGCAGCTGGAAGAACTAATGCGCCAAGGACTGCGCCGCGCCATGGTTGCTTCGATCGGCCCGACCACGTCCGAGGAACTACAGCGGAACGGAATTCAGCCCGATCTGGAGCCGTCTCATCCCAAGATGGGCTTTCTCGTGAAAGAAACTGCGGACCAAGCCGCCGCTCTGCTTGCCAAAAAGCGGAATGTAGGGACAGCTTTAGCTTAGGCTCGGCTTATTCGGACGATTGTGAAAACCGCCCCCTGAGCATAGCCGTGACCTGCCTGAGCTTTTTCCTTTGTTTGACCGCGGCAGAGGGTCGAATAAAGCGGTCTGCCCGACCTCACCCGATGATCTCTTCTTCCTTGCGGGTCTCGCCCAAGTCCAATACTACCTCAGTCGTTTTCGCGGGCGTCTCCCACCCAAAATCATCCTTTTCCTCTTGGGGAGGCGGCAGGGGTCTCGCAACCTCGCCGATGATCAGCAGGGAAGGAGCAGGCAGCCGTTCCTCCAGAGCCAATTCTTGCAACGTCGTGCGATGAATTTGCTGATCTGCCTGCGTGGCATTGGCCACGATGGCGCACGGTGTCGCCGCGTCCAACCCACCTTCCATTAGCTTTGTCGCAATTGCGCTGTAGTTTTTTCCCGGCATGTACACAGCATACGTCGCGTCTCTCAAGACCACGTCATCCCATTCCGGAGATACGTTTCCGGCTGTGTGATGGCTCAAGAAAATCAGCTTTGAAGCGTACCGGCGGTCGGTTAGGGGAATCTTTGCCGCCGCGGCCGCGCCCATCGCCGAAGTTACTCCGGGTATCACTTCAAACTCGACCCCTGCGCGCGCCAGGGTTTCCATTTCTTCACCCACGCGCCCGAAAAGCAGCGGGTCCCCGCCTTTGAGCCGCACGACCTGCTTGCCTTCCCGAGCGGCCGCAATCAGCAATGCGTGAATCTGGTCCTGCGAGATTCCCGCTTGTCCACAGCGCTTGCCCACGTTGCGCACTTGTGTCCACGCCGGAATCAAATCGAGAATTTCCTGCGGCACGAGGTGGTCGTGCAACACGACCTCGGCGCTCTTCAGGATCTGCATCGCCCGTACCGTCAGCAGTTCCGGATTCCCCGGTCCCGCTCCCATCAAATAGACTTTTCCTTTTCGAATTGGCGTCTTCATGGCCTGGTCCCTGTGCCGGTCATCGGAAATTTCCGGCGGCCTACTTTGGCGACGGTTGGATGCCCAGCCCCTGCTAAAGGCCTCAGAATGAGCGTACCACCGCGTTAGATACTCTATCCCTCAGAACATTGCATTCGATGCATCAAAAATTTTGATGCACTTTGCTCCCATTTGGGCGGGGAGTAAGAGTCCAAGAATTGATCGAATTGTAGAGGTACTATTAGTTTATTGCGGCAAGGGCGTACTGGCGGGTGCTCAGGTGTTCACTGGATTGACATCCTGAAGGAAATTAATTAAGCTGTGAACCAGGGGATTTTACCAGGGGTAAAACACACCGGACGAAGTGGAACGCTACAAGCGCCGACCAGCCGAGTAGGACAACCAGTCAGACTTCTCGTTCAATTCCCACCAGCCTCGGTAACATGGGCCAAAACTCAAGTTGCTTTGCAAGGGACAAGGCATGGGTTCCGATCACCGCCTCAACGGCAGGGAAGAAAGAAGACTACCCATTATGATGGAGGTGCACCTCTCGCCGGTCGCGCGTGCGAACGACGACCGATGCGAGAGGACCTTCACCGATAACATCAGTGCGCATGGTATTCGCGTGCAGTCCACAAGCGCCTGGATGCATGGCGAGCAGGCAGATGTGACTCCCATGAAGGAAGAAATCTCCATGCGGGGCGAAGTGGTCTATTGCCAGAAGGTAGCCAACAACCGCTTTTTCGTGGGGCTCAAGTTCCCGCAGGGGCGCATCCCGTGGTCTATTTTGCAGCGATTCAATGGCCTCGTGCTTACGAACATTTTTGGCGCCATGCGGTGGTGAAAAAACTTCTCCACCGTGAAAGCTCAGTGCAGGCAGACTCGGCCAACCGTGATAGCAACAAAAGCTTCGGTGTTCGTAGGAGTGGTCATTCAGGCGCCGAGGCGCGCGAGCGGATGGCTTGGTCAGCAAGAAGGGCTTGCTGGCGGACGCGGTCGGGGAGGTCGCGCGATTCGCGCTCGTAAGGCCGGATCGCGGGCAGGTCTTCGGCGCGGCCGATGAGATAGAGCGCGCGCAGGGCTTCCCAGACTTGTTCATCGCCGGGATCGACGGTGGCGATTTCGGCGCCAGCGGGGACGCTCGCTCCGGTAGGTGCCGAGATCGAGTGAACACGGCCGCCGATAGGCGAACGAATTTCCGCCGTTGATTCGTCATTTGGGGAATTGGCCCAAGCCGCCCCCGCCAGTTGAAGTTTGGCGACGATCCCGCCCTGGCGGATGGCGGTGCCCACGCGTGCAGTGTCTAGGACACGGCCCGCATTTGGCGCGAAAATGTGAGCGGGATGCAGCAGCGCGACGATTTGCTCGCGGCCCGACCCGTCGCCAAAGCGAACCAAGGAAAGGGCGGCGTTTCCCTGCACCATCGGCGAGGGATCCTGCAACATCCTTAATAGCGCCTCGTGGAATCCCGCACCCCCAGTGTCCTGCCCCATCAGCCAGGCGTCGGTGTTGCGCACTTCCTCGACGGGATGCGAAGCGAGACGGACGAGTTGGGGATACCAGCGCGCTGCTGCGGCGTCATGCCGCCCGATGCGCTCGCCAATCTGCACCAGCGCGTGCTGGATATGGCGCGGCCGTTTATCATCGGCCAAATATTGCGTGATTTGTTGGTCGGAAAGCCGGCGGCCGAACCAGGTGTTCCACCAAAAGAGAAAGGGAAGGAGCACGATGAGCCACGCGGCGAAATAAAACAGCAAGCGCGTGCGCGTGGACATGCCGTGCGGGGATTTTTCCGGCGGCGCGCTGAGTTGCGCAGCCGGATTTTCTTCGCCGCCACCGTTTGCGGAAGATCGCGAAGATGTTTTCATGTCTAGCAGTCGCAGGAGTCTATTTTACGGGCGTTAGAGGGAAAAGCAGAGCCCTGCTCGCGACAGGCGGGCTTCACCACCCTTCGTAAAGAACACGACCCGGCTTTGGGATAACAAATCAACGCTCGCGCGAAACAAAAACGGCAGGCCTCATGGCCCAAGCTGGGCCCGGAATTACCATGTGCATGTTTCGAGCACGTTTCAACTTTGGTCAGAGGACGAACCGGGCTTACCCGGACCGGGCGGCTTGTTTTGGCCCCGGAGCTCCCAGAAAGCATTGAGAAAGAAAACGGCAGAGAGACTGAGCATGATAAGGCTCTCGAAGAGACCGTCGACGGTGGTTAGTGTGCCGCTGACAGCGATCCAGGCAATGCCCGCAAGGGGGATCAAGCCGAGCACAATCGAGATCAAGAGCATCACGGCAAGCAAGTCGCCTCCTCACACGGGTGATGGGAAACTGGTGCAAAGAATCTCATGCTACGGCTTGAAGGTCACGTCGACCGTCTTCGCCTCTTTTGCTGTCAGGGTGACTTTCATGTCTTGCTCCGGATACTTTTCGTGCACAAAGGCCAGCGTGTAATCACCCGGCGGAAGGCCTTTGATTTCATATTTGCCGTCAGCGCCGGTGACCGCATAAAAGGGGCTCTTCACCACGTTGACGTACATTTTCATCCACGGATGCTGGTTGCACTTTACGGGGAGCAAAATTTCTTCGCGCGAGAAATTCTTGTTGAGCGGCGCCGACTGCGGCGGCTGAGATTCGTTCCACTCGCGATTGTCCTTCGGCTGGGGATGAATGTTGTGAGTCGTGGGATCGCTGTTGACGATCTTGATGTCCTGGCCGGCCATCACCCCGAGCACGTGCGGATGATATCTGCAGCCGCCCTGGTCGAGCGCGACAGCTTCTTTCGGAATGTCGAAGGTGCGGCCGCCGAGACCTTCCTTCACATACACGAACACGTTCTCGAGATGGCCGCCGCTGACCACTACGGCTTCGGCCGTGTTCGTGCCTTTGCAGGCGGGATCCTGGCTCATGTCAATCTTCGCGGCCGGAGGGGCCGCGCCGTCAAACTTCACGGTGCCGCTGACGGTCGCGGCGGTCGCTGGATCGATCGGTGTGGCGGCCGGAGCCGCAGTGGGCGTGGCCGCGGGCTGCTCCGCCGTTTCCTCTTTCTTGCCGCCGCAGCCCGCAAGGAGAACGAGGCCGCACAGCGCGGGCAAGCTAATTGCCCTCCAAGTTTTTGTTTTCATTTCTTTCTCTCTCCCCTGAGAATGAAAATCTCTCAAATTTGAAGTTCTATTTGCCCGCTCCGTGACCACCTGCGCTTGCGCCGGACGCTTTGGAGCTGCCGGCTGCGCTCGAGCGTCCCATCGAAGCTGAGACGCGCCGTTGCTCCTCGGGCGTAAGTTGCAGGATGTAATCCACAAGGAGCTTCGTATGGTCTTTGTCATAGCCCTGGAACGATGGCGGAGTCGGGCCAGAAAAGACCCAGTGATTGTTTTGCCGCTTGAACAGTCCTGACGGCATCGAGGTGCCCGGGCTGATGGCTTGCGGGTCCAGCATCCACTGCTCCATCCAGTCAGGCTTCAATCGCCCGCGTGCCTGGAGGAAGTTCGGAGCTGTAGCGGTACGGTCGTGCGCGGGTTCGCCAGTGGCGTGGCACTTCAGGCATGGCGCGGCCGTGCTGCTGAAGAGACTGCGCGCCATTTCCGTTTCCTTGGCCGTGAGTACGGGGACTTCTTCCGGAATGTACGGGAACGGCTGACGCGAGAGCGCCTGGAAGAATCGCACCAGTTTGCCGAGTTCGTTTTCCGAGAACGAGAACGTGGGCATGCGCACTTGTAGGTAGCTTCGGATGCCGTTGCGATTCGTGTCCTGGTCGTTCAGCGCGGGGTTCTTCAGGAAGCGCAGCAACCACTGGGGATCGACGCGCGCGCCCTCGGTGAGCAGCTTCGGAGGCAACTGCTCTTGGGCATCCTGATACCGCGCCAAACCCATGAGGATGGTTCTCTGGCCCGGAATGAGCTGGTGGCACCCCATGCAGTTGTATTTTTTGACCACCCACCAGCCTTCCTGAATGTCTTTGCGATAGTCGAGCGGACGGTATTGGTAGCTGGGTGGAAGCGGATTTTCCTGACTGCCGAGCAAAAACGTCGTAAGGGCGCGAACCTGTTCTTTCGTGAGATGCAGGTTGGGCATGCGCAACTGTTCGGAGGGCGGTTTGATTTTGCCCAGGTCCCAAATATTGGGTTCGGCGAGTTTGTGCTCGAAGAAGCCCTTGTGGTCGTACCAAGGCTCTTTCGCAGGACCTTCGGGCAAACGCGCGAGATCTTCGGGGTCGCTAATGGGCTCTCTGCCGCCGCGCTGCGCGACTTCGGTGAGCAGCGCGAGGTCAAGGCGCTCGACCGGCTTGCTGCCTTCCGTGGTCAGCTCAGTGCCGATGCGGCCTTCCTCTTCAAGGCCGGAAATTTCATGGCAGCCGGCGCACCCGAAGAATTGAATCCATTTTTTGCCTTCAGCCTTCAGGCTCGGATCATCCATGAACGACGCGTCAGGATAATCAGACGGGTTCTTCTTCTTTTGTGTGATGAGAAAGCTGGCGATGTCCTCCGCATCGGATTCGGAGAGGCGCAGGCTCGGCATCACGGTCATGTTCTGAACCTGCAGCTCGTGGCCGTCGTTCGGGCATTTGCTGTGATCCAGATCGAAGACGTAGGGCAGGCCCTTCTTCTTGTAATCCTCGGGCCCAATGTCTTTTTTCTCGTAGGGGCAGTAGGGGCGCGTGCGCTCGCGAGCGTTATGAACCCAGCGAACAAGATAATCGTAGTTCGCTTTTTCCCCGACCCGCGTGAGATTCGCCGCGAACGTGCCGCCCTGCATCTGATCGCCCTCGCCGATGGAGTGGCAAGCCAGGCAGCCGCGGGCTTCGAACAATTCCTTGCCATGCGCGGCGTTTCCGGGCTTGTGTTTAGGAAGCGGATCGGTTAGGCCGGATTGCCAGACGTAGGCCGCGATGGCTTTAATCTGTTCATCGTTCAAGCGGAAGTTCGGCATCTTGGTCGTTGGGCGGAAGTCGGTGGGCTTTTTCAGCCACACCGGAATCCAATTTTTGTCAAGTTTGAGGCGAACGTCCTTCAGGTTCGGCCCAACTTTTTTCATGTCTTGAAACAAGCTCTTGGTCGTGCGGTCGAGCTGCATGACGCGCAGATCGACTTTGCTGTTTTCGACCTTGAGCGCAACCGCGCGTTCGTTGAGGTGATTCGCTTCTTCGTTGGTTTGCGCCTGGTCGGCCTGTGCCATGAAGTCGTCGGCCTGTTTGAGATTGTCTTTCTTCTTTTGCTCGAGCAGCTTGATCTCTTGACCGTTGGCGAGCAGGTCTTCAGGCTCTTTGTCGTAACCTTCGTAGCGATGGCAGCCAACGCACCCGCGCTGGCGGAACAGGTCTTTTCCCTCGCTGACAACCCAGCCGACGTCGTTGACCGTCAGGACCATGTCTGCGGAGTGGCAAATCTGGCAGCCGGCTTCGTAGTTTTGCGGGGTAAAAATCGGCCACAGCCAGTGCTCGTAATTGCCATGAGCTTTTTCGACGCTTGTTGTCGCGCGGCCATTTCCCTGATGGCACGGCGAGCAGCCAAATTTCTCCGGATCATGAATTCTCAGCAAATCCCGCTCGGGATGGCTGGTGAACGCTCGCGCGTATTCGTCCGGCTTTTTCCCTTTCAACGACATGGACGCCGCCGTAAGCTTCAGCGGCTCGCGAATTCCAAGGTGGCATGATTCGCAGCGGTCGACAATCTGCGCGCTGTCTTCTCTTTCCAGATTGGCTGCGTGCTCGTTTACGTTGATCTGGCGGACTTTCGGTGTCAGCGACTCGACATCGTTCTGCAGGTTCTGCAGCTGCGCCGGCGTCAGGCTCACCATGTGGTCGGTCACGTAGGAATCCATCAACTCTTTCTTCTCGTTGACCGGCTTGAGCAACTCGCCCAGTTCGGCGCTCAATTGCGTCCGCTCGTTGCGCAGCTCGTTATAGGTTTCTTCCAGTTCGTCAAAGTTTTTAAAGGTGCGCTTCTTGCCGTCGGGCATTTCGACGCTGCTGGGTTTGCTTTTGTACGCGTCGAGATCCTGCTGCTTGCTTTTCTTCGAGGAAGGACTGCTTGTGGTCTCCATGTCGTAGGTTGACGCGTTTACGTACGCGCGGCGATCGGTGAACACGTTTTGCACCGCCAGCAGTTCTGCGCCCAGGCTGCGCAGCCGCTCGTTGATTTCCTTGATGCGCGGCGCAGCGCTCTGGCTCGCGGCCTCGTAATCCTGCTGCAGCTTCTGATAATCGGCGCCGCTCTCGATCTCCTTCTGCGATTGCGCCGACTGGGTGCGCGCCGCTTTCAGGAAAGAGGAATAGCGCTCTTTCCATTCGTGCTGAAAAGTTTTCCAAGGCCGCTGGCCGAAATCCTCATCCCATAGCGCCCAGAAAAGAGTGGCCATGAGGATGACCATGCACACAACGTAATGCGGCGCAAGCGATTTGGTGACGATTGGATCGTTCTCGGGGATGGACTTCTCGGGCACCAGGTCCTCCTAAATGTTGAACCAGGGCGTAATCCAAACGTACTTGATGTGAAATAACAGTCGGATCAGGATCTTAATCGGCAGAGCCACCATGATGAGGAAAAACGTCATCATGAGAGAGTACTGGAGCAGGCTCATGCGCTTGTAATCTTTGGGATTGCTCCGGCGGAACAATCCGTTCACAATCAGCCCGCCTACGATGAAATAACCGCCGACGACAATCGCGCCGAAGATGCCTTTCCAGAAGTTCGAAGTGATGCCGAAAATATCCGGCAAGTCGCGATTCACTTCATAGATCAACCGGTTGTGGTCCCAGGTCTGCCCGGGCCAGAACCACTGCCAGCCCGGCCCGCGAATGAAGGTCCCAATGAAAATCATCGACACCCACAAAATGACAAAGCCGAAAAGAAATGTACCGATGGCGAACTTGCGCTGCTTCCAGGTGTAGTAGCCCGCACCCAGCGGGTTCGTATCAATATAAGGAATCACCATCAAGCCGATGATGATGAGCGTCGGCATCACCACGCCGGCAATCCACGGATCGAAGTACACCAGCATTTCCTGCAACCCGAGGAAGTACCACGGCGCTTTTGCCGGGTTCATCGTCAGGTTCGGATTGGCAGGCTCCTCGAGCGGTGCGTTCAGCGTGATGGACCACACCATGAGGATAATGGTGACGATGATCGCGGCGAGGAATTCCACGCGCAGCAGGAAAGGCCAGACGTGCACTTCCTTCTGCCATCCCGGTCGAAACGGCCAGGTTTTGCGGTGATGGGTTTTCGCCAGTGCGGGATCGGCTGCGAGTTCGGCAATGAGCAAGTCGTTGGCATGCGCCTGCTTCCACGCCAGATAAATGTAGAAGGCCAGCAGCGGAATCATCGCGATGATCGGAACGTTGTCCGGGGCGGAGAGGATTTCCCAGAGTTGTTTCCAATCCATGGCTACTTCTTCGCCTCCTTGATTTCGGAGTCGAGGACTACTGGGGCTGGCCCGGAGATGCCGCCGTCCTTTCGCACGCGCCAGAAGTGCACGATCATGAAGACCGAGGCGATGATGGGAATGCCGATGCAGTGCCAGATGTAAGAACGCAAGAGCGCGTTGGCATCCACAATGGATCCGCCCAACAGGCCGAAGCGCACGTCATTATAAGGAGTCATTCCCAGCTGCGCTCCAAACGGTCCTTCGTGCCCCAATAAAGGAGTGGCGCGCGCCATGTTGGTTCCCACGGTGACGGCCCAGAAGCCGAGCTGATCGTCTGGCAGGAGGTAGCCGGTGAAGGAGAGCAGCAGCGTCAGGACGAGGAGAATCACGCCGACAGTCCAGTTGAATTCACGCGGCTTCTTGTACGAACCGGTGAGAAAGACGCGGAACATGTGCAATTCTACCGCGATAACCATCAAGTGTGCGGCCCAGCGGTGCATGTTGCGCAGCAATTTGCCGTAAGGCACGTCGTGCTCGAGATAGAGTACGTCGCGGAACGCCTGCACTTTGCTCGGATGGTAATAAAACATCAGCAGGACGCCGGTCAGAGTCAGCACGAAAAACAAATAAAAGGTAATGCCACCCATGCCCCAGGTGTAGGAATAACGAACCGCGTCGCGATTGATTTTCGCCGGATGCAAATGCAAAAAGACGTTTGAAAGCACGCCTAGCGCGCGGTTGCGCGGCGTGTCGTCGTGTTTATGCCGGAAGATGGAAGTGTAGACCTGGGTCTTGGTGGGCTTGCTCAGAATCTCGACCTGCTCTTTGGCTTTGGCAGGCAGATCGGTCTTCAGGGATTCCAGGTCTTCCCTGATGTGACCCAACAAGCCACCCTTTTTTCCGTTGTTCCCGTTCCCCTTGCTGACTTCTTCAGGCATTGCGCCACTCCCCGTTTCTTCGAGCCCGATGGGTTTCTTCTTCTCTTTCCTTGCTTCCTTACTTCCTCTGCTTCTTTGCCACTCTCCTACACTGGCAAAAACGCTCCCGGATCATTGAAATGGCTGGGCTGCCCCTTAGGCCACTGGTAAAGCCGCGAAGTATCCACGATGATCTGGCCGTCGGGCGCCAGCGACACATTGGCGCGGTCCATGGGGCGCGGCGCGGGCCCTTCAAAGTTCACGCCTTCGCTGTCATAGCCGCTGCCGTGGCACGGACACTTAAACTTGTTCTCGCTGGCCTTCCAGTCAGGTGTGCAGCCGAGATGCGTGCAACGCGCATAAATCACAAAGATGCGGTCTGGAGTGCGGTCCACCCAGACGCGGAACTTCTGCTGCCACTTGGTGTCCACGCCAAGCGCGTAGTCGGAGGGATATCCAATCTTGAAGATTGTGGGAGGCTCGAAAAGCGTGCGCGGCAGGAAGAAACGGAGAAAGGCAATAAACCAAGCGCCGAGAAAGGCCGTGACGCTGCACCATACTAGGCGGCGGCGCCCTTCGTTGGCGGCGCTGGGCTCGGGCCCCACGCTGGCCAGGCCACCTGCCGGTGCCGCCTTGGACGTGCCGACGGCGGGAGTACCAACGTACTTGGTCGCGTCCTTTTCCCCGGCGGCAGCAAGAGTTTTTACCGCCTCCGGTTTAGGTTTGACCGTTTCCGATTCGGGCGCCGCCATGCAGAACCTCCTGGATGTATTGGCCGGTATTTCGCTGTTGGCGTCCACCCTGACTCTGTCGGGGCGTCCCGGCCGTCTTTTGCCGGAAAGACCGGTCCTTTCTTGAACTTCTTGCAACGGCAGCCGCTTGCGCCGCCGGTCTCTCCCTCAAGAACTAGAGCCTTAAACTTTCAGCCTGTAGTCTTCCATTTGAATTCAACGCATCTTCAAACCGCAGAGCTTTGCGCTTCCCCAAAGGAATGCGCGCCGCTCTTCCTTATTCGCGAACAACCTCGTGGAACTTGAATGAGTAGAAGAATCACGCGCGAAGGGCGAATCGGCTCTCCGTGCCGGGTGCCCATCGAATTGGAAAGGCATGTTCCGAAGACATCGTGAGGCCCCAAACATTTTCTACGGCCCCCCAGGTTCGAACCGGATATTACTCAAATCGAAAAAATTCGTCAATCAAGTTTGAGAATAAATTAGAGCCACGTCGAAGGAAGGGGAAAAGGAGCTGAAATGTGTTCCGGTGCGCGAAGACTATGCAGCGTGTGCGATGGCTGGCAAATCCTTAAACGCGCTCGGGAAAAACCTTTAATCCGTCTCTTTTGTAAGAGGGACCGCAACCTAACCCCGCCTTCGTCCTCAAGAATGAGTCCCTCGCCACCAATCCCTCGTCACGAATCCCTCTATGGCATGCATGGCATGCAAGAACTTGCTTGCTTCGAGAAAAACCTGTGATATATTCGCCCCGTTTTGGATTCCCCACGGCGAGTGTCGGGGATTTTTGGCCTGCTCCGGGGAAAGCCGAGACAAAACTGGAGGAGGTTCGCGCTCAATGGGCCTCGGTCTTCTGGTGGTCATTTGGCTGATCACTGTGGTCGGCTCGTATTTCATCATCGCAAAAACCTGGTGGCTGCCAGTCGGGGCCTCCGCGGCCGCAGCGGGAATCGATCACCATTTCACCACCACCTACATTCTTATGGGCGCCGTTTTCATTGCGGCGCAGCTCGCTCTCGGATGGTTTGCGTGGAAGTATCGCGACCGAGGCGCTGGTCCCCAACAAGCATATTATTCGCACGGCAACACCACGCTCGAGATTGTCTGGACTGTTCTCACCATCATTTTGTTTATTGGTCTGAATCTCGCGAGCGAATCCATTTGGGCGACCGAGCGTTTTGATGCCGCAAAACCCGGCGCCGTTCAGGTGGAAGTCACCGCAATGCAGTTTGCCTGGTATTTCCGCTACGCAGGTCCGGACGGAAAATTTGGCGCAACAAAGCCGGAACTGGAAGACGCTTCCTTGGGCGGCGCTGGCGCACTAGGCCTGGACACGACCGATCCCGCTTCGAAGGATGACGTCGTCGCGGGAGTCATGGTGGTTCCGGTGAACCGCGAAATCGAAGTAATCCTCCGCTCACACGATGTAATTCACAGTTTCTTTGTGCCGGCCATGCGCTTCAAGCAGGACGCCGTGCCGGGGCTCGCGATTCACATGCACTTCACCCCCATTCAGACCGGCGACTATGAACTTGCCTGCGCGGAACTCTGCGGGCTCGGGCATTACAAGATGCATGGAATTGTAAAGGTCGTCAGCGATCAGGAGTTCAGCCAGTGGCTTGCGGCGAGGGAGGCGGAGAAACAATAAATGGCTACTCACGATATCGCAGCCCCGCAAGGTTTCATTCGAAAATATATCTTCAGCCTGGACCACAAAGTCATCGGTTTGCAGTATTTCTTCCTCGCTTTGGTGGCGGTGTTCACAGGAATGTTTCTGTCGCTGCTGATGCGCATCCACCTGGTTTGGCCCAACGCGTCGCTGCCGTTTTTCGGGGAGATCAAGCCGGAAACCTATCTCAGCTTGCTCACTATGCACGGCACCATCATGGTGTTTTTCGTGCTGACCACCGCGCCCCAGGGCGGCTTTGGAAATTATTTCCTGCCAATTCAAATCGGCGCGCCGGACATGGCGTTTCCGGTGCTGAACATGCTCTCCTTCTGGACCACGTTCCTTGGATTCATCGTGCTTGTTGCGGCGTTTTTTGTGACCGGAGGCGCGCCGCTGCACGGCTGGACCGGCTACGCGCCGCTGAGTGCACTGCCATCGGCCGGACCCGGAGAAGGATTGGGCGCGGATTTGTGGATAACCAGCATCGCCATTTTCTGCATCGGCGCGCTGATGGGCGCGCTGAACTTCATCACGACCACTCTGGACATGCGCGCCAAGGGCATGACCTTGATGCGCATGCCGTTGACGTGTTGGGCATGGTTCATAACCGCAATTTTGGGATTGCTGGCGTTCGGCGTGCTGCTCTCCGCCGGCATTCTTCTCTTAATGGACCGCAACCTGGGCACCAGCTTCTTCGTCCCGCTGGTCACCGTGAACGGTGTGCTCACAGGACACAAGGGCGGCTCGCCGCTGCTGTGGCAACACCTGTTCTGGTTCTTCGGACATCCCGAGGTGTACATCGCGATTTTGCCGGCGATGGGCCTGTGCTCGCAGTTGCTCTCTGTATTTTCGCGTAAGCCCATCTTCGGTTACCGAGCGATGGTCTACGCCATCATGGCCATCGGCTTCCTCGGCTTCATGGTGTGGGGCCATCACATGTTCATGAGCGGCATGAGCCCGTACACGGCGTTCGCGTTTTCCATCATGACCATGGCCATCGGCGTGCCATCGGCCATCAAAACGTTTAACTGGCTCGGAACGCTGTGGCGAGGGAAGATTCGTTTTTTGTCGCCCATGTTGTTCGCCATTGGTTTCGTTTCGTTGTTCGTCGTCGGCGGAATCAGCGGCCCCTTCCTGGCGCAGCCCGTGCTGGACATTTATCTCCATGAAACGTATTTCGTCATCGCACATTTCCACTTGATCATGGGCGTAGCGTCCATCTTCGGCATTTTTGCCGCGACCTATTATTGGTTCCCGAAAATGTTTGGCCGCATGATGAACGAGACGCTGGCGAAAGCGCACTTCTGGCTCACCTTCGTCGGTGCCTACGCCATTTTCATGCCCATGCACTATTACGGCATGGCAGGCGGCTTGCGGCGCTATTCGCAAGGCACCGAAGTAGAGTGGATTAATAATTTGGCCCCGATCCAGAAATTCATCAGCATCGCAGCGTTCGTGACTATCGCCAGCCAGCTTATTTTCCTCGTCAACCTTTTCTGGAGCATGAAGAAAGGCGAAAAGGCTGCCGACAATCCGTGGGAAGCCACGACCCTTGAATGGACCACCGCGACGCCGCCTCCGCACGATAATTTCGGCGGTGTCACGCCCGTGGTGCACAACGGTCCTTACGAATACAGTGTTCCAGGAGCGCCGCGCGACTTCGTGATGCAGACCGACGCGCCGGTCACGGCGAAGCACTGAAACGCGATGGCGCTACAGGAAATTTATGCCGCTGTCTGTGTTAAGGACAGAAATAAACAGAAAGAAAAGCCCGAAACACGGGGATGGAAACTTAATACTTAAAACTTAGGACCGAAAAATTTAGGAATGGCCAGCTTCAGCACAACCGCAACCTTAGACGAACCCCAGGTTTCCCGCGGCAACGATGGCGGAGCGCCACCAACTTTTGGAGGTGGCGACGACGGAGACCGCAGCCGTGGTTTGCCCGATTACCCGACGCGATTGCGCCGCGCGCGTCTCGGGTTGCTGGTTGCGCTGACACCGGTGCTGATGCTCTTCGTTTCGTTCACCAGCGCGTACGTCGTGCGCCAAGGCCTGCCCACGCTGGATCCGCGAACGAATCAGCTCGTGCGCGACTGGATTCCGGTGAAGCTGCCCGCACTGCTCATCGTCAATACAGCGATTTTGCTGCTGAGCAGCGTCGGCATGGAGTTGGCGCGGCGGCAAACGAAACTCGCGGCCGTTGCGGCCACTACAAAATCGGCGAAGGGGGTCGCCGTCAGCGGGGAAGGGAAGACGCCGTGGTTGGGAATGACGATTGCGCTCGGACTTTTGTTTTTGCTCGGGCAGTGGATGGCCTGGAAACAGCTCGCCGCCAGCGGATTTTACGTCGCGACGACGCCAAGCAGTTCCTTTGTGTATTTGCTGACGGGAGCGCACGCAGTCCACTTGATGGGCGGCGTCCTGGCGTTGCTGGTGGCGGGACTTTTTGCGCTGCTGCACCGATCGGTGACGACGCGCAGCATCGTCGTGGACGTCACCGGGTGGTATTGGCATTTCATGGCGGCGCTGTGGGTTTACATTTTCGCGTTGCTGGAGTTGGCAAAGTAGTTCAGGGGCGCGCTTTAGGGCGTCCCCGCGAGTTGACGAGGAGGCCTGGGGCATGGCTGATCGCGTGGTTGCGCACGACATCCCGTCGGTGTACGAGCCGTCGCTATTCGGGACGTACTCGAAAAAGATCGGGATGTGGCTGTTCCTGATGTCGGACTCGCTGACGTTTGGCGCGCTGCTGTACGCCTATAGTTACGGGCGCATTTCGACGGCGGGCTGGCCGACGCCGTTTCACTCCGCAAGCATCGTCAACGCCACAATCATGACGGCGTTCCTGCTGACGAGTTCGCTGACCATGGTGCTGGCGGTACGCGCGTCGGTCCAGAAAGACGCGAAAATGCAAACGATCTGGCTGCTGGCCACAATCGTTTGCGGCGCCGCGTTCGTTGTCCTGCACGGGCGGGAGTGGAGCAACCTCATCGCCGAGGGACTTACGCTGCCGATGTTTCCCCAAGTTCCGGGCCACGAAGTGAGCGCGGAGTTCGCCAACGTGGCGAAGAGCGTGCCACAATTTCCTTCGACGTTTTTCACTTTGACCGGCATGCACATGTTGCACGTCACTTTGGGTATCGTCTATCTCGGCGTGGTCGCTCTTCGCCGCAAGTTCATTCCGATTCTGCTGGCGCTGTGGCTGATCGCGTGGCTAGCGACGCCGAGCTACAGCCCATTCCACTATGGCGCGCACGTGTTGCTGCTGGCGGCGGTTGTGGTCAGCATCATTTTGTGGCTGAAGCCGAAGGTGTACGATTCGTCGGACGTGGAAGTCGCCGGACTGTATTGGCACTTCGTCGATTTGGTGTGGATGTTCATTTTCCCGCTGGTTTACTTGATGTCCGCAAGAATTTAGAGAAGCGCAAGAGGGATTTTAGGAGGCGCAAAGAATGGACGAAACTCAAATTGCGATTGCGGAACGCGTGGCGGAAGAGCAGCGGCATCACAAGATGGCGCAATTTTTCTGGGTCTGGGCGGCGCTGCTGATCATGACCGGGATTGAAGTGTATCTGACGTACCAGAACATGGCCCCCGCGAAGATGCTGATGATTCTGATGGGCTTGTCGCTGATCAAGGCGGCGCTGATTATCGGGTTCTTCATGCATTTGCGGTACGAAATCTCGCGTATGAAGTGGATCACCATGTGTTCGGTGGTGGGGTGCCTGATCCTGATGACGATTTTCTTCTTCCCGGACGCGGTTCGGATTCTTACACTGGGAGTGAAATGACGGCGAGCGAGGGATTCCGGCAAGCTCTTAGGATGAAATGAAACTTCGCACTGCAATTTTGGCCGTGGTTGTTTTGTCGGGATGGCTGTGGGTAACGCCACCGGCGTTCAGCCAGGGGTGCGCAATGTGCTCCAGTTATGTGGAAGCGAGTTCCAAAGGCGGGCAGCGAGCAGTTAATAAAGCAGTGCTGCTGCTGCTGCTGCCCGCCGCCGGATTCATGAGCGTGGGGTTGGCATTGGCATATCGCTATAGTCGGAAGCGGGATCTGGAACAAGGCTGAAGCTGGAAACTCGAAAACCGAAATTGGAAAATCGGCCAAACCAAGCAGGCAAGAATCGTTTCGTGAATCAGTGAGCCGTGGTGGCCGCTTTCCTAGCGCGGGGCGTCTTTTGTGCGGCGGCTTCGGAGACAATTCTTTTGCGGAGTTCGGCGGTTGAGACGCCACAGGCGCGCCGAACGGCGCGAGCGAAAGTTAGACTGGATTTTTAGCCTAGATCAAACGACAGTTCCTTGACGGGGCGAGAAGGGCCGGGCAAGGAAGAGGCGGGTCAATCTGGCTATCAGAATGTCGTCCTTGAAGCTGCTGAACTTCCGCCTCCGGTCATGGGTGTAACGATATTTTGAAATCGTTCTGGCGCCGACCTGGAATTCGCGCGAAAGACCCGCTAGAGAGCAAGCCGGAGTGTGATCCAAACGGATGCAAATCTGCGCGAAAAGCAGCCGTGAGTCGTACCACATGAGCGACCTCGCGACACTCGACTTTGGCTTGCTTGCTCCCGGGGCACGTTGCGCGGGGACGGCGGGCAATCGACTGGGCCTTAATGAGAGATACTTCGACTCGGTTGGGCGCAGCAGTGCTGCGCCCCTATAGGAGGCAAGGATGGGGACGCGGTGAAGTGCGTCCCTGCAGGCGCACACCAAGAATGCGGGCACGATATATCGTGCCCCTACGCCCAGTGGAGAAAAGATCCTACCGGACGCGGGTGCAGGGGAAGCGTTCGCCGATTTTTGTGTGGTAGTACTCTTCCTTGGCCGGGGACTTCAGCAGCTCGTCGTAGATGCCGGAAGGTACGTTGTAATACTGGCAAACCTCACCGCGGGAAAACTGGATTTCGAGAGTTTCAGAATCTTCCTGATAACCGATTTGGGTAATGTCGACCGAGGAAACTGGGATCCGATGCATGAGAGAGGGCCCCTTTCTCCAGGGCGCCGGTAGCCGGGGAAGACTGCTCACTCCGAGGAAGTGAATACAGGCCTTACGATGTCAGGCGGATGGTCAAGCTCCTTTATCTTGGCCAAGCGTTGCCACGCTCTCCGGTCGTCGCCCGTGGTAAACAGCTGATGAGTAGATTTTAGCACGAAAATGAAGGCAATGAATCAAACAAATTCATTGAAGAAGGTGAACAAGAAGAACGCAGGCGCGGGCGGGGAAGGCCCAGGTAAAAGGTTGGTGCAGGTTTAAGAGCCTAAGAGTCCAAGAGTTTAAGTGGCGGCCGCGGCGCGTTCCTGCTCGAGGCAACGAATCGTGGCGCGCAGCCAGTTCCCCAAAGCTTCCTCGATTTCCAACTGGTTGCCGGATTCATACAAGGAAGCAAGCGTTTGGCCGGCGGCGTCGAGAGGAGTGTGCCGGCACGGGATTTGTTCGGCGGCGCGGTTGGGCGGGACGAGCTTCACGAGCAGGCAGGCGCTGCAGGGTTGACGCTCGTCCTGGCTGTTGAAATTCATGCAGGTGAGAGAGTCCTCGAAAACACGGGAGGCCCGGCGCGCAGCGTGAGGCGAATGGCCGTAGCCGCCGTCTTCGAGAAAGCGCAGCTCGAATTCCAGAAGATCCAAGAGGTCGCGATCATCTTTTTTCGGCTCGGGCATGGTGCCTCCGATGGACAAATTGTGGTGGGGAGCGGGCGGGAGCGCCGTGACACGGGAATATGTGACCGGCGTCACAATCTCGCCGGTAAAGCGTGAAACCTGTAGGGGAGAGTTCCCGAAAGAGATTTGCGGTATTTCCCTCTATGCAGACCTTGAAACGGTTTGCGGGTTCGGAAGCGTCTAAATATTATGCGTCTGGTCGAAGGGCGCGCGCGTAAAACCGGGGCGACGATCCAACCGTCGGGCCGGGTCATCCTGAACAATTCGGGAGGTGTGAACAAGCCGATGGTGATTTGTAGGCCGCAACCAAAAAGAATCTTGCTGCGTGCGGCCTTGTTTGTGGCCGCGGGAGCAATGATGACGGCCTTCCTGTCCGCGGCGCGGGCGCAAGCTCCCAATTCGGCGCGGCCCATGGGAACGATTAAGTCGGTTTCCGGGAACAACATTGTATTGACGACCGACGCGGGGAGCGACGTGAGCGTCGTGGTGCAAGATTCGGCGAAGCTGGTTCGAGTGGAGCCCGATCAGAAAAATTTGAAGCAAGCTGTGCCGATTCAACTGAAGGAATTGGCGGCAGGAGACCGCATCCTGGTGCGCGGACAACTTGCGGGGGATGGAAAAACCGTGCTTGCGGCGGCCATCATCGCGATGAAGAAAGCAAGTATTGCCGAGAAGCAGGCGCGCGAGCGCGAAGAATGGCGAAAGCAAGGAACGGCGGGATTGGCGAGCAGCGTGGATCCGGCGGGAAACTCGATTCTCATCACCCAGCAGGTGATGGGCGAAAAGAAAACGGTGACGATTCACGTTTCAAAAGACACCATTGTGCGCCGGTATGCTCCGGACTCGATCAAGTTTGACGATGCGAAACCTGCGAAGCTGGAGGAGATCAAGCCGGGCGACCAACTGCGCGCACGCGGCACACGAAGCGCGGATGGAAGCGAATTGACGGCGGCGGAAATCGTTTGCGGCACTTTCCGGAACATCGCGGGAACGATTTCTGCGATCGATACTTCCGCGAATAGCATCACGGTGCAGGATTTGGCGACCAAGAGACCTTTGACCGTGCGAATGACCGCAGATTCGCAGGTTCGCAAGCTGCCGTTGCAGATGGCTCAGGGCATTGCCATGCGCTTGAAGGGAACGGCGGTAAATGCACAGGGGTCCATTGCATCGGGAGGAACCGGCGCGGCGGCCGTACAAGCACCGAAATCAGGAGGAACGGGCGCCGCTGGCTCGGGAGATAGCGGTCCCGGACGATCCGCTCGAGGCGGTGGAGATTTCCAGCAGGCCCTCAGTCGCATGCCGGCCGCTACGCTAGCGGATTTGCAGAAGGGCGACGCGGTGATGATCGTCGCGACCGAGGGAAGTCCCAACGGCGTGCCGTCTGTGGTCATGCTTCTTGGCGGAGTGGAGCCCATTCTGCAGGCTTCGCCGAATAGCAATGCTTCCACGATCCTCTCTCCGTGGAGCCTAAGTGAAGCGCCTGGCGGGGAAGCGGGGAACCCATAATGGCGCGCAATCGAACGACCATCCAACGGGATTAGGAGAAGTGATGAGCTTCCTTCCGTTTCGAGCTACCTCTGCATTCTTTTTATGTTTCTTTCTCTCTTCGCATGTTAGCGGGCATTTGTGCGCGCAGGCGCCCGCGAGCGAACCTCCGGCAGGCCAGGCGGCGGGCGCGACCGGAGGTTTAACGGGGTTGGTGACCGATCGTTCGGGCGCGGTGGTTGCGGAGGCCTCTGTAAGCCTGACGGATGCAAGCGGCGCTTCTTACGACACGACGACCAATAAGGAGGGGATCTACGAGTTCAAGGACCTGGCACCGGGAGCTTATGCGTTGAAAGCCGTGGCCAAAGGATTCGATCCCTTCACACAAGAGAATATGCAAATCACGGCGAACCAAGTGCAGCAAGTGAACGTCAGTTTGACCGTTCATGTTGAGCCGGAAAAAGTCGAGGTCACCGGCAAAGCAGCGAACCAGGCAACGCAGGCAGTTCCAGCGAAAGGCCCGACGGGCGGCTTGACCGGCATGGTGACGGACCCTTCCGGTGCAGGAGTTCCCAAAGCTTCCGTCCGGTTGACCGATGCGCGCGGCGCGTCCTACGACGCAACGAGCAACAAGGAAGGAATCTACGAATTCAAGGCGCTTCCGCCTGGAGTTTATGCGCTGAATGCGGTGGCGAAAGGATTTGCCCTCTTCACCCAGGAGAATGTTCAGATCACGGCGAACCAAGTGCAACAGGTCAACATCAGCCTCATGATCCACATGGAAGAGCAAAAAGTCGAAGTCACCGACGAGACGACGAAGGTGGACGTCGATCCCGCGAACAATGCCGGCGAAGTGGTCATGAAGGGCAAGGACCTCGAGGCGCTCTCCGATGACCCGGATGATCTGCAGTCGGAATTGCAGGCGCTGGCAGGGCCATCGGCTGGGCCGAATGGCGGACAAATCTACATTGATGGGTTCACAGGCGGACAACTGCCACCCAAGGCTTCCATCCGCGAAATCCGCATCAATCAGAATCCGTTTTCTTCCGAGTACGACAAACTGGGCTATGGCCGGATCGAAGTCTTAACCAAGCCGGGAACGGACCAGCTGCATGGGCAGTTCTGGGTGATGGGCAACATGTCGGCCTTCAACTCGAAAAATCCTTTTGAAGGCGCGGGGCCGCCGCCAGACTATTATTCGACGCAGTACGAGGGGCATCTGGGCGGCGCGCTCGGGAAAAAAGTGTCGTTCTTTACCAATGTCGAGCGCCGGAATCTCAATGAGCTGTCCGTAGTGGACACGCCGTATGTGGATCCCGCGACTTTGCAAATCACGACGTTCAGCGGCGCGTTTCCTAATCCGCGCACGCGCACGGAAGTAAACCAGCGCTTCGATTTTCAAGTCGCTCCCAGCAACACGCTGACCGCACGCTACCAGTACTGGCGCAACAACGAGAACGACGACGGGATCGACTCCTTCACGTTGCCGAGTGCGGCTTTTGACCTGCTCGGTACGGAACACACGTTTCAAATGACGGATACTCAGGTGCTCGGGCCGCGTGCCATCAACGAAACGCGCTTTCAATACATACACTATGAGAGTGATCAGAATCCTCTGTTTCCGAAGCCAACGATTTCGATTCAAGGGGCCTACACGACCGGAGGGAGCAGCGGCGGGGTGAACCTTGATACGCAGAACCGCTACGAGCTCCAGAACATCACCTATTTCAACATGGGGAAGCATGCCATCAAGTATGGCGGCAGGTTGCGCGCCACAACAGATGACTATTTGTCGACGGCGCAGTTCAATAGCAAATACGTTTTTGGCCCGCGGCCCGATCCGAGAGTGACGGGCTGTAACGTGCCGAATCCGCCGAACACCTGCCCGCAGCTAACCGGGATTCAGGCTTATCAGATTATGTTGCAGGCCATCGCGACCGGAGATACGGAGGCCAATCAACTGGCAGGGATCGCCAACGGGGGTGGCGCGAGTTATTACGTGTTGAATTCCGGCCCTTCAGGAGCAGCGCTGGCGAACGTTACGTGGTTTGACGGCGCGCTCTTTGTTCAGGATGATTGGCGCATCCGGCCGAACGTGACGCTAAGCACCGGCTTGCGTTACGAGAGGCAAAACGACTTAGGAGATCATGCCGATTTTGCGCCCCGTGTGGGCATCGCCTGGGCTCTGGGCGGCGCGGGAAATAACAGGTCGCCAAAGACCGTCTTGCGAGCGGGCTACGGCATTTTTTACGACCGCTTTAGTTCAGACTTGGTCTTGCAGCAGGAATTGCAAAACGGAGTGACTCAACAGCAATTTCTTGTGAAGAACCCGCAGTTTTTTGATCCCGATGAACCGCAGCCGGTGCCGCCAAGCGGCGTGCAGCCCCAAGTGGTGTACATACCCAATCCTGCCCTTCGGACTCCGTACATCATGCAGGCGGGAGCGACGGTCGAGCGCCAGCTCAGCAAATCCGCGAATCTTTCCGTTACTTATCTCAATTCCCGCGGGGTTCATCAGTTCTATACGAACGCCACACCACCGCCACCAGTTGCCACCCCTCCCCCTGCCGGCTTTAATCCCGCGATCATTTACCAGTACCAAGCGGGCGGAATCTTCAAACAAAACCAGCTCATCTTGAACAGCCGCGTGCAAGTGGGAACGACACTTTCATTGTGGGGTTATTACACGCTGAACTCCGCGCACAGCGACACCTCTGGCGCGGGCTACATTCCATCGATCCCCTGCGAATCATCGACCCTGCCGGCGTGCGGTATAGCAGAAGACTACGGCCGGGCATCGTTCGATGTGCGGCATCGCGCATTCGTTGGCGGCTCGATCAGCATGCCCTGGGGCCTGCGCGCGAGCCCGTTCATGGTCGCGCAATCCGGTTCTCCTTTCAATATCACGACGGGCCAGGATTTGTACGGAATCAATACGTTCAATGCGCGCCCAACGCTAGGCACGTGCGGCAGTCCGGGAGTGATATCCACCGTGTATGGCTGTTTCAACCAACAGGTAAAGCCGGGGCAAATCGGAATTCCAATTGACGAGGGGACGGGCCCGGCGCGGTTTACGCTGAACCTGCGGTTTAGCAAGACCTTCGGGTTTGGCGAGAAGAAAGAAACCCCCGGGGGCGGCGGCGGCCCGCGCGGAGGCACATTTGGCCGGGCGCCACATGGTGGCGGCATGTTCGGCGGGAATCCTTCGGAAGGCCATTACAATTTGACGTTCAGCATCAACGCGCGAAATGTCTTTAACATAGTGAATGTGTCCAATCCCTTTGGCAATCTGAGCGCGCCCCCGTCCGTGCGTTTGCAATCGAACGCATTGGCCGGCCGTCCGTTTTCTTCTTCGACAGCAAATCGCCTGATCTACTTGCAGTGCCTGTTCAACTTTTAGCGGCCCGCCGAAAACCTGGTATGTTGTCATCCCGAGCGAAGCGCGCCTTTTGCGCTCCGGTGGGTTTCGCGGAGCGAGGGATATGCTTTTCAAAAGCGCCTAAAATAAAGAGAAAGCCGATTTCTCGTCGTTTGGCTCCCCGGAATGACCTTCTTCAATTCATTTTCCCCAAGCTGTTGAATCGGCGCTTCCTTCTGTTGCTTGCTTGGGTTAACCTCTCGCTGTCATGAAGCGGCGAAAGAAGAAAACCATCGACGTGGTAAAAGAGGCGCGGCGCGTGGCGCGAAAATCCGGAATCGCTCCAGCCGTTACGCGAGTGATCGCCAACAAAAGAAAACGCCCGGAGAAACACAAAAAACATTGGCTCGAGACAGAGTTGGATTAACAGCAATTGGCTCCAGAAAGGCCTTCTTTAGGCCTAAGTGCCTGCCTTCCTGACGTAACTCACGGCCAAAACTACGGCAAACGGCCTTAGGAGGTCCCGACCGGACCTAGTTCTTTGAGCTTCAGCCAGGCTTGTTGGCGGGAACGACTTCGTCGGGGCGGAACAGCGGGGTAAGAGCAATCTTGCGGCGTTCGGCAAGTTCTTGGGCGATAGTTTCCAAATCTTTTTTGTCAAAACCGGTCGAACTGACCTTCACTTTGCCGCCGGGCTCAATCAGGAAAATGGTCGGGACATTGGTCAGGCCATAGGCGTTCGAAACGGGATAGCCGTCTCCATCTAGAACCATGGGGAATGTGATGCCATACTCGGAAGCAAAGCTTTTTGTGGCGCGGGCGTCGTCCTGTGAGATGCCGAGGAAGGTTGCTGCTTCGCTGGAGCCGTAACGCTGATGCAGGCGTTCCAGGAAAGGAAAAGTGAATTGGCAGACGGGGCAGGAGATTTTGAAGAAAGCGGCAACGACCGGGCCACGCTCGAGAAGCGATCGAAGCGAATACTCCTTCTGCTCGAGCGATTTCAGAGAAAATTCCGGAGCCGTGTTGCCTGCAACGATATGAGTCATGTCGTCCCGCGATCCTATCCAGCGTGAAAGCCGCCGCAAAATACTCATCCGCAAATTCTAACGCAAAAGGGCCGTGCTAACATCGGTTAGATTCGTGTGAGAAGAGTCCTGTCGCATTCCATGCCCGCGGCGCATACGCCCGGATTTTGAGGTTACCAACATCCTGCTTTTGGGTTACACAATAACGAAGTAGAAGTTTCTTTCAAAAGGGCACGACCCTGGTCACCCTGGTCACTGGTTTGCATCCGTACGCAAGTAACCGTTGTTGGGTATAATGGCGTGAGCCTAATAGAGCGGGCGTCGTACAATGGCAGTATAGAAGCTTTCCAAGCTTCCTCTGGTTAACCTTAACACGCTGAACTGGCGGCACTTAACTAAAACAAAATTCCTGGTAATTGGAAAATGATGGAAAATGGATCGAGCTCTCGTCTAACCGATTGAGTGCCAGGCCTGAAAGACATCACGGGAACCGACTTCACGACAGAGCCAGATTGGTTAGAAAAGGAGCGGTGGTTCAAAAGCCCACCGGCGTAACTCGGGTGGATCTGGTAGAGCGCCTGCCTCCCAAGCAGGTGGGTGAGTGCGAGTTTGGTTGCCGCCAAATCTTCGCAGTGAAGCACCTAGTACAGAGGTCTTAGCAAACGATCAGCTTTTTGCGCGTTTTAAGAAAATTTCTTGTGGGTCTGCTACTGGACGTGGTAACGGATCGGAAGATGAAATTTGTCCAAGGTTACAGGCTGCATGCGGTTGAGGTCCTCGCATAGGTGCCGGGCAGCATAGTCGATTTCGCGATCCGTAAATCTTCTCAACGTCACTTCTAACCGCCCTCCTTCCAATTTCACATAGCCCGTTCGCTCGACAATCATCGCCAGCGCTGGTATGACCTCCCTCGGCCGATCATAATGTTTCAACAGCAGGCGGCACATTTCGGCTTTTGAGTTGCAGACAAACACCTTGATGCAATCCAGAAACCGCTTCTTCTCGTGATTGAGTTTTAACAGTTTTTCTCCGGCGTGCGCCTCGTCAAAGCGGATTTCCGACGGCAGTTTTTCCAATTGATCATCCGCCAACAGAATCTTACCCTCGATCACCGCGATGTCGTCCATTACCTCCTTTTGACTCCGGGATGGGGTCCCGCGTTTTTTGGCCGGCGGCTCAAGCAGGTGATCGGCCAATTCAATTTTCGACCGGTTCAACTCGCTGACCAACCCCGCCCGCTGTTTCTTTAGTTCCCTGAGCTCCGGGTTTTCCACCAGCGGTTGCTCTTCCAATTCCTCTCGGACGTAGCCCGGCGTGTAGTTGATGAGAT
>QHYK01000133.1 GCA_003224085.1 Acidobacteriota bacterium | reverse complement strand
GCTGCCCGGACAAAACGGAATTGACTACGTCGGTGGACCGAACTCGGTGTTTGTGTCCAACATCTCCTTAACCGACAACGGCAAGAACTACTACGGTTTCTATGGGCAGGATGACTGGAAGGTCAACAGTAAACTGACCCTTAACCTTGGGCTACGCTGGGATTACTTCCAACCGGTCTATGAGCACCGCGGCTTCCAAGCTAATTTCATTCCAGGCGGCCCACCGACAAATGGCCCGGCCTACCTGATCCCGAGCGGAAAAACCGATCTCACCTATCTCACTTCGGTGGATTGCACCAATCCCGCCAACGCGAATTTCCTGACTTGCCTGCTCGGCAAAGATGGCATTGCTCTGTCTATCGGCAAGTATGGCAAGAGCCTAGGCGTCGGGCAGAAGAGCAATATCGCTCCTCGCTTTGGGTTTGCGTATCAAGCCACGCCAAAACTCGTCGTTCGCGGTGCCTTCGGTATTTTCTTTAACGGCTTTGAAAACCGTGGATTCTCCCCGAACCTCGGCGAAAACTACCCCTTTCAGTTTAACTTCTCCTTCTTCGACCCCGATGCCGGTCACGCAATTAACGACTTTGCGGGATGCGCCACGGCGACGCCAACAGGAGGCCCCACGTTTGAGACCGGCTTCAGTTGCACGCCGCTCGACCCCAAGCTTGTCAACGCCAGCGGTTTGGCGCTGCGCGGCATTCAGTATAACTATCTGACCCCGTACTCGATGGGTGGCAACCTGAGCGTGCAATACCAACTGACTTCATCAATGTCGTTCCAAGCGGCGTACGTAACGACGCTGGCCCGCCACTTGGAATCCTTTCCGGGCAACAACCGCCCCACTTCCATTCAGCCCAATACAGTGAAAGCGACCACTCTCGTGCCTTTCCCCGACTTCGGACGTAACAGCAGTCAGGCACAAACAGAAGGTAGTAGCTACTACCACGGTTTGCAGACGCGCATCGAGAAGCAATTCAAAGGCGGCCTGAACTTCCTGGCTAGTTACACGTGGTCTAGGACCATGTCCGACGCCGGCGATTTGTTGAACGGCGGTAGTGACAATGTCGGCTACCGCGCGCCGTACGTTCCCGGGTTCGGGATCCAGAAGGACTACAAGCTGGCGAACTTCGACATCCGCAACGTGTTCCATTTCAGCGGCGGCTACGAGCTGCCGTTCGGCAAGGGCAAGAAGTTTATGTCCGACGGCAGCGGCATCACCGACAAGATCGTCGGGGGGTGGAGTACACAGTGGATCGCCACGCTGCAGGGCGGTCAGCCCATCACTTTCAGCTGCGTAAACAACACTCTGCAAAGCGTTGGCTGCGGCGCGCTGCACACCGGGCAGCCCCTGAAGGTCGGTCTCCACAACGATAGCCTCGGAAAACTCAGCTGGTTCAACTATGACCCTGCTTTGGATCCGACGGGAGCTGCAAGTCCCCTTGCGAATCCAGCCACGTGCGCTGTCGGTGCTTGCACCTTTGCGAACTTGGGAGGCATCACGCAGGCCCCCGGCCCCGGCTTCCACCGACTTGACTTCTCCATCTTTAAGGACTTTCCGTTCAACGAAAAGCGCAAGCTTCAGTTCCGCACGGAAATTTTCAACATCTTTAACCACCCTAACTTTAACGCGCCCGGCTTCGGCGGTAACGGCGTGGTGTCCATCGGCGGCTCCACCAACTGGACCAACAACAACTTCGGCCGAATCGGCTCAACGCGCGATGCGCCGTACGACCCGCGGCAGATCCAGTTCGCTTTGAAGCTGCTGTTCTAACAGTTTTGACAACCCACACCCCGAGTGGGAAGGCGCTTGGCAAGAGGCGTCTTCCCAGTTTTCTCCAGGGCGGCGCATTGCACCCAGCGCGGTGCTACCATGCAGGCATGGCGACTCCAAGAGCTTGTCCGATGGCTTCTGCGCTTTTGGTTTTCTTCGCATATGGAACCCTGGCGCCCGCGGTATATGCAGGGCAGAAGGATTTAGACCGCGACTTTAAGGCGGCCGTTGACCTGTACGAAGCGGGCAAATACCCGGAGGCGGCAGCACAACTTGAGAAACTCGTTCGCGAGGTTCCGGAAAGTTTCGAAGTCCAGGAGCTGCTGGGATTGGTCTACTCCGCGCAATCGCAGGATACCAGAGCCACGCAACACCTTCAGAAGGCGGTCACACTGAAGCCGGACTCAGCGCCGGCCAGAACGAACCTGGCGACGAATCTGGCGCACCTGGGGAAAACCGAGCTGGCCACGGAGCAGTTCCGGAAGGCGGTGGAACTCGATCCGCGGAACTTCGAAACCAACCACAATCTGGGTGAAGCATTCGCGCGTTCCGGAAAAGTCGCGGAGGCCGCCCTATACCTGGAGAAGGCTCAGCAGATCGATCCTTCCTCCTACGATAACGGCTACGACCTTTCGCTTGCATACCTGCAAACTCGGCGGCTCGCGGACGCTCAGCGCCTGCTCCGGGACCTGTTGAAACAGAAGAATACGGCGGAACTGCACAACTTGCTGGCTGAAGTAGAAGAAAAAGACGGAAAGTTTGTCGAAGCAGCCAACGAATACGAAGCCGCTGCGCACCTGGAGCCGAGCGAAAGCAACTTGTTTGACTGGGGCGGCGAACTGCTGCTCCACCGCACGCTTGACCCGGCCGTGGAGGTCTTCAAACAGGGTGTTCAGCGGTATCCGGCGTCGCAGCGCATGGCTGTCGGCCTTGGAATGACCTACTACGCGCGCGGCAACTATGACGATGCGGTTAAATCTCTTTTGAGCGCAGCCGATCTGAATCCGTCCGAACCGAGCTGCTACTTCTTTCTGTCCAAGGCCTACGATAGTTCCCCAAGCCGGGCCGATGAGGTCATCCAGCGATTCCGCCGCTTCGCGGAACTGCAGCCGAAAAACGCGCGTGCCCTGTACTACTACGCGATGAGCCTATGGAAAGGCAGGCGGGCCCAGGATCCCGGCTTGGATCTGCATCAAATCGAATCGCTGCTGACCCAGTCGCTGGAGCTCGATCCGAAGCTCGCGGAAGCTCGCCTGCAATTGGGCAATCTCTACTCCGACGAGAATAAATATGTAGAAGCGATTCCGGAGTATAAGCGCGCGCTGGAACTCAATTCCGATCTGGCCGACGCTTACTACCGTCTGGGGCAGGCGTATGTTCGCACCGGCGAAAAAGGCCGCGCCCAGGAGCAGTTCCAGGTCTACCAGAAAATTCGCGAGCAACATCTGGCCGACCTCGAGAAGCAGCGCGCGGAGATTCGGCAGTTTGTTTATTCGGCAAAGGATGCCCCCTCCGCTAAACCGTGATTTGACTGGAACTTTGCGACAGGGGAAATTCCCGGATGGCAGCATATCGGCGACGAATCCTGGAAGCTAATTTCCATTGATAACGTTAGTCGCATGATCCGCCGCGACTGGAATCACGCCAGCATCATCCTCTGGGGCGTGCGTATCAATGAATCGCGCGACGATCATGATTTTTACGTCCGCACCAACACCTTGGCTCATGGCCTCGACCCCACCGGGCCCACCGGTGACATCCGCTACTTCCAGGAGTCGGAATTCCTCGAAGACGTTTTCACCATGAACGATTTTGGCTTTCCCTTGAAGCCGCCCAATCATCCGCGCTACCTCAACACCGAATTTGTCGGGCACACCTATCCCAGCAAAACGATTGACCAAGTCGAGCGCCTGACCGAGCACGCCATGCGCCATGCGCGTATTCACGATCAGCTGGCATCCAACCCTCAATACGCGGGCGGCATCGGTTGGTGTGCTTTCGATTACAACACGCACGCCGATTTTGGCAGCGGCGACCGAATCTGCTACCACGGCGTCACCGACATTTTCCGGGAGCCAAAGCCGGCCGCCGGCTTTTACAAATCGCAATGCGATCCTGCGGAAGAAATCGTCCTCGAGCCCGCCTTCCACTGGGCCCGCGGCGACGAATCCATTGGCTTCACCAAAGCGGTCGTCTTCTCCAATTGCGACCATCTCAAGTTCTTTGTTGCCGATAAACCTGTGGCGGAAGTCGGCCCCGACATAGCGGAGTTTGCTCACCTTCGCTATGCCCCGTTTGTCGCTGAGCTGGGAAGGGCCGTCAGCAACTGGGGAGATCTGCGCATCGAAGGCTATATCCAAGGCAAGCTGGTCATTTTGAAGACTCTTTCCGGCCGCGGCATCGATCAGAAATTCACGCTTCTTCCTGACGACACCACTTTGAACGCCGATGGCGCCGACACTACGCACGTGGTCTTGCGCGTCACCGACGAGTTCGGTGCCATTCGGCCCTTTGCCAACGACAGCATCACTTTTCAGCTAAGCGGCCCCGCCGTGATCATAGGCGACAATCCCTTCGCCTTGATCGGGGGCACGGGCGCCATCTGGATTCGCGCCATGGAACAACCCGGCACGGTGAAGCTCACCGCCACGCACCCGTATCTTGGTTCGCGGCAACTCCAATTTGAAATCGCGCTTGCTGCCCCGGAAATCGCGTAGGGCCGTCTAACGCGAGTCGATGAAAGGGGATAAATAATCGACATGAAATCTTCACGGATTGTGTCCGTCTTCCTGTTTATCGCTATGTCCCTTCCATCCGGCTTTGCGGCCGAAGCACCGAGGTTTGTTCAGAAGGACGGCCGGTGGGCGTTGCTGGTTGATGGTCAACCGTTTCTCATGCTCGGAGGCCAAGTCCACAACTCAAGCGCATGGCCCTCCGAATTTCCCGCCATATGGAAGGCATTTGCGGCGCTGCATGCGAACACCATCGAGGCACCGGTTTATTGGGAACAAGTTGAGCCACAGCCCGGTCGATTCGATTGGAGCAACGTCGACCTCTTTTTGAAAGGTGCTCGAGAGCACAACCTCCACGTCGTACTACTGTGGTTCGGCACGTGGAAGAACGGGAACATGCACTACGTGCCGGAGTGGGTAAAGACGGACACAAAGCGCTTCCCTCGGGTGGTGCGCGCCGACGGCGAATTGACGGACGTTCTCTCAGCAAATTCGCGCGCCAACCTTGAGGCGGATAAAGCGGCATTCGTCGCATTGATGCGCCATCTCAAAGAGCTCGATGGAACAGACCATACCATCCTTCTGGTTCAGGTGGAGAACGAGTCCGGTAACATCGGCAGCGTGCGTGATTTCTCTTCCGAAGCGAACACAACATTCGCGGGCCAAGTTCCGCCGGACATGCTCGCAGCGACGCACAGGCAGGGAGGCACGTGGAGCGAACTATTTCGCGGCGATGCCGACGAGCTTTTCCAGCTTTACTACCAGGCGCGCTACATTAACGAGATTGCCGCCGCCGGAAAAGCGGAATTCAACATTCCCGCCTACATAAATGTGTGGCTCAGTTCGCTGACAGCAGAGCTTCCGCAGCGTCAGGTTTACCTGCCGGGCATCCAATATCCGAGCGGCAGAGCGGTACAGCAATGGGTTGGATTGTGGCGCGCGTTGGCGCCGGCACTCGATGCATGCGCTCCGGACATCTACAACAGCGATCCGGAGTTTGTTCGGAGCGTCCTGCGCGCTTATCACCGCCCTGACAATCCTTTGTTCGTTCCTGAGATCGCCAAGACCGACGGATTCGCTAAGTATTTTTTTGCGGCCTTAGGAGAGGGTGCGTTGGGTTTCGCGCCGTTCGGTGTCGATCCTCATGGCTGGAATATATTAGGCGGCTCACCCGCTACGGCTCATGCCCGAAACTTTGCCCTCCTCGGGCCCATGAGCAAGGAGATAGCGCGTCTAAACTTTGAAGGGAAGTTGAAAACGGCGGTTGAAGACCCCGGCCAGCCACAACAAGAGCTCGACTTTGGTGCTTGGCAGGCCACCATCGCATACGGATATCCGCAACGTGATGGCCGCCGCGCGCCGGGAACAAGTGATGCACACGGAGCCGCTCTGATCGCGCAGCTCGGGCCCGACGAGTTCCTGGTTACCGGTGTAGACGCCATCGTCAACTTTCATCTTCCCGGCCGATTGCCAGGAATACGCATGCAGATTCTCTCGGCCCAAGAAGGTGCATTTGAGAACGGGGCCTGGAAAGCGGTGCGCCTTTGGAACGGGGATGAAACCGATCGAGGGCTGCAATTCCATGAAGACGACCCGACAGTCGTGCGAGTGCGGCTTGGAAAGTTCTGATC